>CAZXQU010000036.1:1441-29262 GCA_964642545.1 uncultured Prolixibacteraceae bacterium | reverse complement strand
AACAATGCTTTCTACATGCTTATCCTCTGGTTGATTGTCGGGACCCAACCGGCCAGCGGCCAACCTATCAGATCCGTAGTTCCTTTATTTCGCTGTGATGCCGGAACCTCACCACACCTATCTCAACTTTTTTGATGCCTCATCCGGAACACCGCTGAGAAAGGTTTTCCGGGAGACAAAGGCGCATTAACTTCTAAAGTTATGCAGCCATTTGATATTGATAGTCGCCAGTTATTATGGCTTGCACAGATGTTTTTTCGAGACCCCTGTACAAAAACTCGGCATGCTTACAAGGCCACTTCACTGCTGTCAAAACCGGTCAGCCCCATATCCCGGGGTGTAAGTCCCAGGTTAATCCAGGGTGTTAGTCCTGGAATTTAAATGCAAAGATACGAATAATCACGACTCCCGCAGCGCCAGGATAGCATTTACGAAGGAGGAGATGTCGTAAGAGTTATTGAATATTTTATACAATTCAGCCACAATCGGGAAGTGCTCCTGAACTATCAGCTTTTTTGAAAGCTCTTCATAAAAGATGGTTACAGCTGTTTTCCCCTCCAGAACCAACTCGTGAGAGACATGTTCGGTAAAGAAGCCTTTCCCAATAAGAAGTCCAAGGGTTCGGTTCCTGCTAAGATCATTGAGTGCCGTAAGCGTGAAATCTCCATATCCGCAGTAGTTGAACAGGGTCTCTTCCGATCCGCCAAAATGGTGTAAAATTCTCCGCATCTCGCGGAAGGCTTTGGTAAGGATCAGGAATCGCAGATTTGGCGAGTTGAATTGGGCATCAACAATACCAAGAACAATGGCATAGATATTTTTCAGAATGCTGAGGATTTCTACGCCAGATATATCGGGCGTGAAATCAAGATAGATGGTTGTATTTGAAAAAAGTTTTTTGAATGTGTCGATCTGACTCTCATGTGAATACCCTAGTGAAAACCCGGTTGGCAGAAGGGTGATGATCTCCCTGGCAAATGTGGGCCCTTTCAGCGTGCATACAGGGTTTGGGAATCGTTGTTGCAGACATGAACAGATGGTTTTATGTTCAGTTCCGAACCCTTTGGCAAGATTGACCAGGATAGCACTTTCAGGGATGAAGGGTTGAATAGACTCCAGGTAATCAATGATGATACCTGAGGGGATCGCGAGAAAGAGGACTGATGAATTCCTGATGACCTGGTTGTTGGTGGTAGCTTTCAGCTCAGGATGTAACTGGATCGATGGAAAATATTTCGGATTCTGATGGTTAAATGTAATGGAGTGAACAGCTTCATCATCAATCGAATGTAAGATAACCCTGTATTCCGGTTTTGATGAAAGGATGTTCCCCAGGGCAGTCCCGATAGCTCCTGCTCCGATAAAGGTGATCTGTTCCTGGTTTGTGTTCATGGCGTAAAAGTAAACATTTCCAAAACCTATAATCGTTTCGCATCCGAAAAATAGATGGTGAAAGTGGCCCCATTATCTCCGGAAAAGTCGAGCCGTCCCTCCAACTGGTCAATTAATAAGGTAATAATTTGTGAGCCCATTGACCCTTGCTTGTCGGGAGAGTAGTCAACAGGCAAGCCGGGCCCGTTGTCCCTGATTGTGAGGGTATGTGTATAAGGCTCTTCGGGATGGGCCTCATCATAGCAGCATTTCAGATTAATCCATAACTCTCCATCCGGCTGATCAGCAATTGCATATTTGAATGCATTCGTAAGAATCTCATTGGCGATAAGTCCCAGTGGCAGTGCTATTTCAACATCAAGGATGCATGTCTCGATGGTGGAGTGAATCTTGACGGGTTGTGTATTATATGCCCTGGATATGATGCTGATAAGTTGTCCCAGGTATTCTCCGAATTGTATATAATCTAGTTCAAATGACCGGTATAAAAGTTCGTGAACCAATGACATGGTCCGTATCCGACCCTGCAGGTCGGTCAGAAAGTCATTGAAATCCCCCGGATGGGAGCTCACCTTTTGCATATTCATCAAACTTACCAGAATAGCGAAATTATTCTTTACACGGTGATGAATCTCTCTCAGCAGCAGCTCTTTTTGCTTTGCATTTTCAGAGAGCGATTCTTCAAAGGCAACCCTTTCAGTTATATCGCGGATCACAGTAATCGTCTCGACAAGTTTCCCCGTATCTTTATCAAAAATTGGATTCATCAGACTTTCTGACCAGAAAAGAGAACCATCTTTGCGTTTTGACTGATGTGTTAGCATGACAGGCTCTTTTGCACGTATCATCTCCATGTACTGGATTCTCAACTCATCATTGAAACTCTCAGGAATGAGATTCTGGATAACAGGAACCGTATCTAGCTCATCCGGACCATATCCGAACATCTGTAGAATTGATGGCGAGATATAGAGGTAGCGGAAATTCCGATCCATCCGCACAATGAGATCAAGTGTATGTTCTGTTACAAAGCGGTATAACGCTTCACTTGTCCGGAGTTTGGCTTCTGTCAGCTTTCGTTCTTCAACCTCATTGTTTAACTTTTTATTGATTCTCTCAAGTTTACTTTTTCCCAGTTTGTTTCGTTCGAAAATATAAGCCAGGATTAAGAGCAATGCCCCAATGGCACCAATGATGAACTGAGTTATCAGCTCAGAATAACTTCGGTTTTTTAAAGAGAGGAGCTGTATCTCATTCTCTTTTTGAAGTATATTTATCTGAGCCTCTTTTTCTTTCTCCTGATATCTTAACTCAAATGCGTTTAATTTCGAGTTGTTCTTCTCCATGCTGACTTTATCACGTATACTGGTATACTTCTCAAAATAGCTCAACGCTTGCGGATAGTCACATCTTTTTTTATAAAACTCATAAAGTTGCTTGAGCGCAAATTCAGTAGCAGTCAGGTTCTTGGATTCAAAGGCTATGGAAAGCCCTACGAGATAGTATTGTAAAGCAGAATCTTGTTGTCCAATGTTTAAGAATGCAGTTCCCAGGTTTATCTCAGCATGACTGATAAATTCTTTGTTGTTCTGTGATAATCTAATTTTTAATACTTCCTTCGAATAGTTAAAGGCCTCAGAAAAATCTCCCTCAAGTTGATAAATATGTGCGATCCGTGTAAGTATGATCGCAATCTCTATTGTATTATTCAACAATTTGAAATTTTGAAGAGCTTCTTGATAATAAGTAAGGCAGGCGGGAAACTGACCCTCTTCAATGTAAAGGTCTCCTAGAAGTTTCTCAATACGCCCTTCAAGTTCAAGGTTTTTGGAAAGCAGAACGTATTTATAAGCTGTATTTGCAAATCCAATTGCTATAGAGATTTCACGAATGTGATAATTATATAATGACATGCATTGGTTTGCCAGGGCAATATCGTAAGGAGTCCCTGTTTTATTAGATAATTCAAGAGCGTTGTTACAGTATATCAAGGCGATTTCATAATTCTCGATTTCGAGATAGAGTATCGCCATTTTTACATATAAGATTACCTCAGTTGATTTATTTTCACTCTTTTTAACAAAATCCAGATAATTATAGAAAAGATCCAATGCCTGGTAATAATTTTCAAGTGATGATTCATAAGTCGCCAGAGCGTAGGTAGCCTCTGCAATTCCTTTTTCATATTGGATACGGGTTGCGAGATTCATGGCACGGTCACCATAATCTTTCAGAAGATCGATATTTTTATTGCTGTTTAAGATTGCTTCTCTGTTTAATGAGTCTATATAATTAATGATAAATTCTTTAGGATTTGTTATAGCGGATGTTTGACCATTACATGAAATATGGATATTGCACTGTATGATTAAAATATATATAGAAAGTAGAAAAAGTCGATTGTTCATATCAAAACTTCCTATAGATACCAACCATATATCCGCTCCAGAAAGGAGAATTGAATTTTCGCAGAAAGGAAAAATGAAAGGAGAGGGTTACTGTAAGAGCCGTTGCGATCAAATTCAATCCTCTGGCAACAATGGTATTAAGCTCACGTTTCTTCATGTTCAGAGGTTCAAACCCACCAACATATCCCTTAAAAATGGGCATTAGGTCGAATTTTGTCTCAAATACATTCCATGAATCTATCTGCATGATTTCCAAATTATGTGTTACCTCAAAAGAGGGAGCAGCTCGTCGTAAGACAGTTTTATAAATCCCACCTAAGTTAGGCACTCCAAGCAGGAGAATCCCGCCTGGTTTCACCAGTTCAAGATGCTTTGCAACTGCTGGTAATGGATCATCAAAATGTTCTATAAACCCTAACGAAAAAACAATATCGAAAGAGGGAATAGCAGAAAGATCCCCAAAAAGATCCTGTTCAAAAACCCGAATCTCCCTCCCTGCTTCTTTAAATCGTTGGAGAGTGGCGTCGTTTCCCTCTTTTGAGTAATCCAGAGAATTCACCTGATAGTTGAGATGGTCATGCAGATACATGAGATACTCTCCATAAGCACCTCCAATCTCCAACGCATTAATATCCTTTCCTTTAGGAAGATATTGATTGAACAACTTCTTTATCTCTTTGATCTGTAAACTTTCTCTGCCAGATCTGGAAGAACTCTTTTGGACAGACCAATATTTATCCCAAAACCTTACTTCTGTGCGCCTGTTATCACCCATAAACCCCAGTAATACTTTATGATCTGTTCGATTGTGGAACAAATGTAGAAAATAAATCTAAGCTGCTTCTTTCCAGATATTGTTAATTTTGCCATTATAAGTTACAGTCAGAATAAAATTTTATTTCATGATTTTATCAGGAAAACGGATTCTCGTAACTGGGGCAGGCGGTTTCATTGGAAGTCACCTGATTGGAAAGTTGCTTGAAAAACATTGCGAAGTTACAGCATTTGTACATTATAACTCGTTCAACAGATGGGGTTGGATAGACTACTCCCCCGATCAGATTAAAAATAATATTCGCATTATTACAGGCGATGTTAGAGACCCAAATGGGGTTTCTGAAGCGATGAAGGGAATGGATGTTGTATTTCACCTGGCAGCATTGATTGGGATCCCATTTTCATATCATTCCCCTGAAACATATGTAGATACCAATGTCAAAGGAACCTTAAATATCCTTCAAGCTGCCAGAAATCATGACGTCGGGAAGGTCGTTCATACCTCCACGTCCGAAGTCTATGGAACAGCCCAGTTTGTCCCGATTACTGAAGAACACCCAGTCAATCCACAATCGCCATATGCAGCAACTAAGGCCTCAGCCGATTTTTTGGCACTCTCTTTTTTTCGCTCCTTTTCTTCACCGGTAACCATTGTCCGCCCATTTAATACCTATGGTCCACGTCAATCTGCGCGCGCAGTGATACCTACGATCATCACGCAAATCATGGCCGAAAAAGAGACGATTCATCTTGGATCTACAACCCCAACCAGGGATCTTAATTTTGTGCAGGATACGGTAGATGGTTTCGTGAAGGGAGCTGAATCAGACCGTTCAGTGGGAGAGGTTATCAACCTTGGAACAAATAGCGAGATATCAATTGGTGACCTTGCAAAAAAGATAGGCTCGTTAATGGGAAAAGAGATCAACGTTGTTCAAACGGATGAAAGAAAGAGACCTGAGAAAAGTGAAGTTGAGCGGTTGTTGGCCGATAACCGGAAGGCATTTGACCTGCTTGGCTGGAGTCCTGAAGTTTCACTCGGGGAGGGACTTCAACAAACAATCGAATGGTTCCAGTCTCAGGATTCGAACCTCTTATATAAATCGAATATTTACAACATCTAGTAGTTATTGGGATGAAAGCAGTCATTCTGGCAGGTGGAAAAGGAACAAGGTTGAAACCCTATACTACGGTTATTCCAAAACCGTTGGTTCCCATTGGAGAACGTGCGATACTTGACATCTTATTACATCAGTTAAAAAAATACAATATAACCGATGTCACAATATGTGTAAACCATTTTGCCGAGATTATCAAAGCGTTTTTTGGAAATGGTCAGAAAATAGGAATGAAAATCACCTATTCTGAAGAAGAGAGCCCTCTCGGAACTGTTGCTCCACTGAAAATGATCCATGATCTACCAGAGAATTTTCTGGTCATGAATGGTGATTTGCTGACAGATATGAACTTCCAGACCTTATTTGATCAACATACCAAAAATCGTGCAAACCTCACGGTATCAACGTATGTTCGTGATGCCAATATTGATTTTGGGGTAATTGAAATGGACCCTGAGCATAAACGGATTGAAAACTTCAAAGAAAAACCTGTTTACTCCTTTATTGTCAGTATGGGCGTTTATGCCATGAGTAAGAGAATTCTGAATTATGTACCGGATCATGCATTCGGATTTGATGATCTGATCCATAAATTGTTAAGTGTTAAGGAAGAGATTCAGGTTTTCCCCTATTCAGGATATTGGCTTGATATAGGCCGGCCTGATGATTATGATAAAGCAAATAACGATTTGCCAACAATTGAAGGGTTCCTCTCATGAATATCATCGTAACAGGCTCAAGTGGATTCATTGGTCGGGCCCTTGTCGATAAGCTCAAACTTAATGGGCATTCTGTTCTCCCTTTTGATATTGATCAAGGGGATATCACTGGACCTAACTCGCTGGATATTTTCTCAATGATGCATGTTCAGCATGTATTTCATCTTGCAGGCAAAACATTTGTTCCTGAAAGCTGGAAGAACCCAGCGCTTTTTTACCAGGTCAACGTGATGGGCACGGTTGAAACATTACGGTTTTGCAAAGATCACAGAATTCCACTGACCTACATCAGTTCTTATCTTTATGGGAAACCAGAATACTTGCCTATCGATGAAAGGCATCCTATATCGGCTTACAACCCATATAGCCATAGCAAACTATCTGCGGAGCAGATTGTAAGGTACTTCTCAGAACAATTCTCGATTCCAACAACGATATTCAGACCATTCAATGCGTATGGCCCGGGTCAGTCTGCATTGTTCCTGATTCCGGAGATCGTCGAAATGGCAATGAATCCCGAAATAGAGGTCATCGAAGTCAACGACCTGCGTCCCAGGAGAGATTATATATACATCAACGACCTTGTAGATGCATTGATACTTTCTGTTTCAGGAGAGCCGGGGATATACAATATTGGAAGTGGATACTCTACAAGCGTCAGGGAATTAATCCATGAAACCCTCTCGTTACTCCATTCAGATAAGCCTTATCGCGACAGGGCTGATGAAAGACAAAATGAGATATTTGACCTTTATGCTGATATTTCCCTGGCAAAATCACAACTTGGGTGGAAGCCTGTTACAACAATCCTTGAAGGGTTGAGAACCTGTATTGAGTTCAATCATCATAATTATGAAGGTGAAGAGTAAAACCAGGATTCTGTATATCAAACATGCAAACTCATCATTTGTCCTTTCCGATCAAGCGACACTCGATAGCGTCTATCCTGTAAAATCTTTTTTACTTAATCAATCCGGAGGAAAGGTTTTTTTCTTTTTGAGGTTACTCGCAATGGCCTGGTTTGTTGTAAGGCATAGAAGAGGTACAAAATTTATGATAACCTGGTTTGCCGATTATCATGCTGCCATCCTCTCATTTCTAGGAAAACTTCTTCGTATGAAGGTGTTAATATTTGCAGGAGGGCAGGAGGCTGTATCTTATCCTGAACTTGGGAAAGGTGTATACCATCAGAAAATCAGAGCCCTGTTTGTGAAGTATGCATTGAGAAATTGTAGTTTAATAATTCCAAATCATGAATCATTGATTTTTCATGATAATTACTACTATCACCCTTTAGGAAAAAAGGATGGGATTAAATTTTACATCCCTGATTTAACGACAAAAATAGAGATTGTCCCTAATGGGATTAATACAGAAAAGTATTTTCGTGATCCGACAATTGAGAGGCTGGCGAATTCAATTCTTACTGTTGGGACAATGTCCAATAAAAGTGATTTCATCAATAAAGGATTTGATCTTTTTATTGAACTGGCAAGAAGAAATATGTCGCTTACATTCACTCTGATCGGCATTCCTTCACGATTCATGGCCTGGGTTGAAAAACAGTATCACATCTCAACGATTCCCAATCTTCAACTTATTCAATCCTTTTGTCCGGACGAAATCCTTTTTCAAAACTACAACCAGGCTAAAGTATTTGTTCAGGCATCCATCACCGAAGGTATGCCAAATACATTGAATGAGGCGATGTTATGTGGATGCATCCCGGTTGGCTCAAATGTAAATGGAATCCCGGATGCCATCGGAGATACCGGTGTAATTGTGAAGCACCGGAATATCGATGAGCTGGAGAAAGCAATCTACACAGCCCTAAATATGGATTCAGGTGAGGATGCAGCAAGGCATGTACAGAATCTTTACACACAGGAAATCAGGTCAGCCAGAATCATCTCTTTATTACAATCATTTGAAACTTCCTGATGATCTCCCGCACTTTTTTTAAATCCTCACTAATCTATACCATTGTTGGCGCATTACCCTATGCTTCTGGATTTTTGCTGATACCTTGGTTCACTGCTTACCTTTCGCCGGCTCAATTTGGGATCAATGCACTGTTTATCAGCTTAATGTATTTCGTGCAAATCCTTGCCTCCTTTGGCCTGGATATGTCTGCAGGAGTTTTATATTTTGACCATAAAGATGATAAAATAGAGTTAAAGAAGTTTCTGGGTACCATATTTATTGGACTGATTGTTTCGGGGATCATTGTCTTTCTTATGTTTACCTTAGGAGGCATACGTCTGTTCGATCTGACGTTCAGTGGTGCCAATGTTCTGGAATTGATACCATTTGGCCTGTTTACAATTATCTCAGGTGTTTTTAACGGTATCTTTAAAACCTATTCCGCTCTTCTGGTAAACCAGCAAAGACCTGAACGATTCTTCTGGATCAATATTTCTAACTTCTTTCTAACGATTGGTGCATCACTTGTTTTAATCTATCTTTATCCATACACATTATATGGACCTATCGTTGGCCGGATGATACCTGCTATTTTATCTGCATCACTCTGCCTGATATTATTGGTTACTGAATATGGTCTTCATTGGGAAACGGCCTATGTTAGAAAGATCGTAAACTTCACCACCCCCCTGATGCTTTACGCCCTCCTCACCTGGGTGGTGAGTTATATCGACCGTTTTATTATCCTCCGTTTTATGACAGATCCGACCTATGTTGGGATCTATGACTTTGGGGTCAAACTTGTGCTGGGAATAGAGTTACTGCTTGTTGGGCTGGTCAATGTGGTGAACCCTAAGGTCTATACTATCTGGAAAGATCAGCACCTAAACAGAAGTACCATCGAAGTAAACCGCTACTACAATGGCCTCACGGCATTCGTGCTGCTGCTGATTCCCCTCTTTGTCCTTTTGGCTCCGATCCTGATTCCGCTCGTAATCAAAAAGGAAATCTACTACCAGGCTTTCGGTCTGCTTGCAATCCTGGCTGCCGGCTATGCCTCCCGCATCTGGTTCTACATGTTCATGGCCCCCCTGATGTTCTTCAAACGAACCAAGGTGATGCCTCGTATCTTTGCTGCCAGTGCGATCTTCGAGATCGTCGCCGCCATCTTCATGATCCAATGGCTCGGACTGATGGGTGCGGTATGGGTCAACTTCCTGGTGAAACCCTTGCAAGCTCTTCTGCTCTACCTGGAAAGCCGGAAGGTATTCCATTACAGTTTCAACCCCTGGAAGATCACTTACCTCCCGGTCATCTTCATGTCATTGGTACTCGTCTCCGAAGCCTTCATTACCAACCAAACCCGAATTCTCTTTCATGCCGCACAACTGCTTGCCAGCATTCTCCTTGTTTGGTTCGCCTACAGAAGGGAACTGGTGCCGTTTGTCAGGGGAATGTTGAAGGTGAGAGGATAAGGAGTCAGGAGGTCATGGGGTCATGAGGTCATGAGATCAGGAAATTAGGAAAATAGGAAATTAGGTGAATGGTGGTGAATACCAATACTCCGAAATCCCCATACTCCTATACCCTCACCCCTGTCTACCTCCCCACTTTCCTACTTTCCTACTTTCCTACTTTCCTACTTTCCCACTTTCCTACTTTCCTACTTTCCTACTTTCCTACTTTCCTACCTCCTCTGCCTGCCTGGCATTCATGATACTTGCATTGAGCTCGAAACCAATCAACAGGCTGATAGAGTTAAGGTAGATCCAGACCAGAACAATCAGCAATGTACCGATGGATCCGTAGAGGGCATTATATCTGGCAAAATTATCCACATAATAGTTAAATCCCAGGGTGGTGACAATCACCAGGATAGTAGCCAGCATGGAGCCGGCAGAGATAAACCTGTAACGGCCCCGTTTGGAAGGAGCCAGGAAATAAAGGAACGAAATAGCCACCAGCAACAGGGCGGCAATCGTGATCCAGCGTAACACCTGCATTATCAAAAGGTAAAAAAAGCTGTTGACAACAGACTCCATAAAAATCAGGTTGAGTAACCATGTCCCAATTGTCATCAGCCCTATCGAGAGGATTAGCAGCATGGAAATGATCATTACCAACACGATGGAGATCAGGTATTGCTTCACAACAGTGCGGGTTTCAACGGTATGAGCCGTGCTGTTGAAGGCTTCAATCAGGCTGTTGACGCCGTTGGTGGAGAAATAGAGCGTGAGAATAAAGTTCAGGATCAAAAGTCCGCTCCGGGGCCGGGTGATAACATCTACAATGGTGCCCTTCACCGATTCCCACGCCGTTCCCGGAAGAAAACCCCGGATAATCTCCAGCAGCTCCGATTGGAAGTTCTGAATAGGAACAAAGGGGATGATAGTAAAGAGAAAGATCAGGAAGGGGAAGACAGCCAGCACGACGGAGAAGGAGATAGCCGAAGCCCTTGCATTAATATATCCCTTGGCCAATCCTCTGAAGAAAAAAACGGTGACATCATATAATGGCATCCCGTCAAATCCGGGCAAAACGAGCCGCTTTGAAGCCCAGATCAGCTTTCTCACCGGTCTCCATAGTAGGATGCGATTTCCGTGTTTACTTACCTGGGGGGGGATCTTCATAAAATCGTTTGATTACCGCCTTTAAACTCATGTCCAAACTCTTGATCTGATGCGTCAGACTTCCCATAGAGATGTAATCAACTCCGGTATCGGCATACCTTCTGACGTTATCCATGGTGATACCCCCGGAAGCCTCTGTCTCAAACCTTCCGGCCACTACCTGCACCGCCGACACGACATCTTCCACCGAGAAATTATCCAGCATGATCCGGTCAATATTCCCGGTATTGATCACATCAAGCAACTCCTCGAAATTCCTGACCTCGATCTCCACCCTTAATTTTTTACCCCTCTTCTTCTGGTAGCTGACAACAGCTTTGATCGCATTCTCAATCCCCTTTGCATAATCCACATGGTTGTCTTTGATCATGATCATGTCATACAACCCCATCCGGTGATTCTCTCCTCCTCCCAGTCTTACGGCATACTTCTCCAACTCGCGAAATCCGGGCGTTGTCTTCCGCGTGTCGAGGATCTTCGTGTTGGTGCCCTGGATCAGCCTCGTTATCCTGAATGTTTCGGTGGCGATTCCACTCAGCCGCTGCATGAAATTCAACACAGTTCGTTCCGAAGCCAGGATAGACCGGATGTCCCCTTTAACGATGAACGCGACATCGCCCGACTCAACAAACTTACCATCTTCGATCAGCTCTGTAAGGCGAAGCGACGGATCTACCTGCATGAACACCTCCCTGGCAACCGGAATGCCAGCCAGCACGCCATTCCCTTTAACCAGAAGCTGTGCCATCCCTTCCGTCCCCTCCCCAATCGTAGCCAACGACGTATGATCACCATCCCCAAGATCCTCCAACAGAGCCATCTTTACGATTTGTTCAACGTTCATAGTTCTGTTGTTTGTTGTAGGTTTATTATTACTGTTTTCAGTTGCCGTCAGTTTTAACTGACGGGCTACAAAGGGTATGATTTTCAGGGCTTCAGCCTAAAAAGATGGGGCTAAAGCCCAATAAAACAATCCTTTCTCAAACCGTCGGCTAAAGCCGACGGCAATTCATTCCTCATTCCCCATTCCTCATTCCCCATCACCCCATCTGTACGGTCGGGGCATGCCCCGACCCTACTCATGCCCCCTAAATCCACGTGATCTTCAACACCAGCACACGTTCCACGCCCTCTGTCTCCTTTGTCACAAAATAGAGCCGGTATTTTTTCCCTCCCGAAACCAACTCCCCCATAGCATAGCTGCTCCCGTCACTATTATCACCGGTTTTGGAAATAGTTACCGAAGCCACAGGTTGTTCAGAGAGAAATTTTTTCATGATGACTGATGCCTGACTCTTACTGAAATTCCCATTATATCCTGGAATCTGGAGATCGGCCATGGCATGAAAACAGGAGACCAAGGCTTCGTGATCATTCTTCTCCAACGCGTCAACCACCTTCTCGTTGATCGTTTGACCTGTAGCCGCGCCCGAACAGCAGAGCAGAAACAGGCATACCATTATTATATAAGGTCTCATAAGGCAAACATACAAAATTAGAGGATAATTACGACCTTTACAGCAAAAATCGATCTATGAACAGCCGCCTGATCTGCATCGGTAAAACAGATGATCCGAATATCCGCACCTTACTGGAGGATTACGTAAAACGGATCAACCGGTATGTCAGGTATGCGATCAGCGAGATCCCGAACCTGAGAAAAAGTTCATCGATGCGGGAAGAGGAGGTGAAAGCGGCAGAGGCTGAGCTGATCCTCAACCAGATCACCAAAGATGACTACGTTGTATTGCTGGATGAACACGGAAGGGAGATACGCTCAACCGATTTTGCAGCTTTCCTCAATCAGCGTTTCCTCTCGGGGATGAAAGGGCTGGTATTTGTCATCGGCGGAGCTTATGGTGTAGATTCACGGATAAAAAATAGAGCCGATCACATACTATCCCTCTCCCGGATGACGTTTCCTCATCAACTTGTCAGGGTCCTCTTTACCGAACAGTTATACAGAGCCCTCACCATTCAGCGAAATGAACCATACCATCACGAATAGTTTAATTCTGCTAGATTTCATTAACATTTTTTTAACGGGTAGGTTAACAATTATTAACAGCTGTAATTTTTGAGCTCTAAGAGCATTTCATAAATTTGCGCTTCAAAAAATAATATCATGGTTGAAACGGATATCAAAGAATTGAATGAACGGATCGAGAAGGAGAGTTCGTTCGTCGACCTCCTGACAATGGAGATGAATAAAGTGATCATCGGCCAAAAACAGATGATCGAACGCCTCCTGATCGGACTCCTCTCCAACGGCCACATCCTGCTGGAAGGAGTTCCTGGATTGGCCAAAACACTGGCAATCAAATCGCTGGCGAATACAATCCATGCGAAGTTCAACCGCATCCAGTTTACACCCGACCTATTGCCTGCCGACCTGATTGGTACGCTGATCTACAGCCAGAAGAAGGAGGAGTTCCGGGTTCGGAAAGGACCCATCTTCGCCAACTTTATTTTGGCAGATGAGATCAACCGCTCCCCGGCAAAGGTGCAGTCGGCCCTGCTCGAGGCGATGCAGGAGAGGCAGGTCACCATCGGCGAGGAGACGTTCAAGCTCGAAGAGCCTTTTCTCGTGCTGGCTACCGAAAACCCGATCGAACAGGAGGGAACCTATCCACTGCCCGAAGCCCAGGTCGACCGTTTTATGCTTAAAGTCATCATCGGCTACCCGGATAAGAAAGAGGAGAAGCTGATCATCCGTCAGAATATTGCAAACGAATTTCCGGTCACCAAACCGGTGCTCGGTACCGACGACATCATCCGGGCACGCGCTGTGGTAAGAGAGGTTTACCTCGACGAAAAGATTGAAAATTATATCACCGATATCGTCTTTGCCTCCCGTTACCCGGCCGAATATAAGTTGAAAAAGTTCGAAGGCCTCATCAGCTATGGCGGCTCGCCACGTGCCAGCATCAACCTCGCACTGGCTTCCAAAGCATTCGCCTTCATCAAACGCCGCGGTTATGTGATACCTGAAGATGTGAGAGCCATTGCCCACGATGTCCTCCGCCATCGCATCGGACTCACCTACGAAGCCGAAGCCGAAAACATTACGACGGAAGATATAATCAATGAAATCCTAAATACTGTTGAAGTCCCTTAATGGAAGCCGCAGAACTCTTCAAAAAGGTCCGCAAGATTGAGATCAAGACACGGGGATTGTCCAACCAGATTTTTTCGGGACAGTACCACAGCGTCTTCAAAGGGAGAGGCATGGCCTTCAGTGAAGTGCGTGAATACCAGTATGGCGACGATATCCGCAATATCGACTGGAACGTCACCGCCAGGTTCAACCACCCCTACATCAAGATCTTTGATGAGGAGCGCGAGCTAACGGTGATGTTGCTGATCGACGTGAGTGGATCCAACCAGTTCGGGACACAGAAAGCCCTCAAGCAAGAGGTCATCACCGAGATTGCAGCGGTCCTCGCCTTCAGCGCCATCCAGAACAACGACAAAGTAGGGGTGATCTTTTTCAGCAACCAGGTGGAGAAATTCATCCCTCCCAAAAAAGGGACCAGCCACATCCTGCGCATCATCCGGGAACTGATCGAATTTAAACCGGAGCACCGTGAAACCAATATCGCGGAGGCACTGAGGTACCTGACAAATGTGATCAAGAAGAGATGTACTGCCTTTTTGCTCTCCGACTTCCTCAATAAAGGATTTCAGGATGCCATAAAGATCGCGAACAAGAAACACGATATCATCGCAGTACATGTTTTTGATGAGCGAGAAACCGAGATGCCCGATGTTGGGCTGATCCGGGTAAAACATGCTGAGACTGGCAAACAACTTTGGATCGATACCAGCAACCGGACAGTTCGCCATCACTACGGGAAGTGGTTCGACCACCATCAGGAACACCTCAACGATCTCTTCGTCCGGAGTGGTGTGGATATCGCCCGGGTACGAACCGATCAGGACTACGTGAAGCCGTTGATGAATTTATTTAATAGAAGGAGCGCGAGGAGGTAGGTCAATTGGGAATTAAGAATTAGGAATTAAGAATTAAGAATGAGGAATGAGGAATGAGGAATGAGGAATGAATTGCCGTCGGCTTTAGCCGACGGGTATAAAGGGTGTGATAAAACTGGGCTTTAGCCCCAGACAATTTGGGCTGAAGCCCTGTGGAGGGAATATAACCTCTCTAACCCGTCAGTTAAAACTGACGGCAATTGAAACAAGAAACAAACAACAAATAACCCGAAACCCGAAACAGCCAACCGACAACCTGAATGTTCATTAGACTATTAAAATATAAGTTAATCCTCTCCCTTCTTTTTGTTTGGGTACAATCCTTTGCCCAGCAACCGGTGGTTTCCGTAACATTGGACACCAATGTCATGCTGATTGGCGATCAGGTTGGACTTCAACTTCAGTTTACCGGTCCGGAAGGGATGGAATTGCTCTGGCCAGCATTCCCCGATACGCTCGACAAGTTCCTGGTCATTGACCGCTCACCCCTTGACACTCTCCCCGGAGAGCCTGGCAAACCGGTTACCCTTACCCAGCGCCTGTTGCTGACCACCTTCGACTCGGGCTTATATACCATTCCTCCTATCCCTGTCTATTATCGAATGCTTCCCGACACCACCATCCGTATTGCCGAAAGCCGCCCGCATTACCTGGCAGTCCACACGGTTGCTGTTGATACAACACAACCAATCAAGCCAATCAAAGGTCCCCGAACAGTCGCCCTTACCTTCTGGGAGATCTTGCGGTGGGTTCTCATCGGATTGGCAGCGCTCTTGCTGATCGCCTTCGTTATCTACTACCTGAAAAAACGAAAGAACAAAGAACCCGTCTTCCGCCTACGGCAGCGTGTGCAACTTCAGCCACACGAAATTGCACTGCTGGATCTGGAGAAGCTGCGCATCCGGAAACTCTGGCAACAGGGGAACCTCAAGGGGTACTATACCGAACTTACGGATATTCTCAGAAGGTATATAGAGGCTCGGTTTACCATCCCGGCACTTGAAAGTACCAGCGCCGAGATCCTTCATGACTTGCTCGGCATACCAGGTGTGAACCGGGAGGCCTGGGACCTGGTCGGACAGGTACTGATGCTGGCCGATATGGTGAAATTCGCTAAAGAGAAACCCAGCCCGCAAAAGAATGAAGAGAGCCTCGAGAGGGGAATAGAGTTTGTGAATCAAACGGCCTTCATTGAAGATCAGAGCATTGAGCTAAGTGCACAGGAGGAGATTAAGAATTAAGAATTAAGAAATTAGAAAATAGGAAATTAGGTCAGGAAGTGATGAAAAAACTGACAACCGACAACTGATAACAGACAACCTGAAACCTGAAACCCGAAACCTGAAACCTGAAACCTGAAACCTGAAACCTGAAACCATGTTCCAAGGCATTACATTCGCCAATCCCGGATTCCTTTTCCTGCTGCTGATCATCCCGCTGCTGATCGTCTGGTACTTCTTTCGGTACCAGCGGAATCACGCCGAGATCCAGGTGAGTACTACCGATGGGTTTGAAGGGAGGGGCCGAAGCCTTAAGGTGATCCTCTATCATGGCCTCTATGTGCTTCGGCTACTTGCCATCGCACTGGTAATCATTGCCCTGGCTCGCCCGCAGACCAGCTTGAGCCGCCAGGATGTTACGGTTGAAGGGATCGACCTGGTGATAGCACTCGACATTTCTGGCTCGATGCTGGCGATGGACTTCAAGCCCGACAGGCTGGAGGCTTCAAAAGAGGTAGCTATGGAATTCATCGAAGGACGGCCTGATGACCGGATCGGTTTGGTGGTATTCAGCGGGGAGAGTTTTACACAGTGCCCGCTAACGATCGACCATTCGGTTTTAAGGAACCTCTTCAAGGATATCAAAAGCGGCATGATCGAAGATGGCACCGCCCTTGGCGACGGACTGGCTACTGCCGTAAGCCGCCTGAAGGAGAGCAAGGCCGTGAGCAAGGTGATCATCCTGCTCACCGACGGCGTGAATAACATGGGATCTATCGATCCACGTTCGGCAGCCGAGATTGCAAAACTTTACGGCATCCGGATTTATACCATTGGTGTGGGCACAGTAGGGATGGCGCCTTATCCGGTCCAGACTCCCTTTGGCATGAGTACGCAAAATATGGAGGTGAAGATCGATGAGCCACTCTTGCAAGAGATCTCTGCCATGACCGATGGTCAGTATTTCCGGGCAACGAGCAATGCCAAACTTCGTGAGATCTACCAGGAGATAGACAAACTGGAGAAATCCAAAATTGATGTGACAGAATTCAAACGAAAAAATGATGAATATATCCCGCTAATACTGCTGGCTCTCGCATTGTTCGGACTAGAGATGTTGTTGCGCTATGCAGTACTGAAAAATATACCTTAGTTGTGAGGTAGCGAAAAGCGAGAAGCGAGAAGCGAAATGTAAAATGGTAAGATGCAAGATATTAACAGAATTCCTAATTCGTAATTCTTAATTCGTAATTAAAAAAATGTTCCGGTTCGCCCATATAGAATACGTTTATCTTCTGGCCCTGATCCCGGTCTTTATCCTCCTTTTTGCCTGGATGATGATTTGGAAAAAGAGGGCGTTGCAGCGTTTCGGCAATCTTTCGGTGATTGGACAGTTATTGCCGGATATGGCTAATTCAAAGCTCATCCTGAAGTTCGTCCTGATGATGATCGCCTGGGGATTGATGGTATTTGTGCTGGTTGGACCGCAAACCGGTTCAAAGCTGGAAAATGTTCAACGGAAAGGGATCGACCTCATCATTGCCCTCGATGTTTCTAATTCCATGCTGGCGCAGGACATCAAGCCATCGCGCATCGAACGGGCAAAACAGTCCATCAGCCGCCTGATCGACAAGCTGGAAGGCGACCGGCTCGGGATTATCGTATTTGCCGGAAAAGCCTATACCCAATTGCCTATTACGACCGATTATGCTGCCGCTAAAATGTTTGTCTCAACGATCAATCCGGGGATGATTCCTACACAAGGGACAGCTATCGGAGAGGCTATTGCAATGGCAATCAATTCGTTGAACGACTCAAAGCGAAATAAGGCATTGGTAATCATCAGCGACGGGGAGGATCATGAAGGAAATGTGCTGGAGCAGGCAGAACTTGCTGCTTCCAAAGGGATCACCATCTATACCATCGGGATGGGGTTGCCCGAAGGGGGACCAATACCTGAATACAACGGCAATAAGCTCGTGGGATTCAAAAAGGACAAAGAGGGGAATGCCATCGTGAGCAAACTAGATGAGACCCTGTTGCGACAGGTTGCTACCATCGGAAAAGGGATGTATGTTCGTGCAACGAATTCTGAGACAGGGCTGAATAAAATATTTGACGACATCAATGCCATTCAGAAATCGGAGATCGAGAGCAAACAGTTTTCCGATTACGAAAACCAGTTTCAGTATTTTCTTGCCATTGCCTTGATCCTCCTGATCCTGGATTTGTTTATTTTTGAAAAGAAAACGTTTTGGATGAAGAATATTAAGCCGTTTAGTTAATTAAGAATTACGAATTAAGAATTAAGAATTAATACATTTTCCTTATTGACCATAATGACCTAATTATCAATGACTAAACTAATCCACATACTCTTCATTCTGCTCTCAGTGCAGGCGTTCTCCCAAAAGGAGAACCGCTACCTTCGCGAGGGGAACCGGAGCTTTGACAAAGGCGACTATTCTTCTGCTGAAAAGGATTACCGGAAGGCGCTTGAGGTAAATAAAGAATCGGTGAAGGGGCAGTTCAACCTGGGAACGGCCGTTTACCAGGAGAAGAATTTTGAGGAGTCGGCCAATATTTTTGCCGGCCTCAGCGAGAAGAGTTCAGGAAAAATGGAGAAAGCCGAAGTGTTCCATAACCTGGGAAACTCTCTGCTGGAGGGGCAACAATACGAGAAGAGTATCGAAGCCTATAAGCAGGCGTTGATGAATAATCCCGGTGATCTGGATTCCAAGTACAATCTGGAGTATGCCCGAATGAAGCTTCAGCAACAGCAACAACAGCAGCAGCAAAACAAGGATAACCAGGATAAAAAAGACCAGGACAAGAAAGACGAAAAGGATCAGCAGGACAAACAGGACCAGCAGAACAAGGACAAACAGGATCAGCAGAAACAACCTCCCAAACCCAACAAAATCTCTAAAGAGGATGCCGAGCGCATGCTTGAGGCCATGAAGAACGATGAAAAGAAAACCATGGAAAAGGTGAAGAAGCAGCAAGCGAAAGTGGGGGTAGTGATGGTGGAGAAGGATTGGTAGTTCGTGTACAATTACGAATTACGTATTAAGAATTAAGAATTGAATTTCAGCAACCCACAACCGACAACCTGAAACCTGAAACCTGAAACCTGAAACTTGAAACCACTACTCCTCACCGGCCTTTTATTCACCCTCCTCTCCCTGAGCCTCTTTGCCCAGGAGGTAGAGTTTTCGGGATCGGTGAAGCCTGTGGTTTCGGTAGGGGAGACCTTCAACCTTACCTATACCCTGAATGCCCAGGGGGTAAATTTCAGGGGGCCAAGGATATCCGGGTTTACAGTATTGACGGGGCCTAACACATCAACCACCTCCAGTATCCGCTCCATCAACGGACGTACTTCGATGACGATCACCTATACCTATTCCTACATCCTGCAGGCTTCGCGGGAGGGCACATTTGTTGTTCCGGCAGCTTCGGTAACGGTGGAAGGCAAGGCGTATCAATCGAATACCTTATCGATTCAGGTGCAGCCGGGAGGCACTCCATCGCAGCAGAAGGGGCAGGGCAACACTTCTGGAAACCAGCAACCTGCAGGAAATTCAGGAGCCCAAACCGATGCAAAAGATCTATTCCTGAAAGCGTATGTCAGCGATGCCAGCCCCTTTCAGGGGGAGGGAACCATCGTCACCTACAAACTCTTCACACGGGTTCCGATTGCCCAAATCTCCATCAGCAAGCTCTCCTCCTTTCAGGGCTTCTGGTCGCAGAATATGCTGAAAGATACTGAACGGTTTCCACAATACAACCAAACGATTGATGGGGAACAGTATGTGGTGGCGGAGATTCGCAAAATCGCTCTCTATCCATTAAAAAGCGGCAAGCTTCAAATTGATCCGCTTGAGGTAGAGTGTGTTGCACAGGTGAGGCAGCAAGCCAGGCAGCGTACAGGAGATCCCTTTTTCGATGATTTTTTCAACAATAGTTTCTTCTCCTCCTCCTATGCTACGGTTGAGAAGTCGCTGAAGTCAAACCCCCTGACGATCCAGGTGAAGCCGCTTCCGGAGGCGAACAAACCGGCCGACTTCAGTGGAGCGGTGGGTTCCTTTACTTTCCGTTCCGAAATCGATCAAACTACGGTCAAGGCAAATGAACCGGTTACACTGAAATACACGATATCAGGAACCGGCAATATCCAACTGATTGAGCAGATGGATGTCACATTTCCTCCCGATTTCGAGACGTACGATCCGAAGGTTGTCAGCGATTATAAGACCACCTCAACCGGCGTGACAGGCATGCAATCGTTTGAATACCTGGTGATTCCCCGGAAGCCAGGCACCTTCACCATCAAGCCGATCAACTTCAGCTATTTTGACCTGGCGAAAAAGCAATATGTCACCCTCACCTCTCCTGCGTATGAACTGAACGCAGAGAAGGGGAGTGGTGAATCTGGCGTTATGACCTATACCGGTTCCAACAAAGAGGACATCAAATACATTGGAAGTGATATCCGGCATATTGAAAGCCAGCCTTTTAAGCTTCGGAAAGCAGGTTCCGGTTTTATGGCTTCGTGGAGCTATTTTCTGCTTCTCCTGATCCCGTTTGTGCTTTTTATCGTTCTGCTGATACTGTTACGGAAACACCACGAACGGCGAAGTGATATTCTCCTTATGAAGAACAGGAAAGCGACCCGAATCGCCCGCAAACGGCTTAAGAAAGCGTCGGAATTTTTGAAAACAAAGCAGGAGGCTGAGTTCTATGAAGAGATTTCACAGGCATTATGGGGGTATCTGAGCGACAAATTCGGGATTCCACGAGTCGACCTTTCCATTGACTCGGTGCAGGAAGCGCTGAAGGGGAAGCAGGTAAGTGATGAGATTCTGAACCAGTTTACCACTACGCTGAACGATACCGAATTTGCCCGGTTCGCCCCTGGCGACAAGGCGCTCAAGATGGATGAGATTTATGGGAAGGCGTTGGAGATTATTGAGAAGATAGAGAGGGAGTTGAAGTGAAACACGAAATAAAGATATTGGGAATGAATTGCCGTCGGCTTTAGCCGACGGGTACGGGAGCTCATTATTATTGGGCTTTAGCCCCATACTTTTGGACTAAAGTCCTAAATATTCAAACAGTCCTCCAGTACCGTCAGTTGAAACTGACGGCAATTGAAACCTGAAACCATGACCCCATGACCCCATGACCAGAAAATTAATCACCGGCCTCTTGTTAACCGTTTTCAGCCTGAGTCTTTTTGCCCAGGATCCGCAGAAGCTTGTTGCTGATGCGAATCAGGCCTATTCTGATGGGATCTATACGGATGCCGTTGCCCTGTACAACGAGGTGATCACGTTGGGGTATGAAGCCCCGGAACTCTATTACAATCTTGGCGACTCCTATTTCAAGCTCAACGACATGCCACATGCGATCCTCTGGTACGAGCGTGCACTTCGGCTGGATCCGGGAAATGAAAATATCCGCTTCAACCTGAATGTCGCCAACAACAAGATTGCCGACAAGATCGACCCGTTGCCACTCCTCTTTTATATCAGATGGTATCAAGCGGTTGTCACCTTTTTTCCAATGAATACATGGGCCGTTCAAACCATCATCTTTTTCATCCTTACCCTTGTCTGCATCACCCTCTATTTCAGCTCCCGACGGCTGATACTCAGGAAAGCAGGCTTCTGGGCAGGAATACTTTTCATCCTGTTTACACTTTTTACCCTTCTCTTCTCCATTTCGGGTTACCATACGATGAAAAATCTCCATGAGGCGATTGTGTTCGACCCAACAATTACAGTGAAAAGCTCACCCGACGAAAAGAGCATCGACCTTTTCGTTCTCCATGAAGGAACCAAAGTTCAACTCCTCGACAAGATCGGAACCTGGTACGAAGTACGTATCGCCAGCGGAAGTGTGGGCTGGCTTCCCGCTGAAGCACTCGAAGAGATTTAGTTTCAGGTTTCATTCCTCATTCCTCATTCCTCATTCCCCCATCCCTTCATTTTCCTCGACCATCACACCATGTTCCTAGACAAAATTTTTTTGCAGAATTAACTTTTTACGTTATATTTGTTGGTTTAAACGGAAACCCTTGAAACCATTAGTACAGATAAAATCGAAATAGATCAAATAACTAAAACCAGGGATATGAAAAACAGACTTTTACCATTTGGCTTGCTTGTGTTTTTTCTCGGATTCTCGTGTTGCTTATTCTCTACTACTGCATTTAGTGCTGCTCCAGACAATAACACGCCCGATCAGACCTCCGATATACGGATGCAACAGATCAGAAGCAACCAGGTTACAGGGATTGTCAACCCTACTGATGTACTGGCTGCCAGGCATCAGCTCTCGTTGCTGCAACAGAAGTCGGCTACTTCGCTAGGCCTCAAATGGATGCATGTTGGGCCAACCAACTATTCAGGCCGTTCCCGGGTTGTACTATTTGACAATCAAGACCCGGATGGCCTCACCATGTACACGGGGGGCGTTACGGGTGGCATCTATAAATCCACCAACAAAGGATTAACATGGCACACAATGAATACAGGATCCACAGAGGTTCTGCGCGTTGCTTCCATGTGTCAAACTCCAGGAGGTAACATTTATGTTGGTACGGGTGAATATTATTGCGAAGATGGCGAGTTTATGGGAACGGGCCTCTATCAGTCGATGGATGGGATGAATTTCTCTCTTATTCCAGGCACCCAACCGATCCTCAACGATCCTCTGTCAGATTGGTCCTATATCATCAAATTGGCTTCCGATCCAAACAGCGGGAGGTTGTTCGCCGCTACCAATGGCGGGATAAAATATTCCGATGATGGAACTACCTGGACCAACCTGATGGTTGGAATGGCTATTGATGTTACGGTTGGCCCCAACGGAACCGTCGCTTTTGTGGTTGACAACCACGTATATGTGGCTGCCGGGGGGGACCTGGCAAACATCACCGATGTCTCTACCGGAGCTGAAGGGATGCTCCCCATCGATAATGCCGGCTGGACAAGTCTGGCCATCGCCCCTTCCAATGCCAGTGTGATTTATGCCAGTATTGCAAAATTATCCAATAGTTTTCTCCTGGGGGTTTACAAGTCGGAGGATGGTGGTGCCACCTGGACACTGATCTTCCCGCCAAACCCAACCTATGAGCCATTCGCAGGCAATGGATGTTACAGCAACACCATTGAGGTATTTCCAACTGATCCCGATGCCGTGCTTCTTGGTGGCCCCAGCGCCTGGTATGGAAAAAAATACCAGCCAACAGGATTCTATGACTGGCAGCAGGTCTCTTTTGGCTTTTTTGCTCCAAGCGGACCTTTTACTCCAAGTTTCCATCACGATTATGTGTTCCGTCCCAATAGTACGAATGAATTTGCCATTGCAACCTCTAACGGGATCTCTATCGGAATGTTTGACGGACAAACGTTTTCTTACCAAACGACAAATAAAAATCTCTCCACAGCCCAGTTCAATTCCGTATCAATGACGCGGTTAGACAGCTGGATCATGGGAGGTGGTATTCGCGTTGGAACTGAGATTTTCAACGCAGTTCCTCAAAACGCCCCAACCGATGGCTATGTTCCTCCAACCTCTTCCCGTACAGGCACATTTGGTCAGTGGTCACAGCTTATGCCAAATACTGTCTTCTTCTCCGGGACCGGATTCTATCCAAATTTTGAACCCTATGTGCGTTCGGAAAACCTTGGTGAAACAACAGCCATAAGTTTCCTGGGAGGCATCTCAAGCTCGCTGACAGACTATCTGCCATCAGCTTTGTGGGAAACAACAGACTTTGCTTACTCTCAGGATACCATCTGGCTTCATGCCCGTCAGGGAACCATCGAGGCCGATTCTATTCTGATTATGAAGAGTATGAACTGTTATGAGTGCGAATTCGAATTTATCGTACCAACTACCATTTCCCAAGGTGACAGTATGGCTGTTCTCGACCCGTATCACTCCCGCTTCTTTATCTATGGCACAGCATCAAGTCGGTCAGGTGTCTATATGACCCAGGATGCCATTAAGTTCTATAAAGTGCCGCGGTGGATTCTGATTGGCGAGACGGGTACCGATATCCTCACAAGCATGGCCCTCTCGGGCGACATGAACTACCTTTGGGCAGGCACCGTGACCGGGAAACTCTACCGTTTCTCCAACCTTACCCTGGCGCTCGATTCGTTACATGGTAGTGTCCTCAGCTCCTATTGTATTGTCGCAAAGGATGTCTATGAATATCCTGAGATGGCCGGAAGATATGTAACCAATGTGGTGATAGATCCCAATAACGACAATAATGTATTGGTGACCCTTGGAAATTACGGAAATGAAAACTATGTCTATGTCGCTCAAAATGGACTTGATTCCCTGCCAACATTCATCAATGCACAAGGGAATCTTCCTGCAATGCCTGTCTTTGATGGTATTTTTGAGATGCATGGAGGTGGAAAGGCAATCATTGGAACCGACCTGGGTGTTTTCTCTACATCCAATGTCTTCACCGGATCACCCGATTGGGCACAGGATCTTGGAGGAATGGGCAACTTGCCTGTAACCGACCTGCTCCAGCAAACCTGGGAGCATTACAGTGTGCAGAATACAGGGTACATTGCTGCCGCAACCTATGGAAACGGACTCTTTTACGATACAACATACTATATACACGTAGGAATTGATCCGGGCCAAACTTCCGGAAAGGCCACTACACTCCTTCAGATTCATCCGAATCCTGTGAAAAATTCGGCCAATGTGACCTACACGCTGAACGAATCAACCGCTGTTATCGCCTACGTTTATGACCTGGCAGGCAGACTGATGTTGACCACGTCATTCGGAACACAACTCAGTGGCACACAAACCTCTGTGCTTGATATGAGTTCGCTGCCCTGTGGCACTTACATCGTGAAGGTGAATCAGGCATACGGTAAGATTGTGAAAACCAATTAGGGATTAAGAATTACGAATTAAGAATTACGAATTAAGAATTAAGAATTAAGAATTCAAAACTTCTCGAGATATGAAAAAAGTTTTATTCCTTCTACTTTTTGCCGCGGTTAGCCTGGGATTGGCAGCTCAGACCCTTGTATCCACCCCGGCTCTCAAATTCCCAGCCAATGATGCAACAGGCCAGATGCCGGATGTTGTGCTTAGCTGGTATGCCGTTACGGGATCACTCACGTTGCAATACCAGATCCAGATGGATACCAGTATGAACTTCAACTCCGGGCTTCTGGTCGATCATACACAAACCCTGATTACCGGTTACCAGACCAGCAACCTACTCTTCAATACAACCTACTATTGGCGGGTAAGAGCGATCGATGGAGCCACATCAGGATGGTCGGAGGTATGGAACTTCACGATCTTCAATACGGTCGACCTGTTCAAGCCAACCAACAATAACGATGATCAGGAGTCAAACGTAAACCTTGAGTGGAAAACCAAGATAGGAACAGTGAACCTCTCAGGAGTCACCTATTATAAATTTCAGGCCGACACAAGCATGAATTTCAACTCCCCGCTTTTCGTGCAGGGAACTGTTGTTGGTGGTGTATTTAAAGGACCTACCAGCATGTTACGTTTTGGCGGTCATTATTACTGGCGCGTTCAGGCAGGTCACACCCTGGATGCAGGGGCATGGTCAGAACCATTTAATTTTACTGTTTTGGATGCCGTTGCCTTGAGCTCACCCAATAATGATGCAACCGACCAGATGCTTAATGCACTGCTTAAATGGAAAGCTGTGGGAGGTATCCTCAATTATGAGTTTGAGATCGCTTCTGATGTGAATTTTAACACACTTGTATTTTCAGGAGAGACAATCCTGGTGGAGGCAAATGCTGAGTTCCTGATGTTCGGTATTGATTATTGGTGGAGAGTTCGTGTCCGTCATCAGAATGATACAACCGGATGGGGCGAACCCAGAAAATTCACCTCCATCAATACCGTAATCCTGAGGTCACCCACTATCAATCAGTTGAATGTGGCAGTGACACCCAGTATGCTTTGGACTGCCCAAACCGGCATTGTCGGATACCAACTGCAAATAGCCAAAGACATGGCCTTCACGGATATCTTCTTTGATGTAAAGCCTGTAGTTCCTACTGCTGATATCAAGGTAACCAAAAAGATGGCATACAATACGGAGTATTACTGGCGGATGCGTGCTTTCAGTAATGGGGGGGCTTTAGCCGACACCACGGCCTGGAGCGATCCCTGGAAATTCACAACAATGAGTTCGACCGGTATTGACGATCAGCGTGTTGCTGGCCTCGCCATCTACCCGAACCCTGCCAGTGGACATGCCTTTATCAAGGTAACCGCCAAAGAGGCTTCAGAGGCAACCTATATCGTTGTTGACCTGTTAGGTAAGACTGTTCTGGAACAGCAATTCACCTTCAATATGGGCGAGAACGTGCAGATGCTCAACCTGGAGAACCTCCGGAAAGGGATTTATGTCGTGCGGCTCTCAATCAATGGGGAGACTGTGAATCAGAAGCTGGTAGTTGACTAGAACGCGCCTTTAAAGTCGTTCAGCACCTTCAGGTCTTCTTCACTGACATAGCCTGTGCTCAGGGCTTTTTCGATGAGCACATCGTAATCGGATAGGGTGATGAGCTCGCAGTAGGCCTCTTTAAACTTCTGGATGGATACCGGGAGGTTATAGGTGAAAATAGCCACCATTCCTGTCACGTGGCAACCTGCTTCACGGAGGGCAGTAACTGCGCTGAGGCTGCTTCCTCCGGTGGAAATGAGATCTTCTACCACTACAATCCGCTGGCCCTCCTCAACACGGCCTTCGATCTGATTTGAGAGTCCGTGTTCCTTTTTCCCCGACCTCACATAGGCAAATGGTAATCCCAGTTCCTGAGCCACCAGGGCGCCCTGGGCGATTCCTCCGGTAGCTACCCCTGCAATGGCTTCAGCCCCTTCAAAATGCTCACGGATGGCATCACAGAACTGCTGCCTGATGAACGTTCTGATCTCAGGGAAAGAGAGGGTGATGCGGTTGTCGCAATAGATGGGTGACAGAATGCCGGAAGCCCAGGTGAAAGGTGCTTTCGGGCTAAGCTTTACCGCTTTGATTTTCAGCAGTTGTTCGGCTATTTGAAGGGCAACTTCGTGGGAGAGGAGCATCGTGGAATTTTTGCTCCAAAATTAGTATTTTTTTCGCAAAAGAATTTCGTAAGTTTGACTAACGATTTCTGGCTTTGTATGAAGATCTTTTTTGATGACCGGTGTTTGCTGTTGCTGAAGCCCGATGTGGCGTTTGCTGGACAGATTGTGGTGCCCGGATCAACGGAGGAGTTGAAACGGGTAATCCGGGATTTTGAAAAGAATGAAGGCTTGCAGATGCTTGCTCTCTCAGCGCCCGATTACAAACAGTTGAAACGGGATGTCAAGTCGCTTTTTACGATCATAGAGGCAGCAGGAGGTGTGGTGAGAAATGAGGTGGGAGAGATTCTGTTTATTCACCGGAGAGGGAGGTGGGATCTTCCTAAAGGGAAAATCAATTGCCAATTACGAACCGGAGCGAAGCGGAGCTCGGCGGAGCCAATTAGGAATGAGGAATTAGGAATAAAGAAAAGCGAAAAGCGAACAGCGAACAAGGAATGGCGAAAATCTGAGGCGGTGCGGGAGGTAAAGG
>CAZXQU010000036.1:0-1341 GCA_964642545.1 uncultured Prolixibacteraceae bacterium | reverse complement strand
AAGCGAACAGCGAACAAGGAATGGCGAAAATCTGAGGCGGTGCGGGAGGTAAAGGAGGAGACCGGGATTCGCAAGGTTAAGGTGATTCGAAAGCTGAAGCCTACCTACCATGTCTATAAGGAGAAGAGAAAGCCGATGCTGAAGAAGAGTTATTGGTTTGAGATGATTGCTCCCAAGGAGCAGAAGCTGGTACCCCAAATTGAGGAGGATATCCGATATGTACGATGGTTCTCCCCCGGGGAGCTGGATACAGTGCTGGAGAATACCTTTGGGAGTTTGAGGGAGATGATAGGAGGAATGAGGAAGGGGGAATTAAGAATTAAGAATTAAGAATTAAGAATTAAGAATTAAGAATTACGAATTGAATATCAACCCGAAACTTGAAACCCGAAACTCGAAACCCGAAACCCGAAACTACTATGAACAACTCAACCCCTTCTACCCGCGAACTTTTCAGGATATTGAAAAAGAAAGGAGCTCTGAAGCAGGAAATCTATACCAAGACGTATAAAGCGTTTAACCTGTTCAAGCATGAGGCGGATATCCTGGCTGCACAGTACATGATGAAATCGTTGCCAACACAGGCAGATATTACGGTGGAGTACCACGACCGGGGACATTTTGAGTTCAGACTGAAGTTCGCCGGGGATGTGTTGATCTTCATGATGCATACCAATATTTTTGAGTTCTCCCGCGACCATGAAGTGATGAGAACCTCTTATATCAAGGATGACAAGCGAAGATCCTACTGTGGCATCATTTATATCTTCAACTTCCTGGCCGATTCGTTCAAATACAACCGGATGAATGATGCGGGATACCTGATCGGCCGGGTTTTCCTGAACCGCGAGAACCATTATTTCATTGAAGGAAAACGTGAAGTAGGACTCCTTTACAACAATTTTGCCACCACTACCCTCAGCCGAAGGGCAGTCCAGAACATTATCAGGTCGGCCATGCTCTACACCATCAACTTCGACCTGTTAACACCTCCCTACGACAGCATGAAAGAGGTAACAGTAAATGAAATACAGACAGCCCTGGATGCCATGCTGATCAAAACCGGCAAACGGATGGGGTTTCGGTTTGAGGCGGATAGTGAGAAAAATTTGTGAAACCAAATTTTTCTCTTTACTTTTGCGCTCCTAAAAAGAAGTTTGGCCCGTTCGTCTAGGGGTTAGGACGCCAGGTTTTCATCCTGGTAACAGGGGTTCGATTCCCCTACGGGCTACAAAAAAGGCTTGTAATCATATTGATTTACAGGCCTTTACTTTTTTATGAGTAACAAAATAGTAACAAAAATCCTCTTTTAAGTCAATTTTGACTCATTATTTTTGCTCT
>CAZXQU010000035.1:0-29705 GCA_964642545.1 uncultured Prolixibacteraceae bacterium | reverse complement strand
ATCGCTATTTCAACTAATCAGATATCATTTGGATTTGAGGCTTTAGGTGAATATGACAGCGCCTTGATTTATTATAGGAAAAATATTGAAAACAGGGAAGCTATTGACGCTAACTATACCGTAATTTATAGTTATCAAAATATTGCAAAATTGTATGCGACGCTATATAATTACAAACAGGCTTACAGCTATTTACAGCAGGGGATTGAATATGCTGAAGAAACCGGAAGTAAAATGTTATTGGCCAAATTATATTTTACTGCCGGACAATTGTTCATGAATAATCATGTAAACATAGACATCGCACTTGAATATTTACTGGAAGCGCAACGTCTTTTTTTAGAATTGAATAATTCTGATTATCTGAACTATGTAAATCTTAGTATTGGGGATTTATATTTTAAAACAGGAAGTGATTCGTTGGCAATGCAATGTTATAAAGAAGTTAGTACAAAGCTCTCCCCAACTAATTATCCTGCAACTTCCTTAGTAAATCATAAGATAGGAATGATTTATATAGGACGCCAGGAATATGATTCTGCGTTGCTGTATCTCAAACAAAGCATTGACGGAATGTGTAATGTATGCCCTGAAATTCAGATTCATCATACCTTGATAGAGGCAGGTCGCACGCACTTAATTATGGGCAATTCGCAACAAGCATATGACTATTTAAACAGGGCAAGAAATATAGCAGTTAAATCCAAGTCGGGTATGGAGATGGTTATATCTTCTGAAGAGCTGGCAACGTATTATCAAAGCATTCATAAAAAGGATAGTGCAATCTATTATTTAAATAATGCGTATAACCTGGCAAAAGAATTGGGTTTACTACAAAGGATTAAAGCAACAGCTGAATCCTTAAGTAAAATCTATTACTCAAGCCAAGCATTTCAATCTTCTGCCGATTATTTAAAAATATCGAATCAAATGAATGACAGCCTGGCCAGGATCGAAAAATATAACGAGATAGCCAAACTTGAGATGAGGTTTGAAATCGAAAAAAAAGAAGCTGAAATTACCAAGCAAAAGCTCATTCGAAATACTTTTATTGCAGGTGCAATTTTATTCATCATCATTGGAATAGTGCTTTTACGCGCATTTCGGAGCAAAAGAAAGGATAATAAATTATTAGCCAAACAGAAGACAGAAATTCAGGAGATTTCAATGCAGTTGCAAGAATCCAGTAAACGTAAACTTGATTTTTTTACCAATATCTCGCACGAAATCCGCACCCCGTTAACGCTTATTAAATCCCCATTGGTAAGAATCCTAAAAACAGGCAAAAACGAACCTGGAATTGATAGTCAACTTCAAATAGCGCTAAACAATACAAACAAGTTAAAAGATTTGGTTAACCAAATCCTTGATTTGCAAAAACTGGATGAGAACATGCTGGGACTGGATTTAACCAATTTCGAGCTCATTGCTTTTTGCCAGGAAATTGTAGCTTCATTCGAGGGATATTGCTACCAAACTAGCTGTAAGCTCAGTTTTGAGTCAAATATAGGAAAAGCTATTATAAAATTTGACCAGGGGAGGCTACAATCCATCATTAATAATCTCTTATCAAATGCGTTTAAGTATAATAAAGATGGTGGTTTTGTGCACTTTAAACTTGAAGTAAATACCAACCGGATAAAACTTGAAATTAAGGATAACGGAATAGGAATTTCCGCTGAACATCTTAAAAGACTTGGAGAAAGGTATTACCAGGTTGAAAAACCGAATTCCTCGGTTGAAGGAAGCGGTATCGGTTTAGCTTATGTAAAAGAATTGATCGGCTTGATGAATGGAAATTTTGAAATTTCCAGTACCGTAAATGAAGGAACAACAGTTGCCATTCTATTGCCTGGTGATAAAATAGAAATCCTGGAAGAAGAACCTGTTAAAAAAGAAATAAAACCCAAAGAACAACTATTTGACCAATTGGAAGAAGAACTGGCTGATAATTCTAATGGCCTTCCCAGTGTTTTGATCATAGAAGACAACTTAGAATTACGAATGTTTTTACGCGATTTATTTGCCTTAACCTACCATGTTATTTGTGCCAAAGACGGACAGGAAGGCAAGGAGATGGCATTGAAACATATTCCCGATTTAATAATCAGCGATATCATGATGCCAGGCATAAAAGGAAATGAGCTGTGTAAAATCCTAAAAAACGACATCAATACAAGTCACATCACTATTATTCTTTTCACCGCCAAAGATTCGCCTGATAGCATAGTTGACGGCTATGATTGTGGCGCGGATGATTATATCGTTAAACCTTTTGATACGGATCTGTTGGTTAAAAAAGTGAAAAACATTATTGCCACCGGCGAAAATGCCCGAAAACAATTTAGCTTTGGTGATATTGACCGAAGTACAACCATTTATTCTGAATTTGATAAGAAATTCCTTAATGATTGTTTTTCCATAATAAAAGACAACCTTGAAAATAGCAGTTTTACAGTTGAAGTCCTTGCCGAAAAAACCAATCTTCACAGAAGAACTCTATTACGTAAATTTAATGCCTTAACGGGAAAATCACCGGTAGATTTAATCAGGCATACAAGGATGACTCAAGCTGCTAAATTGCTCAATGAAAAATATCGTGTAAACGAAGTCGCGCTCATGGTAGGTTACGAAGATACCAAGCGATTTAGCCAGGCATTTAAACAGTTTCATGGCGTATCCCCATCCGCCTATAATTAAGCAGTCAGAATGTCTTTAATCCATTAATTCTTCCTTTTATTTCGTTCTTGTCCTGATTTGCGGCCAATTCTGTCCCCATTTGCATGTCCAGGTATGCCCGGCAATTGCTTGTTTTGTAGAAAATTAATATCAAATTCTATAAGTACAAACAATAACTTTAAAAAGAGAATATTATGTTTAAAAAAATTAGTTTTATTTTAATTGGAATTCTTTTTAGTCAAGGAGTTCTGAAGTCGCAGACAAACCAACTGACAGATACCACGGTATATACACTTGGATTCTCAACCTATCTTTCACACACCGATAAATACGCATCGGGTTTTGATATTTATACCGATAGCGAAGGCTATACGTATATTTCGGGAAATACCAGAGATAAAAATTTTCCTGCTACTGAAGGAGCGTATCAAACAGAACTTAAAGGATCAGCAGATGTCTTCGTGGCAAAATATACACCCGAAGGCGAACTCGAATTTGCCACACTGATTGGTGGTACAAAGAGAGAACATCACTCAGGAATAACGGTTGATGAGGCGGGCTATATATATATAGCCGGAGGAACGCATTCATCAGATTTTCCTGTTACCGAAGGAAGCTATGATACCAGTTTCAATGGTGAAGGAGAATGGGCTGGCGATGTGTTCGTAACTAAACTAAACCCAACGGGAACGGATATCATATTCTCTACTTTTATTGGAGGTGAAGTTGAAGAGACAGTAGGATCAGGAGGTATTAAGGTTGATTCTAAAGGAAATATTATTGTAGTTGGAACTACTAAGTCTATTGACTTTCCGCTAACAAAAGGCAGCATTGACACTAAAGATAATATGCATGGTTTCCTTTCTAAATTTAGTCCTGATGGTGAAAAACTTCTCTTTTCCACTTTCTTTGGAAGCAGCCAAGGGGAAGGGATTACTAGTGTTGCTTTTGATGACAAAGATAATATCTATATAGTAGGCGCTACTTTTACAGCAAACTTACCTGTATCTGATAATGCTTTTCGAAAAGAGATAATTATGCCTGCAGCTGGAGGCGTGATGGATCATTATATTGCTAAAATAAACGAAACAGGTAGCAAGATTTTGTATTTAAGCTATTTCGCAACCAATGGATTTGCGGGTTCATCTATAACGTGGACCAAGCCAAACAGATTGATCGTATGTGGCAACACTACAGCAGAAAATTTCCCGGAAACTGATAACTCTATTAGTAACAAAGGGAAAGGTAAGCAGGATTGCTTTATCTCGGTATTTAATTCTGAAACGATGACCTTAGAATACGCTACCCTGTTTGGAGGAAGTGAAGACGAGCGTTTCATGTCAGCAAATTTTATTAATAAGGATACGATTGTTATTGGAGGGACAACAAGTTCTGCTGATTTACCACTTACTGAAAATGCGTTATATTCAGAGTTTCCAGTCTGTGAGAAGGCCTTTAATTCTTCATTTCTTGGTCTCAAAAAATCGTTTGTTTCTGTCATCGATATTAAAAACCGTAAACTCCGTTACTCCACCTACTTTGGTGCAAGTCATCTATTCAGATTTTACCCTGACCAATTGGGTAATCTCAGTTTTGTTGCCGAGGCCGGCCAGAAATCACAAGCAGGGATAACAGGTTTTCCAGTAACTAAAAATGCCGTTGAACCTCCCTCTTTTACTATGGTAGGACGCTTGTTGTTAAATGCTAAACCTAAACCAAAAAAGGAGGATCTGTATAAAGATGTAACTGTTGAAAATGCCATTCTGGGAACTTATGTAGGTAAATATGAACTAAGTCCTGGCTTTGTCCTGACTGTTATCAAAAATGAGAGTCAGTTGATATTGCAAGTACCTGGACAAGGGGAATATCCCATATTTCCAAGATCTCAGATTGATTTTTATTTAAAGGGATCGGAGGTTGAATTTACATTTAACATAAATGAAGCTGGAGAAGTAGAAAGTATGACTATGCATCCGGATGGAGGAGACGACGTTATTTGTAAAAAAGTAGTCGAATAAATATGAAAAGGATTAAGATTGGTTTATTGGGCGTGCTATTTCTTGTATTCCTGACAAGTTGTTTAACGGCTGAAACAAAAGATAGTCCGGCTGAAAATCAAGCTATCTATTCGCAAACAAAGCTGGATTCAACTAAATCTGATTTCATTCAGCACATCCTTACTAAAGTGGTAAATGAGGGTAAAGCACCTGGAATGATTGCTGCAATCATCTCAAGCGAAGGTGTAGTTGCCATAGCTTCTGCAGGAGAGCGTAAAGCGGGTTCTGGTGTTGCGTTTACCACCAATGATGTTGTGCATCTGGGTTCATGTGGAAAAGCAATGACAGCCACCATGCTCGCCACTTTGGTAGCAGAAGGGAAGCTTAGCTGGGACACGAAACTAATAGAAGCTATTCCGGAACTAAAAAACAGGATTCATACAGATTATCATAAAATCACCTTGTGGCAACTGCTTACGCACCGTGCCGGGATTCCGAAAAATCCAACCGATGAGGGCGCATTCAGTTCAAAAGAGATTAAAAAAAGGCGATTGGCAATTTTAGAAGATAATCTTACGTCACCAGCTACCTATGAAATTGATCAATTCCATTATTCAAATTTTGGATATATGATTGCCGCTTGTATGGCAGAACAAATAACGGGCTTAAGCTGGGAAGTTTTAATGAAACAACGTTTGTTCGATCCTTTGGGGATGTCTACTGCTGGATATGGTAATCCAAATATTTCCAAGTCAACTGCTCAGCCTTGGGGGCACCGTAAATATGTATGGAAATGGTGGCCAAGTGAGGCTTACTATGAAGAAGCAATCGGACCTGCTGGTCGGGTATATTGTAGCATAGCTGACTGGGCTAAATTTCTTTCTCTTCAATTAACAATCGAAAACCCAATTCTGGAACGCAACTATTTGAATAAATTAATTGAACCTGTTGGCGGCCACTACTACGCCGGAGGCTGGGGTGTTGCAGAACATACTTGGGCAAAAGGAATTACCCTTAACCATGCCGGGAGTAATGAAATTTGGTATGCTGTGGTTTTAGTCACTCCAAAACTAGATAGAGCATTTGTGGTGGCTACTAATTCGTGTGATTTTGGTTCTACTCCAGATATTTGTACTGAGATAATGAATAAGCTGATCAGAATGGAATTGAATTTAGATAATAACTAAAAATTATACCAAACGTAAATTAAAATCATGAAAAAGAAAGACAGAAAAGAAAATCATGACATAATGAGTAATAATCCTTATAATTGGAAAGGAATTTTTTATGTAAACCCTAAAGACTCAAGAATAATAGTTCCTAAAATAAATCCTAAATTTGGGTGGACTCTAAACTTTGGACATATATACTCATATGTTGGAATAATAGCCATTATCCTGGTTGTAGTTGCTTTTATAATTTTTAACTAATGTAATTCCATAATGTGGTCAACACTGTCGGCTTTTTCAATATGGCAAGTAAAATTTGCATATTTGTATAGAATCTAACAAAACCGAAAACTGATGGACTGGGAAAAATTTGCCTCAACAAAACCTTGCAACGCTTATTCCATTTTCTGCGGTGTTCTGGAGTATCGCGAAAGTATCCTTGAAGAAGTGAAATCAGGAGATACATTTGGGTTCGATGGTTGGAAAATGCATGTAAATCCCGATAAAATCGATTCAGAAAAAATCATTAAGGGCTTTAACAGGTTCTATTATGAGAGTTTTGTGAACTCTATTTTCCCCGACATAGAAAAAGCTGACGCACAACATTTCAATTCAGATTTTGCCAGAAAAACAGTAAGACTATCAAAAAAGATTGATGAAACGGTTCCTGTTACAATCAACCAGGGAAAATCAGAACATGTTTTCAATATTAAGTTTGAATACATGGATCTGTTCTTCTTCCCTCGTGAAATTGTCTTTTATTGTTTTAAATGCGACCTGGCAGGATTCTCTTATAACGAGATAACGCTGATCAACAACTATTTCAGAAATTCAGGAGTCACGGAAGACACGAAGTTTTTATATGACTTACTTTCATTCATTAAGCCACCGGATAACACCCAATCAAATAGGAATTCGCTGAGTTTTGGGAATAAGCTAAAGGTGTTCTCACTCGTAGAACTTGATGCAGATATCACTAAGGAAGAGGAGAACATGTTGTTATATGATCTGGGGGTATGTGCTCCGATTGGATCGGCTGCAGGTGTCAACTCAATTTTCGAGCCATCCGAAGAGTATTATCTTGAGTTGATTGAGAAAAATAGGATATCCGTATTTAAAAACTGGTCGGCACTAACTCTTCTCGATACATTTACTGGTCTTTTTCAGAAAGGAACCCTGAATAATTTCGTTTGGGAGAATGGGTATTTCAACCTGTTATACCTTCAATCGTTATACGTTAAACACTATCTTTTTAAGATCAATAAAATATTTTATTCAAAAGATGCGAACCACCAAAAGCTGGAGGATGAGTTCTTTGAATTCAACAAATATTATAACCCGTCTCATATCTCTTATAACTTTCTCCCTTCATTAATTTTCGAAAGAATACGTTATTCACTCGCTATACAATCTGAACTGAACCTATTGAAAGAAGGGATTGAAAGAGCTAATCAAAAAACGAAAGAGAAAAGCGACAAAAAGATCAATTTCATACTACAAGTCATTGCAGCTTTGGCCGTCTTCTCTGTAGTCTGGGATGTTTCAGAGTGGATCAACAAGTTTTTTTCGGGAGATACAACTTCGTATAATATAATAAGTGGGTCTTTGACGATTGTCGTACTAATCATTTTAGGGATATTCTTTTTCAGAAATTTCAGAAAGAAATCATAATCTTGGAATCACTACAATATTCATACAGCGACCAATTCCATATTCTTCGCCATTTCAGTCAAATTGATGAAGATTACAGGATAGAACTGAAAACGAACACTGGTTATACAGATGAAGAGATAAGCGCACAACTAGCTCTTACAGGTTCAAAATTTCATCCTGTATTTGTATCAAACCCAATTCAACTCTGGAAAAAGATCCAATCTCATAAAAAGTTCATCGTTCCGGATACTCGTGACTGGAAGGAGGATAGATTCATCGTAACATTATTTTACGAGCAGGCAGATTACACGGGAGGAATTGGAGAAGATTCGCTAATCAGGCTGGACAATCTGCTTCCGGCCGAGAGGGCTCTTTTGAAGAAGCAGGATCGCGATGGGTTATTTGTTAACCATGTTCAGACAACCAGAACCAATCCAACCTGGCAGGTAAACGTTGTATTGTGGAAAGAGCCTGAACTTTTAGTCAGAACAATTTTCCCAGGCATTTATGCGCCTCCTTTCCCGAATGCTGAGCGACAAAAAGAAACAGAAATGATGGAGAGTAAAGGTTTTTGGGATCAGTATGCATTAAATTATTTATAGGATTGATCTTTGTAAAATCCAGGATAATTTGTAATAATCCCATCCCACATTCTCATATTCTCCAGCTTACATGATCCTTTGTTACTGCATCCCCATGCATTCGCTTTTTTTCCGGCGGCATGTATTTTCTTGAGGAAACTTTTCTCAGCAAATCGTTGATGCATAGTAAATGCACTCACATAGTCATACTTCTCAACATCGAAATAGGTGATCTTTCCATCGAATACATAGGGAAGGAACCTGAATTTAAAAACGAACAGTTTATGAAGAACAATATCGGGCCAGTTTTGGTGGAAAGTTTCGAGGACATCATCATTGAATGATTGCACTGTACACCAGTTCTCAGCCTCGTACTGATAGATCAATTCCGCTACCTTTTTTTCAATACCAGTGTTACTTTCTCCACTCTTCTTGATTTCAATCAGAAGTTTCGCACGTCTGCCCACTCTCTTTATGACATCTTCAAGGAGAGGCACCCTGGTGTTGGCAAATGGTTCTCCAAACCAGCTCCCGGCATCAAGTGTCTCAATATAATCCGAATCCAGGTTGGAAATTTTCCCCGAACCATTGGTGGTTCTGTTCACTGTTCTGTCATGCATAACCACCACCTTATTATCTTTGGTGAGATGCACATCGAGCTCGATGTAATCAGCTCCGTCAGCGATAGCTGAATCAAAAGCAGGCATCGTGTTTTCAGGAGCCACACCCGAAGCCCCCCGATGGGCGATAATATCAATTCGGCTCCTCTTGGTATCAGAATCCCGTGAGCCCAGTGAAAAATGAAACGGAATAATTAATAGCCCCACAATAACCAGAATTGAAATGATTAGTAAAATCAATTGAATTCGTTTTCTCATCGAAAGATTCTTTCTCAAACTTTAATACCGAACAACCTGTTAAAGGAGAGCCTGACAATACCATCGAACCATTCGACATAATCATTTACTTCGCCTCCCATTTTAAAACCGTCCTTAAAGAACTGGCCAACATCCTTATCCTTCAGCAATCCCCAGATGATGAAATTACCAAACTTGTGTGTCAGAAGGTCCCCGATGTTTTCGTACGACTCGTTATAGGTCATCAGGTCTTCCCTGAAGTGTTCCATATCCGGGAACTTGGAATGGGCGAGTTTATGATGGATAAAGTGTGCCGTTTCTCTGGGGAAATAACTCTTAATGGTACCAATTGTACAACACATATAAGCCCTGAAACTTATGCAATACTTTTCCTGTTCACTGTTTTGTATGTCGAAAGAATGGATTTCACTTTCATGAGAGAAACAGCTGATCGTGTAATCGAATAGGTGAATAGCGCTTTTAATATAGCCAAAATCGGTTACCAGTATTGAAATATTTTCGATACAATAATACAACAGATCTTTATCCTTATTCTTCAAAGCCTTATCGATCAGGCCTCTGAAAACAGGCAATGGATAAGGATCTCCCGGTCGTGTTCCACCATCCCCAAAATGCTTGCAGTAAGCTGCACCATACCAGTTCAGGGGAAACTGCTTATAGGGAAGCCCTTTATTGGCCTGGATATTCCGATGTGCATAATACACTCCCTTGCAACGCTCAGACCATTCTTCCGTAAGACTGGTCAGAATATCAAAAGCCTCTTCATTTGGTTTAGTAGATTTTTCGATCGATTGGAAAAGGACATAAAGCATCGACATTTGCATATAATCCAGCATCGGGTGACCAGCAGGTTTGTTTACCACCTCAAGAATGACAGGTCTTATCTTTTGCCAATCAACCCATCCCTGAACCACCAAAAGGCGTTCAATAAGAAAATAACTAAATGCATCCCCGGTATTGATGCCTTTGTTAATGACCTCATAATAGTTTTCGATACCTTGAGCGGCCGGATTCAGAAACTGTCGGATTTCCCTGAATGAGCGATGGTGCCATTCATTATCTGCGCCGTCATGAGGAATTTCCTCCCAGAAATGCAGATATTCAATCCCATTATTTACCCAATCAGACTGTACTGTAGCTTGCCTTCGCATAATAATCTTTAGGAAAGGCATCATTATTTTGATCAGGGCATGATTCAATGTTAGCTTTTTCAGGATAGCTTTCCAGGTGTGCTTAATCTTATCGCTTAGCTGATAATCGGCCCTCTCCACAAGGGCTTCGATCACCATTAAGAGGCTGAAACGGCCAGCCGGTTCCAGAAAAGATTGTTGGAACTCTTTTCTTTTGGATCCCTTCACGAGAGACAACAAAGAAGTATCGAGAATGTTTTCCGACAGATGGTCCAGAATTTGAATTCCGATGGTTATATTATATTTTGATATATAGTAAATATAGAGTGAAACATTGTCTCTCACAAGCGAAATGGGATCCGACATAGCTTTCCAAAGCAACGCGAAAGGGGAGTTATGTCCCTGGAAAAGATTCTTCTCGTATACCGGTGATTTAAATATCTCATAAATTACCTGGACTGCTATTTTCCTCACTTGTATGACAGGCTTGAGTTGTTCCTGTAACGCTTCGATTTCCCGATTTAGTGATTTGATATCTTCATTACTACTCTTCACCTTCCCCTTAGTTCCCTGCTCCATCAACATCTTCTTTTTTTCCAACTCCTCTGCTATAGGTTCAGTTTCTTCCCGCTGATAATCAAGCAGTTGCTCAATAATGAAACATACATTATGGTAATTATCAGAGATCAGAGAAGAGAGAGTACTCATCACCAACTGTGCCGCGCCATATACCGAACTGTTTGCCAATCCAATAATGGTATAAGGATCTCCGTTTGTACGGCTGTAATCCAACACCAGCGCATGCCTTAAGGCATCATTTATCACTGCATAGCCTTTCATCCCATGGAGTTCGGACTCATAGGCTTCGACCGGAATTGGCATGCCAGATTTCAATGAAGCAGATTCTTCCAGCACAAAAATCCGTGCGTACATATATTCATGAAAACGTTCGTAAGTGAACCTAAGTTCCTCCTTGAGAGTCGTCTTTTCCACTCTCAGAAAACCTTCATCCAGAAGTCTCCTGGGGGCTTCCCTCCATTCAAACGTATCCCCCTGAAAGAGTTGCGTAGCAAAACCATGTAGCTCCTTCATCCCGTCCTCTAAAGCACAATAGAGATCTTGTAAAGAGAGCGCATCCGCTTTCCCATTTCTTAAAGCCCGTGTGAAGTCTTCCAGGATCATGATCTGTTGACTGCCACCCTGGATTCTGTTCAGTTTGTCAGCCCGGGCCTCAAAAAGCTTAACAGAATCGAACTGTTGAATGCTGTCGGGAAGGCTCCCTCCTGAATATATCTGGCAAGCTATCTTTAATACCATTGGATCTTGCAACCTGGACAGAGTAAAAGCATATTGGGGCTCCAAAATGGTGTCCAAAGGAGTAGCTAGGTTGAACTTGGCCTTGTATTTGGGATAGACCTCTTTGAACTCCTCTTCTGAGAATCCTTTGAGAGAAATATTCTCTTTCTGGTCACCATCAGGTATATTCTCTGATGTAAAATACGCAGGGAGATTCAATGTATCTTCTTCCGAGCGGAGAGCCTCCTCCCAGGTATATGTGCGGCAAGTGATCAGGATCTTAAATGAATCGTACTCATCCTTAATAAACAGGTCATCGATAGCATGGAGCAATTCTACTGGTCCGCTACCCTTCATATTCTTATTATAATTCAGGCACTCATTGATGGCGTCGAAGAAAAAAATTACTTTTTTGTTGTTTTTCCTCGCCATCTTATTCATCCTCTCAAGAGATTCCTGAATGGATGATTTTTGATCCTGAAAAATCTGATCCAGTTTTTTTTCTATACTGATCTGTGAAAATATCTTGCAGTTGAAAGTGATGACCGGTTCCTCTTTCTCCATGAATTTCTCTGCAAAATTGCAAATGAGGTTTGTTTTGCCCGCCCCTGCATTTCCAAGAAGAACAAAAGCCCTTTTATCATTCAGCGAATAAAAATAATCCCATGCATTGGATATCTCCTTTCTGCCTACATAAAGCTCAGGGTCATATTTCTCAGCTTTCATCTGACCAAGGAAACGGCTGGTCTGAGATAATAATCTTTCCTGGTACTCTTCCCAGGTTTTGCCTGAAGCAATTTCAAGTTTATAATTTGAGCTGATATTTACCTTCTCCAGAACTTCCTGTAAAAAAGAGACGAAAAAATCCTTAAACAGTTCCGTTTCCCGTTTTTTTGCCCTCAGGTTCGGAGAAATGTAAACCATTCTCCTGAGGTTATTATTATGTATTGACTGGAAAAGGAATGTGGTTCGCTCCTCGTCGGAACCTTCAGTAATAGGCAGATAAATAACAAACGGCGTGATCCCCACCAATTCTGCTTCCTGGAAATGATCAAAATTTTTAATATTCCGATGAATCAGATAGTATTTATCCTTTTCCAACAAAAGATCTGAGGTAACACGAATAGCTCTTTTTATCTCGTCGCTTTTCAGCAGTATCACTGTGTATTTACCGGGCTTGTTCTCATTGTCTACTACCTTATCCACTGTGAATGTGGTGAGCTCCGCAAGTGGAGCCATGGCTTCCAGCAATCTGAACATCCTCGGTTCGATCAGCTTTAACGCATCTGCAAAAATTTCATCCGCAAGAGACGTATCATGCCCTAAGTATGTATTGCGGAAATAGGTTATGCTTTTAAACTCTTCCCCCTGACGCGGACTCCAGCCCAGAAAAATATTGCCTTTGGGCTCTGATAGCATGGCATGCAGACTCGCAATTAGCGGCTCTTCAGGAATCAACTGGAAGGCTTCCTTGACGAGCACAATAAAAATGTCATTAATCCAGTCACCCGTAGAGAGAGGTTTTGATACAATTTTAGTTGCAACCTGCTGCAATGTTTCATTAAATGGAACCTTTCTGAATTTAATCAGACTGAGGATGAGGCTTGTTCCATATTGAACAGATATCTCAAAGAAATCAATAAACCGTTTAAATGCTTTAGCATAATCTTCTTCGATGATATTCTCTTCATAATCCCTGAGCACTGAAATAACTGAATAGGGAAGAGTTTCATAAGCCTCTTCCAGCTGGATCTCATACATTTCCAGGTCGTCAGGAGGATAATCGGACAGAAATCTTTTAAACATTGAGTTTGTGGTTCAGTGAAATAGGAGTTATTACCAGAAATTAATTGGTTAAAATTAGCAACAATTTGGGACTATTCCAGTAGACCAATAGGATTTTGATGAGTTTTTTATCTGGATGACATGACTATATTGGACAAGCCGACGGTGCTGACCACCCTTGGCCGGTATCAGAATTCCTATTCTAAACCCGTAAAATTTTTCACCCGAACCCCTACATTTTTTTTCAGGTTGTTGTAGAAAAAATTATAATCATACTTATGGTATATTCCTCGCGGGAAAGTCCCAACACTATATACATCAACATCAGGTGTTCCTGCTACTAATGCACCATTTTCATCGATCCATGCGTTGGTGAATTGCGGAACGACAGAATCTATCTCCCCGTTGTCTTTAAAAAATACAGCACCGAGGTTCAACTCTTTGGGAGCGGTTTCAGTTGTGGTTGTCCAGTTAAGAGGATTTATACATTGTGCCCCCGGCAATAAAACTGGAGAATCGGTAGCATCCTCAGATTGTGTGTTGTAGGTGATAATCACACCAACATCATCCTCACTTTCTGCAAGCTTCATCCATGAGTACTTAGCAAGATCCTCTGATGTAACAGAATAGCCAATGAGATAAGCAGCCACGAGGCGGTTTTGAAGTTCAGGGTTGTCAAACATTTCTTTCATCAATTCGATTAAAACCATGGAACCCTGACTGTGGCCAGCCAAAATAAAGGGACGCCCATCATTAAAATTATCCAAGTAATACACAAACGCCTTTATTACGTCATTGTAGCCAATTGCAAAATATTTATCCAATGTATCTTCCGGCATGGTGAGCACATCCATTGCCATTTGTCTGTAATATGGAGCAAAAAAATTACTCGCTGCCATATATACACCTCCTTGTTCATATGCAACAACCTGAGCTTTTTTACGAAGTTGATCATTGGTGATATTCATATTCATCTCTCCTGTACCTCCAAATATTGTCGGATAAATATAAAAGACATCCACCGGCTTGTCAATGGAGTCTGGGATTGAAATCCAACAAGATGCATTTGAATAATCGGGAAACTTATCTTTATTTTGATCAATCGCACATCCATATATCATGAAAGATATAATGGAAAGCATGAGAAAAGAAGTGTTCGTTGGTTTCATATGGCTAATGTATTTAAATGCAAAATAGCGAAATATCATTCAAAATAACCCATTTTGTTCCACAATACTTCCCTAATTTTATTTTTAATGGAAGTTTGATCCTTTCTATTATGTGTTAAAAATAGGAAGGGCGGTGTCTGATATCCACTGGACAAGCCGACAGTGTTGACCACTCCAGGCCGATTTAAATTGACCACCATCATTTGTCCGGAAGGACTTGGGTTTTATATCTATAATAGCTTATTTTTCCGCACCAGTAGCGCGTTTTAGAGATATTTTCTCGTCATTAGCGTGATGAAAAAATATCTTATTGTTCACCCCCAAGATCCAACCACCAGTTTTCTTTGTGAAATCTACAAAGACCTACCAAATAAAACGGTTATTACAGGTGGGGGCACCAAGAATGAATTGCGGAAAGAGATTTGCCTGCACGACCGGATCATTCTCTGCGGCCATGGTTCACCATCGGGTCTTTTTGGCGTTGGCCAATTCCCCGCTGACAATGGAATGATCATTGGTGAGTCGATGGTCGAGTCATTGAAGCTCAAAACCAATGCATTGTATATTTGGTGCAACGCAAACCAGTATATCCGCAGACATTCACTTTACGGTTTTAACACCGCCATGTTCATTTCGGAAACCTCAGAGGCTGTATGGTATGATTTCTATGATGTTGAGCAAGAAACCATTAAGAACTCTGGCAGGTTGAGCTGGTGTTCCACGATGTAAAAACCCTCCTCACTACACGGCCAATCATCAGAATAAAAAGATCCGATGTGGATGCCTACCTGAATGGAAACTGATTACCAGTTTTTTTGGTCTCTGATCATCTCAGTTACCGTTACCTTTTGCGTCGGAAACAATTTGTTCAGCACGGATATTCCTGATCTTTTCAGATTTTCGATTGCGAAAATTCATTCTTATAAACAGGCTGATGAGGGTCCTGTCAATAAAAAGCCAACGAAAGATCACAGCAATATTTCTTCTCAGGTTAAAGAAAGAATCCATGATTTCTTTTCGTGCTTTTATTATTTCTTTATGCGTATAATGCAGAAATTGAATGGAGGGTATATCCTTGCGCACCTCATCCCAGTTCCTGTTTACCCTTCCATCCTGCTCAAGGCTTTTAAACAGGGGTGTTCCCGGCCACGCTGTCATGTAAAAAACCCTGACAAAATCGGCTTTAATGTCTTTGATATCCTTAATCAGCGACTTGTGATAGCCATTCTGATGTGAATCCATTCCCAGAATGCAGGATGCGATCACAGAAATCTTGTGTTTGTGAATATTCCTGATCGAATCCTTATAGTTTATTCCCAGATTATGATATTTATTCACCTCCTTTAATCCTTCGGTGGTAGATGATTCAAACCCTATAAAAACAGACCTGCAGCCAGCCTTATACATTAATGACATCAATTCCGGTTCATTTGCCAGCCCCACTGTAGTTTGGCAACCCCAATAAAACTTGAATTTTTTCAGTATCATTTTTTCCATTAAAATCTTTCGATCCTCAATGTCCTCTCTGGAATATCCCATGAAATTTTCATCGACAAATGTAATGGCAAACTTATCCCTGAGGGTTTCCATATCCTCAATAATAGTATCATGAGGGATCGTCCTGTATTTCCTTTCATTAAAGACGGTAAGATAACAGAATGAACAATTATACGAACATCCTCTTGAGGAAAGCACTGATTGGTAATGATAGTTAGGATGAATGATTTTTCGGTCGGGAATCCCTAAGTTGTTAAGACAAACATCCATTGGGCCATAATATGTTTGTTGCATCCGGCCTTTTTCAAAATCATTTAAAAATTGTCTCCATGGACCTTCCCCTTCACCAATGACCACCGAATCAAAATGTTTCAGTGCTTCTTCAGGAAGAGCTGAAACATGGGCCCCCCCGATCACACAGGCAATCCCTCTTTCCCTTAGTTTATCTCCGATCTCGTAAGCCCGGGAGATCCCGGGGGTAATGGCTGATATTGCCACCAGATCGGCGCGGATGGTACCGGGATCCATAGACTCTCCAACATATTCATCATAAGTAGTGATTTCGTAATGGGCAGGCGTATGAGTGGCAAGATAACCAAGTGCCAACGGGCTGAAAAGAAGTTCAGTTCCTATGTTTTCTTTTACCTTAGAAGGATAACACATTGTGAGATTTATCATATGTTTTTGTAATTGTTTGTGCATGATATTAAGATCATTGTAGTGATGGCAACAGAAATGAGGGGCAAAATTATTAGCTAGATTACTTACCACCTTTGGAAAGACAAGGTGTAAATATACGACTATATAGTTATATCGTTGCATTTTCAGTGAATTATCGTTATGCCCATAAAAGGTGTCATCATTGGGCTATATGATCTGTTTTCTGAAGCTTCAGATCATTTGAAAGAAAGTGGCCCGGTTGCAACTTTGAGCAGTAAGGGGAGCAAAAAAATCAACCACTTACAGACAATTTTCGGTAAGTGGTTTTTTGTTATTACTATAATCCCCATTTAAGCCCCTAAACAATGTTTCTGAAAAGATTGAAGGCAATGAATTGATAAAAGATGAATGGGCACTAGGATCTCAAAGGCAATTGATATTTCAATTCAAGAGTGAAACTTGTTTATTTTTGAAATATTTCTAACTTTGATTGCTTTACCAAGGATATATCAAGTGACTCAAGTGACTCAATGCAAGCAGGCAAAAACTATAGATTTATAGAATGCTATTATCTTGAAAGGATATTCGTAATTATTTAATGATTAATTATATGGCAAAAAGAATTCTATACCTGTTCTTTTTCTCCGGATTCTCAGCTATCATATACCAGATAGTTTGGCAACGTGTTTTATTCACATCCTTTGGAACAAATGTTGAATCGGTAACTATTGTAGTGTCAGTCTTCATGTTTGGATTAGGAGTGGGCTCTTTACTGGGTGGTTATCTATCAAAAATTTACAATAAAAAATTACTCAATCTTTTTGTCTTTTTTGAGTTTTGTGTTGGTTTATTCGGAATTATTAGTGTCCCCCTAATAAAGTATGTAAACCTGTTAACTATAAATTTATCTGACTGGACTCTTCCTGATTATCCTATCGACAATATTGGAGTTCAACCCGATATTTATTTGGACAAATCTGTTGAAAATTGGATTCAGTTTGCCGTTAATTATTTAGAGAATTAAGAAATAACTGGACAAGCCGATGGTGTTGACCACCCCAGGCCGATAGTAGCAGACTAGTTTAAATGTTTTATAATCAGACAGATACGGTGGTCAGTTGAAACCGCCGCAAGGTGGTCTGATGCACCAATTCCTCCATCAATGAGAGGAGATTGCACTATAAAAAACGAAAGCCACCCCAATCGGAGTGGCTTCCATCTAAGCGGGGAAATATGGTGGGTTAAAGTGAATCGCTAAATTCGGCGGTTAAAGGAACAAAAGGAGATAAATTACTTCCTGGTTCTGTCAGTAAAACCAAGTCTTCATAAAAATCAGCTTTCATCGGAACGGTGGGGTTCAGGTTCATCGGGTTGGCAAATTCAATGGTCTCAGTAAAGGAGGCTTCCATTGGCACTGTTGGCGTAAGGATGAGGCATTCGGGGCAGAAGAGGTTGCTCGGTTCGCTTGATGCGACCACATCACCAATTGTGCCAGCGCTAAGGGTTGATAGCTGAATCCCAAATGCTGCAACAAGTATCAGAACTGCTTTCATCAGGTTTATGTTTTTTAGTCTTTTCATTGTGTCCTTTGTTTGGGTAATAAGACTTTTGTGATGCAAAGATGTTACATCCTGAAGTGAATTTTAAACGCTATTTGGCGAATGGAGGGTTTGGGTGGATGAATCGCGGAAATTGACCGATGGATGGTTTTAATTGGCGTGAACGGTTCGAGCTAAAAAATGAACCCTCAACCGAAGGAAGACTAAAGGAAGACTAAAGGAAGACTAAGGAAAGATTAACCAAAGATTAAAGGGACATTATAGAAAAGGTGAAAGTAATTACTGCATGACTGCCAAAACCATGAGAAAACAGGAAATTTTGTATGTTTGAAGTAGGTATAACTACCTTTGATTTCCAAAACACACTGCCATGCCCTTCCTCCAGAAAGAAATCCTCCTCTCCCCCAAGCCCCGCGGCTTCCATATCGTGACCGGCGAGATCACGGCCCAGCTGCCCGAACTGAAGCAGATCAGCGCAGGCCTGTTGCACATATTCATCAAGCACACCTCGGCCTCGCTCACGGTCAACGAAAATGCCGATCCGGATGTCAGAGCAGACATGGAGACCTTCTTTAACCGAAACGTTCCCGAAAGCGGCGACTTCTACCTCCATACGATGGAAGGACGCGACGACATGACCAGCCACATCAAAACCTCCATCCTCGGCTCAAGCCTGACAATTCCAATAACAGACGGCCGCTTGAATTTAGGCACCTGGCAGGGCATCTACCTTTGCGAACACCGTAACAGGGCATCCGGCAGACGGGTGGTGCTAACCCTTATCGGTGAATAGTCAGCAGTTTGCAGTTTGCAGTTGGCGGTTTGCAGTCTGCAGTTTTCACTATTTCACCATTTCACTATTTCACCATTTATTTTCCCAGTGATCAGTGAGGTAAGTTGCAACTATTCATGTACATTTGATATCACATGAATGAATTGACCATTATATTCTTCAGTACCTGGAAATTCGCAGCAACGTTTCCTGTAGCAATCTATGTCATGGGGATGTCTTTTACCGAAACGCTTGTTTACACCAATATCGGAGGTATTTTAGGAGCCCTGGTATCTGTTTATTTTTCCCGGTTTCTTATTCATATCTGGAATAGATACTGGCCTGAGAAGCTTAAGTTTCGCAGAAAAACAAGCAGAATATTTACAAAAAGAAACAGAAGGTTTGTAAAACTAAAATCCAACTATGGTTTAATCGGGATTGTCATGTTAAGCCCTGTGGTTTTATCCATACCCGTAGGATCATTTCTTACGGTTAAATATTATGGGAACCGAATCAGAAACATCATCTATCTGATAGCCGGGCAGTTGTTTTGGTCGGTTGTGTATACCCTCATTTATACACAGGTTAAAATGATCATTACCTGATCCAACTATCACCTTATTGTGCTAATAATGGTTCATGAACGTGTTAAAAGACTGTTAGCCTGATTTTTCTTGCTTAATTTGTACTGATTTACCACAACACTCCGCTATGAAAAAACTATTACTGACTATTTTAATCGCTTATGTGCCGATATCTCTTTGGGGACAATCTGACACAATGTATTTGCGCAAAATTTATGATAATCTGAAACAGATTAAATCTGCGTCATACTTCTGGTATCAGTCGGCAAGTGCTCCTTATGACACGATTCCCTCATTAAGTTATACTGTCTATAAAAAGGAGTTTGATAATCAGGAAGACAATTTTGTAGGAGCAAGTATTGCCAATTTTCTAATTGAAGATACAACTAAACTGGTTTATTTCTATGATGGTAAAGTTAAATCCTATTTGAATTGGGAAAACAAAACAATTCCGGTCGATAGTTTTGCAAATAATCCATATCCATTTAGAGTTGTTTATCCTCCATTTTTCACCTATGTAAAATCTCTTTTGAACTATGCATTAGAAACAACTGACAATATAAACATTCAAGTAAATGATTTTTCTGATTCAGTCTTTATAGGTTTGTCAATTTATGACAAATTAGTTGAAGTAGTTGGTAATAAAATTGTTTATGCAGATCCTCCCGGTTTTACAGAGGATAAATGGTCAACGTACGATATCTGGATAAACAAAGCGAATAATTTGCCATGTCGACTGATAAAAAAATTCCCGGATAAGATATGCTGGGAGGTATGTAAGGATATTAAAATCAATACAACTGATAAAATATCCTTTGTTGCTGCGAATTACTTTCCTCCCGACTTTGCTATAACGTTCAATGAAAATAGAACGACCAATGAGAAAAATCTGGTAGGGCTTGTTGCACCCGGTTGGGAATTAAAAGATACCGATGATAATGAAATCGCTTTGGGTGATTTGAAAGGCAAAGTACTGCTTATTCAATTTACCGGTATTGGATGTGGACCATGCTATCAATCAATCCCATGCTTAAAAAAAATCAGGGATCAATATAAGCGTGAAGAATTTGAAATAATAAGTATCGAAACCTGGAATACTAATATATCTGTTATCAGAAAGTATATTTCAGGCAATAGTATTAATTATAACTACTTGATTTGCAGCAAAGAGGTAAAAACAGAATATGGAATTCAATCCGTACCCAACTTCTTTGTTTTAGATGAGAAAAGAGTTATCAGAAAAATTATAACTGGCTTTGACAAAGAAAAAACCTATGTCGAACTTAAGGAAATAATAGACCAATTAATAAATGAGTAAACCAAATTTATTAAGCCTGGCGATGGTCTCATTGGGCTTGCTTTTTGCTTTTATGCAACCCGCCTGTTCGCAAACAACACCGGAGTTAAATAAATCAAAAGCAATTAGTCAGGCCCTTCAGGAAATAGTGAATGCCGGAGAAGCTCCCGAAATGATTGCGGCGATCATCTCCGGTGAAGGCGTTTTAGCCATAGGTTCAGCAGGGGTTCGTAAAGTTGGTTCTGATGTCCCCATAACCTGTAATGATCTCGTACATCTGGGGTCCTGTACCAAAGCGATGACCAGCACTATGATTGCAACCCTTGTGGCAGAAGGCAAGCTCCAATGGGAGATGAAGCTGACTGAAGCAATTCCGGAGCTTAAAACGAGCATCCATCCTGATTTTCAAAATATCACACTCTGGCAGCTGCTTACACATCGTGCAGGTCTTCCGCAAAATCCGGTGGATTGGCATGCGTACAAAACAAAAGAAATCAAAGAGAGGCGCCTGGCAATTCTGAAAGATAATCTTTCCTATCCTTCAGCAATTAAACCAGGGGAATTCAATTACTCCAATTTTGGTTACATGATCGCAGCCTGCATGGCAAAAAGGGTTACAGGCTTAAGTTGGGAATCCCTGATGAAACAACGTTTGTTTGATCCACTGGGCATGTCCTCAGCAGGGTTTGGCGCCCCTGATGTCCACAAAACAATCAATCAACCATGGGGACATTCTAAATCGGGAGGGAAATGGCAGCCAAGTACAGCCTATGATACGGAAGCCATCGGCCCGGCAGGCGAGATACAATGCACAGTTGAAGACTGGGCTAAATTTCTTTCCCTTCAACTGGCCAATAAAAGTTCTGTCTTGGAACAAAAATATTTGGACAAACTGGTTGAACCAGTCGGGTTCTATGCCGCAGGCTGGGGTGTGATAGAAGACCTGCCTTGGGCTAAGGGGAAGGTGTTCACACATAATGGCAGCAACGGAATCTGGTATGCGACCGTTATGGTGGCGCCTAAGTTGGACAGAGCCTATGTTGTGGTCACCAATTCCCGTGATTTCAGCAATACCAGTGATATTTGCAGTAAAATGGTTGCCAACCTGATTAAAATGGATTTGAATACTGACAATGGTTATAACTAAACCCTATGGTATAGCTGTATGTTGTTATAATGAGAATGGCAGTTGGCAGATTTAAAATCTCATTGCCTCACATACCGGCATCTGTCCCATATAATGGTATCAATCCTGTCAAGATCGGGACCCAGATGGGGAAAAAAGGAGCCGGGCTCATGTTCGGGGCCCACCGTCATCGCCGAATCATTCCGGATCCAGTAGTTATAAAAGAGGGTAAACGTATAGGGATAAGTGGTAAACGTTTGGGAATTATAGGCCTCCCCGGTCTGATACACCACCAACTCGCTCAATGTATTCAATGTGATGTACCCGCCGTAAATCTTTCCATTGATTCTACTTACCGGCAGGGGAGACCAGATGTCGGTTCCATTGATCGTGTTAACGGAGACATCCCGCAACTCATAGTACCCGGCAAAGGGTTCACAGGCATCGCAGGGTATCCGTTGAGGATTCTCCGGCAAAGGAGCCTTCACGATTTCATCCCTGGTGCATGAGTTGAAGGTTGCGATAACTGCTCCGGCCACGAGTGCGGTGAGAAAAACAAGGCGCCTGGCAAAGGACATAATGTGTTGATTAAATCTCAAATATACGCAATTTTTGGAGAAAAATCAACGATGAAGTCGCAGGACTCACCGGCAGCAACGGCACGACGGCATCGGGGAAGATCGTGGTACTAAAGAAATGATGGGAGCCATATTGAATGCAGCAGGCAACTTTATCTTGCCATGTTACGCTGATCAAATGCCAACAAAAGGATTGAAATTGTCAGAAATCTTCGTCAACGAATGAATGTGGAGCGAAGATTTAAATGAATTCCACTATATTTGTTCTCCTATCTCTCTTGCCCCGGATGAAAACAATAGTGGTATTTGGTTTTCTCATGATTTCCCTGATGCCTGCTCAGGCGCAGCGAAGGTATCAACTGCTCGTTTCTGAAAGCCAACGGAGAGCGGCAAACGATCGTGCCACAAAATACGACTGGCCCCTCGTCTTTATCGCTGCAGAGCTTCAGTACGATACTGCCGGGATACCTGTATTGCTGTTGCTCGCTCAAAATACCACATTGAAGACCATCGATAAGTATACTATCCAGGTTCTCTGCACCGATGAATCCAACCAACCTGTCGTTCATCAGAAAACCGGGGCTACAGCATATACCAGTAAATCGGATGAGATGAAACAAGGCCTCTGGGATGCTTATTTCCCTGATGTCTACCTTTTAGAAGGCTTTAAGAAAACCTCACGCGTGAAAGTCTATCTCACTCATGTTCAGTTTTGGGACGGAACCAGCTGGATACCGAAAGACAAAAACGCGACCAAGATAGAGACGGCTCTCTCCCGATCCTATGTTGTGGTTGACAATTAGTGAGATCCCATAGAAGATCCCCTCATTCCTGACATAGGCGACAGTAACATCCTGAAGCGACTACCAAAAGAACCTGGCTGCAACCATGGCGCGTTGATTGAAACTGTAAAAAAAAGGATGCAGATCAATTTCCGCATCCTTTTCCAGTCAATTGAGACCCGTTATTTACTTTTTTCTTTTGGCGGGGTGGTTTTTGTCTCCGGTGATTCCTTTGTCACAGGCTTCGGTTTCGTTGGAGAGGGAGTTGTAGTACCAGTTTGTTTTTTTGTGTTCGGAGGTGTTGTTGTCTCCCGGGAATTTGTACGGGTTTCTGTTTCTTTCCTGGTTGGTTCAACACGGGTTGGGGTTGACCTCTCTGTTTGCTTGTTTTGACTTCCAGTGTTGTAATTTCCCCGTGTATCCCTTGTTGAGGACGGGGGCTGGACCCTGGGTTCGCCATATTGTTTTGTAGTAGTTTCAGTTTTCTGCTGGTTTACCGGCTCTGTACGCACATTGGTCCTGTTGTTGTCAACCGTTCCTGAGTTGAATTTCACCTGATCAACCGTCCGAAAGTTGGCAGGTTTTGAATTCTCCTGTTTTTGAGTCACACCCGGTCGGTATACCGTCAGATTGTTGTCACGTACTGTATTGATTGCTGGTTTGTCGGAATCTACCAGGGTTCTTTTCTGTACTTTGGTTTGTGCATGCCGCTCCACATCAGGGACACGTGGGCCGTAATCCCAGGTCCAGGTGTTATGACGGTCATCGTTTCCGGAGTAGTAATTGTTGATGTAGGTGATATTGGTGACCTGTACTGGCCTGTCGTAGATATAGGAGTACCAGTTGTATGCGCAGAAATGACGGAAAGGAACAAATGTCCACCAGAAACTCGGAGGACGCCAGCTATAGTTTACGTTCACATACATGTTTGGTCCCATAGGAGCCCAGGCCCAATAGTCGTTGTATGAGCCCCAGGTAACCCATGCAGGAGCCCACTCATATCCGGGAATCCACATCCATCCGAAGTAATCGTCGAAGAACCATCTTCCATAATGGAATGTAGCCCATCCCCAGCGATACTCGGAGACCCAGGTCCAGCCCAGATCGGTATATACCCAGTTTCCTCTAGTGGCATAAGGCCTGAAGTCTTCATTGTAATCAAGGTAAGGGCTCCAGGCATATCCATATTCAGGGGTGTAGATCCACTCGCCGTAAGGGGCAAGTTCATTGTAAAAAGTTTGGATGGAGATGGATACATGGTTGTTGTAGTAATTTTGCCCTTCAACACAAATCGATGAAGCCATCAGGAGTCCCAGAACTATCATTATCTTTTTCATGGCTTTAAGTTTTTAAGTGCGGTTGTTTTTTCTGTTTCAAAGAACGATTGGCGCCAGCCAATCAATTAATAGCAAACTCCGTGCCATGTTGCATTGGATATTCTTTTCTTAAAAAATGTTAATTCGGAACAATTCGTGATTTTTACAGCTATATTTGACTTGTCGCTTTGAAACGTAATTCAATGCAGACCTACCCGCTTGAAGCGGAGAAACAAAGACGACACCCTGCGTGTCGCTAAACCACCCGAATGTGGTTAAAAATGGTTGAAGCGCCCCTTTCAGAATGATCGGGGCGCTTCCGTTTGTTGTCCGGCAGATCATTTGGTTGTAGTTCCTCCCATGACAGTGAAAACGCTGTCGACCGGCTCCCACAACTCAATCTTGTTCCCTTCATGGTCCATGATATGAACAAATTTGCCATAGTCGTAGGTCTCGATCTCGTCCACAACGGTCACGCCGTTTGCCCGGAGCTTTTTTACCAGCCCCTCAATATTCTGCACCCGGTAATTGATCATGAACTCTTTCTTAGAAGGATCGAAATAATCGGTTCCTTCATCAAACGGACTCCATTGGAGGTAATTGATCTCATCGGGCCTGTTGGCATTTCTGAATTCAAAAGAGGAGCCATATTCACTGATGGCAAGGCCCAGGTTTTTGCCATACCACTCTCGGGCTTCCTGCGGATTTTTGGATCGGAAGAAAATCCCTCCGATACCTGTCACTTTCGGTGTTGTATCTTTCATTATGCTGGTATTTGGTTTGGACTTCCCCGTATCACTGCTTTCTGCATCACTCTTATTCGAAGCTTGATTGCAACTGGCTGCGATCAGTATGAGCAGAAGTACTTTAATCAGGTGTGTCATCTTCTTGATCTTGAGATTGGTTTCTCAACCGCTTCCTTTGTCTCCCACAAACTGGTCTTCCTTGTTCTTGAACAGGATATTGAAGGTAGTGAGGCTTCCATAAACCCGCGTGATGTATTGCTGCATCTCGACCTTCTCCTCATCGGTGAGATTGCTTGTGTTCAGCTTTTGTTCCAACACGCGGAGGCGGTCGCGCACCATCACGATCTTGTGAAAGAAGCCGTCGATGGGGATCTCTTTCTCTTTTAGTCCGGGGTCACCCGGGATGAGGAGTATTTTTCCCCCGCTCCATTTTCCTCCAATTGGAACTGTCTCCTGGACGTCGCTGAACCGGCGCAGAACCCGGATGATGCTCTTTTCAATTTTGTCGTAGGAGATGAGGTCGTCGGGTGTTTCCATGGCCTCGATGATCTCAAGTCCCTCGAATTCGCGCGAGATGTTCCTTATTCCGTGTTCGATGAAAGTGATTTCATATACATCCGACCTGATCTGAACAATCACCCCTTTCCCAAACTGCGGGTGCTTGATGCGGGAGCCAACTCCCAGTATATTTTCTGACATACCGATAAACGTTAATGAGAGGGTCAAAGGTAGTAAAATCAGTTTGCAGTTTGCAGTACTCAGACTGCAGCCAGAGTTCGCTATTTCCGGCAGGAGAGGTAAAACAGCTGACCATCACCATTACGAAGTTTAAATAAAAGAAGCGATTAGCGTTGCTTCACTGCGCTGGACCAGATCATAGTGTTAACCTGGCACGAACTTTCCGTTAAAAGCTGTAATTGATAGACCTTCCGCCGATCGTTCCGCTGACAGTCCCACCAGTGCCCGCAGAGTTGATGATGATGGTGATCTGGATGTTGATGGTCTTGTCAAATCCATTGGTCCCAGTAACCCGTACACCTCCTCCGAATTGCATTGAGGAGGCTGTCCCGAATAAAACCCCACCCGGCTGGAGGGTAAATGTCCCCGTCAACGAAAGATAAGGTGCCCCGTTCATCGTATAGGTCACGTCGTTTGAGATAAAGGCGTAATCGTTGATAGTCTCGGTGAGCCCGAGCAGCATCGTACCACCAAGGATTGCACCGGTTTGGTCGTCGATGCTCATAGACCCGGTCACACTGCCGATTACATGGATATAGCCACCTGCCGGGCCCTGTATTGTATTGTCAACCTGGATGTTAATGGGGTAAGTTCCCTTCAGTAGGGCGGCCTGGCTATTCCACAACATTCCCGCAGTGAATATCTGAGCAATCAGATCCTCATCGTTGAGGGTATTTGAATTCTCTTTTTTGCAGCCTATCATGGCGATACAAGCCACCAGGCCAACCAAAATGACTAGCTTTTTCATTTTTTTATTGTCAGTGATTATGGTGCTGACGCCGCACCTCTTATTTTGTCGCATGCGTGAACTTCAATACAAAATTACATCTATTATATCATCTATTATATAATGAATAGAAAATATTTTTTCCCTCCTCATCAGGGTAAATCTACATACATGTGTATATATAGATGTAATCAAGAACGAAACCAATTCAATATTCACTAAAACCACAAAGTCATGAAAACCACAAAAACTTCAACGGCCCTCAATGCAGCGCTGGGAATGACATTCCTGGCCGCAGCACTTTACGGATGTTCAAAGGATGATCAGACCCTGCCTGCTTCAACGACCCCCGACACCGATTACAAAACAACCATGATGCTCGATTACACCTATGATGAAAGCGACCTGTATACAATCGGTTCGTGCATCGATTCACTCCCCTATGAAACACTCAGTTCCGAGGAGGAAGCTGCACTTACCCTGATGCGGGAGGAGGAGTATCTCGCTCACGATGTTTACTTTACCCTTTCACAACTTTACAACAGACCGATTTTTTCGAACATAGCCAAAAGTGAGCAAAGTCACACCGATGCCATCAAGGCCTTGCTGGAAAAGTATCAACTCCCTGATCCTGCCGCAGCCCATACCATAGGAATTTTCCAAAATCCAACCCTCCAGGTGCTTTATGACGGGTTAGTAACAACTGGATCACAGTCATTGCTCAATGGCCTGATCACGGGAGCAACCATTGAAGACCTTGATATAGAGGATATTCAAAGTCTGATGACAACGATTGACAATCAGGATATTACGCTGGTTTTTGGCAACCTTGAACGCGGTTCGAGAAACCACCTGCGCTCTTTTTATGCCAACATAATTCGTAACAATGGAACCTATACTCCCCAATATATCTCACTGGAGGAGTTTGACGCTATCGTCAACTCCCCGCATGAAACTGGCACCGGCACCTGTCCCGGCAATTAGGTTCTTTGAACCAACTCTCAGGGTAAAAAGGGCTGTCTCTGGATTGAGGCAGCTCTTTTTTTGATGTATAAATTTTTTTTATCTCCCCAATTTGCCATTCATCCCCCGAAATCCGGTGTTCAACGAAAACCTGTCAAATAAACGTTTCGGATTGCAATATTTTTGCTGGAAAGTAGTCTTATTATCATGTATTTACGAGCAAAAAACGAAATCGCCATGAAAACAATTCTCACAATAATCCTTGCTATTGGAATTCAAGTTTCCACCCTGTTTGCCGACAATATCGGAGAGACAATTACGCCCATGTCTCCGAAAAACATTTTCTGCCCCGAGTGCCCTATCCTGATTCCGAAGGTACCCCTGGAAGCACCCTTTGCAGAGATGACCCAATTTAACATTCCGATTAGTCTGACTCCAACAGTCCCTTTGGAAGCCACATTTGATGATGAGCTTGAAATTGCTGCTATCTTAGATAGTTCCACTCCAACCGTTGATAAAGCGATTTCTTGTCGATGATACGTGCGGCGACGGAGGAGATGAGTCCGGCCAGGATAAACATGAAAATAGCCGAGTGCCTGTCGGTCATCTCCAGAACGAGGATGGAGGAGGTGAACGGGGCACGGGTGAGGCCGGTTAAAAAGCCGATCATTGCGACCAGGATCAGCAGTTTATTCTCCTGATCGAGGTTCATCAGACCCATCATCAGTTCACCAATCATCGATCCGGCAGAGAGCGAAGTCGCAAACACACCGCCTGCAATACCACTGGTATAAGAGAGAATTGCCCCCACCAAACGGCTCAGGATGAGCCATACAGTCACTTCATTTCCTTCGGTATTGAAGAGGATCGAAGTCATGATCTCCTTACCAGGTCCGAAGGCGGGGGAAGGATTGAAGTAAAACAGGAACGCCAGGGCAAGGCCGGATAACCCAACCCAGAGAATCCGTAGAAACGGCTTCTTCAGCCTTCGCTTCAGGTAGATCAGCTGAAGGATCACCTTCCCCTGATAGGCTCCGATAATACCGGTGACAGCGCTAAAAAGGATCACATATCCTGCCATGGAAAACCCGGCAGCATCCACCCTCGGAAACCCAAGGAAGAGATATGGCCCGAGGAGCCATTGTACTGTCATCCCGGAAAAGATTACCGCGTAGAGCAGGGATGATTTAAAGGCATTCAAATGGGTTTGCGACAGTTCTTCGATGGCAAACACAATCCCTCCCAGCGGGGTGTTGAAAGCGGCTGCCAAACCCGCCGCACCACCGGCAATCAGCATCCTTCCCCGATCTATACGCGGCCACTCTTTTGGGATAAACTTGTGGACGATGTAGAAAATAGAGGCGCTGATCTGGATCATGGGTCCTTCGCGTCCAATAACGGCTCCACCGAGCAACGCAACGATACTACTGGTAAACTTCGCAATCAGAGCTCTCCCCCCGAGGAGGAATCCGGTCGACACCTTTTTCGGATCCCGTTTCTTATCCAGGGCTGCCATCAACTGCGGGATGCCGCTTCCGGAAGCCGCCGGGGAGACTTTTTTTATGATCCACCAGCCCAGCAGTAGGCAAACCGGGGTAATGATGAAAAAAAGCCAGGAGAAGTTGTCTTTGACCAGGTGAGAGAGCCGATTGATATAGTCGAAGATCTTTGCATAGAGAATGGCGACGAGAGCAGTTAACACTGAACCTACAATATAGGGGAGCCAACTGAGGATGGAGTTGACAACTGTTTCGTTGTAGTGTTTCCTCCGGATGAAGTCACCCAGCCTGGTGAGGAGTTCTTTACCTGTTGCTACTGTAATATGCCACATGAAGAGAGCAAAGATAAACGATTACAATGACTTAATTTCGTACATTTATCTCAAATTTCCAGCACACAGCTATGGCCATGAAGTTCCATATTCGTTACCAGATCATCGTATGGTCGCTGGTTGTCATCGCCCTGATCATGGCGGGAGGTTTTCTCATCATCTCCTTTACCTACCAGGTACAGGACACCAGCA
>CAZXQU010000034.1:26017-30078 GCA_964642545.1 uncultured Prolixibacteraceae bacterium | reverse complement strand
TAGAGCGTCGGATTCATAACCCGGAGGTCACGAGTTCAACTCTCGTCCACGCTACGAGAATAAAAAGCGAAATGGTGAAATGGCAAAATGGTGAAAACCGGTTCGCCATTTTTCATTTAATGCCGGCTATATCCTCCTTGCCAGAACCTGTGTAGAATAAATACACGTACAGACTAAATACCGAAGTCGTGACCAATTGAACCATAACAGGCGTCGTGATCAGCCCGGTATCGATGACCATTAATTCAATCAAGCCAAATTTCAGTATGTAGTATATTGTTTTACTGATCAATATACTTAACAGAATAGCAGGGAACAGATACTTCATCCGTTTGGACAGGAGATAAAACAGGAAAACGTTCAATACCAATTCAAAAGTAATAAGCATCATCTTTGGAACAACCGGATGGCTGGAGATTAAAAACGAGAACAGCGGCATGGTGAGTGCAAGCATGTATGCATTCTTTTTATTGGTATGAACCAGAGCCAGAATAAGCATCAATCGCATGGGTTCAATCAAATAGACAGGTAAACTGATCAGGTGGGAGATGGATGGAACAAGGTAGATAAATACCAGCGCTCCTGTGTCCATCAAGATGCTAACCCACATTGTCCGTTGTGAAAAGGTGGTTGTTATGGTTTTCATGCTGTATCTATTGTTTGACAATTTTAACATAATATTTCCCACTGGCATTTATAACTCCAATCAAATAGATGCCTGCAGAAAAGTGAGTCAGGTCAACTTGTTCCTCTTCATGGCTATTAATTTTCCCGGTGGCCACCAGTAATCCATTCATATCAGCCACACTATAGCTAACTTCATGGATTTCCTGGTTTGAAATTTGGATAAAACCGGATGTCGGATTTGGGTACACCAGAATATTCAGATGATGTTGAATTGGGCCAACGCCTGTATTGATCTCATGAACCTTGATCAACTCGATCCCCTCTCCTGTCTCAAGGTTACGCGTATATTGCTTATTCAGTGAATCATTCCAATGTTCATGAACCCCCAGAGAGGCTATCAACACCCCATCGTCATCCGGATCATAGATGATATCTTCTGGCCAAAGAGATGAGTCTGCATCCTGATGCAGGTAGTCGTCAACTCCAAACCAGTTAGGACGACTTGTGGCAATTGTGGGTCCGTTATATTCGGTTCTGAGAAAATCGTGACAAACCGATTCGATGGCTACCGGATCGAGTGACATGAAAATGGAGGAGCACCAATCATCTTCAAAGGGGATTGAACTCCATTTTAATGGGACAGCCAGGGCTTCGTCGCTCGGATACAATCCATCAACAATCATCAACAGATTCTTTCCACTGAGCAAATTATGCATCATAATGTCGGTTTGTACACGGTAGAGACCATAACCCAAACGGATTGGATCATCGGTGCCATCCATCAACCCACTGTGCAGATGCATAGCCCAATCCCGTGTAAACGAACCAAAATGATTCTTTGCCGCAAGTGTTATTCCCCCTGTTGCATGAGCCTTCATGGTGGGAATGTTGATGAGATAATCAATTTCTTCGAAAATGGTAAACAACTTATCTGAAACGGCATCTGGCATTACCGTTCCATGATCGGAAAAGAATACCTTATCTTCATTGGTTCTGACTACTGGTGTTCTTCCCAGACTAACGATATCCAATTCAGGATGGATAAGGTTGTTGCCAAGGTAGTTTACATCAGGAAATTCATCATGCCAGAGATCATAAAACTCCTTGTAGATATTCCGGGCCGGATCGCCAATGTAGATCATATTTGGAGGCACTCCGGCATGAGTTACCAGTTGATGGAGCATAGACAAAACAATGTATGGATTAGTTTCAGCAGTAAATACATTCACTGAAAGGTTATCGGAACGACTTAAATTGGCATAATACTTTCCTGTTGCAATTCCTCCGTAAGCAGATGTGGCATTCAACTTAAGAAGTATCTTCTGTCCTGCAGTATAGCCTATATCCCCGTATCCGTTATTTATATTATACTTCCTGAAGATCAGATCCCATGCCTCAGATGTCCCCGTTGCCCCGGTAAGCGAAAGCAACGACTTGATGATCATGCTATCGATCTTCGTCGCATTATTGTTTTTTTCCATGAACCAGGCATCATCTCCTGCATCAATTACTCCGTCATTGTTTGAAGTGTTGGTACAGTTTTCATTGGTGGCATCCGGATCCCACATCCATGTAACCCGACCAGGGAAAATTCCCTGTGCTATTCCTATCGGGGCATTCGGGGGGAACTCACCAGCTTTGACCACAGACTGATTAGCAAAAGAAGCTGGTTGCAATAAGGTATTGGAAAAGAGGTAGAGGATCGTTGCAGCTATAAGCAGAAGAGACGCAACGATGAAATTTGGTGCAATGAGGTAATGCTTGAAGCGCTTCAGTGCTAGAACCGTCCCTCCCAAACTCACCATGTACAGGATAAATCCTGACATAAACGGAGCTGTTGCTTGCATGCAAGGATACCCTGCCCTGCTGGGCTTTGGGATTACACGAATTAAAAACCATAGAGTTGCAAGAATCCCCAACGTAAAAAAAACAACTCTTGGGTGTATCTTCCTCGTTTTCAGGAAAGAAATAATCTTTTGAAATGTTTGAGGCAGGTATGGAATCGGATTATTCATGTTGGATTATATAATAGGCATCGTGTATTAGATCATGTTATAATCGAGAATAATTATAATAAAGGTAATATTTTCAGTAACATTGTACAATTCTAAATTATATTTAGTGCAATGTGATCGTCCCTTTTTTCTGTTTGTTTTAATGACTTGCCTCTGGCTTGGATCTTTACTCCCCTTAATCTCCTATAGTCAATGTACAACATCAGATGATGCGTTTATTAATGGCGAAGAGATCACCTATATCGTATCCTATAACTGGGGTCCTATATGGGTAGATGCAGGAATTGTTACTTTTAAAACAAAACTTGAGTTAAAACAGGAGAAGCCCGCCTGGCATCTCATCAGTACAGGACGGACATTTAAGTCGTATGATTTTCTTTTTAAGGTACGGGATACGTATGAGACCTGGCTTGACACAACCAACCTTCAGACGATCGAATTTCAGCGATATATTTATGAAGGGGGCTTTCAAATGCAAAACAAATCGTGGTTCGACTACTCCAGAAGACTCATTTTCAGCAACCTCAAGATAAACGATACTCCTATGACCGTCGACACCTTCAGCATGGCTCAATGCACATACGACATGCTGGCATCTGTCTATTACGTACGCTCCTTGAATCTCGATTCAATTCAAAACGGTGACTCCATCCCAGTGAATGTTGCCCTTGATGATGGTATTTACACTATAAGTGTCAGGCGCAACGACAAGGAGATTATTGAACACCCCGACGGTACATTATACCCATGTAATAAGTTCTCTGCCAAAATGATCGAGGGAACGATATTTACCAAAGGTCAGGAAATGTTTGTGTGGGTGAGTGATGATCCAAACAAGATACCTATTTATATAGAGGCAAAAATCCTGGTCGGATCAGTAAAAGCCTACCTGAAGGAAGCAAAAGGGCTCAAGCAACCCCTGATGACCGTGAAACCGACTAAATAGTCCTGACCACATCATTACGATCGGTTTGATCTCCGGATGATTCGATTTTCGATTTACGAATTTTTCCCCTCATCCCTTCATCCCTTCATCACCATTTCGCTTCTCGCTTTTCACTATTTCACTATTTCACTTCTCACACTACTATGCTATAAAATATTGTTAATAACTTTTTAGTACTTTGTATTGCATAGTACATTTTTATGTATTATATTTGCCGCATGAATATCGAAAATCAAAAAGCCCAGATGCGCAAAGGAGTCCTTGAACTCTGTATTCTCTCAATTATTGCCGAGCAGGACGCATACGCCTCCGACATCATCGAGAAGTTGAAAGAGGCCAAACTGATCATCGTAGAAGGAACATTGTATCCTTTGCTAACAAGGTTAAAAAATGATGGTCTCACCACTTACCGGTGGGAAGAGTCCAATTCGGGGCCACCCCGAAAGTATTTTCAGATCACCGACATCGGTAAA
>CAZXQU010000034.1:0-25929 GCA_964642545.1 uncultured Prolixibacteraceae bacterium | reverse complement strand
AATATCAATGTCAGTGGGATCATCTTCCATATCGACGAGGATGCATATACAAAACTAAACAATTACCTGGAGAGCCTAAAGAAACATTTTCAATCGGTTGATGGAAGTAACGATATCATTGATGATATAGAAGCGCGCATCGCCGAACTCCTGCAGGAAAAGCTTGGTCAGGCAAAGCAGGTAATCTCCATCCAGGACGTGAATGAAGTCATCGTGGTGATGGGACAGCCCAGTCAGTTCGCCGATGAAGATAGCTCTGGGGAAACTGCTCCTTCCATAAAAACAAGCACTAGTGGAAAAAGGTTTTACAGAGACCCTGACAATAAAATCATAGGTGGTGTTTGCGGGGGTATCGGAGCTTACCTGCACTGGGACCCGGTCATCATCCGGATCCTATTTATTATCAGCGTATTTGTGGGTGGTTTTGGAGCTTTGCTCTACCTGATTCTCTGGGTAGTGATACCTGAGGCAAACACAACCACTGAGAAACTGGAGATGCGAGGAGAGAAAGTTAACATCTCCAACATTGAAAAGTCTATCCAGGAAGAGGTTAGTTCACTCAAAGACCAGCTTAAGAACCTGACAGAGACAACGAAACAGAATCTCCGGCGTAGCGGAGCATCCCCCTCTCCTATTGAACAGATGCTGAAATGTGTCATGGAGGTGCTGAGAGTTTTTGGAAGAATCCTGCTAATAATAATAGGAATTACACTTGTGTTGGTAGGAATTAGTTTCTTCATCGCATTCCTGGCTCTCGTATTCGGCTGGGGTGGTTCAATCCTGCTCGATACCGACGTTCTGATCATGTCCTTCCCATCATTGCTTAATCTTATTCTGGGATGCTCCTTCAATCCTTTCTTTATCCAGGCTTCCATACTGATTCTCTTTGGCATCCCGATATTTCTGATCCTTTATTCCGGGATAAAATTGATCTTCCGGTTTGAAGGGATTAAGTATGTTGGAATTACACTTTTTAACATCTGGCTGATTGGACTGGTGATCGGAGTATTTTACTCGTTTAAAATATACAACCTGGTAAAGGCAGATGCATCAGATCAGCTGCGAATCGAGATTGTACAACCTGCGTCAGATACCATCTATCTCAGTTATTCCGATTGGGGGCCCATTGATGAGATTTCACTGGATGCCTACGAAGTGTTTGATAACGTAACCCTGTACACCGATCAGGAGAGTCACGTATACCTGGCACCCTCAATCAGGGTCGAACAGGCAAAAGGGGATCAGGTAGAGGTGATCAGGCGTGGCTATGCAAGGGGAAAATCTTCCTTTGAAGCCAAAACCCGTCTTAGCATGGTTCACTACAACCTCGGGCAATCGGGCGACACGCTCTTTCTCGATCACGTGGGGACATTTCCGCAGGATGATTGCTGGAGAGGTCAAAAGATCATGGTCACCATCAAAATTCCTGAAGGGAAATATGTAGAACTAAGTCAGGGAGAGTGGCGCATCGAGGATGAATATTCATACTATACAAGATTCCTTGACAATTCAAAGCTTTACCAAATGAGCAGTTCCGGCCTGGACGGCGTGAAGTAAGCAAGCAGCACCATGGAATCAATACTTGTGGCCATGCGGAAGTTGTGATCTTTTTTCTTAATTTTACCACTTACCTGGTAAATCCATTGAAAAGTTCATAAACCAATTCACATGAAAAACACATTCTCTTTGCTGCTGATTGCGGCATTAGCGGGACTTGCTGCCTGCACACCATCGGGTCAAAAAGGTGAAGTTGCCCCATTGATCGAAAAACAAAACCTGACCCTCACTAGTAACCTGATGACACCCGAAGTGCTCTGGTCTTTTGGAAGGGTAAGCGGTCCTGAGGTCTCCCCCAATGGACAAACCATCCTCTATGGGGTTTCCTACTATTCTATTGAACAGAACAAAGGAAACAGGGAACTATACTCTGTATCTGTAAATGGTGAAGATTACAAACAACTGACTCACTCTCCAAAAAGTGAATTCAACGAATTATGGCGCCCTGACGGAAAAAAGATTGGATTCCTCTCTTCTGAAAGCGGATCGGTGCAACTATGGGAAATGAACCCGGATGGTTCCGAACATATTCAAATCACAAATATTGACGATGGGATAACCGGGTTTAAATACTCTCCTGATCAAACCATGATCCTCTATACAAAAGAGGTATACCTGGAGAATAAATTCCAGGATCTTTATGAAGGACTCCCAAAGGCATCTGGCCGTATTATGGATGATTTACTTTACCGTCACTGGGACAGTTGGGTGGATTCGTACAGTCATGTGTTCTATGCGAACTACGATGGAATAAAGGTATGGGGCGACACTGATATCATGCCTGGAGAACCTTACCAGTCGCCATTGAAGCCTTTCGGAGGCATTGAGCAGGTCAACTGGAGTCCCGACAGCAAAGTCATTGCCTATACCTGTCAGAAGATGGTTGGCAAGGCAGCCACTCTCTCTACCAATTCCGACATCTATCTTTATACCCTGGAAACTGGAGAAGCGACCAATATGACCCAGGGGATGATGGGGTTCGACGTATCCCCCTTATACTCTCCTGATGGAAATTACATCGCGTGGGAAAGCATGGAGCGGGATGGGTATGAATCGGACCAGAACCGTCTCTTCGTCGTAAACACTTCAACGTGGGAAAAAACCTATGCCACGAAGGGATTTGACCAGAATGCCGGCAGCCTTGCATGGGATGCTAACAGCAAGAATATCTATTTCACCAGTGACTGGCATGGCGCTTTTCAGGTATATAAGTACGACCTTGGGGCCCGAACGATCAAACAGATCACTGAAGGATTACAGGACTACAGAAACGTAGTCCCAGCAGACGGAAAACTGATCTCAGCAAAACAGACTATGTCGCTGCCAACCGAATTGTTCGCCATTGATCCCGAAACAGGTGATGCCTCGCAGATCACATTTACGAATAAAGAGTTACTGTCTCAGCTAACCATGGGTAAGGTGGAAGAGAGATGGATCAAAACACATGACAATCTCGACATGCAGGTCTTTGTGATCTATCCTCCCAATTTTGATCCCACGAAAAAATATCCGGCTATTCTTTATTGCAAAGGTGGTCCTCAGGGTCCTCTCAGCCAGAGTTTTCATTACCGCTGGAACTACCAGATCATGGCTGCCAATGACTACATCATCGTTGCACCTGCCCGCAGGGGGTGTTCAGGATTCGGGCAGGCATGGCAGGAGCAGATCAGTGGCGATTATCATGGGAAGAGCATGCAGGACTACCTTACTGCCATTGATGTACTGGCAAAAGAGCCATTTATTGATGAGACCCGGTTGGGAGCTATCGGTGCAAGTGCCGGCGGGTATGCTGTCTATTACCTGGCAGGCATCCACCAGGGAAGGTTTAAGGCATTCATAGCCCACGACGGCATCTTCAATGAAGAGGCACAATACTTGGAAACAGAAGAGATGTGGTTTGAGAACTGGGATAAAGGTGGAGCTTTCTGGGATAAGTCGAACAAAGTGGCACAGGAGGTTTATGCCCATTCGCCGCATAAGTTTGTTCAAAACTGGGATACTCCGATTTTAATCATTCATGGGGAACTTGATTACAGGGTGGTGTTCACACAGGGGATGACTGCTTTCAATGCAGCAATACTGAAAGGGGTCCCGGCTGAATTTCTCTATTTCCCGGATGAGAACCACTGGGTACTTAAACCACAAAATGGAATTCTCTGGCAGCGGACTTTCTTTAATTGGCTTGACCGCTGGCTAAAATAGAGGCTACTGGTTAATCCCATTCTTGTAAAGAATCTCGACCCATTCGGTGCTTTCCGTGATATTCAGGATGATTGGATTAATCCGGTCAATCAGGTAGTTGTGCGCGTGGTTAGCAGCAAAACAAAAATATTGTTCATTCAGGGTGCTTGGAATTATCACCAGGTCTTTCCCCAACTTATATTTGTCGAATAGGTACTCCAGGGAAGCGACATCCCCGACAAAAGCTTCGATCTGTTTTTCATCGATTGCCTTAAGCCCCGCCGAAAAATCAGTAAATGGCGTGTATTGAATTCGGTTAATCCGGCAAAAAGAGGAAAAACCTGTTTGTTCGAGTGTCCCCAGCTTCATCTTCCGCAAATCTTCAATGGTTGATAAATTGCCCTGAAGCTTAGTAACAGTAAGTTCGGACGAGACCTCCGCAGTGAAGATAAATAATAGAGTAATCGCGTAGAACATCCAAATGATTGTCAGGGTTTTTCCCAGTTTTGTCTTGGGCACTTTGTCCCCGTAACCAACAGTTGTCAAGGTAACAAAAGCCCACCAGATCCCATCGCCGATCCCTTTATGCCCTTTTCTGAATTGATCGGTATTCTTCCGTTTCTCTGCCATCCAGATAAGAAAAGCAAAGACAAATACCACCGAGCAGAGCAAAAGGACCAGTTTGAGGGTTCGCCAGTTCAGCAACGGCAGCAAAGAGGAGATCAGAGGAATCTGATACTTGGATCGCTGCGCCAGTCCAAGCCTGGAGGTGTAAAATGGGATAGACATGCGAAAATTTATCAGGCGGTTATCGGTCAGAGTGACTGGGTTGATTGTCATGTCTATTCCTCCTCTCTTCAACGATTTCATCAGGTCTATATAGTTTGAGAACTTGATAAGCTCGTACTTAATATCTAAACTATCTGAAACATCTCTCCATAAATCCATCGAAATACCCAGAACCCTATTACTATCGAAGATCACAAATGGTGGCTCTTCCGATATACCGATTTTTATTTTATATACTTTTTGCTTTTCTGCAGGGGAGCCAGAAAAATGGAAAGATATTATGGCCAAAAGGATAAGGAGAATCTGTTTCATATGTTCTGAATTTGCTGTAAATTTACCCAATTCTTTAAAACCAGCACACTTTAATTCCATAGATCAGTGAGTTATAACCTGGAACAAGCGGTTCAGGAAGCAGCAATCCTGTTACGAAATTCAAAATTTACCACAGCTTTTACGGGGGCAGGCATCTCTGTAGAGAGTGGGATCCCTCCATTTCGTGGGGAGGAAGGCCTCTGGAACAAATATGATCCAAGGTATCTGGAGATTGGTTTTTTTCTCTCGCAACCAGAAGAGTCGTGGAAAGTGATCAAACAGATTTTTTATGATTTCTTTGGAAAAGCTATTCCCAATAGTGCTCATCTCATGCTGGCTGAAATGGAGAGAGAGGGAATGCTGCACAGGATTATCACACAGAATATTGACAACCTGCATCAGGAGGCCGGAAGCACCCAGGTTTATGAATTTCACGGAAACTCCATGACACTGGTCTGCCTTGCCTGTTTGAGTGCGTTTCCGTACGGGGAGATCAGCCTGAAAGAACTTCCTCCGCGATGTCCGGATTGCCAGGGGTTACTGAAGCCTGATTTTGTCTTCTTTGGTGAACCGATCCCACAGGAGCCTATGATTGCTGCCTATGATGCCGCTGGCAAATCAGATATATTCATGATTATCGGCTCTACAGGAGAGGTGATGCCAGCCAATCAGATTCCTCCCATGGCAAAGCAGAATGGAGCTAAGATCATCGAGATTAATCCCGAAGAATCAAATTATACAAACGGGATTACTGATATTTTTTTAAAGGGAAAAGCTGGAGAGGTGATGAGTCTGCTTGGGGATATTCTACTTTCCTCGCCCCTGAAGAATGATTAACACAGTATATATCATTATCTTGAAGTCCATAGCAAGAGACATGTTCTCAATATATAAGATATCAAACTTCAGTCGGTCCACCATCTCATCTACGTTCTCAGCATAGCCATATTTTACCTGGCCCCATGAAGTAATACCAGGTTTTACTTTATGAAGCAGTCGGTAATGAGGAGCACGTTCAATGATCAGATCGATATAGTACTGTCGTTCGGGACGTGGACCAACAATACTCATATCCCCTTTCAGTACCGTATAAAACTGAGGAATCTCATCGATCCTCACTTTCCTGAGAAATCTGCCAACACGTGTAATCCGTGGATCGTTCTCTGAAGAGAGCTGAGGACCATCCTGTTCCGCATCCTGATACATCGTTCGGAACTTATGCATAACGAACTTATGCCCTTTTAACCCGACGCGTACCTGAGAAAACAAAACGCCGCCGGGCGAGGTAGTCTTAACAGCAATAGCCGTGATCAACATGATGGGCGAAAGGATGACCAGGCAGATGGCAGAAACACAAATATCAAAAATCCGTTTCAGCGACATCTGCCAATCGGGCATCAGATCGGGAAATATCTGGATGAGTGGGGCATGGAAGATAGAGGTGGTTTTCACTGAACCCATCAGGATATCCTGCATAACCGGGATAATCTTGATCACAACATCGGTATCCTCAAGCGCGGTAATGATTTTTTCAACTGTATGATTTTCAGAATGTTCAATAGCAATGATTACCTCTTCCACTTGATATTCCGTTACGATCCGGTGCAGATCTTTCAGTTCGCCAAGATGTGGTAAAAACTCCCCCAACTTGTAGGTTTTGTATGTTTGTGCGTTGACAAAACCCACAAAATTATTCCCTGATGACTCTTCCTGATTTTCAATGTCCTTATAGATAGAGATGGCATTTCCGTTGCTACCCACGATGATGGTGTTAAACCCAATTAGTTTATGATGAATCTTATATGCTGTTCGAGAAGTAAGATAAAGTCTGAGGGAAGCTGTAAAGAAGAGGTGAAGGAAGAAAAGAGCGAAATAGAAATGCAAATAGGTCCGGTTGGTGATGATCACATCATCGAGAATGAGGCTGAAGAATATGACAGTAACCCCAATAGCTGTTGTAAGAACTGTAATTCCGAATTCACGAAGTCTCCCCTTCCTGAAAATTTTCCGATAGGTTCCTATCAACACATAAAAGATCAGCCACAGCAATGGAATGACTGCAAGACCAATATAGAGTTTATTGTCGGTAAAGATGATATCCGGCTGTTGAAAAACGCCAGGATTTACAACCATTTTACGGTAGCAGAAGAAGAAAAACCAGGCGATAAGTGCGGCGAAATAATCAGCTATCACATACTTAAATACCTGAAGTCTCCTGTTCATTATTCTACAGTTCTGGTTACCACCTTAATGTTATCAAAAAGTATGAGGGCAGCGGGTTCTGGAGTAGATTGAATCGCTGAGATAAAGATCCTGAACTTCTGCATACCGGGGTATGCATTCAGGCTGTTTGTAAGATCGATATAGATCTTTTTCCATTGATCTCCGGTGGGATTCAGGTAAATAACCGGAACCTGCTGGATCGAAGTCGCCCCATAGAGATATATTCCGACGACAAACACTCTGTTGGTTCGGAAATTCATCTCTAAAAACACCTGTGCAAAGGGGATAGTGAAATCTTTGTTATTGACGCATTCAAAAAGCTCGTTCAATGTATCCATCTGAACAATTCCCGAATGGCTTCCTTCAAATGTCAGTGAATCACCAGGGGCAGTAAGATCCAGACCCACATCACTTCGGGTTGTTGTATCCAACGCAATAGTGATGCCTTCAAACCCTTCAATCAGGTCAAATATAGTGGATGACTGGTAGTTGGTCTTTTGTATTCCAACAGCTGTGGTGTCTAGCTCGGCGAAGTTGGCTGTTAATTCAATAGGGGCAAAGAACGGATAAGTCGTCCGGGTGGCGGCAATCCCATTTAATTTGATCCCAGAAAGTATTTTCAAATTATGTGTTCCCCGGGCAAGAACAGGAAACCTTGCCGGTAGCTGAAATGCACCAATCAGGTCATCGTCAAGGTATACCCACGCATCAACAATACTCGCTGATGCCGATCCCTGAACAGAAGGGCTGGTAGTCAAATAAATTGAATCGATGGTAACATAGGCCGGTACTTCCTGGTCACCTTTGAATTTTTCGCAGGAGGTAATCAGAATAGCGATAAGAGCAATATAAAAAGAGATGGGAAATATCCGAATGTTCATAAATGACAATTGGTTCTTTCAGTATTTTGGTAACGGGCAGTTGGAGGATATATTGTACTGTTACTATTGAAAAGAAATCAACATACTCAGAGGTGTTGATTTTATAGGTTGACAGCCGATTGGTTGATCTTTTCTATGATCTGGTAAGCCACATCGAGTGCGCTGTAACCATCGCTAATGGTAACAGGCGGTATGGTATTGTTGACGATAGCAGAATGAAAACTTTCGAGTTCGGCTTTAATCGCATTCAGGGATTTGACTTCCGGTTTATTGAAAAAAATCTGCTTCACCCCTTTTTCGGGACCAAGATCCAGGGTAAACAGGGCTTGAGATTTGCTCGTTGGGTCAGCATTCTGAATCCGTACAACCTCAACCTCTTTATTTAGAAAATCGACAGAAATATAGGTATCCTTCTGAAAGAATCGTGATTTCCGCATATTCTTAAGTGATATCCTTGATGCAGTAAGGTTGGCTACACATCCATTGTCAAATTCAATACGTGCATTGGCTATGTCGGGTGTATCGCTTACAATAGAAACCCCGCTGGCAGAGATCTTACGTATATTAGCTTTCACCACGCTAAGAATAATATCAATGTCATGAATCATCAGATCCAGTATCACAGGGACATCTGTGCCTCTTGGATTGAACTGGGCCAAACGATGGCTCTCGATAAACATAGGTTTGTTGAAATAGGGTTCAACAGCCAGGAAGGCCGGATTGAACCTCTCGACATGACCCACCTGCACTTTCACATTTGCCTCCCCGGCAATCTTAATCAATTCACGAGCCTGCTGCAGGGTGGTTACAATGGGCTTCTCTATAAATACGTGCTTGTATTTCTTAAGCGACTTGGAAGCACACTCAAAATGGGATACAGTTGGAGTTACAATATCCACTACATCTACTGCATCCACGAGTTCATCCAGTGTTCCAAAATTCTTAATCTGAAACTCTGTCTCAACCTGGACAGCGATCTCCGGATTGGGATCGTAAAATCCTACCAGATCAAATCCTGGAATATCTTTGATACACCTGATGTGAATTTTCCCAAGGTGACCTGCTCCTAAAACACCAATTTTTAACATATCTGATCCGATAACTTTTTACAAAAGTAAGCCTTTGTGCTGATTGAATTTAGTATTTTCGCCAAAAAATGCATCCCCATACCTGCAATCAATGAACAAACCTGCAACGATGATTGATTCATTTCGCCACAAAGGGCTTCGAAAGCAACTTGTGGAGACACTCCGGAGAAAGGGGATTAAAGCACAGAATGTCCTTATAGCTATCGAGAAACTTCCCCGCCATTTTTTCTTTGACTCCTCCTTTCTGGAGTATGCATATGAGGATAAACCTTTCCCAATTGGAGCCGGACAAACCATCTCCCAACCTTACACCGTAGCTTTTCAAAGCATGTTACTGGATGTCAGTAAAGGAACCAGGGTTCTTGAGATTGGGACCGGATCGGGATATCAGGCAGCTATTCTGGCTGAGATGGGGGCCAAAGTTTTTACCATTGAACGACATAAGACACTCTATACCAAAACCAGCCAGCTCCTTCCTACCCTGGGGTATCACTCCGTAAAAACTTTTTTTGGTGACGGATATAAAGGATTGCCGGCATATGCCCCTTTCGACAGAATACTTATCACTGCCGCAGCTCCTGCAATTCCTGACATGCTGGTAGAACAACTCAAGCCAGGAGGCATCATGGTGATCCCACTTGGGCCCGACGATGTTCAAACCATGACTGTCCTGATAAAGACTGCAGATGGAGGATATCAAAAAAGTGAACATGGAGCATTTCGATTCGTTCCTATGCTTAAAGACAAGGAGAAATAGTCTTTTTCATGCCATTTGATTTGTTAAAATTTTATAGCTTTGGATAAAATTAATCGCATCGCTATGAAAAAATTTCTCATCCTCGCAGGTATTATCCTGGTTTTCAGTTCATGCGTCACTAAAAAAGTCAACTTCGATCAACTCCAGGATCGTAATGGATTATTTTATCTTGTGAATGACAAAGAGCCATTTACAGGAGAGATTATCTCATATGTGGCAGGAAAAGTGGAGTTTGAAGGAGAGGTAAAAAATGGATTAAAAGAGGGCCTGTGGATCTATTATTACGCAAACGGGCAAAAGGAGATGGAGGGTATTTATAGAGATGGGCTGAAAGAGGGAACCTGGTCCTACTGGGCCGAAAATGGGGAACAGGACGATCAGGAGATCTACAAACTCGGCAACCGTCTGGGACATGAAGGAGCCAGACCAGAGGAAGAAGGCCTTTCAAATGAAAGCACAATGGAAAGCAGTGCCGGTTCAAAAGGATCTGTTGCACCTGAAAGTAGCGCATCCAAGTCATCTCTTGGTGGAACGATCGGAAACGAAAAAGAGAAACCAAAAGAGGTCGAACCTCCGAAACCCAAAGCGGTAAACTGGGACATGCTTACCGGTGGACCGATAAAGTATTACCAGGGGCAACCCTATACAGGACCAGTTGTCAAATGGTACAAAGAGGGCACCATGGGAAAGTACATCGATGGCTATTTTACAAATGGATACCGCACCGGGAAATGGACATTCTATGACCGCGCCGGAAGAGTAAAAGAGATCAAGTATTACTAACTGCGAACTCTTCTTATCAGCGCCCAGGTAAAACCAAACAGCATCACCATAGTTCCCAGCCAGAGCACGTTGATGTAGGGATTTAATATTGCTTTAATGACGATGTAATCGGATGTGCTCCCAACCGAAGCGATGTACATATAATAGTCGCGAAGGATAAAATTCCTGGTATCTGGATTGTACACAGCACCCATGCGCGGATGACTGTTTACTGATGGGTAGAGACTGAATTGATAGGAGTATTCACCTTTCACACGATTAAGAAAATCGACCTGATAGGTTGTGGTGTTCCCGTTTTTAACAGCGTCAACATAAGTGATATAGAATCCCCCCATATAGGTTGTATCACTTTTCATCAGTAACAGATTCTCTTTGTTTGCACGTAAATCTCCGAGATCGAAACCAGAGGTATTGGATGAGATGATCTTGGAATTAGAGAAGGTGATGAGTACACCAAGTAAAAAAATGACAAATCCTATGTGGGTTATAATTGCTGGAAGGTTCCTGGACTTTGAGGTTGTAAAGATCAGATTCATCAATGAGGCTGTCAGGGCAAACCAGATGAAAAAGAGGAAGAGAATGTAACTTCCGCTTCGAACCACTCCATTTACGATAAACAGGATTGTCAATCCTATTGAAATTACGAGAGGGATAATCACTTTGCGTAAAAAGGCACTGGTATCATTCCTGTCGAAGTTAAGGAACTGACTAAAACCAATAAAACCGGCGATCAGAAGAGCATAAGGAGTTTGCCAGCGGTTGTAAAAACCAACTGCATTTGTAGGTGGAGCAAAGTTTGTCCCGAAAATGGCATTGAACACAGGAATAGAGGTGGTGAACATGATTTGAAAAGCCGAAAGGACAATGATCAGAGAACCAATGAACATCCAGAATTCTCTTGAAAGGAGTAGTTCTTTACGTTTTAGTTTAAGCTGACTTCTGTTACGGAAAATAAGCCCGACAGCAAGCACCAGGAATGTTAACAGGAACAATACCAGTTGGGTCGCCATTCCGTTGTCGCCAAAGGAGTGGGCTGAAGTTTCAGACAATACGCCACTCCTGGTAAGGTAGGTAGCAAAGAGGATAAGGATATAGGAGAGGGTAGAAAAAATAAAAGCCGCAATTAAGGCATGATTCTGCTTCCGGGAGACCAGCATAAAATGTAATGCTGCTACCAGTGTCATCCAGGGAACGAGGGATGAATTTTCTACCGGGTCCCAGGCCCAGAATCCTCCAAACGTGAGAGATACATATGCCCAGGCGCCACCAAGTAGGATGCCGGCCCCTAGCAGTAATAACGAAAGAAGGGTCCATGGCAAGACAATCTTTATCCAGGAGTTAAACTCTTTCCTCACCAGTGCAGCCATGGCATAGCTGAAAGGCACGAGGGCAAGGGCATAACCAAGGAATAGAATAGGAGGATGGATCGTCATCCAGATATTTTCAAGTAAGGGATTCAACCCATTGCCATCGGCAAGAGAGGTGGTGAGGTAATTGGCATTTTCAAATATGGTGCCTTGAATGGAATCAACAGTATCACGAAGAAGCCTGAAAGGAGATGTTCCGATTTCCCAGTTGCCAAAGGAGACACCAAGCATCATACTTGTTACAAACACCTGAGATAGAGCGAAAAACACCATTACTCCCGGCTCCCAATCTTTGGCTGTTCGTATAACAACCAATCCAACAAGAGCCTGGAAAAGGGCCCATACCAGGAAGCTTCCCTCCTGCCCTGCCCAGAAACAAGAGATGATATATTTCACTGGCAGATCGCGCGAAGAGTACTGCCATATATACGAATATTCAAAATAATGATTAAAAATCAGGTAATAGAGGACGACTGCAACACCGATAAGGGAAAGTGCGTGAAGAAAATAAAAACTCCTGGCACTCCGTTGCCACATAATAGTTCGCTCTTTTTTTGAGGAAAGAAGGCGAAAATAAAAGATAGTTGCAAGGAGTGCTGAGAGGAAACTAACCCACAAAAGGGCCTGTCCGAATTGGCCTGCAAGAAGATGTTCTCCAATATATTGAATCGACATAGAAACCTTTTTAAATATGTTTCAAAATTACTGCTTTATTTTGGAATCCCGTAAGCGACATTCATAGGATTGTTAAAAACTACTTGGTATTTGTTATTAAGAATCCAACAATTCCGGGGAATCTGGCTGCTTTTCCAGTATATTCGCTACAAAAATCAATGTATGGTGAGAGTGGGTCTGGTTGGAGGCTCGGGGCTTGAGAAACTGAATATAATTGAAAACGCACGTGAAATTAATGTTTCTACACCCTATGGTCCTCCAAGTTCCTCGTTGTATACCGGTCAAATTGGCCCTTGTGAAGTTGTGATTCTTTCCCGTCATGGCAGGGAGCATACTATTCCTCCTTCACAGGTAAACAACCGGGCCAACATATCTGCTTTCAAGGAACTGAACTGTTCATACATTCTTGCAACGACAGCATGTGGTAGCTTAAGAGAAGAAATTCACCGGGGAGATTTTGTGATACCCGACCAATTCATTGATTTCACCCGGCGAAGGCATCTGACTTTTTATGAAGAGTTTGAGCTGGGCAATGCAATACATGTTCCGATGGCTGACCCCTTTTCTGCTTATCTCAGGGGGTTGCTTTTGGAGAGTGCACAGGAGCTTGGCCTACCGGTTCATGCACGAGGGACAGTTGTGACAATTGAAGGTCCGCGTTTTTCAACCAGAGCTGAGTCGCAGATGTTCCGATTACTTGGAGCGGACATCATCAACATGAGTATTGCTCCTGAAGCTGTTCTAGCATTTGAAGCGGGGATACCTTATGCTGCTGTTGCTCTTTCGACCGATTACGATGCGTGGAAAACAGATGAAGCAGCAGTTACCTGGGATGAGGTGGTAGGGGTTTTCAATAAAAACATAATACACGTGTCACATCTATTATTAAATGTTATAAATCAGATAAAAGTTCAATCCTGATGCTGATGAAAAAGATCCTAATTCTATTTGTAAGTCTCTTCACTTCCTCAATTTTATTTGGGCAACCCGTGGAACGAACGATCGGGAACCTGCCAATCATCAGTGAAGTGAAGTCCTCCCTTGAGCAGGCGATTGGATATGCACTGCAGAATAATGGAGAGTGGATCTCGGCACAGAACCGAATCCCTTATAAAGTTGCTGACTTCAATAAAAGCAATAAGACATATTACAAACTTGGCAGCAACAACTTTGAGCTCCTGGAGATCCGGGATGTAATGGTAAGAAATGAACTCTATATCGTCTTCACTATCCAATATAAAACCGGATGGTATGAATTTCCTATTCTGATGGAACTCTGGCACTGGCAGGATGGTCTAAACTATTTTGTATTTAAAGCTTCAAAATTAAAGGAGGTAATGCCCAACAAAGTTGATTGGGATGTGCCATATATCCTAAATATGGATGCTCTTTGCAGCGGGATCTTGATCGACTACGACATGAAAACTCTCAATTCCTCTATTGCATATAATATCCAACAAACCCTCGATAATGGAACTATTTGTGCCCATAACCTCCTTATTGCGGTTTGGCCAGTTGAAGCAAAGGGGTTACAACTTGCCCGTTTCCGTTTGATACAAGTCATGAATAAAAAGAAATTTTATACCCCTTATCTGGAAGAGAAGAGCAGAGACAAGCTATTCCGGAGCAGCTATTATGAAGCAGATTACCCAACATTCAGAGCCTTTATTCGCTATGATGAGATTAATCCAACACTTGCGACAACCGATCCAAAAACGGGAGAAGACTGGTTCAAACAGGGGGTCTATCACTACCGTGCAGGGGATTTCGCTCTGGCAATCTCAGATCTCACAGAGGCAGCTAAATATTGCCCTTTCGACCGGTTTTTTATGACATATGCTTACCGTGCAAATGCCAGGGAACAGATGGGCGACTATTCTGGAGCCATGAAAGATTATGACTTGGCAATCAGTCTGAAGCCGACAGAAAGAGAGTATTACTCAGCCTGGCTTACGACGATTTATAATCGGGGTGTTGCCAAATTCAACATTAAGGACATGACTGGAGCATGCCAGGATTGGAATACAGCTACCCAAATGGGGTTACAGGATGCCGGAATGGATGAAAATATCAGGGCCAACTGTAAGAATTTTACCTATTCAGGTCCAGCCATCTTACCCACCGCAATGGAAATCTCTTCGGCCACGCCGAATACCAGTGATTACCGGAGGCTCTATTTTGAAGGGATGTGGAAATACCAGAACGGTAGTTATACTGAGGCTGTCCAGAATCTCGATAAAGCCTTGGAGTTAAAGCCCGATCTCACAATCATCCCTTCAATATACTCCTACAGGGGCGCTTCCAAACTCAAATTGTCTGATTACCGGGGAGCTATTTCCGACTTCGATTATTGCCTGGCATATATGGGTAGTGGCAAGGCTGACAGTTCCATTCTCAAGACAGTCTATTACAACCGTGGCCTGGCAAATTTCTTCCTTGGAAACCAAAATGAAGCTTGTGATGATTTTAGAAAAGCAATCCGAACCGGACTTCTGGATCAGGAGTCGTTGAATTTCATCGAACAAATCTGCAAGTAAAGAAGGAATCAAATTAATTCAGATCCCTCAGAGAGGTACGTTCTCCATCCCTTGTGTAGCCCACGATAAAAGCATCGCTGACGCCGGCATTCATCATCCGCTGAAGTATATCTTTTGCCTCAGCAATAGATTCAGTTGAGCCAACAGTGAACCGATAGAGACCATCGCTGTATTCGCGCTCAACAGGCATCGGGATTTTATAGCGTTTTCTAATTGTTTCAGGGGAATAGATTCTCTGAGCGAAAGCAAAAATCTGTACTTTAAAGAGGTAATACTTATCAAGGTTGAGTCCAACGGTCGGAGGAGAAGGCAGCCTCTCCATTCCCATATTGTTTTTAGCCATCGGAGGAATAGGATCACATTTTGGAAGATTCAGGATAATTGGGCCATCCTTTTTATAATCTACCACATCCGGTTTCTTTCGGGTGGCCTTATTCAGATTTAACGTCACGTTGAGGGAAATGAGGCTATAGATATCCATCTTAAATCCCTGATCAATCCCGTCAAGCATATCAGAAGTAACGGTTCGCAAGGTATATTCAAGCCCGATATTAACCTTGTTTGCAATGCTGTAATAGGCTCCAATTCCAACAGGGATTACGGCAGCAACTTTTCCAGCCAGTTTACCGGTAGGTAAAACCGAGCCGGTGGTCAGATCGCTGAGGGTAGCTTGATAGTAAAGCGCACCTATCCCTACTGTTCCATAAACAAAAAAAGCTCGCTTGGGATTGAATCCTCCAATCAAGTTTGAGAAATTAATCATGGTATTGACATTGAAATCAACAACGGTGGTATTGAAACTGGTATCTACACGCGTTCCATCCTGCCTGGTTGCTTTCTTCCCTGCCAACTTTCCATAGAGTATTTGACCTCGAAGGGAGAAAACATTACTGATCTGGCGGCCAAAAGTAAAGGCACCAGCAAACGTCAGGTCTCCCGATTGAGGTAAGAATCTGTTGGTATTGAGATCTCCAGAGAAGAAAGTAGGGCCACCAGAAAGCCCGATAAACCAATTGTCCCCAAAGCGAGTCCCCAGTTTCAGATTGGCTTGGGCAGATAGGTAAACCGGAAAAACAAAAAGGAAAAAGATGAACAAGATCTTAGAGATAGGTCTGGTCATGCCGTAAATTGATTTCCGGATAAAAAAGAGGCTTCTTTGCCGCTTCAAATATATGTCTCGAATTCCTAAGAAACCAGTGAATTCTACATTAGATATCAACATTTTTCCAACAAAAAAAGCCCACCTGATAAGGCGGACTTTCACAAATCATTGGATCTCTGCTACTTCACAAACCTGAAGTTCTTTCCGAGGTAGATTGCAGTGTCACCTAATTGTTCCTCAATTCTTAGCAATTGGTTGTATTTTGCAATCCTATCGGTTCTGCAGGCGGATCCGGTTTTAATCAAACCTGTATTTAAGGCCACTGCAAGATCGGCAATGGTTGTATCTTCTGTTTCACCTGAACGATGACTAATCACTGCGGTATAGCCATTACGGTATGCCATGTTCACGGCATCAATCGTTTCAGTGAGTGTTCCTATCTGATTAACCTTAATGAGGATGGAGTTTCCCACACCTTTTTCAATCCCCATTTCAAGGCGTGCGACATTCGTAACGAATATATCATCTCCCACAAGCTGGATCTTTTTCCCAAGTTCTTTGGTCATTAATTTCCAGCCTTCCCAGTCATCTTCAGCCATGCCGTCTTCGATGGAGATAATAGGATAACGGTTTACCCAATCTTTCCAGAAAGCTACCATCTCAGTAGGGGAGAGTTTTTCTCCTGTAGATTTTTTAAGATGATAACAGTTCTCTTCCGGGATATAATATTCTGAAGAGGCCGGGTCAAGTGCGATATAAATATCTTTTCCAGCTTTATATCCAGCCTTCTCGATAGCCTTCATAATGACAGTAAGGGCCTCTTCATTCGATTTTAGGTTGGGGGCAAACCCTCCTTCATCACCTACGTTTGTGGAGTACTTCCCTTTTTTCAGCACAGCCTTCAGGTGATGAAACACCTCAGATCCCATTCTGATTGCTTCAGAAAAGGTAGAAGCTCCAACCGGCATAATCATAAACTCCTGAAAGTCAATTGAATTATCAGCATGAGAACCTCCGTTCAGGATATTCATCATGGGAATAGGAAGTGTGTTCGCTCCTACTCCACCTATATAACGATATAGTTCCTGCGAAGTGGTTTGGGCAGCTGCTTTTGCGACAGCAAGTGAGACACCCAGGATAGCATTGGCTCCCAACTTAGACTTATTGGAAGTTCCATCAAGTTCGATCATCTTTCGGTCAATTTCGACCTGATCGGTAACATACATTCCCTCCAGTTCAGAGGCAAGAATGTTATTTACATTATGAATTGCCTGAAGGACCCCTTTCCCAAGAAAGAATTTCTTATCTCCATCACGTAACTCAACGGCTTCATGAATCCCAGTCGAGGCGCCTGAAGGCACAGCAGCCCTACCCAATATTCCATTTTCGGTAATTACATCGACTTCAATCGTAGGATTACCTCTGGAGTCAAGGATCTGGCGGGCATGAATGGCGAGTATCCGGCTCATATTACTCTTCCTTTTTAGGTTCTTCCTCAGACACTTCGGGAGCAGTTTCTTCTGTCAATTCTGGAACAGCCTCTTCTGTCACCTCAACGACAGTTTCAGTCTCTTCAGGAGTAACCTCTTCTGTCACCTCTTCAACCGGCGCAGTAGCTGCCTTTGGCTCTTTAGCTTTCGATACGGGACCATCTTCGTCCTTTTTTGTTGTAGTACTACGACGTCTCCGGGTGCTCTTGGCTTTCTGATCCTCTTTTTGTCCCAACAACAATTCGTTGTAATCAACAAGTTCGATGATACACATTTCTGCATTATCGCCCAGCCGTGGGCCCGTTTTCAGTATCCGTGTATAGCCACCAGGCCTGTCACCAATCTTCTGTGAGATCTCACGAAAAAGTTCTGAAACTGCTTCCTTATTTTGCAAGTGGCTAAATACCAATCTTCTTGAATGCGTAGAATCCTCTTTTGCTTTCGTAATTAGTGGCTCAAAATAGGAACGTAAGGCTTTTGCCTTTGCCAGTGTGGTTGTGATTCTCTTGTGAAGGATCAATGAAGATGCCATGTTGGAAAGCATCGCTTTCCTGTGCTCACTCTTTCTTCCAAGATGGTTAATTTTCTTCTTATGTCTCATTACAATTAATCCTTATCTAATTTATATTTCGCCGTATTCATACCAAACTCAAGTCCCTTGGTCTTAACAAGTTCTTCCAACTCGGTGAGTGACTTCTTCCCAAAATTCCTGAACTTCAGGAGATCATTTTTATTAAATGCAACAAGGTCACCCAGGGTCTCAACGTCAGCAGCTTTTAAACAATTGAGCGCTCTTACTGAAAGGTCCATATCAACCAGCTTGGTTTTGAGAAGTTGTCTGATATGCAATGAAGTTTCATCGAACTCCTCAGTCACAGTTTTTTCGTTGGTATCGAGGGTAATCTTTTCATCTGAGAAGAGCATGAAATGATGGATAAGAACCCTTGCTGCCTCTTTCAATCCATTTTTAGGAAGGATCGAGCCATCAGTGGTGATCTCCAAAACAAGCTTTTCATAGTCAGTTTTCTGCTCAACCCGAAAATTTTCCACGTAGAAAGTCACATTCTTGATCGGTGTATGAACCGAGTCTATTGCGATCCTTCCCAAACTGGAGCTAAGGGTTTTATTTTCCTCTGCAGGAACATATCCACGTCCCTTATCAATCGATATTTCAATCGTAAGCTTCACTCCAGGATCCATATGACAGATTTCAAGGTCGGTATTCAGTACCTGAAACACGGATAGAAACTTATTGATATCGCCCGCTTTAAACTCTTTCTGTTGGCCGATAATCACAGTTACCTTTTCTGAGCTTTCAGACTCAATCAGTTTTTTGAAACGAACCTGTTTCAAATTCAGGATAATCTCAGTGACATCCTCAATCACTCCCTTGATGGTAGAGAATTCCTGATCAACTCCTTCAATCTTGATAGAGGTGATTGCATGACCTTCAAGAGAAGAGAGAAGAATTCTTCTGAGGGCATTTCCGATAGTGACCCCGAAACCGGGTTCGAGGGGACGAAACTCGAATACTCCGTGGTTGTCATCAGATTCTACCATGATGACTTTATCGGGCTTCTGAAACGGTAATATTGCCATATATTGCCTTTTTAGGGGTTAATTTTTTTTACTAAGATTATTTGGAGTACAACTCTACGATCAACTGTTCTTTGATGTTTTCAGGAATCTGATCGCGTTCCGGAAAGCTCATAAACTTTCCGGTGAGGGTATTCACATCCCACTCCAACCACGGATACTGATTCGACCGTGAGGCAACCGAATTCAGAATTGTTTCCAGAGATCTTGAACGTTCCCTTACAGAAATAATATCACCAGGATGTACTTCAAAACTGGGGATATTGACTAGCTTCCCATTGACGGTTACATGCCTGTGGGCAATCAATTGCCGGGCACCGCTCCGGGTTGGGGCAATCCCAAGACGATAAACCACGTTATCGAGACGGGCCTCAATCAGTTGGAGCAAAACCTCTCCGGTTTTTCCCCCTTTACGGGCAGCTTTATTGAATGTGTTTCTGAACTGACGCTCCAGGATACCATACGTGTACTTGGCTTTTTGCTTCTCCATCAACTGAGTTCCATACTCAGAAGTTTTTGGGCGACGCCTCGACTGTCCGTGCATTCCGGGAGGGTAATTCTTCTTTTCGTAATACTTATCAGGTCCATAGATCGGATCTCTGAACTTTCTTGCAATCTTTGTTTTTGGACCAATATATCTAGCCATAACTCTTTATTATAATAGATCTTTTAACATTTTCTTTTAAACACGGCGTCTCTTTGGTGGGCGACATCCATTGTGTGGCAACGGAGTGATATCCATAATCTCAGACACTTCAATTCCTGATGTGTGGATCGTACGGATAGCAGACTCTCTCCCTGCACCGGGGCCTTTAATATAAACTTTGACTTTCCTCAGTCCGGCATCGTATGCCTTTTTTGAGGCATCCTGCGCTGCCATTTGAGCAGCGTAAGGCGTATTCTTCTTAGATCCTCTGAATCCCATCTTTCCGGCAGATGACCAGGAGATTACCTGACCGGTATTGTTTGTGAGGGTTACAATCAGATTATTGAAAGAGGCGTTTACGTATGCCCTTCCAATAGGATCGACTTTCACGACCCGTTTTTTTGAACTTTTCTCAGTCTTTGCCATAAACTCTACTAACTACAATTAACTTTTCGTTGCCTTCTTCTTGTTGGCAACTGTCTTTTTTCTGCCCTTTCTGGTACGGGCGTTATTTTTAGTACTCTGTCCGCGGACCGGAAGTCCCAGACGATGACGGATTCCCCTATAGGATCCGATGTCCATCAATCGTTTGATGTTCATCTGAATCTCAGAACGGGCGGCTCCTTCCACTTTGAAATGGTCGTTGAGAATGGTACGGATCGCATTCTGCTCATCGTCAGTCCAATCCTGAACTTTTTTATTTACATCCACCCCAGCCATGGTTAAGATCTTCTCCGCATTGCTTCTGCCAATCCCGTAGATGTAAGTCAGTCCGATCACTCCCCGTTTCTGTTTGGGTAAATCAATACCTGCAATTCTGGCCATAATTGAACTCTTTTATAATGATTGTTAACCTTGTCTTTGTTTAAACCTAGGGTTTTTCTTATTGATCACAAACAACACGCCCTTTCTACGAACGATTTTGCAATCGGCTGAACGTTTCTTGATCGATGTTCTAACTTTCATGGTAACCTCGTTTTACTATTGGTATCTAAACGTTATTCTTCCTTTTGTTAAATCATAGGGTGACATCTCTATTTTAACCTTGTCGCCCGGTAATATTTTTATGTAGTGCATCCTCATTTTCCCGGAGATGTGCGCTGTGATCACATGTCCGTTCTCGAGTTCCACCCTGAACATGGCGTTGCCAAGCGATTCGATGACCGTACCATCCTGCTGGATTGAAGATTGCTTTGCCATTTTATATTTTATTTAATCCAAGTACCTCCTCAACGTAAGAGAAAGTTGAGAGCACATCCGGTTCCTCCTTTCGCACGACTACGGTCAACTCATAATGAGCAGAAGGTTTCCTGTCAGAAGTTCGGATTGTCCACCCATCACTAGCTTGAACAACATTTTTTGTTCCCAGGTTGATCATCGGTTCTATGCAAATCACCAGTCCATCCTGCAATTTCGCTCCCGATCCCTTTCTTCCGTAATTCGGAATATCAGGCTTTTCATGCAACTGCCTTCCAAGGCCGTGACCAACCAACTCGCGAACGACTGAATAACCAAAGGATTCAACATAATCCTGTACTGCTGCGCTGATATCTCCTACCCGTTTCCCAGCCAGAGCCATCTCCAGTGCCTTGAAAAGGGATGTTTTGGTTCTTCTGAGCAGATCCATCACTTCGGGTTTTACCTCTCCAATCGGAAAGGTATAAGCCGAATCACCGTAAAAACCATGTTTGATGCATCCACAGTCGATCGAAACAACATCACCATTTTTAAGAACTCTCTCTCCCGGGATGCCGTGCACCACCTCTTCATTGATGGAGATGCACAGTGTTCCAGGAAATCCACGGTACCCTTTAAACCCGGGAACCGCTCCCTCACTGCGGATAAACTCTTCCGCTATCTTGTCCAGCGTTATCGTTTTAACGCCTGGTTCTATATGCTTTGCGACTTCTGCCAGTGTTTTGCTGACAATGATCGCGTTTTCTCTTAACCGTTCAACCTCTTCGTTCGTCGTAACAACCATCCGGTTTCAATTTCATTTATCCGGCCATGCTGAACGACGACCTGCCTTTAATCCTTCCCGATTTGGTCAACCCATCGTAATGTCTCATCAGGAGGTGGCTTTCAATCTGTTGCAAAGTATCCAGAACCACACCAACAAGAATCAGTAGCGATGTGCCTCCATAGAACTGTGCAAATTGGGAAGTAACTCCAACAAGGCCTACTAAAGCAGGCATGATCGCTACAAAACCAAGAAAAATAGATCCCGGCAATGTAATTCTTGACATGATGTTGTCGATGAACTCTGCCGTCTTTTTCCCAGGTTTAACTCCTGGAACGAACCCACCGTTCTTCTTCATATCTTCTGCCATCTGTGTTGGATTAATCGTAATAGCTGTATAGAAATATGTAAAGAAGATGATCATCAGAAAAAAGACAAAATTGTACCAAAAGCTGGTATAATCGGTAAATACCCGTGCCACTCCCGAAAGTGTTTCCGAGTTGGCAAACCCTGCCAGGGTCAACGGGAGAAACATAATTGCCTGAGCAAAGATAATAGGCATTACACCGGCTGCATTGACCTTTAAGGGTATATACTGGCGAACTCCGCCATACTGTTTGTTTCCAACAATCCGTTTTGCATATTGAACCGGAATCCGGCGGGTCCCCTGAACCAGTAAAATGGTTATGAGGATTACAAAGACAAGGAATGCAAGTTCAACAACGAAAAGAACCAATCCACCTCCCTGCTGTTCCATCCGTGAAACCAACTCTCCAAAGAGAGCAAACGGCAATCGTGCTATGATTCCGATCATGATGATCAGCGAGATTCCGTTGCCAATCCCCTTATCGGTAATTCTCTCTCCCAACCACATGATAAACATAGATCCTGCGGTAAGTGTAATGATCGAGGATATTCCAAAGAAAGAGAAGATAGAGTGTGTCGTGGCACTGGCATCGAAAGGCATGATTCCTTCAGGCGGCATCTGGGATACAAGGTTTGCAATGTATGCTGGTGATTGGAAGATCAGGATGATCACAGTCAGGTAACGTGTGATCTGGTTGATCTTTTTCCGACCGCTTTCCCCCTCTTTCTGCAGTTTCTGGAAATAGGGAATCGCCAGTCCGAGCAGCTGCATGACGATAGATGCTGAGATGTAGGGCATGATCCCAAGAGCGAAGATAGATGCATTGGCAAATGCGCCTCCTGAGAACATATTGAGCAGACCCAAGAGGCCTTCACTACTCTGGTTCTGAAGGTTTGCCAGCATGGTTGGGTCCACTCCGGGCAGTACCACATACGATCCCATACGATAGATCAGTAGAATCCCAAGAGTGTAGAGAATTCTCTTTCTCAGGTCTTCAATCTTCCATATGTTTCGGATGGTTTGTATCAGCTTTTTCATTCAACAAAGATTAAATAGTGTTTGCACTCCCTCCATTATCCTCAATAATCTTCTTCGCGGTAGCGGAAAATGCGTGAACCGTCACATCGAGTTTGGTCTTCAATTCTCCTCTTCCCAGGATTTTTATCCTGTCTTTCTTGGAGGCGTAACCATTATTAATCAATAGTTCAAGATTGATTTCAGTGACCTTGAGCTTATCGGCAAGGTACTGCAAAGCATCAACGTTGATACCTTTGTATTCGACCCTGTTGATATTCTTAAATCCAAACTTGGGAACACGTCTGACAAGTGGCATTTGGCCTCCTTCATTCCCTGGTTTATGGGAATATCCTGAACGGGATTTGGCTCCTTTGTGTCCGCGGGTAGATGTTCCTCCCCTGCCCGATCCCTGTCCGCGTCCTATTCTTTTGGGTTTCTTCGTTGAACCTTCAGCCGGTTTTAGATTGCTTAAATCCATTGTTTATATTTTATACGTTGTTACGTTCGATGTTTCGTAATTAGTCCAGTTCTTCAACTGTGACCAGATGTCTGACCTTAGTTACCATGCCTAGGATCTGAGGTGTAGCTTCATGCTCTACCGTATGACGGATCCGTCTCAGTCCGAGGGCTTCAAGGGTTCTCTTTTGCCTTTCGGGTCTGCCTATTTTACTGCGGACCTGGGTGATTTTAATTTTTGCCATCGTCTCTGATGCGTTTATTAATATATAACATTATCCATTAAAAACCCGTTCCATATCAATTCCCCTGAGCTGGGCAATCGTATAAGGATCGCGCAGTTTGACCAGAGCATTTATCGTAGCTTTTACGACGGAGTGCGGGTTGGATGAGCCTTTTGATTTTGCGAGCACATCGGTCACACCAACGCTTTCCAAAACTGCACGCATTGCACCTCCGGCGATAACTCCTGTTCCAGGGGCTGCCGGTTTCAGGAAAACGAGTGCACCTGAGTATTTCCCCTCCTGCTGGTGTGGAATTGTCCCTTTCAGGATCGGGACCTTAATGAGGTTTTTCTTGGCATCATCGATTCCTTTAGCGATGGCTGCAGTTACCTCTTTTGCTTTCCCCAGTCCAAATCCAACGACGCCATTCTCATTTCCTACCACAACGATAGCTGAAAAACTAAATGTCCTCCCCCCTTTGGTCACCTTTGTAACCCGCTGGATGTTGACAAGTCGATCTTTGAACTCAATCTCGCTTGATTTTACTCTTTTTACATTAGCGTTTGCCATAGCTATTTAAAATTTTAGGCCACTTTCCCGGGCTGCTTCCGCCAGAGATTTTACCCGACCATGATATAAATATCCGTTCCTATCGAAAACAACAGACTCGATGCCTGCCTGACTGGCTTTTTCAGCGATTGCTTTACCAACCAGTTTGGATTGCTCCATCTTCGTAACCTTCTGTGAGTTGATCTCTTCGTTAAGGGAAGAGGCTGCAGCCAGTGTATTTCCTGACAAATCATCAATCAACTGCACATAGATCTCCTTGTTGCTTCTGAACACCGTTAAACGGGGACGTTCTGCAGTACCCGTAACGATCTTCCGGATCCTCATTTTGATCCTTGAACGTCTTTGTTCTTTTTTGTCTTTAATTGCCATTTTCCTATTATTTCTGTTGGGGCGACCTGCCAAGTCGCCCTTACCATGTATTATTGTCCTATGAAGCTGCTGATTTACCGGCTTTCTTCTTGATCTCTTCGCCTAAGAAGCGAATTCCTTTTCCTTTGTAGGGCTCGGGTGGACGAAGCGACCTGATTTTAGAGGCAACCTGTCCTAAAAGTTGTTTATCGTACGATTTCAGGATGATGGTATTAGCCTTTCCTTTCTGAGCAGTTGTTTCCAGGATGATCTCTTTTGGAAGTTCTATCACGATATTGTGTGAGTATCCAAGAGCAAGTTCAAGTAATTGTCCGGTGGCAGTTGCTTTGTATCCAACGCCAATCAACTCCTGCACGGTCGTATAGCCTTCCGAGACACCTTTAACCATATTGGCGAGTAAAGAACGGTAAAGTCCATGCTTTGCACGGTCATCCTGTTCATTGCTGCTACGCTGTACTAAAAGCTGAGTCCCTTCCAGTTTTATTGTAATCTTTGGGTCAACCTGCTGATACAATTCTCCCAGATTCCCCTTCACGGTAACCAGATTCTTGTCTGAAATGGTCACCTTTACCCCTATAGGGACTTCAATCGGTAGTTTTCCTATTCTTGACATCTGTTTGTCTCCTTCTTTAGCTGATGTAACATAACACCTCACCGCCAATCTTCTTGACTTTGGCCTCTTTGTCGGTCATAATACCTTGTGAGGTAGAGAGAATAGCAATGCCCAAACCGTTTAAGACTTTTGGAAGGTGGTCTGAGTCGACATATTTCCGTAAGCCAGGTTTGCTGATCCTGATGAGTGAGTTGATGGCTGAAATTTTTGTTACCGGATGGTACTTGAGCGCAATCTTGATCATTCCTGGGATCGGGACATCTTCCACTTTGTAATTTGTGATATAGCCTTTCTCTAAAAGGATTCTGGTCATCTCTACCTTGATCTTCGATTTCGGGACCTCAACCACTCGATGGTTTGCCATCACGG
>CAZXQU010000033.1:0-31212 GCA_964642545.1 uncultured Prolixibacteraceae bacterium | reverse complement strand
TTTAACTCCCATTGTTCTTCAATTATGTCGTTACTTTTTACCTTTATCCTTATTTCCGGCATGTCCCCTAAAGATTCGTGTAGGGGCAAATTCGCCGAGTTTATGACCTACCATATTCTCCGTGATGTAGACCGGGATAAATTTGTTCCCGTTATGCACGGCGATGGTCTGGCCAACAAAATCAGGAGAGATCATAGAACTCCTTGACCAGGTTTTGATGGCGGTCTTTTTCTTCGACTCGACAGTTTCCAAAACCTTCTTCTCCAGTTTGTAATTGATATACGGACCCTTTTTCAGTGATCGGCTCATAATTCAACTATTGTATATTATTTTTTTCTCTTTTCTACGATATATTTATTGCTGGCCTTTTTCCGGGAGCGTGTCTTGAATCCCTTTGCAGGCATTCCATTGCGGGAACGCGGGTGTCCACCGGAAGCTCTTCCTTCACCACCACCCATGGGGTGATCGACCGGGTTCATGGCAACGCCACGTGTACGGGGCCTTCTGCCTTTCCAGCGGCTGCGTCCGGCTTTTCCCGAGGACTCGAGGCTATGGTCAGGATTTGAAACAATCCCGATGGTAGCCTTGCAAGCCTGGAGGATCATCCGTGTTTCGCCTGATGGCATCCGGAGGATAGCAAACTTACCATCTCTTGACATCAGCTGGGCTGAGTTACCGGCACTTCTTACCATTTTGGCTCCCTGTCCGGGCCGCAACTCCACGTTGTGAATCACTGTACCAAACGGAATCTCGCTCAGGAATAACGTATTTCCTATTTCAGGAGGTACGCCTTTCCCAGAGAGGATCGTTTGGCCAACCTTCAATCCGTGAGGTGCAATAATATACCTTTTCTCGCCATCTTTGTAGACGATCAAAGCAATCCTGGCCGTTCGGTTGGGATCGTATTCAATCGAATTCACGATTCCGGGAATATCATCTTTATCCCGTTTAAAATCAATTAGACGATACCGCTGTTTATGACCACCACCCATGTAGCGCATAGTCATTTTTCCTTCGTTGTTTCGTCCACCGGTTCTCTTCTTTGTAGCAATCAGGCTCTTTTCAGGTGTTGATGTAGTAACCTCATCAAACGAACTGATGACCTTGAATCTCTGACCGGGAGTTGTTGGTTTGTATTTTTTTAGCGCCATTTTAATTAAATATTGCTGTAAAAGTCAATCGTTTCACCTTTAGCCAATGTAATGATGGCTTTCTTAAATGTATTAGTCCTACCCTTTATTACACCGCCTTTGGTAAATCGGGATTTGTTCTTACCGGAATAGATCATGGTATTGACCTCGAGGACATCCACGTCATACAACTCCTTGATCGCCTGTTTGATCTGGAGCTTGTTGGCCCGACGGTCAACAACAAAACCGTAGCGGTTAAGCTGTTCACCCATCTGGGTCATCTTCTCGGTTATGATCGGTTTGATTATAATACTCATTGCTTGCGAATTAACTGATTAATTCTGGGTTATATTTTCAATCTCCTTGAGTGAACTCTCAGTGACCAGCATGCGGGTAGCGTTGAGAATCTCGTAGGTATTGAGATCTGATGCATTGATTACCTTCACCTTTTGGAGGTTACGTGCCGAGAGAACGATGTTTGAATCGTTTCCGGTTGTAACCAGCAACGTTCTGCTACCATCAATCTGAAAATTCTTCAACAGTTCGATCACATTTTTCGTCTTCGCTGCTTCAAACGTGAAATCCTCAACCACTGTAAATCCATTCTCTTTCACTTTATAACTTAACGCCGAGATACGCGCAAGTTTTTTCAGCTTCTTGTTGAGCTTGAAGTTATAATCTCTTGGCTGGGGACCAAATGTTCTGGCACCTCCTCTGAAAAGCGGGCTTTTAATACTTCCCTTCCGGGATCCGCCTGTTCCTTTTTGACGATGCAGTTTCCGGGTACTGCCTGAAAGCATCGAAACCTCCAGTGTTGCATGCGTTCCCTGCCGGCGATTGGCCATAAACTGCTTCACATCAAGGTAAATCGCATGATCGTTGGGTTCGATACCAAAAACAGCATCGTTCAGCTTTACCTTACGATCGGTTTTTGCACCCTTTACGTTATATACTTCTACTTCCATCTCTCAATAATTACATATGATCCGTTTGATCCCGGGACTGCTCCTTTGACCAGAACCAGGTTCTTTTCAGCAATAATCTTTATAATCTGAAGGTTAATCACCTTAACACGGTCGCCACCCATTCTACCAGCCATCCTGATTCCTTTGAACACGCGTGATGGCCAGGAGGATGCTCCTACAGAACCGGGAGCTCTGAGCCGATTATGCTGCCCGTGGGTTGCCTGACCGACGCCGGCAAAATTATGACGCTTCACGACTCCCTGAAATCCTTTTCCTTTGGAGATACCAACCACGTCAATATATTCTCCCTCTTCAAAGATTTCGACCTTGACCACATCACCAAATGTCTTTTGGTGACCAGGCTCGAAACGCGAAAACTCGGCAACCACCTTTTTGGGTGTGATCCCGGCTTTAGTAAAGTGGCCTCTTTCAGCTTTGGTTGTGTGTTTTTCCTTCTTATCTTCAAAAGCCAACTGGATGGCTTCGTAACCATCTTTCTCTTTGGTGCGGACCTGTGTGACAACACACGGACCAGCTTCTATCACCGTGCACGGAATATTTTTTCCGGCCGTGTCGTAAACACTGGTCATTCCGATTTTTTTCCCAATTAATCCAGACATTTTTCTTCGTTTTTCTAATTAGTTTACGATCACACCTTGATTTCCACTTCCACGCCACTGGGTAACTCTAGTTTCATCAGGGCATCGATGGTCTTGGAAGTCGTACTGTAGATATCCAGCAATCTTTTATATGAGCAAAGCTGGAATTGTTCCCTGGATTTTTTATTAACAAATGTCGAACGCAAAACAGTAAATATCTTCTTGTCGGTAGGTAACGGGATAGGTCCACTGACCACTGCACCTGTTGCTTTTACTGTTTTGACAATCTTCTCGGCTGATTTGTCTACCAGGCTATAATCGTAAGACTTCAACTTAATTCTGATTCTCTGGCTCACGTTGTTTAGTTTATAGGTGAGGCGCAGCATGCCGCGCCTTTACTGATTGTTAATTATAAATAGGAATATATCCTCTTATTTTAAAAAGTACTTCATCCATGATCTCCTTCGGGGTCCCCTGGTAATGCGAAAACTCCAACATAGAGGTTGCTCTCCCTGAAGTCAGGCTTCGGAGGGTTGTTACATAGCCAAACATTTCGGCTAAAGGTACTTTCCCATGAATAACCTGATTACCCAACCTGGATTCTAATTCCTCTACCTGGCCTCTGCGCTTAGTTAAATCGCTGGTCACCTCTCCAACATATTCGCTGGGTGTGATTACTTCAAACCGCATAATTGGCTCGAGCAGAACTATTTTAGCTGTTTTACTTGCAGCACGGAAAGCCATGCTGGCTGCCACCTCAAAGGAGAGGGCATCCGAATCAACGGAATGACAGGAACCATCAATAAGCCGAACATTGACACTCTCCATTGGGAATCCAACAAGCGGACCATTCATCATTGCCGACTTCAGGCCCTTCTCAATTGCCGGGATAAACTCCTTGGGAATAGCGCCTCCTTTGATCTCATTAACAAAATGTAATCCCTTGGTTTCCTTAGCAGCAGGTGAAATTTCAATCACCAAATCAGCAAACCGGCCTCTCCCGCCACTTTGTTTCTTGTACACCTCATGGCGTTCTACCGTACTCAGTATTGCCTCTTTGTAAGCAACCTGTGGGTTCCCTCTGTTGCAATCGATATTGAACTCCCGTTTCAGTCTGTCGCAGATGATATCGAGATGGAGTTCTCCCATCCCACTGATCAATGTTTGTCCAGTTTCGTCATCCACACGAAGTTTAAATGTAGGATCTTCTTCAGCCATCTTGGCAAATGCCAGGCTGAGCTTATCAACATCTTCCTGTGTTTTGGGTTCAACTGCCATATTGATCACCGGCTCGGGGAAAGCCATAGATTCCAGTACCAATGGATGTTTAACATCGCAGATGGTATCTCCGGTACGTACCTCTTTCAGTCCAACAGCCACTCCAATCTCTCCTGCTTCAATCAGTTTGATGGGGTTTTGCTTGTTGGCATGCATCAGGATCAGGCGCATAACGCGGTCCTTCTTTCCTGTCGTTGCGTTGAGTACTTGTTGTCCTGCTTCCAATTTGCCAGAATAGACCCTGAAGAAGGTAATCCTTCCAACGAAAGGGTCGGTAGCTATCTTGAATGCCAAGGCAGTAAACGGTTCGGTTGGATCAGGATGGCGCTCCTCTTCATGGCCTGTAACCGTATTGATCCCTTTAACAGCAGGCACATCATATGGAGAAGGAAGCAAGCGGACGATATTGTTGATCAGAAGCTGAACACCTTTATTCTTAAAAGAGGCCCCGCAAAGCACCGGTGTAATCCGGTTCTCAATGGTTGCTTTCCTCAGGTTTGTGATGATATCTTCTTCCGTGATGCTAGAGGGGTCATTGATAAACCTGCTCAGCATTTCATCACTCTCTTCGGCAGTTCCTTCAATGAGGCGTGATCTGTACTCCTGTACCAAGTCGGTCATGTGTTCAGGAACCGGAATCTCGTTGAAGGTCATACCAAATGACTCTTCATCCCATGAAAAGGCCTTTCCACTGATCAAATCAACGATGCCTGTAAATTCCTCTTCTTCTCCTATTGGGATTTGGATTGGAACCGGTTTGGCTCCAAGTTTCTCTTTGATCTGGTTAACTACCTGGAAGAAATCGGCTCCAACACGATCCATCTTGTTGACATAACAGATACGCGGAACATGATAGCGATCGGCCTGTTTCCAGACGGTCTCCGATTGTGGTTCAACACCTCCCACTGCACAAAAAATAGCAATGGCTCCATCAAGGACCCTAAGTGAACGCTCTACCTCAACGGTAAAGTCAACATGCCCTGGGGTGTCGATGATGTTGATCCTGTATTTTTCGTCGTTGTAATCCCAGTATACTGTCGTAGCTGCAGAGGTGATGGTAATGCCGCGTTCCTGCTCCTGTATCATCCAGTCCATGGTGGCTGTACCATCATGCACCTCTCCAAGCTTATAGTTGATGCCGGTATAATATAATATACGCTCAGTCGTCGTGGTCTTCCCCGCGTCGATATGGGCCATGATGCCAATATTGCGTATATTTTCTATTTTACCGGGCATTGTTATTAAAATCTAAAATGGGAAAAAGCCTTATTGGCTTCAGCCATACGGTGTGTATCCTCTTTCCGTTTAAAGGCGGTTCCTTCTTCCTTATAAGCAGCAACGATCTCGGCGGCAAGTTTCTGCCCCATCGTTTTCTCATGACGTTTGCGTGAGTAGTTCACCAGAGCTTTCATGCCGATAGACATTTTACGACTGGGACGAATCTCAGAAGGAATCTGGAATGTGGCTCCGCCAATCCGGCGACTCCGGACTTCAACAGCGGGGGTCACATTTGCAAGTGCTTTCTTAAACACTTCCAATCCGTCTTCGCCTGTCTTTTCGCTTACGATATCCATAGCCTCGTAAAATATAGTATAGGCTATATTCTTTTTCCCCTGAAGCATGATGTTGTTCACAAATTTTGTGACAAGCGTATCCTTAAATCTTGGATCAGGAATCAGCGGCCGTTTCTTTGGTTTTGATTTTCTCATTATTTTTTATCTTTTGGGCGTTTGGCTCCGTATTTTGACCTGCGTTGTTTTCGTCCTTCAACACCGGAAGTGTCAAGTGCACCTCTGATGATGTGGTAACGAACACCCGGCAAGTCTTTAACACGACCGCCACGGATCATAACAATGGAGTGCTCTTGAAGATTATGGCCTTCTCCGGGAATATAGGCATTCACCTCTTTCCCATTGGTGAGACGTACCCTGGCAACCTTGCGCATCGCCGAATTCGGCTTCTTAGGTGTTGTCGTGTATACCCGCACACATACACCTCTGCGCTGTGGACATGAATCCAGGGCAGGAGCTTTGCTCTTGTCTGTTAATTTTTTTCTTCCTTTTCGAACCAGTTGCGAAATCGTAGGCATATCAATCGGTTTAAACTATTTTAATGGTCAAAATCCCCAAAACGGGCGTGCAAAGGTATAAATTATTTCAATCTCAGCAACACGAATTGAGAATAATTTAAAGAACCTCAGCAGTTTTAAATCTGGAATCATTGCGGGAATATAAAAAGGAAGGTGATAAGAGGCAGAGACTTGTTCCGGCTTCTGCATTTGAAGTCGGTTGAAAACCTATAGTCGTCTCGCGTTGTCAGGTTCCCTAGCTATTTCAGCTTGTCATCCAAACAAAAACCGTTGCCGATTTTTGAGGGTGCAAAAGTACAATAATTTTTTAATCCTACAAGGAAAAAGATTATAATTTTTAGAAGAGGTGATGGTGTGATGGGGTCATGAGGTCATGGGGCGAGGAGTTTATTTCGTATTTCGTATTTCGTATTTCCACATTTGTATCACGTCTTACGTCTCTCGCTCTTCACAATCATCAGGGTTCCGTCACGATCGGGGATCAGAATGGGAGTTTCGGGTATGGCAAGTAAGAACTCGTCGGCCGCTCGGATCACGCCAGGCCATTTCGGATTGTAATCATGGACCAGAATAACTCCTCCCAGGTTCATTCTGGGGTAAAAATAGTCCAAACCTGCTTTGGTTGGTTTATAAAGGTCAACATCTATATTTACCAATGCAAAAGTCTCATCTGTAAGCCCTTTCGCCGAATCGGGAAAATAGCCGGGGACGATCTCAACCAGCTGGTTGCCGTTAATTCGTTGCACAACGCGTGAAATAGAGGTATCGGCAAAACTCTGTGCTGTATAGGTGGAAGCCTTCCCTGTCTCCCCATTAAGGTCCTCTTCAGGGAAGCCTTCAAAGGTATCAAAGAGATAAAATTTTCTGGCCGGATCCATTAAGTGGAGAAGCATGGCGCTATCACCTTTGTAAACGCCCAGTTCAGCGTATGCACCGGAAATATTTTCACGTTTGAGTCGCTCTGCCTGCAACCACCAGGTAAAAAAACGAACCTTGTCTGGATAAAATCTCTCCTTCCTGACCAGTGTTGCCGGAAGTTGATTTGCACTCCAGGCCTCTTTCCAGGCTGCAGGCTGATTCGCGGAGTGAAAGAGGGTTATCCAAATAAACCGTATCACCAAAAAGACCAGAAGAGCTATAAGAATGAGATTGGTGAGCTGAAAGAGAGAGAGGTCCATAAAGGCATTTTCCGGTAAAAATAGGGATTTATTTCCCAATAATAAATACTTTTACCGAACTGTTGACAATGGATATAACTCTCAAAACCGGATTGAAATTAGCGATGCTTGGAATCCTTTCACTGGCTTTCTGGAGCGGAGATTTGTTCTCCCAGAAAACCACCTTTGGCGACCTGATTCCAGTGAACTATCTCCCTTCCACCATTAACCCTGCTGACCTTCTCGACTGTCGCATCTATTTTAAGATCGCTGACAGTATCAATCATCTCGGATTTAACAAATCAGGAATAAACCCGATTCCCGAATACCATTGCGGGAATGACACCTTAAGTTACAACAGAAGTTCAATTGAAAACTATGTCAACGAAATGTCTCCTGGCGCCATCCTGGCACGGATGATCATTGACCGAAACGGCCTACCTGTTTGTTGCAAGGTTTATATGAGAGGGGCGGATAAACCTGACAAACAGATTGCTGATGCCCTCTCGAAACTCATCATGATGCCAAGCTACAGGAACGGACAACCAATTCCAACAGAGTGCAGGTTCCTTTATGATTTTCTAGCACCCAGAACGTACTCCAGAAAAAGCAGTGACGACTGAAAACAGAAAGAGGCTGTCTCACCATGAGACAACCCCTTTCAACCAGGGCCATGAAAACTTCCTGTTAGTTGTAATCGCTGATTAGTATATGTTTGCGTTATTCCTGTACCCAGGGAGATCCATATACCAGTCGGGATGGATAACCCCACCCGATTGTGCCCAATCGGCAAAGTGGTTGTATGCCAAGAGAATATCCGTGTATTCGACAGGATAGTCAAAGTTGGCTGGTATATTGATCGCCCATGGCAGATCCGATGCGGTCTTATAATACCTGTTAGCAGCCGGACTGGTGTTGTCATCAATCGTTCCAAAATAGCTGGGGTCAGCCAGCGATGTTGGTATGTAATCGGGAAGGTGAACTTCAACAGCGCGGTCTCCATCCTTGATGATGAATGGATTAAAAGGAGGTGTCCCAACAACAGTAGTTGAAAGTAATGTATTGAAGTGAATCGTGATTGTAACGGTGTCTGACGTTCCCGTTGGTGAACCAACCAGTGTATTGTAAAAGGCGCCACCTGCTCTGTTAATCACATTCTCGGCGTTATCCCATGCAATGATTACGGCTTTCGATTGGTTGTTCTCAGTACCATTGGCATTAAGGGAGACACTCCCGGGGGCTACATCATATCCACTGACCATAGCGATCTGCGAAGGGAGTACATTATCCAGCTGGAAACCAAATCCGTTCTGGAAACTTGCCCCAACGGCACGTACATAGAACTTTGCAATGATATCAACCACTTTATTCTGAGCATTGGTCACTACATTATATTTATAGTAGTTAACCAGGTCGTTCATGTCATAGTCGCCCACCGACGGCCAGAGGTCTTCGTATACGGCTGTTCCTGTAGTATAACTATTATAGGCCCGGTCAGGATCGTCGGGATAATCGTCATCGCAATCGGTTACGCCATCGCCATCAGTGTCGGGACAAGGTGATGGAGGCGTTACGCCCTGAGGGTTGCAGGCAGAGGTAGGGATTGTATTGGTAATATTGGCAAAGCTGACAAAGGTTGCTCCACTCGTGAAGTTTGACATGTCTCCTGAAGCGAGGACCCCGGTTGTCTGGGCCGTCTCAATTGGACCAGTAATGAGACCCTGTCCGGTGAAATTGATGTCGTCGGAAACGATGATTTCATTCATCGTCCCTTCACCAATAATTTCCTTGTGTAATGTAAGATCTTTTGTGTCTATCATCGACTGGTTCTTGAGCTTCATAAAGGCCTGGCCGCCCTGGATCTTTGTCTCTTCGTATACTTTAATATAACCTGTCTCATTGGTAAATTCACAGTTATTCAGGTGGAAAACTCCGTGAACGATGAGTTTGCAGGCATTCAGGAAGATCGAATTATTGCAGTTCATATCGCCAAACACTTCGATGGAGCCGTTATTTGTAACCTGCTCTATCACATTCCAGTGACTGTTGATGGTAAGTGTACCTGTGTTGATCAGTTCGCCTGTGCTTCCATTCATGTTGTATTGTCCGTTGACAGTCATTGTTCCGAAGTTCTGAACCAGATCATTGGGAGTGAAGTTACCCTGAATTGTAAGCGTTCCCCAGTTGGTGAGCTGAGCATCATGGTTCATCGTCATGGATGAAATGGTTGAGGCTGCACTCTGGTAGACCGTCATCGTTGCATTTTTGCCCATATTCATGGAACTGATGTTGGCAGTTCCTCCACCAGTGATGATAAGGATACAATTGCTATTATTATCTCCCATGGCAATCGTACCGGTAAAGGTTCCGCAGATCTGCAGGGTCCCTTTTGAGATATTCACTGATCCGGTATAGGTGTTCCCCGCCAGGATGCAATGTGTTTGCCCATCGACGATATTCAACGAACCGGCTCCGGAGTGTTCAACATCACAGTCGACCCCGCAAGCGGGTTCGGTAACGGCGTCACCAGATTTCAGGAGACCATCGCCCGGACTTGTAAACACATAATTAATATAGTCGGTCACAATGACTGAAACAACCTGAGAGTAGCCGCTCGAGGCAGAAAGTTCAAGCCAAAGTTGTGAAACGGCAGTGGGGACACTTAATTTGGCAACCATCGGGAAGCTATTCCCAACCGAACCTGAAAAAATTGGTTTTCCACCATTGAATGGGTCGGCATTGTAAACGGTCACACGGCTGTATTCACCATAGTATGCCGGAACATCAAGACTGACATTCATCGTTACTACACGGGTAGTACGCCAGTCGAATCCTACCGGAACATTCAGTGAACTTGTTGCAGAAACTTGCTGGCTTGGAGAAGGTGAGGGATCAAGTTCCTTTTTGCACCCAGTAAATGCGATCAGAATTACCGCAAGTGTAACTGTCAGGGTTGTAAGTGTGGTTTTCATGGCACTTTTTTGTTGATTCTTTCGAATTATTATGATACAAATATCTGTCGATCAATACCTTATAAAAAGCTAAAATGAGTATCCGGATATTCTGTGCGGGTATCTGTTGATAAAATCTTCGTAAGTGTGAATCCGATTATATCAATCATTATTAGCTGATTTTCAGCTATTTAAATTGATATTCTTTAAGTAAGTGTAGATTATTTGCCCATAGGCGTATACAGAATGCCCGTATCTGTGACTTTTATGACAAAAAACACCTGAGAACTCGTACTTTTGCGATCCCAAGTTGATCCCATGTCACAATCGATTCTCAATAACCTGAATGAAGAGCAAAAAGCAGCTGTTATCGCTACTGACGGGCCTGTCATGGTAATTGCCGGCGCCGGTTCGGGCAAGACCAGAGTGCTGACATACCGGGTTGCATGGTTACTTGAGCAAGGCGCAGACCCCTTCCATATCCTGGCGCTCACCTTCACCAACAAAGCTGCCAGGGAGATGAAGGAGAGGATTGTTGCACTGGTTGGAGGAACTGAAGCTCACAGTGTATGGATGGGGACATTTCACTCGATATTTGCACGGGTATTACGGGTGGAAGGGCACCTGCTGGGCTATCCGCCAAACTATACAATCTACGATACCGACGACTCCAAGCGCGTTATACGAAACCTGATCAAAGAGAACAACCTTGACGATAAGGTTTATCAGCATGGGTATATCCTTCACCGGATCTCATCGGCAAAGACATCCCTCCTCTCTGCTGAGGAGTACAACATCAATCCCGAGATCCAGGAGTACGACTCATCATCGGGGAAACCACTTACAGGTAAGATCTATACGCAGTATCAGAACCGGCTCAAACGAGCTGCGGCCATGGATTTTGATGACCTGCTTTTCAACATGAACATCCTTTTGCGTGATTTTCCAGATGTCCTTTATAAGTATCAGCAGAAGTTTCAATATATCCTGGTGGATGAGTACCAGGATACCAATTACGCCCAATATCTGATCATCAAGAAGCTGGCTGCGAACAATGAGAATATCTGCGTGGTTGGTGATGACGCACAGAGTATCTATGCCTTCAGGGGAGCAAACATTCAGAATATTCTGAACTTCAGGAATGACTACACCGACCTGCAGACCTTTAAGCTTGAACAAAATTACCGTTCAACAAAGACGATTGTAAATGCTGCCAACAAAGTCATAGAGAAGAACAAACAACAAATTTTTAAGAAGATCTGGACCGAAAATGAGGATGGTGGATTGATTAAGATACTCCGGGCCTCTACCGATACCGAAGAGGGGAACCTGGTAGCACAATCGATTTTTGAGCAAAAGATGAATCACCAGCTTCCCAACAGCGCATTTGCTATCCTTTACCGTACAAATGCACAGTCGCGATCGCACGAAGAGGCTCTTCGCAAGCTCAATATCCCCTGCCGTATCTATGGAGGGATCTCCTTTTACCAGCGCAAAGAGATCAAAGATATGCTGGCCTATTTCAGGCTTGCCATCAATCCGAAAGACGAAGAGGCCTTGCTCCGCGTCATCAACAATCCGGCGCGGGGGATCGGGAAAACTACGACCGAGAAACTCATTGTGGCTGCTGATGACAGTGGCTCGTCCATCTTTGATGTGATCGGGGAACCGCACGCTCACCATCTCGCTCTCCCTTCAGCAACCATGCAAAAGGTCATGGGTTTCCTTACCATGATCCGCAGTTTTGGGGCGATGGTGAAAACCCGTAATGCCTACGACCTGGGCAAGCATATTGCTGCATCAAGTGGCCTGCTGAAGCAGCTTTATGAAGACAAGACGCCCGAAGGTGTAAGCCACTATGAGAACATGGAAGAGTTGCTCAATGCGGTGAAAGAGTTTACCGAATCGGAAAGGGCTCCGAACGAGGAGACCGGAGAGATCGACACCTCCATCCGCACCCTGGATGAGTTCATGCAGGATGTAGCCCTGCTCACTGATGCCGATTATAACGATGATGAGAGTAAAGACAAGGTGTTGCTGATGACGATACATGCTGCCAAAGGACTTGAGTTTCCTCATGTCTACCTTGTTGGGCTGGAAGAGAATCTCTTCCCGTCGATCATGAGCCTTAACTCACGATCGGATCTGGAAGAGGAGCGCAGACTTTTTTATGTTGCTCTTACCCGTGCCCAGAAATGTGTTACTATAAGCTATGCGGAGAATCGCTACCGCTGGGGGAATCTTACGATTTGCGAACCCAGCAGGTTTATTTCCGAGATTCCGCAAGAGCAGCTTGATCTTCCCAAGAAGGCATCCATACATTCGGGCGGATTCAGCACAAAGGATAATTTCTCTGCCTCCCTGCCCGGCTTGAAACCTCCTCAAAAAATCACGCCAGGTTACAAGAACCTGAAGAAAGCGAGTACGTCAGATATTCCGGATGACTTCAACGCAGCCTCTGTCGAGTCTATTGTCCCTGGCATCGAAGTGATCCATGAACAGTTTGGGAAAGGCAAGGTGGTTCAGGTTGACGGCGAAGGCCCGAATAAAAAGGCGACCGTCTTTTTCCAGGGAGTCGGTCAAAAACAGCTTCTGTTGAAATTTGCCAAGTTAAAACTGGCCTGAAGCCATTGCATGCTGCAACCTAATCGGCAACAGGAACAGCTGATTCATGGAAATGGTAGACTCCCCACTTGCCGTGTTTCTTCTGCCACAGCCAGGTATCGGTTATATTTAGTGTCTCCTCTCCGTCGGCAGCTGGCAACACGTTCGTTCCATAACCAACCCACAAGGCGGCATCCGGGCTCAATACAAAGACCTGAGTAAATTCGAAATTGATTTTTTGCCATTCCAGTTCATTGTAAAGTGAATCCATGGTTGAAATCATATCACAATGGGAATAAGGCATCCCGGTGATGAAGAAGATCGACGTGCTGTCCATCATTAAAAGCGCCCCGGTCTCTTCGGCATTTGTTGCTTCGGCGCTGGATATCAGTCGGTTCATCAGCATCGAAATGGTATCGGCAACAGATGCCTTTTGTTCGGCCGACATCTCAGCCGGCTTGGGCTGGCAGCCAATCATCAGCACAATGGAAATTGCTAAAAGAAACGGGAATAATCGTGAAAGTTTTTTCATATCGGTTGATTTTATTCAACGAAAATACTTAAAATCAAACTATGAACAGAATATTCATTTATTGTACACTAAATTCATATGATTGTCGTTACAATATTTCCATTATTAAAAGACATCTGCTAAACAAAATCTGACCCTTATGAAAACAAACACCATCCTTTGGGCCATCGGCATCATCCTGATACTATCGGCCTGCAAAAAAAGCTCAGAACCTGACATTACACCACTTCCTGATTTTATGAATCTGAAAGTCGGAAACTATTGGGTCTATGAATATTACAAGATTGATTCCAACGGTTTCGAGACCAAACTTCCTAAGACGGATACCTCGTTTATTGAAAAAGATACAACAATTAACGACATCACTTATTACAAATGGTTCAGGGCTTCAGTCGAACTGAAAGGTCAGAAGTACCCGACGTTTGTCAGGGACTCGCTCGGATACCTCGTCACTGATTGGGGCGCAATCCTTTTTTCCAGAGATAACTTCACTGATACACTCGTCTTTGATACCTTACCTATTCTGACTTCCATTTTAAAAATGGTCGGGAAAGACTCCATCGTGCAGGTATCCGCAGGCAGCTTTACAACCAGAACAGCAAGGTTAACGGTGTTCCCTACCGATCCCCATTATCCCTGGGGTGTAAGATATTTCTACAATGTTTATGGCGCCAACACAGGACTTATCCTTTGGAGCTATGCGCTATACTCCCAACCTAGTTATTACGAGGCACGACTCAGCTCTTTTCATAACGCGCACTGATTAACAGTCGGAATTGTTATATCTTTGCAGAAATTTTCAACTAGATGGAATATAACACCTCACGCGGACCGATGGCAATTGCCGAATATGGAAGAAACATCCAGCAGATGATTGAGTACATTACTACCATCGAAGACCGTGAAAAACGCACAAAAGCAGCTAATTTTATTGTCAGTGTGATGGCTCAGATGCATCCACAGGTAAAGGAGTCGGGCGATTACAAGCACAAGCTCTGGGATCATCTATTCATTATAGCCGATTTCAAACTGGATGTTGACGGTCCCTATCCCCCACCTCCGCCCCAGGTTCTGTGGACAAAACCCGAACCTCTCTCCTGTGGCAACACAGATATTAAATTCAGGCACTACGGGAAGAACATCACGCTGATGATCGAAAAAGCATCAACCTTTGAAGAGGGACCCGAAAAAGATGCACTTGCTAAAGTGATTGCCAATCACATGAAGAAGTCGTATCTTAACTGGAACCGTGATTCGGTTACAGATGAATTGATTGAAGAACAACTAGGCATTCTCTCCAACGGAGCGCTGAAGTTGAAGGAAAATACAAGGCTATCAGCAACCAGCGACATCCTTGCCCAGAATAAGAAACGCCGCCCCTTCCGTCCGAAAGAAAACAGCAGTCAGAACTACAGAGGTCGCCGCAAACCACAGTGAGCTCATTTGAGATCACCGGAGGAAAGAGGCTATCCGGAGAGATTGTCCCTCAGGGAGCTAAAAACGAAGCCCTCCAGGTTATCTGTGCCACCCTCCTGACGAGCGAGAAGGTAACCCTCTATAACATTCCTGTCATTCATGATGTAGTTCGACTGATTGATCTGTTGAAGGATCTTGGTGTTCTTATCACACAAGATGGCCCGTCGACCTTTACGTTTCAAGCCCGGGAGGTTGGTTTCGACTACCTTCATACCGATGATTTCAGAGTGAAAGTTGGCTCCATGCGTGGCTCCATCATGATCCTTGGACCACTCCTTGGAAGGTATGGGAAAGGGTATGTCCACCTCCCCGGGGGAGATAAAATTGGCCGTCGCAGGCTCGACACCCATTTCATCGGACTGCAAAGGTTGGGAGCAGCCTTCACCTATGATACAGATCACCAGTATTTTGCCTTTTCAGCTCCCAAACTTCAAGGTTGTTACATGCTACTGGATGAAGCTTCAGTTACCGGAACTGCAAACATCCTGATGGCAGCAGTGATGGCTCAAGGAACAACAACTATCTTCAACGCGGCCTGTGAACCCTATCTCGTTCAGTTGTGTGTGATGCTAAACAGAATGGGTGCGAAAATCTCAGGCGTGGGGTCTAACCTCCTGAGTATTGAAGGTGTGAATGAACTTCATGGGTGTGAACACACACTTCTATCGGATATGATTGAGGTAGGTAGTTTTATTGGTCTGGCTGCCATGACAGGCTCGGAGATTACAATCCGGAACGTCAATTACGAGCATCTGGGTCTCATCCCTGATGTTTTCAGGAAACTTGGTATCACGTTGGTTTCACGTGGCGATGCCCTGTTTATCCCAGCCCAAGATCATTATGCCGTAGAGACCTTCATGGACGGTTCAATCATGACCATTGCAGATGCACCATGGCCCGGATTTACACCCGACCTGATCAGTATCATCCTTGTGGTAGCTACGCAAGCAAGGGGAAGTGTTCTCATCCATCAAAAGATGTTTGAAAGCCGCCTGTTTTTCGTTGACAAACTGATTGATATGGGGGCGAAGATCATCCTGTGTGATCCTCACCGGGCAACCGTGATTGGACTTGACCACGAGTACCCCCTACGTGGCATTCGGATGTCGTCTCCCGATATCCGGGCAGGTGTTGCACTATTGATCGCAGCCATGTCAGCAAAAGGAACCAGTGTGATCGACAATATTGAACAGATCGACCGCGGCTATGAGCGTATCGATGTCAGGTTAAATGCCCTGGGAGCGGACATTCGGCGTATCAATGGCTGACAATTTGTCGGAAATCCCCGTATGGCAAATTTTTTGTAACTGCCCTCAAACACGTTCAAAGACCAATCTAGCTTAATCGTTTTATGCAGAAAAAAACAGAGAAAAGAGAAGATAGTGAAGATGTCCGCAACGAGCTGAATCACGAAGAATATACGCCAACTGATACAAATACGGAAAGTGAAGAGATTGAAGTCGCTGAGGACACTTATAGTCAGGATGATAAAATCGCGGAGCTGAATGACCGGTTTCTGCGCCTCTATTCCGAATTTGACAACTACCGGAAGCGAACCATCAAAGAACGGATTGACCTGAGTAAAACTGCCTCGGCAGAAGTAATTACAGATCTTCTTCCCGTTCTGGATGATTTCGAGCGCGCGATCAGAGCCTTTACGGATAACGGGGATACAGATTCCCCTCTGAAAGATGGCATTGTCCTGATTTACAACAAGTTTCTGAACATCCTCACTCAAAAGGGACTTGAACAAATGAAGACCTTAGGAGAACCTTTCGACACCGACTTCCATGAAGCAATCACCAACATCCCCGCACCATCACCCGATTTGAAAGGGAAAGTGGTAGACGAGGTCGAGAAGGGTTATTTGCTGGGCGGAAAAGTGATACGGTACGCGAAGGTAGTGGTGGGAAGTTAGGAAGGATGAGGGACGAAGGACGAGGGACGAAAAATTAGGAATGAGGAAAGTGAGATCCAGTATCTAGAACCTAGCATCTAGCACCAAGGATTAATGAACAAACATGCATGACAACTAAGCGAGACTATTACGAAATACTGGAGGTCAATAAATCTGCATCAGCGGAAGAGATTAAAAAGGCTTACCGACAACAAGCCTTGAAGTTCCATCCGGATAAAAATCCGGGGGATTCCGTATCTGAAGAAAAGTTCAAGGAGTCGGCTGAGGCCTATGAGGTGCTTAGCGATCCTACAAAACGCCAGCGTTACGACCAGTTCGGTCATTCGGGACTGGGTGGCAATCATGGTTTTGGTGGTTTCAGCGGAGGGATGAGTATCGATGAGATTTTCAGCCATTTCGGAGACATTTTCGGAGGTGGCGGAGGCGGTGGAGGTGGGTTCGAAGACCCATTTGGAGCCTTTTTCGGAGGCGGACGTCGTCGATCGGGCCGTACGGTGCATAAAGGATCTAACCTCCGTGTGAAAGTCAAACTCACACTTGAGGAGGTTGCCCATGGCGTTGAGAAGAAGATCAAGGTCAATAAATATATCCAATGTTCAACCTGCAGTGGCTCGGGAGCAAAAGATGGAAGTGCTTATCAGACATGCTCCACGTGCAATGGTAGCGGTCATGTAACAAGGGTTACTTCTACATTCCTGGGGCAAATGCAGTCAACATCTGCCTGCCCCCATTGCGGTGGAGAGGGGAAAGTGATTACAGATAAATGTCACGATTGTGCCGGTAATGGCGTGGTGAAAGGGGAAGAGGTGATCAGTATTAAAATCCCTGCTGGTGTGGCTGACGGAATGCAGTTGTCAATGGGAGGAAAAGGAAATGCTGCAGCCCGCGGCGGTGTTCCCGGCGATCTCTTTATCCAGATAGAAGAGATCCAGCACAATGAATTTGACCGGGAAGGCAACCATCTTCTATACAACCATTTCCTCAACTTTTCTGATGCCGTCCTTGGCACCTCCATTGAGATCCCTACCATTGATGGTAAGGTGAAGGTAAAAATTGAACCCGGCACGCAAAGTGGGAAAATCCTTAGGCTGCGCAACAAAGGTTTGCCAAGTGTAAATGGTTATGAAGGAAAAGGGGATCTGTTGGTTACCCTTCAGATATGGACACCTAAAACTCTGAACAAAGAGGAGAAAACCCTCCTGGAGAAACTTGGGAAGTCACCGAACTTCCAACCCGATCCTAGCTCTAAAGACCGTAGTTTTTTCTCGAAAGTAAAGGATTACTTTGAATAGCCGATGGACCTTTTCACTGCCTCAAATATCACAAAACAATTTGCTGCCCACCGTGCACTCGACAAAGTCTCTATCCATGTCCCCGAAGGAAGTATCTTTGGCCTTTTAGGTCCAAATGGGGCTGGAAAAACCACATTGATCCGAATCATCAACCAAATCATTGCTCCTGATACCGGGGAACTCATGTTTCAGGGAAGGAGACTGCAGCCTCTCGATGTTGAAAATATCGGCTACCTACCCGAAGAGAGGGGATTATACAAAAAGATGAAGGTTGGAGAACAGGCCCTCTATTTGGCCCAGTTAAAGGGTCTATCCCGCAAGGAGGCTGAAAAGAGGCTTAGCCACTGGTTCTCTAAATTCGAGATCATGGGATGGTGGAACAGGAAAGTGGAAGAGCTTTCGAAGGGGATGCAGCAAAAAGTTCAGTTTATTGTCACGGTAATCCATGAACCACGGCTTCTGATCTTCGACGAACCCTTCAGCGGATTTGATCCCATAAATGTCAATCTCCTGAAAGAGGAGATCCTGAACCTCAAAGCAAATGGATCTACAATCATCTTTTCCACGCATAACATGGCTTCTGTTGAGGAGTTGTGCGATCATATCGCATTGATCAATAATTCCAGGAAAATCCTGGATGGCGATGTGAAATCTATCAAAAAGGAATACGCGAACAACACGTTTGAAGTGCGGTTCAACCTTGCTGAACAGGATCTGGGTGCAATCCTTCCCGACACATTCAGCATCCTGAAAAACGGCATTGATAATGACCTGCAGGTGGCCCGTATCAAACTTCCGGAGGAAACAAAGCCAAATGACCTGCTTGCATTGCTGATGCCCCATGTAACGATTCATTCCCTGAATGAGATCATTCCAAGTATGAACGACATTTTCATCCACGTAGTCACTCAAAAGGAGGTTGCTGAATGAAGAAGATCCTGCTAATCATTCAGAGAGAGTACCTTACCCGGGTAAAAAAACGCTCGTTTATCATCATGACCATCCTTGGTCCCTTGCTGATGGCTGGCATTTTTGTTGTCCCAATCTATCTTGCCACCACAACCAATGAGACGAAACAGGTAGCGGTGATTGACGAAACAGGACTCTTCTTCGAGAAATTTAAAAACTCCGACAACATACAATTCCATTACCTCGAAACAGATATCAACACGGCCAAGGATGCATTTGGGAAGAGCGATGACTACGCTCTGCTTTACATCCCCAAAACGGAGGTTGCTTTGCCTACTAATGCCATTCTTTATGCAGGGACACAGGTCAACATCAACGTAAAAAGTTATATCCGGAATGTGATGTCAAAACGCATTGAGGATCTTAAACTTGAGGCACAACTCGCGGACCTAACGAAAGATGATCAATCGCCGATCAACCTGGATGACCTACTTCGTTCGATCAAGACATCTGTCGACATCAGCACAATTAAGATCGGGTCAGATGGGCAGGAGGAAAAAAGCTACACAGAGGTGAGTATGATACTCGCTATATTCGGAGCTATCCTGATCTACTTCTTTATTTTCATGTTTGGATCTCAGGTGATGCGGGGCGTTATTGAAGAGAAGACCAGCCGAATAGTGGAGGTCATCATCTCTTCAGTGAAGCCATTCCAGTTGATGATGGGAAAGATCATCGGTGTTGCTTTGGTTGGATTAACGCAGTTTGCACTGTGGGTTGTTCTTACCTTTATAATAATCACCGGTGTAACCTCCACGTTTATTGGGAAATCGGTTCCTGGAGCAAATCCGAAACAGTTGATTGAGCAATCAGCTGGCGGATTCGATCCCGGCCAGGTAATCAACCTCCCTGGTGAACCACAGGAAGAAGAGGGAGCCAATGAGGTGTTATCGGCCATTAACAGCATTGACTTCCCTGTGATGATTGGCTCTTTCCTGTTCTTTTTCCTTTTTGGATACCTGATGTATGCAGCTCTGTTTGCAGCCATTGGCGGGGCCGTCGACAGCGAAGCAGACACCCAGCAGTTCATCCTTCCCCTTACTGCTCCTTTGATTTTTGCTATCGTTGTGGCTCAGTTCATTGTGCAGGATCCGAGTGGCCCCATGGCGTTCTGGCTCTCCATTATACCTTTTACCTCTCCAGTGGTGATGATGATACGAATTCCTTTCGGCGTTCCTATTTACGAGGTTGCCCTGTCCATGGCCATATTACTTCTGGGATTTCTTGCTACAACCTGGATGGCGGCCAGGATATACAGAACCGGCATCCTGATGTACGGAAAGAAGATTAGCTATAAGGAGCTATGGAAATGGCTAAGGCACTAGGGTGAAATTACGAATTACGAATTACGAATTACGAATTACGAATTAAAGATCGTAGCCCAGTTGTAGCGTTTACGTTTTTCCCAATCCTTTTTGTGGTAAACATAGCTAACGATCAGGGGGACAACAGAAGTTGCTTCCGCATAGACCATCTGTTCATACACAGTTTCGACTTTCCCCCATGAGGAGGCCTCTTTCAGTGTTGAACTGGAACAGGCTCCGTCGCGTGGGTCGGCAACTGTAATCTGCACTGCATATTGATGCATGGGGACATCCTTTCCCAAAACTTCGGCACAAATGACGGTATCCTGAACAAAATTCTTAGGCACACCTCCTCCAATCATGAAGAGTCCTGATCCCTTGGCAGCCATCTTGATTTTGGTCAATTCCAGAAAATCTGCCACAGAATCAATAGACATATGCTTCTCCGGATGGTCCCATTGATGCTTCACGAGTCCGAAGCCGGCGCTACTGTCGCTAAATGCCGGACAGAATATAGGGACTTTGTGTTCAAAGCAGGCCTGCACCAGGGAATCCTTTTTCTTAGAGTGCTTCGTCAGATACTTTCCCATTTCCCAGATGAATTCACGGGACGAATAGGGTCTGGGTTCAAGTGAGTCAGCAATCTTTCCGATTGTCGTATCACACACCTGCAGCTCCTCTTCATCAATATATGTATCATAGATCCGGTCGATGTAGTGATTCCGAAGTTCAGCATCATTTGCATAGGATGAGCCTTTGTAGTGTTTGAACCCCAATGCCTCAAAAAAGTCCATATCCACGATTGATGCTCCGGTGGCCACAATGGCGTCTACCATGTTGTGTTTCACCATGTCAACGTATACCTGCATGCACCCTCCGGCACTTGTACTGCCGGCAAGAGTGAGAAATATTGTGCATCCTTTATCCCTGATCATTCTGTTCAGGATATCTGCAGCTGCAGCAGTATCGCGGGAAGTAAAAGACATATCGCGCATGGCATCAATGATCGGAGTTGAATCAATTGCTTTAATGTCAATGTGCTTGACAACCTCATTCAGAAACTTCTTTTTCGACGACTTTTTCATTTTTGTTCTGTTTACTAGTTACGGATAAACAAACCTTATCAATTCAATCACCCAAAGTTACACTCTTAATTCGTAATTGGCTTCGCCGAGCTCCGCTTCGCTCCGGTTCTTAATTTGTCATTCGTAATTGATTCTCAATATCCCAAAATCTTCAGCATTGATTTATAGCTCTGCTCTTTGGAGAAAAGCTTTGTAAAGTACTCACCGGTTTCATCCACGTCAATCAGAACATGTTTCGGAGCGGGAGTCAGGCAATGCTGGATTCCACCATAGCCTCCGATTGATTCCTGATAAGCTCCAGTATGGAATAAACCAATATACAACGGTTTTTCACGACTGAATTTGGGAAGAAAAACGGCATTTGAATGAGCTTCAGCGTTATAATAGTCTTCGCTGTCGCAGGTAAGTCCCCCAAGGAATACACGCTCATATTCAGAGTCCCAGTTATTGATTCCCAATAAAATAAACCGTTGTTGAATAGCCCAGGTATCTGGAAGAGTGGTCATGAAAGAACTGTCGATCATGTTCCATGCCTCTCTGTCGTTCTGCTTTTTCTGGTCAATAATATTAAAAAGAACTGCTCCGCTTTCACCAACAGTATAGGATCCAAACTCCGTAAATATATCAGGATCTTCCACACCGTTCCTCTCACACATACTTTTAATCTGGGAAATTATCTCCTCCGCCATGTAATCATACTCGTAATTAAAAGCAAGTGAATTCTTAATAGGAAATCCTCCTCCGATGTTCAGGGAATTAAGTTCGGGGCATACTTTCTTAAGTTCACAGTACACATTAACGGTTTTATGTAACTCATTCCAGTAATAGGCTGTGTCTTTAATCCCGGTATTGATAAAAAAATGCAGCATCTTAAGTTCATACTTAGGATTGTCCTTGATTTTCTCGAGATAAAGAGGAACCACATCATTGTATCGAATACCCAGGCGGGATGTATAGAAATCAAATTTCGGCTCCTCCTCGGAGGCAATCCTGATTCCAAGTTGTATCTTCTCAGGAATTGATGCATAGGCACCGATCTCTTCGAGGTTATCAAGGATAGGAATCGTATTCGAGAAGCCATCTTGGATCAGGGTTGAAATGTTTTCAATATACGATTCCCGCTTAAAACCATTGCAGATAATATAGTGTTCCTTGTCCAGCAATCCACGCTCATGCAAATCTTCAATGATCTGAATGTCAAATGCAGACGAGGTCTCGATATGAATATCATTCTTGAGCGCCTCTTCCATGATAAAACTGAAGTGCGAACTCTTCGTACAGTAACAGTAATTGTAATCGCCCTTGTAGTCGACCTTTGCCATTGCCACATTGAAAAGCCGTTTTGCCTTCTGTATTTGATGACTTATCTTTGGTAGGTATGTTATTTTCAGGGGAGTTCCATATTGTTTGATGATGTCCATCAATGGAACATCATTGAAATAGAGTTCGTCATCAAGAACTTTGAATTCCTCCTGAGGGAAGTCAAATGTTTGTTCTATCAGGTCGAGATACTTGTTTTTCATTTGATTCAATTTAAATGCAACTGACTTACATTGACATATTTTTACCAATCCAAGTAAGTTACATGGTCATTATCAGACAAAAGTACGAATAGTTTTAATTGCATCGAATATCTGTAGATAAATATCTCAATAAGGACTTAATCTCAGTTGGCAGTTAGCAGTTGGTTATTTCAAAAGAATCTCCTATCTTTGCACGCTCAAAAAAAGAAGCTATTTCTGAATTCAGAAATTAAATTAGCTGAAGAAAAATTTCAATAAAACTTAGTTTCATGCAAAATAAAGGCGTTATAAAGTTCTTTGCGATCATTTTCACACTGGTATGTCTTTTCCAGTTATCGTTTACGTTCGTTGGCTGGAGATATAGCCAAAAGGCTGATAAATATGCCCATGAGCCCATCGTGGTGGAGCAGGCAGAACGGATGGCAAAAGGGGATGCCAATCTCCAGGACTACCTATATGATTCCATTGCCAATTCGAGGCTGGAGTATTTTAATGACTCACTGGCAAGCACAGATGTTTATAACATCCTCCTGAAAAAATACACTCTGAAGGAGATCAAAGAACGTGAAATTAACCTGGGTCTTGACTTAAAAGGGGGGATGAACGTCACCATGGAGGTCTCTGTTCCTGATATCATCCGCGCCCTTTCTGGCTACAACCAGGATCCCGTGTTCACACAGGCTCTTACCCTGGCTCTCGAAAAAGAGAAGACCAGTACGGCCGATTTCGTCGATATTTTTATTGAATCTTTTCGTGAAACGGATCCCAACGCCAAGTTAGCTTCCATCTTCAACACCATGGAGTTGAAAGACAGAATCACCTATAACTCCACCAATGATGAAGTAATCGTGGTGATTCGTGATGAAGTTAATGCTGCCATTGAAAGAACCTTCAATATTCTGAGAACCCGAATCGACCGTTTCGGCGTTACCCAACCAAATATTAACCGGTTGCAGACTGCCCGTCGTATTTTGATCGAACTTCCTGGTATCAAAGAGCCGGAGCGTGTCAGAAAACTTCTTCAGGGAACTGCGCAACTGGAATTTTGGGAGACCTATCAGTATCCCGATCTCTACTCCTACTTTGCAGATGCCAACAAACGGCTTGCCTCCATATTAGCCGGCCAGATGATCAACACTGAAGACAGTGCTTCAAACCAGGAAACGATCGCCGGTACAGAGCCCAGTCAGCAGCCTTCCGTCACAGAGACCATTGAAGTCACGGAAGCTGGCGTTGCCGATACAACACAAGAGAATGCCCTGTTGAAACAGATGGAGCAGGATACTTCTGCTACAACCCAGGTTGGCCAGGATCAGCAGTCATTTAATGAGTATGCTAAGACAAACCCCCTGTTTGCCTACCTCAACCCGGCAGTTTACCAGAACGACGAAGGTCAGTATGTTCCGGGTCAGACAGCGATGGTTGGCCGTGCCATGATCAAAGACACCGCCAGGATCAACAATATGCTGCGTCAAGCGTTCGCCCTCAATATTTTCCCACGCGACATGAAGCTGGCATGGTCAGTAAAACCAAGGGGTAATGCACCGGATGTGCTTGAATTGGTCGCATTGAAAGTAACTTCACGCGACGGCTCCCCTGCCCTTGGAGGAGAGGTTGTCACCAATGCCCGTCAGGACTATGACCAGAACGGCCGTGTTGAAGTAACCATGAATATGAACGCCGAAGGAGCCAGGATATGGAAACGCCTTACCGGCGACAATATTGGAAAACAGATTGCTATCGTTCTTGACGGATACGTTCGCTCTTACCCGAATGTTAATGGAGAGATCCCAAATGGGATGTCTTCTATCTCGGGTGGCGAGATGAGTGTTGAAGAAGCTCAGGACCTTGCCAACATCCTGAAAGCAGGGAAGCTGCCCGCACCTGCCCGAATTGTTCAGGAAGAGGTAGTTGGACCGTCACTTGGACGTGAGTCAATCCAGTCGGGACTTCTTTCGTTCATCATCGCCTTTGTTATCGTACTGATTTACATGTCGGTATATTACGGCCGTGCAGGGAATGTTGCAGATATCGCTCTCTTTGCCAACGTCTTCTTCCTCTTTGGCGTGATGGCATCCATTGGAGCGGTTCTTACTCTCCCGGGTATTGCCGGTATCGTTCTTACACTGGCCATGGCAGTCGACTCCAACGTAATCATCTACGAGCGTATGCGAGAAGAGATTCGAGCGGGGAAAGGGATGCGCCTGGTTGTCAAGGATGGATTCCAGCATGCCTATTCCGCTATTATCGACAGTCACGTTACCACAATCCTTACTGGTATTGTTCTCTATGTCTTTGGATCAGGACCCGTTCAGGGGTTTGCTACCACACTGGTAATCGGTCTTCTTCTGTCACTCTTCACCGCTGTGTTCCTGGCCCGACTGCTTTTCGAAAGCATGCTCGATCACAACATGAATGTCACTGTAGGGAACAAGTATACGCTAAATCTATTCTCAAACCTGAATTTCGACTTCATCAAACCCAGGAAAAAACTCTACCTGGCATCAGGTATTGTGATTGCCATTGGTCTTGTTTTCATCGGCATCCGCGGACTGGATCCCGGAATCGACTTTACTGGTGGACGTAGCTATATCGTACGTTTCGACCAGAATGTCAATACAACAGACATTCGCGAGTCTCTCCGTCAGGAATTTGGCGAATCGCCGGAGGTAAAGACTTTTGGCCCGCTCAATCAGGTGAAGATCACAACAAAATACATGATTGATGACCGTACAATCGCAGCTGACTCAGTTGTAGCTGTTACATTATTTGAAGGCCTTAAGGGGTACTATAATGATGAGATTACTTATACCGAGTTTAAATCAAATGATCCGGGGAAAATCATCGGAGAATTGAGTTCCCAAAGAATCGACCCGGCCATCTCCTACGCACTCATCTGGCAGGCTATATTTGCAGTAGGCTTCTCCCTGATCATCATCTTTATCTATATCGCTGTTCGTTTCAGAAACTGGCAATATGGCCTCGGCGGGGTCATGGCGCTTTTCCACGACACCCTGATCATCATCGGGATGTTCGCGATCTTCCACGGCATTCTTCCATTCGGCATGGAGGTCGACCAGTCCTTTATCGCTGCTATCCTCACGGTGATCGGTTATTCAATCATGGACACGGTTATCATCTTCGACAGGATCCGTGAATACAATACACTCTACCCGAAACGCGACCTGGCAGTGAATATCAATGGCGCTATCAACAGCACCATGGGCCGAACGGTCAACACATCCGGTACTACGATCCTTACCCTTGTGGTTATCTTCATCTTTGGCGGTGAAGTACTTCGTGGATTCACATTCGCTATGCTCATCGGGGTTATGGTGGGAACCTACTCATCCATCTACGTTGCTACTCCTATTGCCTATGACGTTATCTCATGGAGAAAACGTATCAAGGCTAAGAAAGAGGCTGCTACAAGTAAGAAGAAGAAATAATTGGTTTCGGGTTTCGCGTTTCGGGTTCCGGTATTCGGGGTCCAAGTTTCAGGCTGTTGCATAACTGCTGATTGTACTTTTTCATATATTTGTACGTTAATCATGCCTGAACCATTGCTTCTGTTATGAGATATCTTTTAACCCTCCTCACGCTCACGTTTTTACTGGTTGGTCTTGGAGAAACTGCAGCCCAGAATAAACATACGAAAGCTGCCGATGATGCCTTTTCCGATCAACAGTATTCCCTCGCAGTCGAAAAGTATCAGAAAGCTTATTCCAAGGTAAAAAATAACCGGGATGAGAAAGACCGGATCTCTTTCCAGATGGCGGAGTGTTACCGCCTGATGAACAATAACAAACGGGCTGAAATATCTTATAAACGTCTTACCAGTGACCGTTACAAAGATAAAAATCCAAGGATTCTGTTATACTATGCGGATGCCTTGAAACTCAATGGGAAGTACGAAGAAGCTATCGAACAGTATACTGCATACAAACTCCTCGTACCGAATGATACACTGGCAGATGCCGCGATTGAATCGTCAAAAACCTCTATGGAGTGGATTGAAAATCCCTCAAAGTACACTGTTGAACTGCTGAAAAAGATCTCAACCCGCGATGATGATTTCTCCCCGGCTTATGCCGACAAAAACTATAATTCAATCGTTTTCACATCGAACAGGGATGCCGCGACAGGTAAATTAGATGATAACTGGACAGGCATGAAGTTTACCGATCTGTTTTTTGCCCGCAAGGACCGGAAAGGTGAGTGGAATAACCCAGTACTTCTTGACCAGGATGATGTAGTAAATACTGAAGCGAACGAAGGGTCGGGGCAGTTTAACAGTCGGTTCACCAGCCTCTACTTTACCCGCTGCTGGAATGAACCCAGAAAGAAGAATGGGTGTGCAGTATACAAAGCGAGCAGGATTGGCGGAACATCATGGGGCGAAGCTACCATGGTTGACCTGGGGATTGACAGTACTTTAGCTAACGGGCATCCGACAATCTCTTCCGACGAAGGGCTCATCATCTTTTCATCCGACAGGGCTGGTGGCAATGGAGGGAAAGACCTGTGGAAGATCACCAAAAAAGCCAAGGGAGGCGGCTATACTCGTCCTATCAACCTGGGACCAGAGATCAATACACCTGGCGATGAGATGTTTCCATTCCTCAGGGGTGATTCTGTCCTCTATTTCTCTTCTAATGGTCATCCTGGCATGGGAGGCCTGGATATATTCGTAAGCACACGTTCGGATAATAAATGGACCACCCCCGAGAATGTAAAGTATCCTCTCAATTCGTTTGCCGATGACTTCGGCATTGTATTTAACCTGGATGAACCCAATGAGGGATTCTTCTCATCAAACCGCCCCGGTGGAAAAGGGAAAGATGACATTTACTCCTTTATCATCCCTCCGGTATATTTCACACTTGAAGGCTTTATAACGGATGACCTAACACTCCAGCCAATCGATGGCGCGAATGTAAGTATCATTGGAACTAATGGGAAGACAGCTACTTACAACACCGATCCTCGTGGACGCTATGTGTTCAATAAAAACCAGATCCTTCCCAATACAACCTATGAGATACTGGTTACGAAGAAGGACTACTTCAATGAAAAAGCCACCGAGACCACTGTTGGCCTCGAGTCGAGCCGCGACCTGACCCGGGATATTGTCCTGATGCCGATTCCCAAAAAACCGGTTGTACTCCCCGATATCCTTTACGACCTTGCCAAATGGGACCTGAAGCCACAGTTCCAGGATTCACTCCAAGGGCTTATTGCCACCCTTGATGCCAATGAAACAATTGTGATTGAGCTTGCTGCACATACCGACTCACGTGATACCGAAGAGCGGAACGATATCCTATCACAGCGCAGAGCTCAATCGGTTGTCGACTACCTCATCACCCGAGGCATCGATCCCGATCGCCTGGTTGCGAAAGGATATGGAGAACGGGCTCCGCGAATCATCAACCGGGTAATGGCTAAAGAGGGGTATACATTTGAACCTGGCACCGTGCTGTCCGACTCTGTCATTAACTTATTGCCAAATATTGCCGTCAAAGAGGCAGCCCATCAGTTGAACAGACGAACCGAATTCTCCATCCTCCGGAACGACTACATCCCGAAAACCAGGATCTCAAGGAAGACAGGGCCATCAGTTGAAATCGTGGTGAAACCCGAAGAGAACAATGTGATTTATACCCTCACTAAAGACGAGAACCTCGAAGCCTTATGCTACATCAACGGCATCACATCTACTTTCCAGTATGACCCAAGAGAGACAGAGTTTTATATCTCAACTGCTGAAGCCGTCAGACTGCTCACCAGCGGAGCCATTGACCGGAACGATTTTATCGGAGATGCCACTCAACTGATCGGCGATGGGACCATCGCCAATAAGGCTGTGATCAACATCCGGGAGATGCGCATGGGAAAAAACGTGGCAAGAGATCTCAAAGCGACTGTAAACCAGAAGTTGAAAAACCAAATCTATTTTGGCCCGAATACGATGAAACAGTTCGGTATTTACAGCGTGGATGAAGCGGAGACTAAGATTCTTTTTGAGTGACATTGACAAATAAATACAATGAACGAGGTGTCTCCTCTGGAAAAGAGGAGGTGCATGCAGCCATAAAAACCCTGGATAAAGGGCTCTTCCCAAAAGCTTTTTGTAAAATTATTCCCGATATCGCCGGTGGTGATCCTGCATGGTGTACTATCATGCATGCCGATGGAGCTGGAACCAAATCCTCCCTCGCATACCTGTATTGGAAGGAGACCGGAGATCTCTCCGTATGGAAAGGTATTGCCCAGGATGCCATTGTTATGAATCTCGACGACCTGGCCTGTGTAGGAGCACTGGACAACATCCTTTTATCCAGCACGATAGGCCGGAACAAAAAGAGAATCCCCGGGGATGTACTGGCAGCAATTATCGAGGGAACAGAAGAGTTTCTAAGTAAGATGAGAGAGCTTGGCGTTGGGATTCACTCTATGGGCGGGGAAACTGCTGATATAGGGGACCTCGTGAGGACGATCATCGTCGACTCCACCGTATTCTGTCGCATGCCCCGTGCGCAGGTTATTGATAATGCAAGAATCCAGGCTGGCGATATCATTGTTGGATTAGCTTCCTTCGGACAAACATCCTATGAAGAGACCTACAATGGCGGGATGGGAAGTAACGGGCTTACTGCAGCCCGCCACGACGTTTTCGACAAGGCATATGCCCTTCGGTACCCCGAAAGTTTCGATGATCAGATCCCGGATAACCTGATCTATGCCGGAACGAAAAAACTCACTGATCCATCCACTGTTGAAGGAGTAGACGTTGGGAAACTGATATTATCGCCCACACGCACCTATGCTCCTGTTATCAAACGGATACTCCAAAAATACCATTCTGACATCCATGGAATTGTTCATTGCTCGGGAGGAGGTCAGACGAAAATCCTTCATTTTATTGAGCAGTTGCATGTCGTTAAAGACCAGCTCTTCCCTATCCCTCCTCTCTTCCAACTGATCCAAAAAGAGTCACAAACCTCCTGGGAAGAGATGTTCAGGGTATTCAATATGGGTCACCGAATGGAACTCTATATCCCAGAAACAATTGCAGATCAGATCGTTGACATCACCAAAGAATTTGGATTGGAGAGCCGGATCATTGGACGATGCGAAGAGGCAACAGAGAAAAAGCTTACAATTCACAGCGAAGCAGGAAACTTTACATATTAAATAAATCCAACGGATTATGAAAAAAGCACTAATCATTACTGTGATCATTATCCTGGTCATTCTGGGTGGGATATTCAGTTTTCTATACTGGGGTGTGTATGACGAAGGTGTTCGGGCAGGCACTGTTCTCCGCGTCAGCAAGCAGGGAATTCTCTGGAAAACTTACGAAGGGCAGCTTGACCTGGCTTCGTTCGGAGCCCTAAAAAAGGTCAGTCCGATTGCCGGAACTTTCGACTTTTCCGTTGAACCTGGTAACGATTCAATCGTCAGGCTTCTGGAGAAAGTATCTCTATCGGGCGAACGTGTAAATCTACGATACATCAAACGGTATATGACCTTTCCATGGCGGGGAAAGACCAAATACTTTATCGAAGGGGTTGAGCAGAGTCCCACTCCAGCGCAACAACCCCCACAGCGTGACCCGTTTACCAATTAACTCCACCTCTCCATGAGCGTATCATTGAAGTATTTGTCCGCTGCAGGACTCCTGATCATCCTTTTGAGTCTCTCAGCCTGCCAGGATGCCTTTCCACCTCCCAGAATAGCGATTTCAAAGGCTTCTGACAATTACATCAACTGGTTGAAACGTGCCGACTCCACCGTACAATATATGAACTTATACACTCTCCCCTTCGACTCGGCATTGAGTGTTCTTGAACAGTGTGATGGATTGTTACTTACCGGTGGAGAAGATCTATTTCCGGGAATCTATGGCAGTGAGGACGATACTGCCCGGTGTGGCACCATCAACTTGTACAGGGATACTCTGGAGATTAATCTGGTTTACATCGCCCTGGAGATGAAGATGCCTGTTTTTGGTATCTGTCGAGGCGAACAGTTACTTAATGTTGTTTTCGGCGGAGAACTTTTTATCGATATTCCACAGGATTATGACACGACAATCCTTCATCGCTGTGATGATTACCTAACCTGTTTTCATATGGTATATGTGGAACGAAATTCATTGCTACACACCCTCTGTAACTGTGACTCAGCCCTGGTAACCACCAACCACCATCAAGCTGTGCGCTTACTTGGCCCTGATTTGAAGGCAAACGCATACGCACCCGACGGACTGATTGAAGGCGTTGAGTTAGCCGACAGGAGTGGCCAGCCTTTTATCCTTGCAGTCCAGTGGCACCC
>CAZXQU010000032.1:0-31555 GCA_964642545.1 uncultured Prolixibacteraceae bacterium | reverse complement strand
AAAATCAAAAATTCTGATCGTCGACGATGACAGCGATGTGATCAACGTACTGAAAACCATCCTTGAGCATGAAGGATATACTGTATATCCGGCATACAATAAAACGGAGGCGCTGGAGATTGCCAGCAATGTTAAACCCGATCTTGCTATCCTCGATGTAATGATGACTACTCACTATGAAGGGTTTGAGTTGGCAAAAGCATTCAGTGAATCTCCTGAATTCAAATCCATGCCGATTGTCATGCAAACCTCCATCGACATACTCACTACAACCAACCTGAGTGTCCAACAGATGGCAAAAGAGTTCAGAAAAGACAGAAAATACAAAGAGTTACAAGTCCTTTTGGTCAAAGACATCCTGAAAGAAGAGGCAGGAGTTGACTACCTCTCAGAAGATGGCACAAGCATCTGGGTTCCGGTGAAAGGCTTTATCAGAAAACCGGTTGACTCAAATAACCTGCTCCCGGTAATTTCGAAACTAATGAAATCCTGATTCGCTGATAATCAAATTCCTATCCAATGAAAGCCACTGATGCCGAAATTCTTTCTACTTATCCCAATGCAGGAAAAGATAGTTTAATTCCAATCCTTCAGGAGATACAGGAAAATAACGGGTTCCTTTCTGAAGAATCGATTGTTCATGTGGGGAAACACCTGAATGTACCAACAAGCCGGATATATGGCGTAGCCACATTTTATAACCAGTTCAGGTTTGAGCCCAAGGGGAAGTACCACATCCAGGTTTGCCGGGGCACGGCCTGTCATGTTCTGGGTTCGTCAACTGTGTTGGATTTCCTGGAGAAAGAACTTAGAATCAAAGCGGGTATGACAAGCCGTGATGGCCTTTTCAGCATTGAAGTAGTAGCCTGTATAGGGGCATGTGGATTAGCTCCTGTGATTTGTGTCAACAAAACATTCCATGCTAAAGTAACTGTAGATTCCTTAAAAAACATCATCAATGAATACAGAGATGCTTCCTGACATTTATATCGGATCAGGGACCTGTGGGCAGGGTGCCGGGGCAGAAGCCATTCAACATAAGGTAAATGAATACCTTGATAACCAGGGTATTCGGGCCAATGTTATTGAAGTTGGATGCATCGGGTTGTGCTCGTCAGAACCACTGATGGATATCAGGCTCCCTGGGCGAACCAGGGTATGTTTCGAAAAAGTGAAGACCGATCAGGTTGAAGTTATTCTGGACGAGATATTTGTTGGAAAACTACCTTCTTTAAATCTTCTGGGTCAATTCAGGGAGAATGGCATGAAAGAATGGGAAGGTGTTGGCTACATGGATGAGTTGCCATTCTTTGCAAAGCAGCAGCGGCTGGTCCTTCAAAACTGCGGCATCATCAACCCGGTCAGTATTCAGGACTATCAGAATCGTGGTGGATACAACGCATTACTGAAGTCACTCCGCGAATATTCACCGGATGAAGTATGTGATTTGATTGAAAGAAGCGGCCTCAGGGGGCGTGGAGGTGGCGGATTTTCTACGGGAAAGAAATGGAAACTGGCATCCAGGGAGAATGCTGACCAGAAATACCTTGTTTGCAATGCCGATGAAGGAGATCCCGGAGCATTTATGGACCGTGCTGTAATTGAAGGCGATCCACACCGCCTAATTGAAGGCATGGCTATTGCAGGGTATGCCATTGGAGCAACCAAAGCGTATGTATATATCAGAGCCGAATATCCGCTGGCGATCGCCCGACTTCGCATTGCACTTGAACAAAGCAGGGAAGCCGGATTTCTGGGGGCCCAAATCTCCGGCTTTGACTTCAGCTTTGAGATCAAAATTAAAATGGGCGCCGGAGCATTTGTGTGTGGTGAGGAGACAGCCCTCATCGAGAGCATTGAAGGCAAACGGGGGATGCCAAACCCGCGACCTCCCTACCCTACGGAATGTGGATTGTTTGGAAAACCAACGGTCATTAACAACGTCGAAACACTGGCCAACATTCCAACAATCATAGAAAAAGGAGCTGACTGGTTTGCCAGCATCGGAACAGCCAAGAGTAAAGGAACCAAAGTCTTTGCCTTATCTGGGAAAGTCTCCCTTACGGGGCTTATTGAAATTCCGATGGGAACCACCCTGCGCGAGATCATCTTCGAAATGGCAGGCGGAATCCGGGGAAATAAAGCATTCAAAGCGGTTCAGATTGGCGGACCCTCTGGCGGATGCATTACGGAAGCCAACCTGGGAATCGAGGTGGATTACGACTCACTCCTCTCGGTTGGCGCTATGATGGGATCAGGCGGGCTGGTAGTGATGGATGAAGATACCTGCATGGTGGATATCGCCAAATTTTTCATGGATTTCATTCAGCGTGAAAGTTGCGGAAAATGCATCCCCTGCAGGGAAGGAACACGAAGGATGCTGGAGATCCTCGAGAGTATCACCTGCAAACCGGCTCAGGGAGAACGGTACGATGCACTCAAACGATTTAAAGGAATCATGCAACTGGAGAAATTGAGTGCCGTGATCAAAGATACCTCCCTCTGCGGTCTGGGACATTCGGCGCCAAATCCGGTATTGAGCACGTTGAAATGGTTCAGGCATGAATATGAAAGTCACATCTTCGAACGGAAATGCCCGGCCGGAGTTTGCACCTCTCTAAGAACATTCACTATCGATGTGAATAAATGTACCGGGTGCACAGTATGTACAAAAAAATGTCCGGCAGGTGCTATTGTTGGCTCAAAAAAAACACCGCACTTCATCGTAGAGGATAAATGTATCGGTTGTGGTGCGTGCGAGGAGGCCTGTAAATTCGATGCCATTACGGTAAACGTTTAAGTCAATACAACATGGAACTTACAATAACTATTAACAACAAACCGGTACAGGCCGCAAAAGGAGAACTGCTGCTGGATGTGCTGGAAAGAGAAGGAATCCGTGTGCCAACCCTTTGTCACATGAAGGATTTTCTCCCATCGGGGGCTTGCCGGATGTGTGTGGTTGAAAATGAACAAACAGGGAAGTTGATTACCGCTTGCTCTTATACGGTAGATCAGGGTATGGATATCAAATCACACTCCACCAGAGTGATTGAAGCACGGAAAACGATTGTTGAACTGCTGCTCTCAAACCATCCGGATGATTGTCTCTATTGCGTTCGTAATGGCAACTGCGACCTGCAGGATCTTGCCCGGGAACACTGTATCACCGAACGCAGGATAAGCGGAGAGAAAAACAGACACCACCTGGATCTGTCAAGCGCCAGCATCGTACGTGACCCGGCTAAATGCATCCTCTGCGGCAGGTGCGTAAAAGTATGTTCAGAAGTGATGGAAGTATCTGCAATCGACTTCATCAACCGGGGAAGCCAAACCCTGATCGGACCAACATTTAACAAAGGGTTGAACACTTCAAGTTGTATTAACTGCGGGCAATGTATCATGGTTTGTCCGACAGGCGCCCTCTCAGAAAAAAATCACTTCGCTGAAATCAGGGATGCCATCAATGATCCCTCAAAAACCGTTGTGGTTCAATATGCACCGGCCATTTCAATAACACTTGCCGAAGAGTTTGGCATGGCTGCCGGAACCGATGTGAACGGACTACTGAATGCCGCACTTCGCAAAATTGGATTTGACCGGATATTTGATACCACATTTGCAGCTGATCTTACCATCATGGAGGAGTCGGCCGAACTTATTGAGAGACTCACGAAAGGTGAAGATCTTCCTTTGATTACCTCTTGTTGTCCCGGATGGATCAAGTATGCCGAAGAGTTTGCCTGCGATTTTCTCCCAAACCTCTCTAGTTGCAAATCACCACAGCAGATGCTGGGAGCTATACTAAAAAGCTACTATGCCGACATTTCAGGCATCGAACCTGAAAATTTATACGTGGTTGCGATTATGCCTTGCACAGCCAAAAAGTTCGAAGGGCAACGGGAAGAGATGACACAGAAAGGCATTTCAGACATTGATGCCGTGTTAACAACACGGGAGCTGGCAGACTTTATCCGGCTCTTTGGCATCGGGATAGATAAGCTGGAAGCCGAAACAGCCGATTCACCACATGGGATAAGAAGTTCAGCCGGAAAGCTGTTTGGAGCCTCTGGAGGCGTGATGGAGGCTGCGCTGAGAACAGCCTATTTTAAAGTAACGAACAAAGAGATGAAGCAGTTCCGCATCCAGCAAATCAGAGGTTGTAGAGGGAGGAAAGAGGCGAAAATCCAGATTGGCGACTTGCAACTTGGTGTAGCCGTTGTGAACGGACTGGCAAATGCAAAAAAGCTCCTGGATGAGATCCGCGAAGGGAGAGATGATCTTCACTTCATCGAGGTGATGGCTTGCCCTGGAGGATGTATCGGTGGAGGCGGTCAGCCGTTGCGTAAGAATTCAGAGTCGATCGCAAAACGGATGCAGGCACTCTATCAGATCGATGAGACAGAAACTATCAAAGTATCACATAAAAACCCGGAAGTCCTTGAACTGTATCAGAACTTCCTGGGAAATCCGCTTAGTCTGACAAGTCATAAACTCCTTCACACCACCTATTGTCAACGCGATGTACTCCTGTAATCCCTCAACCCCATGAATTACCAGGCAAGAAAACAATTGGTATATACGGTGAAAGACCGTTGCAGGGTTTGCTTCACCTGTGTGAGAGAGTGTCCGGTCAAAGCGATCCGGATCAATAATGGCCAGGCTGAAGTAATGAATGAACGATGCATTGCCTGTGGCAACTGTGTGAAGGTATGCAGTCAGGGAGCAAAAATTTATCTGGATTGCATAGAAGAAGCAGAGGAACTCTTACGATCACCAGAGCGGGTGGCTGCCTGTATCGCACCGAGTTTCCCTGCCGAGTTTACAGAGATCACCGACCACACCTTGCTGGTAGGGATGATTCGCCAGCTTGGGTTTGACTTTGTGGTGGAGGTAGGTTTCGGAGCCGATATGGTCTCCCTTGAATACAACAAATTATTCGATAACCCACAATCACCCCCTATCATATCAAGCGATTGCCCTGCAATTGTTTACTATATCGAACATTATCATCCCAACCTGGTGCCTTCCCTGGCACCTGTAGCTTCTCCAATGGTTGCCACCACCCGGATCATCCGTGACCTGTACGGACCGGAGACCAGGGTAATTTTTATCGGGCCTTGCATTGCAAAAAAAGCTGAATCTACTGAAGTTGACGCTGTACTTACCTATGCTGAGCTCAGGAAGCTGTTTAGCAAGCATCAACTTGTTCCAACCCAGGGAATTTCTTCCGATTTTGATCCTCCTCATGCCGGTAAAGGAGCCATTTATCCGGTGAGCCGGGGTATGCTTCAGACCGTAAATAACAGCGATGATATTTTCAAAGGAAATATTGTTGTTGCCGAAGGGAGAGAAAACTACAAAGAGGCAATACAGGAATTTGAATGCGGATCCCTGAAACACAATCTGGAACTTCTTAGTTGTGAAGGATGCATCATGGGTCCGGGAATGAGCCAATCCAACCAGAAATATTCACGACGTTCTCAAATAAGTAACTATGCCAAAAAGAAACTGGATCAACACAACCATCTGGAGTGGGAAGAAAATGTCAGGAAGTTCGCGCGCCTGGACTTCTCCGAACAATTCTTCCCCCGTGACAGAAGACTCCCGCTTCCCACAAAGAAGGAGATTGATGATGTTTTGCGGGAGATGGGGAAAACCAGGCCCGAAGATCACCTGAATTGTGGCGCTTGCGGTTATCCCTCCTGCACCGAACATGCGATTGCCATTATTGAAGGCCTTGCTGAAATAGAAATGTGCCTGCCCTACACCATCGAAAAACTTCACCTCTCGGTAAAGGAACTTAACCTGTCAAATGAGAAACTGGCAAATGCCCGGCAGGCTCTCAAACAATCGGAGAAACTTGCAAGCATGGGTCAGTTATCAGCAGGCATTGCGCATGAACTGAACAATCCACTGGGAGTGATTACGATGTACGCCAATATCCTCCTGGAGGAATCCAATCCAAATGACCCTGAACGAAAAGACCTTGAACTTATCGTCGAACAAACAAACCGGTGTAAAAATATCGTTGGCGGGCTGCTCAACTTCGCCAGGAAGAACCAGGTAAAGAAAACAGAGACAAACATGGAAACCTTCTGTAAAAAAAGTCTGCAGTCGGTGATCCTCATGAACAACATTGCCGTCAATTTCCAATCAGAGATGCTCGATCCGATAGCATGGGTGGATCAGGACCAATTCATGCAAGTGCTTACCAACCTTGAGAAAAATGCCGTGGAGGCAATGTCTGGAGGCGGGACTCTTACTATCTTTCTTAGAGACACCCCAGACGAGATCCGAATCTCCATCTCCGACACGGGAGTTGGAATATCGCCAGAGAATATCGAAAAAGTGTTCACCCCGTTTTTCACGACGAAGGAGTTGGGAAAAGGAACCGGGCTGGGATTACCGCTCGTCTTTGGCATTGTGAAGATGCACAAGGGTAAAATTACCGTCGAATCAAATACAGAACCATCAAAAGGAACGGTTGGCACATGTTTTCGCCTAACCATACCCCGAATTTAAAAAACGATGATATCAAAATTATTAACACATGAAAACGATATTACTGGTCGATGACGACCCTGACCAACTGGAACAGCTTAAGTTTCACGTAGAACGATTCGGCTACATGCCTGTTACTGCCGCCTCCCAAAAAGAGGGAGAATTGATGCTGGAAACCATGAAACCCGACCTGGCTATCATCGACCTGATGATGGAGAACCAGGATAGCGGTTTTATTCTGAGCTACAAGATCAAGCAGAAATTTCCGGATGTACCGGTTATTATTGTCACATCCGTTACCGCCGTCAGTGGTATGAAATTCAGCCTCGAGACGGAGGATGACAAACGATGGATCAAAGCCGACAAATACATCGAAAAAGGGATCCGGCCCGATCAGTTACACCGTGAGATTAACAAACTCCTGAAAGTCTGACCATTAAAACAATGTATCATGAATATCCTGAAAGTATTGGTCGTTGATGATGAGCCTGGCATCCGCACCGGCGTAACCAGGGTTCTTCAGAATTTCACTGTCGGTTTTCCATTTATGGATGACGACTTCACGTTCGAAACGGTTGAAACAGGATCCGGAGAGGAGGCCATTGAGATTCTGGATAAGGAACCGTTCGACATCGTTTTGCTCGACAACAAGCTTCCTGGAATCTATGGCATCGAAGTGCTGGAGTACATCCGTCAGCAGGAATATGACACCCAGGTGATGATGATCACCTCCTACGCATCCCTCGAGCTGGCCGTGAAAGCAACCAATAACGGAGCCTTTAACTTCGTGCCCAAGCCCTTTACTCCACAGGAGTTGAAAGCCGCTATGGAGAGCATTACCAAACACTTGTACCTTAAACGAATGACCAGGAAGCTGAACGAACAGGGCAAACAGGTTCGCTTTCAGTTTCTTTCGGTGCTTTCCCATGAACTCAAATCTCCCATCAACGCTATCGAAGGGTACTTGAAGATTATCCAGGACAAACAGGCCGGGAACGACATTGAAAACTATCAGATCATGGTATCGCGATCCCTCGAACGGATCAAGGGGATGCGCGGACTCATCATGGATCTCCTTGACCTGACACGGATAGAGAGCGGGAAGAAAAAGAGAAATATCACACCTGTTGATATTACAGAGATTGCACGGATGGCCATGCACTCCATGGAGCCATTGGCGATCCAGAAATCTGTTAAGATCCATTTTACCGGAGACGACCCACACTATATAAATACCGATTCATCAGAAATGGAGATCATTTTTAACAATCTGCTGTCGAATGCTGTAAAGTACAACGTGGAAGGGGGAGAGGTTTTTTTAAGCATCACGCATAATTCCATGGAAGTCGTTATAGATGTGAAAGATACAGGAATTGGGATCAGTGAGGAGGAGATTGGGAACCTCTTTAAGGAGTTTGCCCGGATAAGGAATTCTAAAACCAAGGATATTACTGGAAGTGGCCTGGGATTGTCGATCGTAAAAAAACTGATCGATCTGAATCACGGGTCCATAACGGTTTCCAGCAAACCAGATCAGGGAAGTCATTTCAGGGTTATATTCCCTAAACAGTAATCCTGTTTATGTATCCTCAAACGAATCAATGAAGACCATAATTTAAATGTGCTTTTCGCCCCACCAAAGTATTCCAACACCTTCAATCTCAACCGGCCTCTTCCGTAAAAATTTCGTAATTTTATCGCTCAGAATTTATTAATTGAGCACCCAATGATTGATTTGCGCAGCGATACCGTTACCCGGCCCACTCCCGGAATGCTGGAAGCAATGCTTTCGGCCAGGGTAGGCGATGATGTTTTTAGCGATGACCCAACTGTTAATGCCCTGGAAGAGAAAGCGGCCGCCATTTTTGGCATGGAAGCCGGATTGTTTTGTCCTTCCGGGACCATGACCAACCAGATTGCCATCAAGGTTCACACACAACCTGGCGACGAAGTGATCTGTGATGCCGATTCCCATGTCTATAAATATGAGGGTGGAGGTATTGCCTTCAACTCCGGGGATTCAGTAAGGTTGCTCCCAGGCAACAGAGGCAGGATCACAGCCGAACAGGTGGCTGCCAACATCAACCCCGACGACATCCACCATCCGGTGTCCAGACTTGTTGTTGCCGAAAACACCTCCAACCGGGGTGGTGGCAGCTGTTACGATCCGGTTGAACTAAAGAAGATCAGCTTACTCTGCCGTGAGCAATCCCTGAAACTCCATCTCGATGGAGCCCGTTTCTTCAACGCGATGATTGCAACTGGCATTGATCCCCTGGAAACCGGGTTGATGTTTGATTCCGTCTCGATCTGCCTCTCAAAAGGCCTTGGCGCTCCGGTTGGCTCTCTCCTGCTTGGCACCGCTGACTTCATCCGCCAATCCCGGCGGGTGCGAAAACTGTTTGGAGGAGCCATGCGCCAGTCGGGATACCTCGCAGCCGCCGGGATCTACGCCCTCGATCATCACATTACCCGCCTCTCCGACGACCATGTTCGGGCGACCCACATCGGTAACCTTTTCGCCCAATGCCCTTTCGTTAGCAACGTTGCTCCCATTGAGACCAACATCATCATTTTTACACTCTCAGAAACGATGCCAACTGAACGATTTCTTTCCCTGTTGAAAGATGCCGGCATCCTTGCCATTAGCATCGGACCACAAAAAATCCGAATGGTTACCCACCTTGATATCTCTGATCTGATGATTGAGGAATTAGCCGTCGTATTGAAAAAGTGGTAATCGCTCCAGGCTAGAATCTATTTGACTTACAGGGCTCTCCGGCCAGCTCGATCTCCAGGGTTGAGTGCTGAATATTCTGCAGTAGCAATGATTTTTGAGTGGCTACTTTTAATGGTTCAAATGCGGAGAGAGGAAAATCGTTGGCTACGACAATATGGGCGGTGAGAGCATTTTCAGTAGTACTCATTGCCCACACATGAATATGATGTATATCTTTGATCTCCTTCGAGGATAGGATCGCAATTTTAACCTTTTCCAGGTTGATCCCGCGAGGAACGCCATCAAGTGCCAGAATAGTACTGTCACGCAGTAAACCCCACGTGGATATCAGGATCACGATGACAATCGCAAAACTTACTGCCGTGTCGAGCCAGTACCACGCAGTGAAACCGATGACAATACCAGCAAAAACTACTCCCAGCGATACAAGTGCATCCGCAGTCAGGTGTAGAAACGCTCCTTTAATATTCAAATCATCCTTACGGCTCTTGAAAAAGAGCAGCGCCGTAACTGCATTGATGATGATCCCTATCCCGGCAACAACAGCCATGTAATCCCCTTGAACCTGTTGTGGTTCTTTCAACCTGACGATGCTCTCCCAGGCGATAGCACCAATTACTACAAGAAGGATAACTGCATTAAGTAAAGAGACCAGAATGGTAGATTTTCTCAGTCCGTAGGTGAAAGTCTGGTTTGGTTTCACCTTGGCCAGCCGAAAAGCCAGCATGGCAAGAGCCAAACTCGCAACGTCACTAAGATTGTGACCGGCATCAGAGATCAAAGCCAGGGAGTTTAGAAAAAACCCTGAACCAAACTCAATGACGACAAAGAGAAGGTTGAGAATGATTCCAACAATGAATGCTCTGTTAACACCACTTAGGTCTGGAGATCCGGTGTGATTGTGTGCGTCCAAATGAATTTATAACCACTTGATAAATGGAACAAATGGAGCTGTCTTCTGCGCATATTCTGCCCAGTCACGGTGTTCACTGAGCTTTTTTTCCAGCATCGGGACTCCGGAAACAAACCGAAGAGTAAGGGTGATGACAATGGGACTGATAACCGTCATCCAGCCACCTGGAACACCAAAGGCATAAAACCAGATCCCCCACCAAACAAGGGCTTCGCCAAAATAGTTTGGATGCCTGCTGAATTTCCACAATCCAGTGGTAATCAGTTTTCCCTTGTTTTTTGGATCCTGCTTGAAAAAGGCTAACTGCATGTCACCCACAGATTCAAACATAAATCCTATCCCAAAAATAATGAGGCCAATCGTATCAAGCGTTGACAGAACACTCCCAGGATTATAGTTGATGTACCATATGGGATATGAAATGAGATACATAAACAGGCCCTGGAGAAGAAAAATCTGAAAAAAACTCCTGACAATAAAATAGTTCCAGGTGTCGCGCCAGTGCTTGTACCTGAAGTCCTCTCCTTTCCGTCTGTTTCGTTGGAAGATATATATAGCCAAACGCAAACCCCAGATCAGAATGAGAAGCGCAACAACCATTTTGCGGATATCAATGTCGGGAGCCATCGAAAGTGAAAAGGCTGTAACAATGATAAAACCAGGCCCCCAGAAAAGATCCACAATGGAGTTGTCCTTTATCAGCAACGCCACAATAAAGGCCAGGACCATAAAAGCGAGAATAACGAGAGCGATTTGCCAGTACATTGTATCAATTACAAATTATTTCAGCATAAAAGAGACTGCTACAACTCCGGGGCCAACATTGGCAACGAGCACGGGAGAGACATGATCCATAAAAACAGGTTTCTTTCCGGTAATCTTTTCCATCTCAGCAGCGTAATATTCAGCCACAGGAGAATTGTTGGCATGGGTGATAGCATACTCCCAAATCTCCTCCCCTTTCACTATTTTCTTAATAATGTTAAGCAACTTCTTGTGAGATCCCTTGACAGATAAAGATTTGCCCACAACCTCTGCCTTTCCCTCCTTATCGATTTCAATTACAGGTTTCAAATCCAGGGTTCGGGCAACAAAACTCTTGAAGTTACTAATTCTCCCCGATTTGATGATATAGTTCAATGTTGGAATTGTGACACGGATATTTGACTTTGAGATCCATGTATCAATTTTTGGGAGGATCTCTTCAACAGACATCCCCGCCTCTATCGCACGGGCTGCACGAAGTACGACGAGACCAAGACCAGCAGAAAGCGATTTGCAATTGTAGATATAGGATGGTTTTCCTCCACGGTTACCTATATCCCTGGCCGATTTTACCCCATTTTGATACGTGCCACTTAGTTTCTCACTTATGAAAAACCCCAGGGTCGATTGATAGTGTGTAGAGAGATATTCAAATTTATTTTGAAAATCCTTTACAGTGGGCTGAGAGGTCGTAGGCCGTACATCAGATTGCTCCTGCATCTGGTAGAACTGAGGTGCATTTATACTTAACCTGTCGAGGAAGAAACTATCCCCAAAATGTACACTCAACGGGATCATATGGATCTGGTGATGGTCAAGCATCTCTTTGGGAAGGTCACACGTAGAATCGGTGAGGATAGCAATATCTGCCTTCCTGTTATGCATAACTTCCTGCTGCATCACCATGTCGTCAACCTTCTGATAGGTTATTGATCCAAAGCCAGACAACAAAGAAAACACCTCTGCCGGATGATCCGAGTGAATATGTACACGCATTTTAGTGGGTGTCCCGGCTGCAACAATAGAGTCACCAAGTTCATGCAGCTTCTTCTGAACCACCTTCTTATCCAGGTTTGTTCCTGCAATCATTGCCTCTGTGCAGAACCGGAAGGTAATCTCTTCATGAAGGTCAGCAACCTCTATTGATTGATCATCCTCATCTGTTTCAGCCTTTGCTGAGGCATCATACCCTTGGGTGAAGAAATCAAGAATCCCCTCCAGAAAATAGACAAATCCTTTTGCTCCTGCATCCACCACATGGCTTCGGGCTAGAACTTCGAGGGTTTTAGTTGTCTCAGAAAGTGACTCTACAGCCTTATTGTAAGCTTCAAGTAAAATTTTGATGAAATCATCAATGATATCTTTCACCTCGTAAAGGTAGTCTGCCCAATCCTTGATTACCGTAAGGATAGTCCCTTCCACAGGATTAGCAATGGCATCATAGGCATAGCCAACAGCCTTTTTCATGCTCTCGGCAAAGGATTGAACATCAAGTTTTCCATCAGCCTTGAGTTCGTTGCTGAAACCATATAGAAACTGAGCAAAGATGATCCCCGAGTTTCCCCTGGCTCCACTCATCGCTGCATCGGCTATCGCAGTTGCAGTCTGTTTCAGGTTCTCAATTGGAATCTTTGCATCAACGATTGACCGCATTGTAGAGGCTAGATTAGTCCCTGTATCGGCATCTGCGACTGGAAAAACATTGATTTTGTTCAGGATCTTTTGATGATCGAAGATTTTATGCGCTCCCGCGAGGATACTATTGTAGAGCTGACTTCCGTCAAGCTCCCGGAGTTGTGCTATCTCTGTGCTCATTTAATTTTTTTACAATCTGAAAGTTTTCCGGAATCAATTATCTCATTTAATTCCCTGATAATGTCGCTGTATTGATATCGATTACCGCATTGATACATCTCCAGGAGTGGATCCTTTTCCAGCAATTGCTTGAATAGATCGTCCGCACTTGGGGTTTTTGCTTGTGCTGCATAAGATTCATACGTGACCGAAAGAAATGCCACATCAGGTCCGATTCCTCTGTTGTCTAACAAGAATCCGTCAGACAACTCATCAGGATATGCCAGTTTGGCCTGTGTGCGAAGGTCAGAAACATCTGGATAGGAAGTAATCCATGTTTTATCCTGAGAAAGAGAAACAGGCACATACGCGTTGTAATCCGCTTTCGTTTTGTATATGATGCAAGGGTTTAATGCCATTAATTCTCCAGGTTGTTGCTGGGTTTCAGTTGCGTTAGTGACAGTGGGTTGTGTTTTGCGGGAACATGAGATGAGGAGAAACCCTAAAATCAGTAAAGTCAAAGGTAATACAGAAAGTCGCTTCATTCGGTCGCTTTTTCAGATGCCACTGATGAAAAAGATACTTTTCAGCATGCAAAGATACGAAATATAAAGAAAGGTGTATGTGTCTAATTTCAATCAAAGTGTTAAAATAATGTAAATTATTGGAGGAACCCGTACGATTTATCTAATTTTGTGCAACATTTAAAATTAATCCTATGCGTAAATTGATATTATCCTGTATCTTCCTGTTTTCAGCTACACTTATCATCAATGCTCAGAAGGCAGATCCTATCCAACCAACAGTTAGTAATCAGAATGCTCCCGAGATCTCTTTTGAAAAGAGCGTGCATGACTATGGCACCATTGTGAAAGGAAGCAACGGAACCTGTGAGTTTACCTTTACCAACACCGGGAAAGAGCCATTGATCCTTTCAAAACCAATCTCTTCCTGCGGCTGTACAGTCCCAACCTGGCCAAGGGAACCAATCCTTCCCGGGAAAAGCGATGTTATAAAGGTCACTTATAACACCAACAACGTGGGCCCGATTAACAAAACGGTAACTGTTTACTCAAATGCTGAGACAAAAAGAGTGATGCTCTCAATAAAAGGGAAAGTGGTTGCACCTCCTACCGAAACTGTTCCTGAAAAACAAAATGACATTGGAGCAACTCCTATCAATAAATAATTGAGCCAATTAAAGATCTGATCTCTATGCCAAACATCTCTTCCAGGGGAGGGCAGATGCCTTCGTCCCCAATCCGTAAACTTGTTCCGTTCGCCGAAGAGGCAAAACGTCAGGGAATAAAAGTCTATCACCTGAACATCGGGCAACCTGATATCGGGACACCCGAAAATGTGATGGATGCGATCAGGCATATCGACATGAAAGTGATTGAGTATAGCCACTCTGCCGGGATCCTCTCCTACCGGAAAAAACTGGCTGAATACTACAAACGAAATCAGATAGATGTAACTCCCGACGAGATGATCGTTACTACAGGGGGATCTGAAGCCATTCTTTTTGCTTTGATGAGTTGTCTCGACCCCGGTGATGAAATCATCATCCCGGAACCTTTCTACGCAAACTATAACGGATTTGCCGTGGCTGCAGGGGTTGTTGTGAAACCGATCGATTCATTCATTGAAGATGGGTTCGCCCTTCCTCCCATCAGCTCGTTTGAAAAAGCGATTACACCCCGCACAAAAGGGATCATGATCTGCAATCCAAACAATCCGACAGGATATCTCTACTCCCTGGAAGAGCTGGAAACCCTGAAAGAGATCATCCGGAAATACAATCTCTTCCTTTTCTCCGATGAAGTATACCGTGAGTTTTGTTACGACGGCAAGAAACACTACTCTGTGATGAACCTGAAGGGCATCGAAAACAATGTCATACTTCTCGATTCTGTTTCAAAACGATACAGCGCCTGTGGCGTACGCATTGGAGTCATGATCTCACGCAACAAAGAGGTGATGGCCACAGCAATGAAATTCGCTCAGGCACGTTTAAGTCCGCCTACCCTCGGTCAAATTGCCTCTGAAGCCGCTATTGATACGCCTGAAGCCTATATGAAAGAAGTTCTGAATGAATACGTTCAGCGACGTAACATCTTGGTGGAAGCAATCAATAACATGGACGGTTGTTTCTGTCCCAATCCCGGTGGAGCATTCTATGCAACTGCACGCTTACCAATAGATGATTCAGACCAATTCTGCCAATGGCTCCTCGATAGCTTCAACTACGAAAACCAAACCGTGATGCTGGCCCCGGCAACCGGATTCTATTCAACTCCCGGAAGGGGTAAGGATGAAGTGAGGATCAGCTATGTACTCAATGTTGATCACCTGAAGAAAGCTATGAAATGCCTGGAAGAGGGGTTAAAAGTCTATCCCGGGAAAATTTAATCGTACAATAAGTATTTCTCCCTCACTGATTTAAACGCTTCTATCCCCTCCTGCCACGATTGACGGATCTCCGTCTCGGTAGCTCCGTTTAAAATCTGTTTTCTTAGAGATTCGGTACCCGCCAGCTTGTCAAAATACGAGGTAAAAAAATCCGGTTTGCTTCCCAGAGTTTTGAACGCCATCAACAACCAGGAGAGATTGATCCGCCCAAGCATGGCAGGGTTCGTTTTGTAAAATTCCCGAAGGTCCAGTCCCAGGCACAGCACACACTCATTGGGCGGATGAAGGCTTTTGCCCGGAATGCTCTCAGGTGTAAATGAAAAAGCAAATCCCTTCATCTCCGGATGGCCAAAAACTTCAAATGGAGAACAAGTCCCCCTGCCAACACTGATATCGGTGCCTTCGAAAAAACAAAGGGATGGATAAAGATAGATCGAAGTTAATGTAGGCAGGTTCGGTGAAGGCGCTTGATCTATCTTGATAAACGTTTGATGTGTCCAGTTCTCCAAGGGTATTATTTTTAAGTCGCACCGAAGTCCATCCTTCAACCAATCCTCTCCGTTTACCATACAGGCATACTCCCCAATAGTCATCCCGTAAACCACTGGTACCGGGTGAAGTCCAACAAATGAAGAGAACCTGGGCTCAAGAACAGGTCCATCAATGTAAAAACCATTCGGATTAGGTCTGTCAAAAACAAGCAGTGGGATCCCATTCTCGGCACATGCCTCCATCATATAACTCAAGGTAGAGATGTAGGTATAAAACCTGGCACCAACATCCTGGATGTCAAAAACGACCAAATCAATTCCTTCGAGATCTTCCTGTGATGGCTTCTTTCGTTTACCATAAAGAGAAACAATTTCAATCCCTGTCGACTCATCAATCTGGTTCTCCACCTCAACCCCCGCTCCAACCTGGCGTCGAAATCCATGCTCGGGAGAGAACACCTTCACCACATCACAACCGAGTGCAACCAGGGTATCTACTGTATTGACGGCCCCAACCACGGAAGAGCTATTAGCAACCACTCCAACCCGTTTCCCCTGCATCATCGGGAGGTATTCTCCGACACGTTCAACTCCGGTCACTACTTGTCCGCTAACTCTGCCACCCGTTGTCAATAACAGGATACATAAAGCCGTGATGCAATACCTGAGTCTGTTTAACATCCTATATTTCGCTTCTCGCTTCTCGCTACTCGCTTCTCGCTACTGTTCTTTACTCCACAAATTTACTACTTTTGTATCAGCAATCCTTCACTCATTGAATACCGAACTCTTTATCGCCAACCGGATGGTGGCCCGAAACAAGGCCAACTTCTCCAGGCCCATCGTAATTATTGCCATAATCAGCATTGCACTGGGGCTTTCGGTCATGTTCCTTTCCATTGCGATCCTCAGTGGATTTCAGAAAGAGATCCGGGAAAAGGTCATCGGTTTCGGAGGACATATCCAAATCACCAGTTTTGAAGAGAACCAGTCGTTTGAGCCTAAACCTATCCGTCAGGATCAGGAATTTCTTCCCTCGCTAAAGAACATCAAAGGCATCAAACATATCCAGGCCTTTGCAACCAAAGCAGGCATCATTAAAACCGAGGATCAGATCCAGGGGGTTGTACTGAAAGGGGTTGGAAGTGATTTTGACTGGTCATTTTTCGACAGCAAGATCCGGGAAGGGAGGCATTTCCAGCCAACAGACTCCAGCCGGATTGACGAAGTTGTCATCTCGAGAAAACTCTGCAATCTGCTGAATTTAAAACTCAATGATGACCTGAGAATGTACTTCATTGCCGGAAACCATGTCTTAGGGCGGAAATTTACCATTGTCGGAATCTATGAGACTGGTCTCGAAGAGTTTGACGACATGTATGTCCTGGGTGATATTTATCACATCCGGCGACTGAATAACTGGGAGCCGGGTGAGGTTGGAGGACTTGAAATTCTGATTGACGATTTTTCCCAGATAGACCAGCTTGGAAAAACTGTCTACCAAAGCATTGGATTCAGCCTTGATGCAACCACCATCAAACAACTCTATCCCCAGATATTCGATTGGCTTGCTCTGCAGGATATCAACGTCCTGATCATCCTGATTCTGATGATCCTGGTTGCCGGAATTACGATGATATCAACCCTGCTGATCCTTATCCTGGAACGAACAAGTACCATCGGAATATTGAAAGCGCTCGGCATGAATAACAGATCTGTACGAAGGATATTCCTCTACCAGTCTGTGTTTATTATTGGACTCGGCATGCTCTTCGGGAATATTATAGGGTTTGGGATTTCGCTTGTTCAACAACGTTTCGGCCTTTTAACGCTGCCTCAGGAATCCTACTATATGGCTGTCGTACCCATCTACCTGAATGGATGGAATATTCTTCTTTTGAACCTGGGTACCATCGTGGTTTGTTATCTGATGCTGGTCATCCCTTCCATGATCATCACACGAATCTCTCCGATCAAGGCGATCCGTTTTAACTGATTTTCAGACTCTACTGAGAACTTTGTTCAGCTCTTCAAGCCGGAATGGCTTGGTGATATAATTGTCCATCCCTGCATCATAACAGGAATCTTCATCCTCTTGATTGATGTTCGCTGTGATGGCACAAATATACACCGGTTCACTATTGGCTTCGGCTTCCATCTCCCTAATCCTTCGGGTAGCCTCAAGGCCATTCATCTCAGGCATCAGGATATCCATCAGAATCAGGTCAAATTTATTCAATACAAACAGTTCAACCGCCTCTCTACCATTCTCCGCCAGGGTGATCTCATGACCAAGTTTTTTGAGTATCACCATGGCAACCCGCTGATTGATCAGATTATCTTCAACAAGCAAAATATTCAGAGCTTTCCTGGCCGAACCCGATACCTCCTGGAACTGGCTATCACCAACAACACCAAACTTCACCTTCCCACCCAAATCAGCCATCTGGATTGCTTCTGCCAGTTGCCCGGGGAGAAATGGACGGAGTAATATTAATTGAAAGCCAGCCTCTTTGATCAACGGCAATGGGATCTCCTCCCCTTTTGAAGCCATCAGTATCCGAGGTACTTTCAGCCATTCCTGTTTGCTGAATTGATCGAGAGCAAGCCCCGAAGATGTCATCAACGAGTCATATTCGATAATGGTAAGGCTTAATGGCTTCCCAACCTGATTTTGATGCTGTATATGCTCCAACGCTTTCGGGATGGAATCATGTTCTTCGATCTCACAATCCCAAACCAACAGGTAGTCTTTTAACATTGTACGGCGCACCCGATCTTTGTCAACCAGTAAAATCCTCTTCCCATGGAGCAGTGAAACATCAAGATGGGTCTCCTGTTCAACCAGCCGGTCAAATTCAACAGTAAATATAAATGTAGAACCTTCACCCTCCTTGCTTTCTACAGTTATCCCACCATTCATCAGTTCAATAATATTTTTAGCAATAGCAAGTCCCAGCCCGCTACCTCCGTACTTACCAATCTTGGTATTTAACCGTGTAAACGAATGAAAGAGATTTGCCAGCTCATGCTCGGGAATCCCAATTCCTGTATCAGTAATCCTGAAACGGATCCGGATTGTCTCAGCATCCCATCCGGCAAACTCAATGGATATAATAACCCTTCCCTTATCGGTAAACTTTACTGCGTTATTGATAAAAATCTGCAATACCTGACGGATACGCCTTGGGTCTCCCATTACATGATCAGGAATCTGAGTATCAATATAAATAAGCAGTTCCAGCCCCTTTTCTTTGCACCTCTTCAAGGTTTCTGCTTCGACCTCCTGGATCAGTTGTGTAATGGCAAGAGGTGAAATTACCAACTCAACTCTCTTGTTCTCAACCTTGATAAATTCCATGATGTCGTTTAAAACAGACATCAGGTTTGAAGCAGAGTTAACGATAATATCAAGGTATTCGTGCTGTTCTTCAGCGAGTTCTGATTGCTTAAGGATATCTGCCATGCCAACAACACCCGCCATAGGAGTGTAAATTTCGTGGGACATGTTTGCCAAAAAGAGACTTTTCGCCTTACTCGAGGCATCTGCTATATCTCGTTGTTGAGTCAGCTCTTTCTCCGCAATCTTCCTATCGTTGATGTCAATCAATACCCCCGATATCAATACAGGGTCGCCCATGATGTCCTTTTCAACCACCCTCCCGCGATCATAAAACCATTTCCACTCTCCTGCTTTTGACTGAAGCCGGTACTCTGCTTCGTAATATTCGGTCTCTCCCGCAATATGCGCCTTAACCTTGCGCACTGCTTCATCATGATCATTCGGATGAATCCGCTGAATGACTTCATTGAAGTTCTTGGGGAGCTCTTCAATTGTGTAGCCCAGCAACCTTGCGCGTTCAGGGTTAAAGTAGATATTTCCGGTCTTGTACTCCCAGTCCCACCAGGCTAAATCGCCTGCCGACAATGCTCTCTCCATCCGTTCCTTGATCTCTTTGAGGAAGGATTCACTTTCATGGAGTTTTCCATGTGACTCCAGGTACATCTTCTGCAGATGGTCCCATTGTCTGGTAGCGGAAAGCAGGATCTTATTACTGTTTTCAAGCTCCCTAATCCGTTGATGTAGTTCTTCAGACATAGAATAGTGGTTATTTTATATCAGGGTATATGACATCTGTACCACATTTCAACTGAGTCATATAATCAAGTGCCTGTGGCACAAAATCATGCGGGATTATGCTTCCATGTTGGGGTAATATTGCATCTATCTCCAAATCTTTAATCCGGTCAATAAATCCCCGTGCAGCTTTCCTGGATGCCATATAATCCAGATGGAACAGATTGAGGTTCAACATATGCTTTGCAAAATCGGCAACTACCAGCTGCCACTCCATGTCAACGGCAGCCCAGATATCTCCAGACAACAGGAACTTGGAAACCGTGTCATATGTGGCAAATGCTCCAGGTGAATGAAGAAAAGGAGCCGGAATGAACCGGACAATCTTTCCGGATGTAAACCTGAATTCAGGATGATCGTTGGCATTCACCGCTTCGAAGAGAAAATCACGGTAATGGCTTAAGAGGGTATGAGTTCGAGTAGAGGCAATTACTTTGATCATCGGGTTTACATCCACCCACAATGGGAATGAAGCCGCCACATCCGGATCCTGATGGGATAGCACCTGAGCTGTAACACGTTCTGGAGGAAGTATTTGTGCAACCCGGTTCAAAACAAACTCAAAATGTCCTGCACCACTTGGATCAACGATGATGGCTTCATCATTATCGACAATCAGGTAAGTATTGGAACGAAACGCCGTTGCCTCCGGAACACCAAGCCAGTAAATCTTGTGACCGACATCCTGAAACAGGAGAGTCGGATGTTCGTATTCCTCCTTAAATGTCTTGCCAAACTCTTTCAGGTCGATTGTATTCATAGCCAATTATTTCTTGGGAAGATGTAATCCACACTCTTTTAAATCGGGTTGTTCCCACCACCAACGGCCTGCACGGATATCTTCACCCTCAAGAACAGCCCGGGTACAGGGAAGGCAACCGATGCTTGGAAACCCTTTATCATGCAATGTATTGTAAGGCACTTTATTTCCTCTGATGAAGTTCCATACATCTTCATCCCTCCAGTCAATCAACGGGTTGACTTTGATCAGGCCATATTCAGCATCCCATTCCAGAAATCCAGCATCAACCCGTGTAACAGATTGTTCCCTGCGCACACCCGTAATCCAGATTTCCATTCCGGCCAACGCACGTCTTAATGGTTCGATCTTGCGAATATGACAGCATCGTTTACGATTCTCAATGCTCTCGTAAAAAAGGTTAATCCCACTCTCATTCACCATCTTCTCCACATGTGATGCCTCAGGGAAATATACTTCGAATGGTAACTGATAGCGCTGCCGGGTAATTTCCAGCAGTTCGTAATTCTCCTGAAACATCCTGCCGGTATCGAGGGTGAACAATTTAAAGGGTCTCCCAATCCCGGCTAGCATGTGTGTCAATACCTGATCTTCTGTCCCCAAACTACTGCTTAAAGCAACCTTGCCGGGATGCCTTTCCAGAAAAAACTTCATCAGATCAACGGGAGAGAGGGAACTAACTTCGTGTATATATGTGTCAAAGCGATTCTTCATATAGATATTTCATTCATCCAATCCGTGAAATTACAAAATTCCGTTGACCACTTGCAAACTCCACCACCCAAATTAATTGTAATTTTGAGTTTTAACACAATCCAATGCAGGTCCATTTTATAGCCATTGGCGGAAGCGCCATGCACAACCTTGCCATCGCCCTTCATCAGAAAGGATACAACGTTACAGGGTCCGACGATGAGATCTTCGAACCGTCAAAAAGTCGCCTTAAGGCCCTGGGACTGCTTCCTCCGGGCGAAGGATGGTTCCCCAACCGGATCCATCAGGGCCTCGATGCCGTCATCCTGGGGATGCATGCCAAAGCAGATAACCCGGAGCTGAAACGGGCAAATGAACTGGGTATCCGGATTTTTTCCTACCCCGAATACCTCTATGAACAGGCCAAAGATAAAAAACGGGTTGTCATCGGCGGAAGCCATGGAAAGACCACCATTACAGCCATGATCCTCCATGTGTTGAAGGAGAATAGGATTAATTGCGATTTTATGGTAGGTGCTCAGCTCGAAGGGTTTGATGTGATGGTAAAACTGAGTGAAGAGGCAGATGTTATGATCTTTGAAGGCGATGAATACCTCACCTCACCCATCGACCTCCGCCCCAAATTTCATCTCTACCGCCCTGATATCGCTCTCCTGAGTGGCGTGGCATGGGATCATATCAATGTGTTTCCCACCTTCGAAAATTATGTGGAACAGTTTACCGGGTTCATCCGGCTGATCACTCCCGGGGGTACTCTCATTTTTTGCGATGAGGACGAAACACTTAAGGTCATTTGCCGCAAAACGAGGAACGACATTACGCTCATCCCATACACTACGCCCCCATTTCGGATTGAAAATGGCGTAACTCATCTGATCACCCCTCATCGTGATTATCCTCTTCTTGTATTCGGTCGTCACAACTTGTCAAATCTCAACGGGGCACGACTGATTTGCAACCAGCTCGGTGTTTCCGACCATCAATTCTACGAAACGATCAAAACGTTTAGTGGCGCTTCCAAACGGCTGGAGTTGCTGGCAAAGAACGATAACTTTGCCATGTTCAAAGACTTCGCCCATGCCCCCTCAAAGGTGAAAGCCACCATTCATGCCGTGAAAGAACAATTTCCAGAGAGAACAATTGTGGCCTGCCTGGAGCTGCACACCTACAGCAGCTTGAGTGAAGGATTCCTGCACCACTATTCGGGATCGATGGAAGCATGCGATATTGCGATCGTCTATTTCAATCACCACGCGATCAAGTTGAAACGGTTGCCGGAGATTACGACCGACCAGATCAGGACAGGCTTCAGCCAGCCCTCCCTGGAGGTATTTGATGATTCAGAAAAACTGAAAGAGAGGTTATTGGAACTTCCCAAGGAGAATGTAGTCTACTTGATGATGAGCTCAGGAAATTTTGATGGTCTTGATCTATATCAAATAGAACGCGGATAATACGGATGCTTTCTGACTTCTCTTCTAGCTATTCATCGAAATCAGAAACTCCTCATTGGAATCGGTAAACTTCATCCGCTCCTTGAGAAACTCCATAGCCTCCAGCGGATTCATATCAGCCAGGTGGTTCCGGAGGATCCAGATACGGCCAAGAACATCTTTTTCAAGCAGCAGGTCTTCGCGACGGGTACTCGAAGCAACAATGTCAACAGCCGGCCAGATGCGCTTGTTGGAAAGCTTACGATCCAGCTGAAGCTCCATGTTACCCGTTCCTTTGAACTCTTCAAAGATTACCTCGTCCATCTTGGAGCCGGTGTCGATGAGTGCAGTAGCAATAATGGTAAGGGATCCGCCGTTTTCGATCTGCCGTGCAGCGCCAAAGAAACGCTTGGGTTTTTGAAGGGCATTCGCCTCAACCCCACCAGATAATACCTTCCCGGATGCCGGAGCTACCGTATTGTAAGCGCGCGCAAGACGTGTAATGGAGTCGAGCAGAATTACCACATCGTGTCCACACTCTACCAGTCGTTTGGCTTTCTCGAGAACGATGTTAGCAATCCGGGTATGCCGTTCGGCCGGCTCATCAAACGTGGATGAAATCACTTCACCCTTCACGCTGCGGGCCATATCAGTAACTTCTTCAGGCCGCTCATCAATGAGCAATACAATCAGGTAAACATCCGGATGGTTGGCAGCTATTGCATTCGCAATCTCTTTCAACAGAACCGTTTTTCCTGTTTTTGGCTGTGCAACGATCAATCCGCGCTGTCCGAATCCAATCGGTGCAAACATATCAATAATGCGGGTAGAGGTAGAGCATTCTGGATGGCCGGTAAGCTTGAATTTCTTCATCGGGAAGAGAGGCGTAAGAAAATCGAAAGGAATTCTGTCACGGACATCTTCTGCCTTCTTTCCATTGATCAGCTCAACCTTTATCAGTGGGAAATATTTTTCTCCCTCTTTCGGTGGACGAATGGTTCCACGAACGGTATCGCCAGTTTTCAGACCAAAGAGTTTGATCTGTGATTGGGAGACATATACATCATCGGGAGAGTTCAAATAGTTGTAGTCAGAAGAACGCAGAAATCCGTAGCCATCTGCCATGATTTCGAGGACTCCCTCAGTGCTGATAATCCCTTCAAACTCAAAAGCATACTCTTCACGATGACGTTCAGGGGTTTGTTTCCGTGGTGGCTCGCGATGTCTTTTGTCATCAGGCTGCTGAACAGGCATCGTATCGTTGCTCATGAGAGGCACATCTTTCATGGTATCTGGTGAGACTTCGACAGCTGTTTCAACTGCCTGGGGAGTCTCATCTTTTGGCTCAGCATGGTGGTGATCAGGAGGCTTTGTAAAATCTCTCTTCCGCTCAACCGGTTGTTCTTTGGGCTCTTTATTCTGTGTCTCCTGAGGTGGCCTGGGGTTGGGTTTGTTTTCTGGCTTATCCCCCTCTTTTCTTGGGCGAACTACCTTGGGAGGACGTCCCCGTCCCCGTTTTGTTTCGTTTCTTTCACTGGTAATCTCATCCTGTGAAGGATTTAATGCCTGGTAGTCAAGTATTTTGTAAATTAACTCTTGCTTCTCGAGCTTATCCACTTTTTGAATGTTCATGGATTTCGCGATCTCACGAATCTCTGACAGCTCTTTACTGTCGAGGGAAATAATGTCGTACATTGAATGTTTGTTTTTCGGGAATGGAAATGTTCAACCTTGAAATGGGTAAAAGAAGGAACTTGTAATGGATTAAAAAGAAAATATTGGGAATCAAATTCCGTGCAAATATAATTAATATTGACCAATTAACAAAAAATTTGAGTTTCTTTCCTAATTTCGCATAACAAATAATCGCATAACTGATCTGCCATGATTCAACGTATTCAAACCCTTTTTCTTCTACTGGCGCTAATTTCGGGGGCCCTGGTATTCTATTTCCCGCTGGCTGATTTTTACCATGAACTCTATGGGAACTACAAACTTTTTGTAACAGAGCTCAAATCGATGGACCCCGACCCTAAAATGACTACTTCGATCTGGTTCAACTCGCCGCTATGGCTTACTGCAGGGGCCTCTCTAATCCTGACTCTGATCACTATCTTCTTATATAAAAACAGGATAACCCAATTACGGCTTGTCGCCTTCAATATCCTTCTTAACGTCAGCTTTGTTGTCATGATCTTTATTATCTATTCAAACAAGATCACCAAACTGACCCAAATCGAACCATCTTATCAACTTGGTATTTTCTTCCCGCTGATCTCGCTTGTTTTCCTGATTCTCGCCAACCGCTTTATCCGTAAGGACGAAGTGCTCGTAAAATCAGCTGACCGGCTGCGTTAGACGTAAGACGTGAGACGTAAGATACCCTCATCCTCATTCCCCATCACCCCATCACCCCATCATTTCGGAATATCCAACACTTCCATATCCTTAAACGTTTTCCCTTCAATCACCATTCGTATCGCCGTGTACGACTGATGAAACCCAAACTTTCCAGCTGCACCCGGATTGATAAACAGCATCTCATGAGCGTTGTCATACATGACTTTCAGGATATGTGAATGCCCGCATACAAACAGACCAGGCCTGTTTTTCCGGATCAGCTCCCTGACCCGTTGATCATACCTGTCCGGATACCCGCCGATATGTGTCATCAACACATCGGCTTCTTCGGCTTTGAAGAACAGGTTCTCAGGACACAAAGCTCGCACATCATGACCATCAATATTACCATATACAGCTCGAAGGGGCTTGATCTTGTTCAAAGCAATAAAAGTCTCCACGTTGCCAATATCCCCTGCATGCCAGATCTCATCCACCTCCCTGAAGAATACCTCAATCCGGGGATGGATAAACCCATGTGTATCCGATAATATGCCCACTTTCATCGCTCCGCAAAAATAAGGGAATTATGCATGAGGAGAGGTGCTTATAAATGTGTACTTTTACATCAACAGAATTTTACCTGAACCCTATGTTAGAAACTCTTATTGGTGTATCAGCAGTTATCCTGATCATCGGCTTCAGCATTATCTTCTGGAAATTAAACCGTTCAGCGAAACCTGAAGGAGCCGAATCCGTTGACGAGCTAAAAAAACAACTCGAAGAGGAGACATCCCTGAAAAGGGTTGCCGAAGAGAAAATCTCATGGCTCGAAGGACAGATAGAGAATTTTACTCAGGAAGGACAACAGAAAGAGAGTAAAATCATTGAACTGAGCAGTCAGATTTCGCGGAAAGAGGCAGAGATCAACGCATTATCGGAGAAATTTACCGAGCAAAAAGCCGGGATTGAACAACTTCAGGATAAGTTTCGTATCGAATTCAAGAACCTTGCCAATGACATCCTGGAAGAGAAAACACAAAAATTTACCGACCAGAATAAAACCCGCCTGGATGAGATCCTGAAACCGTTAAGTGAGAAGATCCGAGATTTTGAGAAAAAGGTGGAAGAGACTTATGACAAGGAGTCAAAAGAGAGATTCTCATTGGGCCGGGAGATCAAAAACCTGGCCGAACTCAACCAGCAAATCAGCAAAGAGGCAAATAACCTGACCAATGCGCTCAAAGGGCAGTCCAAAACCCAGGGAAACTGGGGAGAGATCATTCTGGAGAGCATCCTCGAAAAATCGGGATTGACAAGAGACCGGGAATATGTGGTTCAGCAATCCTATGTTAGCGAGCATGGGAGAAGGCTTCAGCCCGATGTAGTGATCCATTACCCGGGCGACCGGCATGTTGTCATCGATTCAAAAGTATCGCTTACAGCCTATGAACGGTTTGCCTCTGCCGATCTCAAAGAGGAACAGGAGAGCGCTCTTCGCGATCATATGGTATCGGTTAAAAATCATGTAAACGAGCTTAGCTCCAAAAGTTACCAGGATTTATACCAGTTGAAAAGCCTGGATTTTGTCATGATGTTTCTCCCTATCGAACCGGCTTACCTTGTTGCGATGCAGGCAGATCCCACACTATGGAATTACGCCTATGAACGGCGTGTCCTCCTGATCAGCCCTACAAACCTGATCACAGCACTGCGCATGATATCCAACCTCTGGCGTGTAGAGAACCAGAACAAAAACGCCCTGGAGATCGCACGGCAAAGTGGTGAACTACTGGACAAACTGGCCGGTTTTGTGAACGACCTCACAGATATCGGATCAAAGTTAGACTCCACAAGAAGGAGTTATGATGCCGCGTTGAATAAGCTCTCAACGGGCAAAGGGAATCTGGTCCGCCGAGCTGAAAAAATACGGGAACTTGGAGCAAAGTCCAGCAAAGAACTCCCCGCCCAATTAATTGAAAATGCTGAGGAAGAATGAAAAAAGAGAATTTTATTTTTGGGATACACCCGGTGATTGAAGCGATCAAATCGGGGAAGGAGATGGACCGGATCCTGCTTCAGAAGAATCTGCGAGGTGAATCCTTTCGTGAACTCTTCAATCTGATCCGCGACCTTGAGATCCCCTTTCAGTTTGTTCCGGTTGAAAAGCTGAACCGCCTCTCCAAGCAGAACCACCAGGGGGTGATAGCCTATGTAACCGACATCTCCTACCAGAAAATAGAAAACATCCTCCCTCTCCTCTACGAACAGGGGAAAGTCCCTCTGATCCTGCTCCTGGATGGCATCACCGATGTAAGAAATATGGGTGCGATTGCCAGAACCGCTGAATGTGCTGGTGTGGATGCCATTGTGATCCCATTGAAAGGCTCTGCCATGCTCAATTCAGAAGCGATCAAAACATCCTCAGGAGCCTTGTATAAAATACCTGTATGCCGCACTGCGAATGCAAAAGAGGCTGTAACCCTGATGAAAGACAGCGGATTACAGGTAATGGCAGCCACCGAAAAAGGGAGTCGGAGCTACCTGTCAGCCGAATTTTCAACTCCACTCCTGCTAATTATGGGATCCGAAGGCGCTGGCATCTCCGAAGAACTCCTGGGGTTATGTGACGAACACCTCATGATCCCCCTTGCCGGGGAGATCGAATCACTCAACGTTTCTGTTGCTGCCGGAGTTATACTTTTTGAAATCATCAGGCAACGGACTCTTTAGTATCTTATGAAACGTCTCTTCCGACTCACACCTGAATGTATCCTTGTTATCTACATTTTTCTCTCTTTAGGGCTTAAACATCCTGATCAGAAGTGGGACAGGATTATCAACAGCGACGGGAAAGCCTATTATGCCTACCTCCCGGCTTTCTTTATCTACCACGACTTTGATTACACTTTTGTGGAAACCTACGAGGAGGCATATTATCCATTGGATAAATCCGTATTCAAAGAATTTCGAATGAATATCAACGGCGAGATTGTGAACAAGACCTTCGCGGGGCTTGCTGTAGTGTGGTTGCCTTTTTTTCTGCTGGCACATCTCATCGCCCTGATCACCGGTCTTCCAGCCGACGGATATAGCCTGGTCTACCAGTATGCAATCGCATTTTCTACACTCTTCTACCTTTGGGCAGGTTGCCGTGTCCTGTTCAACCTACTCTTGAAGTTTGGAGCAACAATTAGTACCGCATCCCTGATTATCTTTTCAATTGCACTGGGTACCAATATTATATTCTATGCAGTGATTGAGCCGTCAATGGTTCACGTTTATTCCTTCGCATTCATCACCTTTTTTCTCTGGAGCGGATACCGTTTTTTCGAAACCAGGAAATTGCTTTGGCTACTTGCCTTTACTGCTATCTTTAGTTTAATCCTTCTCATCAGACCAACAAATGGACTGATTCTCATCCTTCTCCCTTTTATTTCAGGGAGTTACCGAAACCTGAAGAGTACTTTCCTCTTCATTGTCCAAAAAAAGGGGTGGCTCATCCTCGCCATACTGATTTTCACCCTAATAATTGGTATTCAGCCCCTTTTCTATTACATCCAGACAGGAAAACTCTGGATCTATTCATATGGGAACGAAAAGATGCACTTTCTGAATCCCCATTTTTTTAGTATTCTTTTCAGTTATAACAGGGGTTGGTTCGTCTATACACCGTTGGCATTTCTATCCATGGTCGGCTTCGTTGGGTTATACAGAGCCAGTAAAACCAGGTTTTATTCCCTGTTGGCCTTCCTTATCCTTATTATTTATATCCTCTCATCCTGGTGGATGTGGTATTACGCCAGTAAATGCGGACAAAGGGTTTTTATTGACTTTTACGCTGTTGTAGCCATCCTCCTGCTATTTCTATTCCGTATCCACCCTGGAAAGACATGGAGAATTACCTGCAGTATCCTGATATCTATACTTATCCTTTTTAACATCTTCCAGTTTTATCAGAATACAAAATGGATATTTCCTGTGACAACAATTACCAAAGAAATCTTCTGGGACTCTTTTTTCTCCATTAATCCCAAAGCACAAGTTTACCTCTCGGGAGAAGGAATCATCGCAGAAAAGAGCCTCTATCATGATATGGAAGCAATGCAAGGATGGGGAAACGGATGGCGAAATGAGGATACTTTCAAGCCATTTCCAGGGAGTTCTGAGAATCATGTCTCCTGTATCGAGGATGAACATCCCTATAGCATTGGAATTGAGCTTGATCCATTTCCTCTCTTTGAAACCCATAACAGGATCGTCAGGGTTTCAGCCAAGGTTTGGTCGGCAGGTAGAAGAACCGAATCCAGTCTTGTATGGCATCTGACAGGACCGGGTGATTTCTCCTCTTACCGAGCCTTCTATCTGGAGCCATATGTCAGAAAGAATTGTTGGACATCCGTACAATGCGCATTTTATCTACCATCCGGGATGCCGGAGCAACAACGGATGAAACTCTACTTTTTCCATCCAAGCAAGAGCGCTTCCCTTTACATTGATGACCTCCAGGTTGATTTCATCTCCCTTCAGAATTTGCAGGAATTCCAGAGGATAGAAGGAATTTTACTATCTTGCCCCTACGAACTCAACCAAGAAAAATCTGACTAATGTATATCGTTAAAATACAAGGGACCTCAAAAATTCCTGATTTCATCCAGATCAGGGATGACGATTTTACCCTGATCGCCTATTTCAGGATCAACAATCCCCGACGGGCCCTGAACCGATGCCGACTGATTGATAAACAGGAGGAGATCATTGATCTGGCAAAAAAATTACCCTACGGAAAAATCATGAAACTGGAAGAATAACATGGGTTCCTTACATTTGTAAACTAAAAATTGCTCAATATGCCCGGTGACCTGATCATAATCCTGGATAAAGTATCTGTCTATCAAAATGAAAATCTGATCCTTGCGAATGTTTCATTGACAATAAGCCGTGGAGAGTTTGTCTACCTGATTGGTCGTACCGGAACAGGGAAAAGCAGCTTGATGAAGACCCTTTATGCCGAATTACCTGTTCGGGTTGGAACTGCCGGTGTAGCAGGATATGACCTCAGAAAGATTCGCAGAAATGAAATCCCCTATCTCAGGAGAAAACTAGGCATCGTATTTCAGGATTTTCAGCTTCTGATAGACCGTACAGTCATCGAAAATCTTCAGTTTGTCATGCACGCCACTGGCTGGAAAGATTCCCAGCAGATGACCAAGAGGCTCCAAGAGGTCCTCGCAAAAGTCGGGCTGCAGACCAAAGGAAACAAGATGCCTCATCAATTATCAGGAGGAGAGCAGCAACGCGTTGCCATTGCCAGAGCCTTGGTAAATGATCCGGAAATTATTCTGGCTGATGAGCCCACGGGAAATCTTGATCCGGAAAGCTCCGAAGGAATAATCAGTCTCCTGATGGATATCTCTAAAACAGGACGGGCCGTCCTGATGGCAACACACAATTACTCGATGTTTGAAAAATATCCCTCACGAACGCTGAAATGCGAACATGGGAAGGTGATCCCGATAAACTAAGCCCCAAGGGTTGCAACCATTACAGCTTTGATGGTATGTAACCGGTTCTCAGCTTCATCAAACACAATGGAAGCAGGCGACTCAAACACCTCATCAGTAACTTCCAGTCCGTCGAGATTGTATTTTGTATAGATCTCACAGCCAACCTCTGTATCCTTATTATGAAACGCAGGGAGGCAATGCATGAACTTCACCTTCGGATTGCCGGTCTTATTCATCATCGCTTTGTTCACCTGATAAGGAAGCATCTCCTTGATCCGCTCATCCCACAACTCTTTTGCCTCACCCATGGAGAGCCATACGTCGGCGTAAATAAAATCCACACCTTGTACCGCTTCGTCTATATTTTCGGTTAGAGTGATCTTTCCGCCCGTCTCTTTGGAAATGGCCAAACAACGATCAACAAGTTGCTCTTCGGGCCAGTATTTCTTCGGAGCAAAAGCCCGAAAATCCATACCCATCTTGGCAGCACCTACCATCAGTGAGTTCCCCATGTTATTCCTGGCATCCCCACAATAGACAAAAGAGATCTGGTGAAGAGGCTTATCTGAATGCTCAATCATCGTCAGAAAATCGGCCAGGATCTGTGTAGGATGAAACTCATTGGTGAGTCCGTTCCATACCGGAACACCTGCATAAGCGCCTAATTCTTCAACGATCTCCTGTCCAAACCCGCGATATTCAATGCCGTCATACATCCGTCCCAGCACCCTTGCTGTATCCTTCATCGTCTCTTTCTTCCCAATGTGTGAGCCTTCGGGACCAAGATAGGTAACCTGTGCGCCCTGATCATAGGCAGCCACTTCAAAGGCACAACGGGTGCGAGTGGAGGCTTTCTCAAATATCAGGGCAACATTTTTCCCCTTTAGCCTCTGCTGCTCAGTGCCAGCATATTTTGCTTTTTTCAGATCCATCGACAGATCCAATAAAAATTTTACCTCCTGAGGAGTGAAGTCCAGCAACTTCAAAAAATTCCGGTTTCTCAAATTAAACGCCATACCTTCTAGAATTACGAATTAAAAATTA
>CAZXQU010000031.1:0-31669 GCA_964642545.1 uncultured Prolixibacteraceae bacterium | reverse complement strand
ACGGCTCGTCGTCTACAACGATGCATTTGATATTCATATCATTTTGATTTTTAATACAATCATATACTTCTCTTTTTTCTCATCAATCGATAGGGAGTATTGCCCTGGGTACATTAACTCCAGCCTTCTGATTACATTCATCAACCCAATCCCTCTGCCGGAATCTTTGACATGTTCGTGATGACGCTCCACAAAATTCACAACTTCAAACCGAATCTCCTTATGTTCCATCCAAAGATCAACAGTGATGGCAGGAATCCGATTCCCTTTTGAACCATGCTTGAATGCATTTTCAACAAACGGGATAAATAACATTGGGGGAATAACCATCCTGCCCGGCGACCCAAAGACCTGAAAGCGGATAAATTCGGGATCTTTGTGCCGGATTCGCTGTAGCTCAATGAAATTGCTTAGGTAATCGACCTCTCTCTCTAGAGGTACCTTATCGGCTGTAGCCTCATAAATAAAATAACGCATGATCTCGGAAAGCTTCAACACAGAGTCGGATGCTTTGTCGGGATTCTTTCTGATCAGTGTGTCTATATTGTTAAGGGTGTTGAATAAAAAATGTGGATTGACCTGGCTTCGCAATAGCGCAAGTTCACTCTTTCTGTTCTGAATCTCCAGTTCCGCTTTGTCTTGTTGTGACTGAAGCCAGTGCCGTGAAAGTTTGATTGTTGATGCCAGAAGGATCACAAATCCGAGTGATACATATATCATAAGACCTGCTCCTGAAAAATAACTGATATTTCCTTGCCAATCTTGATAATCACTGTAGATAGACGGGTAGAGGATAAAGAAGTTGATGGTCCATTCAATGATGACAGCGAGGGAAAAGGAGACAATGAAAGATAAGATGAATAACAGATACCTCTTTTTCAGCAGTAGTTCTGGAATCAGGAAATAGATGAGGAAATAGGTATAGAGCATATCCAGGGGGAGGGTGCCGAGAAGCACTTCGAAAAGCTCGAAATATTTTCCTTCCCTAATTCCGTAAATAAATGTAAAGAAGGATATAATAAATATCCAGAAAAGAACATGAAAAAAGAGCCTGAGGAATTTATTCTGTGGCATAAGGCACAATGTTACAAAAATTAGGAATATGCATGAAAAAGTTTGGATCAACATTCTAATTCTACATATATAACGGAACAATTGATCGAGAAATCTGGTTATATACAAATGAGACCTGCAGGCAGATTCAAAGAATGTGCCTGCTACCGAGGAGTAAGTGTTTTTGGAGGACGGACTTATTTCAGAAGATCAAGCGTAACCTCTACGGTGATGTTGATGGTCTCGGATATTTTACCAGCGATAACGCCAGGGATTTTCACTAATTTTGATTTCCTGAAACCCTTTAACCCCGACACATCGAATAATGAAAGAAAAAAACGATCCACCCTTACTTGACCTTGTAAAACGATCAGAGGATTATATCATTTACCAGGGAGATCACGCGCTTCTCACCAAGGGAGGGTTTGAAGTGGCGCATGCAAACGGCCGACTAGTAAAGCATATCCTTACCGATCTTTTCATGGCCTATCATGATGAGTCAGTCATTTCTTTACAACTTTTTGAGATTCAGCGAGATGTTCTGTTAGAAGATGTTGATCCTGTGGGTGAAACGATGACAGAGCTCCTTGCTTCAGATCCTTTTGTCATGGTTAAAGCAGGTATATCTAAACCGAAGAGTTCGGTCGACGATCCATTCGGGGAGGATAGGTTGAACCTCTCTCTCTGGATTTTTTCTGAACTTCTTGGGAGTGTGAATACTTTTTTCGAGGAATGTGTAAAACAGGATGAACTTGCTGTTGATGCGGAAGATCCATTTGCTGCCGTTATCCGGACAACATATAGCAGGCTCTCTTTGGAAGAAAAAAGTGTGGTTATATACCTCGTTAGGGAACATGAACCGGGTATCGTCTTACCGCTTCTGCTTGCAACCAACCGGATATCACCTGCCGAGTATTCCAAAGGGATGGTTGCACTTACCGGAGGTCATCCGCAGGATCACAATTTCTCTTCAATTCTACACGAATCGTCGGCAGTAAGGGATTACATTCTGGCGTGTGAAATACGCCCAAACCGGGTTGAGGAGTTGGAGTTACTGATAAGCCTTGGCGAAAGCAACCTTCTGGAATTTAAATCTACCCTCAGATGGGATCTTCGGCAGGGAAAAACAGCACAACACATTGAACGGGCCGTACTGAAAACCATCTCAGCTTTCCTGAATTCGGAAGGAGGGACCTTGTTAATTGGTGTCCGGGATGATGGGTCGGTTGAAGGTATCGAGAGTGACAGGCTTCAAACGGATGATCGCTGGTTGCTTCACCTCTGGACACTTATCCGGACATGCTTCGGACGGGATGTGACTCCGTATATCACAACAAAACTTGAAAACCTTGAAGGAAAAACGATCTGCCTGGTTGAGTGTGCCAGGAGTCTGCGTCCTGTTTTTTTGAAACAACCCGGGTTTGAAGAGGAGTATTATATCCGCATCGGACCTGCCAGTGCTGCGATGTCAGTGAGTGAAGCATTGAAATACATCGCCGATCACTTCCAGCAATAATTTCGCTACTTCGCTTTTGGTTTACTACCAACCAAATGGACTGTTGTTGAATGTGTTCCGTTGAAAAGGAGAGGGGTGAAATGATCCTCCTGAAAAGGGAGAGGGGTCGTACATAGGGGAGCCCATATAGGGAGAATAGCCTCGGGTATACCCGAATCCAGCCTGGATATGCACCCCTTCAGCAATCTTGTAATCGGCATTCAAATAGATGCCATAGGGTTCATTGTTACTATATGGGTTGTAAAAATTGCTGTTGTCGGTAATGGTGAACTCTTTGAACCCGGCGCCTGAAATGGTAAGTCTGTCGGTTACCTGGTAGCTTCCTTCCAGATACAACACCGCTTTTGTGAAGTTGGCATCATAGGTCGGGGATCCTTCAAGAGCAAACCACGGTTTGTAATCGAATAAAGCCGTATTAGCGATAGTCAGCCCGCCTCTTACGGAGAATCTGGGAGAAACACGGTAGGAAACGCTGGGTGAAATGAATGTTGTGAGCCCCGACCCAAACCATGAGGAGGTGGAAAACTGTGTCCCAATCATTACATTTGTCTGCATCCGCTTTGGAGGGGCTATCAGGGTTCCGTCCTGATCTACTGTAATGGATGGCGGAAGTGTGTCAAATACCTGATCCTGAGCCCCGGCAATAAGGACGAAAAGGACAAAGATTAGGATGCCAAGAGTTCTGTTCATACTGAATTTCGTTGAACAAAGATAATATCTTTTTTACTCGTATCCCGAATCGCTATTCCCTAATCCCTGTCTTATATGAACACCATGTTATCTTTCGCTGTGATCTTTTCGCAGTAATTGCAACGGAGTTTGAGATCTTTTTTGTCGATAACGGTAAAATGGGTCTCCATTTCTTCGTTGTTGGTGATGCAGTTGGGGTTGAAGCATTTAACAATCTTTTCAACCTTGCCAGGGATTTTCACCTGTTTCTTTTCGGTGACGTTGAAGTCGCGGATGATAATCAGGGTTGCTGATGGTGCAACAAGCGCAATTTTGTTGATCTCCTGAGGAACAAAGAACTTATTGCTAACCTTGATGATCCCTTTTTTGCCCATTTTCTGGCTTTCCAGATTGGTTGCAAGCAGTAATTGGTTGGGGTATTCGGCAAGGTTGAGAATCCGGATAACCTGAAAAACATTTTGAGACGGGATATGATCAATCACTGTTCCATTCTCAATTGCTGAAACCTTTAACTCTTTCCTGATTTCTTTCTTAGCCATACAGAGAGATTTTTAATTATGCTACAACACCTAGAATAGAAGCCAGAAGGGCCTGACGTACAAATACGCCATTGAGGGCTTGTGTAAAGTAGTAAGCCATTGGATTTTCATCCACATCGATGGCAATTTCATTAACTCTCGGGAGGGGATGCAGAATTTTCAAGTTAGGTTTTGCATCTTCCAGCATCTGTTTCTTCAGGATGTACGAATTTTTAACTTTTTCGTAATCAAGTGGATCCGAGAATCGTTCTTTTTGGATTCTTGTCATGTAGATGATGTCGGCTTTCGGCACCACCGCTTGAAAATCGGTATATTGGTGGTATATTAGATTTTTATCCTTGATGTGCATTTTTACAGAACTTGGCAACTTCAATGCTTCCGGAGATACGAAGTGGAAAGTTGTGTTGTAGTTGCAAAACGCCATCACAAGGGAGTGAACAGTTCTTCCGTATTTCAGGTCTCCAACAAAAGCGATCTCCAGGTTGTCGAGTTTTCCCTGCGTTTTTCGGATGGAGTAGAGATCCAGCAGGGTTTGTGTTGGGTGTTGGTTGGTTCCATCGCCGGCATTGATAATTGGCACGGAGGATACTTCGCTGGCGAACCGTGCGCTTCCTTCCCTTGGGTGACGCATTACGATAAGATCGCTGTAGTTGCTAATTGTACGAATAGTGTCCCGTAACGACTCCCCTTTTTGAAGGCTTGTGCTGGCCGGTTCTGAGAATCCAATCAGTCGGGCACCCAACCTTGATGCGGCCGATTCGAAACTTAGTCGTGTACGGGTAGAGGGTTCGAAAAAGAGTGTTGCAACGACAAATTCTTCCAGGATTCGTTGTGTTGGTTGCCGTTCAAAGTCCTCGGCGAGGTCGAGGATTCTGATATGTTCTTCTGGAGTAAAGTCGTTAATGGAAATCAGGCTTTTGTTTCTCATTTAAGTTACTTTTTGCCTTTCAGCTTATTCTTTTTCATAAAGTCGCCTAAAATTGTGTCGAAATTTGGATTACCAATCTCCTGAAGGTCATAATAGACTCGTGTGTTAGGCTTTTTGATCTTGATAAGCCGATTCAGGTCAATGGGTGTGGCAATAATTACCGAGTCACACGGGGTCTTGTTGATCGAGGTCTCCAGGTCTTTTATCTGCTGCGCACCGTATCCCATTGCCGGCATCAATTGGCCGATATTCGGATAGATCCGGAATGTTTCTGCCAGTTTGCCAACCACGTACGGACGTGGATCCACCAGTTCGGCAGCACCATATTTCTCAGCAGCCACCACACCAGCACCAATTTTCATCTCGCCATGGGTAAGTGTAGGACCATCTTCGATCACCAGTACTTTCTTGCCCCTGATGAGCGACATGTCATCAACACTGATGGGAGAAGCAGCATCTACAACAAGAGCCGTTGGATTCACTTTACGGATGTTGTCACGAACAATCTTGATGTTCTCAGGATAGGCTGAGTCGATTTTGTTCAGGACGACAACATCTGCCATCCGAAGATTCACTTCTCCAGGATAATAACTCAGTTCAGCACCCGGACGATGGGGATCTGCTACTGTGACCAACAGGTCAGGTTTGTAAAAGGAGAAGTCGTTATTTCCGCCGTCCCAAAGGATCACGTCGCATCCATCGGGATCTTTCTCCGCAGCACGTAAGATCGCTTCATAATCCACGCCTGCATAGATGACATTACCACGAACAACATGAGGCTCGTACTCTTCCATCTCTTCGATGGTGCATTTGTGTTTGGCCAGGTCTTTGACAGAGGCAAAGCGCTGAACCTTTTGGGCAACAAGGTCACCATAGGGCATAGGGTGACGAACAGCAACCACTTTCAGCCCTTTTGCCATCAGGATTTCAATGATCCGGCGGGAGGTCTGGCTCTTGCCACAACCTGTGCGGGTAGCACACACTGAGATCACCGGTTTGGTGCTTTTGATCATAGTCTCCTTCGGGCTGAGCAAAAAGAAACTGGCTCCTGCGGCATTTACGATAGCACTCAGGTTCATTACATGCTGATATGTGACATCGCTGTATGCAAAATTACAGATGTCAACATTGAATTTTTTGATCAGCTTAGGGAGCTCTTCCTGGGCGAAGATAGGAATGCCTTTCGGATAAAGTTTTCCTGCCAGAGCAGCAGGGTATTTTCGCCCATCGATGTCGGGAATCTGAGCAGCAGTGAAGGCAACAACGTTAAAATCGGGATTATCCCGGTAATAGGTGTTGAAGTTATGGAAGTCCCTTCCTGCGGCACCAATGATGATTACAGTCTTTTTCATTAAAACCTCGCTTTTTGTTAGAATAAATAGTATCTGGATTTGATTTGCAAACCTAACTCTTTTTAACAAATTCCCCAAATCCGCATGTCAAATTCATTGAACTCTTTACCTTTGCAATTCAACTTTAGAGTATGACCGAGCAGAAAATCAGGGAGTGTTGTGTCGCAGCGGTAAGAGATCTATATAAGCAGGAGATCTCCCCTGATATCATTGGATTTGAAAGAACCAAACGAGAGATTTCGGGTGATTTCACCGTCGTTGTTTTTCCTTTGGTCAGATTTACCCGGAAGTCGCCTGAAGCAACCGCTGCCGAACTGGGGAACTACCTGATGTCGCAGATTTCCTGGATTCAGCAGTTTCATGTAATAAAAGGATTTCTCAACCTGGTGATGACCGAAGCATTCTGGATGGATTTTCTTGAGAAAGAGGCTCAATCTCCTGGCTTTGGAATATTCGCTGACCGTAGGATTGCTCCTGTTGTTCTTGAGTATTCATCTCCTAATACCAATAAACCACTCCATCTGGGACATATCAGGAACAACCTTTTGGGATACTCCATCTCTCTCATTCTTGAAGCAAACGGATATTGCGTTAAAAAGGTCAATCTTGTGAATGACCGGGGAATTCATATCTGTAAGTCGCTGGTAGCCTATATGAAATGGGGTGGCGGAGAGAATCCCCAAAAATCAAGAGTCAAAGGCGATCATTTGGTTGGAAAATACTATGTACTCTTTGAAAAGCATTATAAAGAGGAGATTCGGGAGTTGATGACATCCGGGATGACGGAGGAGGAGTCGGCAAAAGGGGCTGACCTGATCAGGGAAGCTCAGGAGATCCTTCGTCAATGGGAGGCCGGGGACCCCGAGATTATCAGGTTATGGCAAACGATGAATGGTTGGGCCTACGATGGATTTGCAACCACCTATGAAAGAATGGGCGTGAATTTCGATAAGACTTATTTTGAGAGTGACACCTTCCTCTTTGGCAAAGAGCTTGTCTATGATGCTGTGGAAAGAGGTGTGTTGATCACGAAGGCTGATGGTAGTATCTGGGTCGACCTTACTGATGATGGATTAGATGAAAAGCTGCTGTTGCGTGCCGACGGAACATCAGTCTATATGACACAGGATTTGGGCACTGCTGAGCAGCGCTTTGAAGAGTATACCCCTTCCCGGATGATCTATGTTGTTGGCAATGAACAGATCTATCACTTTGATGTTCTGAAAAGAGTGTTGAAAATTCTGGGGAAACCATCCTCAGATACCATTTTCCATCTCTCCTATGGCATGGTGGAGCTTCCTGAGGGGAAGATGAAATCGCGTGAAGGAACCGTGGTGGATGCTGACGACCTGATGGAGGAGATGCGGCAGACTGCAGAGGAGACTACAAGGATGCTTGGTAAGGTAGATGACTTCCCGGAAGAGGAAGCCAGTTTGCTCTTTGAGACGATCGGCATGGGCGCATTGAAATATTTCATCCTGAAGGTGGATCCAAAGAAGAATATGCTGTTTGACCCGAAAGAATCGATTGATTTTAATGGAAACACCGGTCCGTTCATTCAGTACACATACGCCCGGATACAATCTTTGCTAAGGAAAGCTTCAGATGCGGGATATGCGATACGCGAAACGCGAAACGCGAAACGCGGAACCCGAAACCTATTACCCCAAGAGCGTGAAGTCATCAAATTACTCTACCACTATCCCTCTGTTGTAGAACAGGCTGGCATTGAGCTAAGTCCAGCTTTAATGGCAAATTACATGTATGATCTTGCTAAAGAGTACAATCAATTTTACCAGGAGGTTCCCGTTTTGCGTGAGGAGAATTTGGAGGTGGTGGCTTTCAGGCTTGAACTATCAGCGATAACCGGTGATGTAATTCGAAAAGGAATGGGGTTGTTAGGGATCTCAGTACCTGGAAGGATGTAAAAAAAAGTCTCCTTGAGAGGAGGCTCTTTGAAAGATTGGATATTGTTAATTCACTATAACTTTTTTATTTACAAGTCCGTCAGCGATTTTGATCTTCAGGTTGTAAACTCCTGTAAGTAAGTTATTCATATTCACTTTACATGAAGTGGCATCCATTGGCTGGACAAATACTTTTTGACCAACCAGGTTCATGATCTGAATTTCTTGGATGGAGTGCGTCCCTGTGATAGTCAAGAAATCGGTAACAGGAATGACAGGGGGCACCAGGCTGCCGGTAAATTTCCACATTCCGTCGGTCGTGGCATAGGCATTGAAGCCTACCGCTAACCTGTTTCGGTATCAATCCAGTCGGTAACAAGGAATTGGGTCTCCAGGCAATCGATCCATTCTGACCAGTTGTTTCCGTCATCATAGGAGTATGTAACGCCGGAAGAACAGCTGGCAGCACCGGTGGATACTCACGTGCCCGAAGTTCCGGGAACGTAGGCCATGTCGTTCCAGTAAACTGTCCCGGTGGGCGTAAGGGCGGTCCAGGTTATACCACCGTCGGTAGTTACGGCTAAAGCGCCCGTGGTGCCGGCATTTTTATCCTGGCACCATCCGATATTCTCATCCCAGAAATGAACAATGTTTATAAATGTAGCTGAATTGGTATAGTATAGCAGAAGCTTGCTTGGCCCAGGTGGGTGCCACCATCGGAGGTGTGATAGACTCTCTGACCGGTTGTGGTTGCTCCCGGAGGATAGGCCACGATCCAGGCTTTTTAATCGTCAATAGCGCTTATCATCGCAAGACTCAAATTGGCAATCCCAGGAATTGTGCCAGCTACCCATAAAGTGTCCCCATTATTGGTACGGGTATAGTCCTGGCATGTGGCAGTAGCGGTGATTCCATCATAAGCAGTTGCCCATACAACTTGATCGTCAACAGCACATACGTGGTTAATTCCGCGCGATGCTGTTGCGAATCCTGTAGATTGTTCGATCCATGGACACTGAGCTTGAGTAGCCAACGTCAAAAGTACGAACGCAAAAATTGAAAGGAAAGATTTTTTTATACTGAATTTACTTTTAGTGAATAACGAATAGTTACCCAACTCTAAACTTAAAAATAAATGCAATTATATGCTCAAATTATCGAAAAATTTGCAAGAAATTTATTCAGGATGAACAACTGAAATAACTTCCAGATGATAATCTCCCTGTGTTCCGTTAATTCTGAATATGGCATAAGGTGTAATGGCATTCCCCGCTGGACCGATGTTGCAATTTCCACTAGCTCCTTGATAATCAACACCATTGTTCCTGCAAGCATACTGCATGGATTTCCATCCCAGGGTTGGACTTACCGGAGGGTCTCTTGGCTCACCATGCGATACTTTGCGAATCCAATCATTTACTTTTTGCCGAAAAATATGCATATCGCCGGTTCCAACTTCCAGCAATGCTTTTTCAATTGCCATGGAATAAAGGTACCCGATGTCATAAAATTGTGCATTGTATGAAGCAACCTCCTGTTGAAACCTTTTCTTTAGCTCTTGCTGGAAGTATATGTATGGCCCCGTGGTTGTATCAGCGGAGGGCATCGCTCCGAAATTTTTTGGATGGCCGTTGATATCGCCAATCATGACCCCTAGAGGAGCCGACAGGAAAGATGAAGAGTAGAGTGCATCACATAAAATGAATGTCGTGTTTTCAAACGTTTTGGAGGAATTCAATTCACTTAATCTGGTCATAAACTCTGTATAAATAGCAGGGCTGAGCATTGAGATAAAGATCGCTTCAGGATCATTTGAAATCAGTTGATTCAACTTCGCTGGATAGTTCGGGTCATTTTGCTGAAACTTCACTATTGTCATAGTTCCGGTGCCAAATGCCTGCTGAAAAGCTGTCGCCAGATTCTCTGAATATATATCTCCCTCTTCAACGGCTATCGCTACCGTACTGATGCCATAATTAATTGTTTGGTTTGTCAGTACTGTTGCTTCAAATTCATCCGGCGGGCACAGGCGGGAGAAGTATGGAGAGATTGCTGTGAGGTTTGAGGCAGTTGCTGATCCAGAGAGTACAGGATAGTTGCCCGGAATCGCGAACTGTTCAACAACCCCTTTGGTTGAAGAGGAAAATGCAGTAATAAATCCAACCAGATTTTGAGCAGAGGAGACGATAGATTGCGCCGCTTCAGCAGCGGCAATTTCCCGGTTTGTACCGGCAGAACTCTTTACCATCAAATCAATTCGGAACCCTGAACCCACACCCCCGGCTTCATTGATCTCATCAATAGCAGTTCGGAGTGCTTTTTCACGCAAAGGTCCTTTGTCCTGATCCATTGGCAGAATCACGCCAAGGGTAAAGGATTGAAGAGGCTCAATAATGGGGCTGTTGTCTTTCTTACACCCTGAAATGAACATCATGAGGGTTAATAAGAAGATTGATACAAATGCTGGAAGATTCTTCATCTCATTGAATTTAGAATGTAAATATATGTATTTTTTTGAATACAAAATACGCACTAGATTTCATAACTTTGCACCTCTGTATTAATAGCTATACGATATTATGTTTGAAGGATTAAGTGATAAACTGGAAAAAGCGTTCAAGGTTCTCAAAGGACATGGACACATCACAGAGATCAATGTTGCCGAAACGCTTAAAGATGTCAGGAAAGCACTCCTCGATGCCGACGTCAGTTATAAGATTGCCAAGCAGTTTACGGATGAGATCAAAGAAAAAGCGATCGGGCAAAATGTATTGACAGCAGTTTCACCCGGACAATTAATGGTCAAGATCGTCCACGATGAACTGGAAGCCCTGATGGGCGGGGAACAGTCGGAGATCAATATGAAAGGTGACCCTGCCATATTTCTGATTGCCGGGCTTCAGGGTTCGGGGAAGACAACCTTTTCGGCAAAACTTGCCAACTATCTGAAGACCAAGCGAAATAAAAAGGTTTTACTGGTAGCTGGCGACGTCTATCGGCCGGCAGCTATTGACCAGCTTAAGGTTTTGGGCGAGCAAATTGGGGTTCAGGTCTTTACTGAAGAGGGAAGTACAGAGCCGGTTAAAATTGCCAAAAACTCTATCAGATACGCAAGAGAGCATGGGTATCAGATGGTGATTGTGGATACGGCTGGACGTTTGGCAATCGATGACGCGATGATGAAAGAGATTGCAGCCATCAAGCAAACCATCAACCCGCAGGAGACACTCTTCGTAGTTGACTCCATGACGGGCCAGGATGCAGTCAATACTGCAAAAGCGTTCAACGACCTGCTTGATTTCAACGGCGTTGTCCTCACCAAACTCGATGGGGATACACGTGGCGGAGCTGCTCTCAGTATCAAATCAGTAGTGAACAAGCCGATCAAATTTGTCGGGATCGGTGAAAAAATGGATGCTATCGATATATTTTACCCTTCCCGGATGGCTGACAGGATCCTGGGAATGGGCGACATCGTTTCACTTGTTGAAAAAGCTCAGGAGCACTATGATGAGGAAGAGGCCAAACAGCTTCAGAAGAAGATCGCCAAGAATCAATTCGACTTCAATGACTTCCTGTCACAGATCAAGCAGATCAAAAAGATGGGGAATGTGAAAGACCTGATGGGCATGATCCCGGGCATGGGTAAGGCGATCAGAAATCTGGATATTGATGACAATGCGTTCAAAGGAATTGAGGCCATTATTTACTCTATGACACCACTCGAACGTTCTGACCCTTCGGTGATGAACGGAAGCAGAAGGAAACGGATAGCCGAAGGCGCCGGTTCTACGATTCAGGATGTTAATAGGTTATTGAAACAGTTTGAAGACACCCGCAAGATGATGCGTATGATGACGACCAGCAAGGGGCGCAATATGGCGCAGATGATGCGCAACATGAAGAGGAATTAGGAAATTAGGAAATTAGGAAATATGACTCTTTTAGACGGAAAAGAACTTGCAGCCAAAATAAAGTTAGAGATTGCCAAAGAGGTTGCTGCAATGATCGATAACGGGGAGCGGGCGCCTCACCTGGTTGCGGTGCTGGTAGGAGAGGATCCCGCCAGCCAGACGTATGTGGCTTCCAAGGAGAAAAACAGTCACGATGTTGGGATTACCTCTTCCATATACCGCTATTCTGAAACGATTAGCGAACGGGAACTGTTAGAGGTTGTCGACTTCCTGAATCTCGATAGTGATGTAGATGGCTTTATCGTTCAATTGCCATTACCGAAACATATTGACGAACAGAAGATCATAGAGCGAATCAATCCGACCAAGGATATCGATGGTTTTCACCCTGTAAACCTGGGGCGTATGATGCTGGGATTACCTGCGTTTCTGCCAGCCACTCCTATGGGAATCATGACCCTTCTGGATCGTTATCAGGTAGAGACTGCTGGCAAACACTGCGTGGTTCTGGGACGGAGTCACATTGTTGGAACACCCATCAGTATTCTTCTTTCACGCAAAGCCTCTCCGGGCAACTGCACAGTAACCCTCTGTCACAGTTTTACCCAGGATATCCCAAAGATCACACGAGAAGCCGACATTTTGGTCGTTGCCATGGGGAAACAACACTTTGTAACAGCCGATATGGTAAAAAAGGGTGCGGTTGTCATTGACGTTGGGGTACATCGTATCCCCGACGATTCAAAGAAATCTGGTTTCCGCCTTACCGGCGACGTGGATTTCGACAAAGTTGCCGGTAAGTGCAATTACATAACACCTGTCCCTGGCGGAGTGGGGCCGATGACGATCGTGTCGTTGCTGCAGAATACACTCAAAGCAAGGAAATAAGCGAAATAGCGAAATCAACTATCCAGGATCCAGGATCCAGCATCTAGTCATGACCCAAAAAGATCTTCTAAATTCCGGCCGATTACTCCCCGTCATGGAGGAGTTCTACTCCCTCCAGGGAGAAGGCTTCCATACAGGTGAAGCTGCCTGGTTTATCCGTATTGGAGGGTGCGATGTTGGGTGTGCCTGGTGTGATATCAAGGAGTCGTGGAATGCCAAGCTTTTTCCTCCTGTTGAAACAGATAAAGTAGTTGAGAAGGCTTTACAGTGTCAGGCAGGTGCTGTAATCGTTACTGGAGGAGAGCCACTTCTGTATAATCTGGACTATCTGTGCGGACAATTAAAAGCACAGGGTGCAGAGCACAGAATATCGCGTATCCCGGATCCCGAATCGCAGATCGTCAGGACTTTCCTCGAGACCTCTGGCTCGCAGCCCTTATCCGGCGTCTGGGACTGGATATGCCTTTCGCCAAAACGGGAATGGCTGCCATGCGCTGAGTTTTATGACTTCAGCCATGAACTGAAGGTAATCATTCACGAGGAGGAGGATTTTGGCTGGGCAGAAGAGCAAGCGGGCAGGATGAATGCCAGTGCTCACCTGTTTCTTCAGCCGGAGTGGAGCCGCAGGGAGGAGATGCTTCCTAAGATAATCCGGTACATTGAAAAGAATCCGGGTTGGAGACTTTCATTGCAGGCGCATAAATATATTGGGATACCGTAGGAAGTATGGGGGTGTGGGGGTATGAGGGGAGATAAGTCATTAAGAAATTAGGAAATTAGGAAAGTAGGTCAAGAAGTCAGGAAGTCAGGAAGTTAGGGTAAGAACCTCAGGAGATACAATTTAATGCCAATAAACTGTATTTTTGTCAATTAGTATATGCTTACTTTATGATGCATAAACTTCGCCTGATACTCCTTTTTGCCAGCTTTTATCTGCTTAAGATAACCTATATACCTATAAATATTCCTCACTCCTCATTTCTCACTCCTCATTTCTCATTACTAATTCCTCATTCTATCGTCAAAGGTCATTGGTCATTGGTCATTGGTCAACGATCAGAAGCACAAAATCTGAACAACCTATCTACTGCTTCCAGGAAGGCGCAGAAACTTTTCCTGCAGGCTAACGAGCGCTACCAACTCCGTGAATACCAGCAAGCCCTTGAATTGGTGGATAAGGCGATCGATGAAGACAGCAACTTTGCCGAAGCCTGGGGACTCAAGGGCGACATGGCAGCAGAACAACGGGATATAGAGGGTGCTATTGCCAACTACGACAAAGCGGTTCTGCTTCTTCCCGATATGGATTATAACCTTTATGTGATCCTGGGAAACCTGAAGTTGATGACCGGTCGGTATGCAGAGGCGAAAGCCAAATACGAGAAATACCTCTCTTATAACAAAGGGCCAACAAACCGACGGTGGCAAACCGAAGAGAATATCCTCAAGTGCAATTATGGGACTGAGATGATGGCACACCCGGTGCCGTTTAACCCAAAAAACCTGGGCGACAGCATCAACACAATCCACGATGAGTATATCAATGCCATCTCTTCCGATAAGCAAACCCTCTGGTTCACAAGGCGATTGCCAACAGGTGCCATTGTTCCTAATGGCTCCGATGCCATTGAAGAGGACTTCTATTTTTCACACCTCTCCGGAGATACCTCATGGATGCGGACTCTCAATCTTGGCCCGCCAATCAATACACGCGGCAACGAAGGAGCTATTTCCATCTCTCCTGATGGACAACTGTTGTTTTTCGCCGCCTGCCAGCGTGATGACGGTTTCGGTAGTTGTGATATTTACTGGTCGTGGAAGATGGGTAATCGCTGGTCTATTCCCCGGAATCTGGGGCCTACGGTCAACTCTGAGACCTGGGATTCTCAACCTTCTTTTTCTTCTGATGGAAAAACCCTCTATTTTGCCAGCAAGCGGGGAGGCGGCAAAGGGAGCAGCGATATCTGGAAATCGGAGTTATTGCCCAATGGCGACTGGACTCTCCCGGTGAACCTTGGCGACTCCATAAATACAGCTGGAGAGGAACAGAACCCATTTATCCATCCCGATGACCAAACGCTCTATTTTGCATCCAAGGGACATCAGGGAATGGGAGGCCTGGATCTCTTTTACACACGCAAGGAGTTGGACGGGTCGTGGGGAAAGCCTGTAAATCTTGGTTATCCAATTAATACTTATGCCGATGAGATCACTCTGATCGTGAACTCTACCGGAGAGATTGCTTATATATCTTCCGACAAGTATGGAGGGAAGGGGCGGCAGGATATTTACTCATTCCCGTTGTACAAAGAGGCTCAACCAAATCCGGTGACTTATATGAAAGGCATTGTGTATGACAAAGAGAGCGGAAACCGGCTTCAGGCATTTTTCGAATTGACTGATCTTTTTAGAAACCAATTGGTTGTTCAGGCTACATCCGATCCCATTGACGGCTCGTTTCTGGTGTGTTTACCCACCGACAGGAATTACGCCCTCAATGTTTCACGGGATGGGTATCTCTTCTATTCCGACAACTTTGTCCTCACCGGCATCCGGGAGCAGGCAAAACCATTTTTGAAAAATATCCCGCTACAACCGATTAAAGTAGGGGAGACTGTGGTGTTGAAGAACATCTTTTTTGACACGGATAAGTTTGAGTTAAAGCCGGAGTCGTTTGCCGAACTGGAAAAATTGCTGGGGCTTCTACAAAAAAATCCTTCCCTGAAGATTGAGATTAGCGGTCATACCGATATCCGCGGCTCCGAAGAACATAACCTTGAGCTCTCGAAGAACCGGGCCAAAGCTGTTTCTGATTACCTTGTCAATCATGGCATTGCTCAGGCCTGCATGACCTATGCCGGTTATGGGTTCTCCAAACCTATCGATTCCAACGATACTGACGAAGGCCGTGCCAACAACCGGCGGACGGAGTTTCGTATAGTGGCGAAATGATGTGGGCAGATAACTAGTTTCTTCCTTTCAAACTTAATCTTTTTTCCACGACTTTCCACCCACCAACTTCAAGTAGTTGAAGTGATTGTGTTCTTGTGCTACCCAGTGATCATACCACTTTGCCGAATCTGCTGCTGTAATCCCATCGGGGCTACTCGTGATAGGCACGAACCCGATTGTGTCAGGGTCAGAAACGTTGACATAGTTGATCCCCAGATCATGAATAAAGTTGTTTACAAGAGTTAACCATCATCTTAAAGGAACCATCCGATGGAAGCGCAGCCCAGAAATGCTCTTTGAATTTCTGGTTCACAACACCCGGACCGGCAAAGGCGATTGTGTTGAAAATAAATTTGTCGGCGAAGTTAGATTCTTTTACCAGCCAGTAAGCCATGAGGGGAGCCAAACTGCCTCCCTGGCTGTGCCCGGTGACAAACAACGGAATTTTTATGCCGTAGGAGATGGAACCCAGGAAGTCTTCCAACTATTGACCAGTCTCATTATCGGGAGTTTTCAGAAGGGAATCAAAGCCTTCCATAGCACCTTTAGATACCATATCATCAGGCTCTCCGTAATGGAACTGCCTGAGTGAAAGGACTCTTACATCCTGTAGTATATCCTGATGCGAGTGTGTGTTGGTCCCCCGGATGACTATTGCATATACCGGAAACTCACTGGTTACTGCCTTAACGACAAAGGCCATGTTGCTTCTCTGACCTGATACGGCAGGGCCCCAAACAATTTTCCACATCCCGGCAGTCGCAAGGCTGTCAATTCTCAGCAGAAGGCTAATGGTATCCTTGATTTTAAATGCAGGCTGACTATCGGCCACATAGCTCATGGCCGACAGGGTCATCATGACCGCCGGGAGGTTGATGTGTTCGAGATCAGTAAGGGTTGTTGGTGTTACTGTTTCCGGATCTTTCTTGCATCCTGAGAGAATGAAGATGATCAGCGAAAACAATAAGATCGTGGGTAGTATTTTGGTTCTTTTCAAAATTTCTTTTTTAATGAACTGCAAAGATATATCGTATTTAGACTAATTACAAATTATTAAATCAAAATCAAAAATATAATTAACCAGTCGTCCAGCATCCAATATCCAGCATCCAGGATCTGGCATCTTTCAAGCCAAAGGTCTTGTGATTGCCGGCGGCATCCTGGGCATCCTGAAGCTTCTCCTTCACCAGAAGCATATTTACAGGATAATGCCAGGATTGAGCAACCGACTGGGAGAAACTCTTCGAACCAACTCGGAAACGCCAATCCGGTTTGGCTACGGCCCTTCAAATTCATTGCAAACATCATCATCCATCCATGGAAATTTTTTCGGATGATGCTGAATCCCAGATGGTCAGAGAATACCATCATCTTTTTAGTGATGCAGTCGGTCGACAATGCCATGAAGATGCAGTTGCAAAAAGGATTGTTCCGAAAGCAGCTTACGATAAAAAACAAGGGCAACAAAAGAGTTCCAGCCTATATTCCCGTCGGACAGGAGGTGATGAACAGGTATGCCGCAAAAGTTGGCGGCATTGCCCAGAATTCAACGATGGAGATCCTTTTTAATGTTCCATCTACTGCTCATATCCTCGGCGGATGCCCGATGGGAGAGAATATAGGGGAGGGGGTCATCAATAAAAATTTCCAGGTATTTGGCTATCCAAATATGTATATTGTTGACGGATCCGCTATTCAGGGGAATTTGGGAGTGAATCCCAGTTTTACCATCACGGCTCAGGCAGAATATGCCGTGGAACAAGTTCCTGAAAAGGAGGTTATAGCTTAACCATTTTTTTCGCAAACCGATCATTGCCGGCCTGTATGTCCAGGATATAGATACCGTTGGGTAAATCCCGGATGTATTTCGACAAATCCATTTGAGCCACTCCACTGACGAACCGTTCAAGTCTGATCAATTCCCTCTTATTCCCTGATAAATCTATGAGATTGACTGATATGGAGGCTTCAGCTGGTATTTTCAGAGAGAGAATCAGTTTATCTCTGACCGGATTGGGAGATATCGAACATGCCTTACTTGTCAGATTCACTTTTTCAAGCCCCAGAGGCCATTTGCCTTCCCCGGTGCAAATCACTTCCACTAGCGATGTGGGGGAATTATTAATAATGGATAGGGTCCCATAAAAGTGACCCTGATCATCAGGTGTGAAGGTGACATTCACAATCTGTTCCTGGTTGTTGCTCAAGGTAAAAGAGGTAGGGGAGGCTTTAAAAACCGGACGGTTGGAGGTGATATCACTCACTGTCAATATCCCTGCACCTGTGTTTTTTACAACTGTTTGTAATGTTGCCGTATATTCCACCAGAGTTGTATCAAAATCCAGGGCGGCCGGATTGACACTGATTTCGGAAGTGATGGACTTTAATCCATCCTGGGAAAAACTTAAAATGGAAGGAATAAGAAGCAGAAAGAGAAGTTTGATTTTCATGATTCATGATGTTTAATTGTTTGCGGCCAATCACTCGTAAACCCTCAATGGAAGATGAACCGTCTGCCACGACCTGATAAATGCAACCAGGTCCTTTCGTTGTTGTGCTGTAAATGCCGTATGATGATCCGTTGTATATCCCCATGAAGGCATCTCCGTCCCTGTACGTCCCAACGTAATGGTCGCCAACAGGAAACCGTTTGTAGCTGCATTGAGGAATACCTGGTCATTGAGGCTTGGTGCTTTCAACCCGGTTCCATGGGTGCCGTGACACTCCGCACACAGTTCCCCGAAAAGATCTTTTCCTGCCAACTTATTTCCCAGGGTTGGGCCGGGATAGATGTACCCCCAGATTGAATCCGTACAGGATCTCATGAAGGAGATGATCTCTTGGATCTCTTCAGGTTGGACCCCTCCCTCCTGGCTTCCCGGCCTGATCCAGCCATGCATAGGGGTGTGAGTCCTTCCACTTGAGATGGTCTGGTATAGAAAATGATCATCCGCTGTTTGGAGGAAATCACTGTTAAGAATTGCCGGGCCGGTAGCCCCTTCACCGTACTCTCCATGGCAGCGGGAGCAGAGGTAATGGAAGCGCTCAGCGCCTGAAGTGCGATCCGTAATTCGTGATCTGGGATCCGTGATTTGGGATGCCTGATGCCGGATATCTGATGCCTGATGTGAGGAATTCTGAGCCCTGATCCCTGAGCCCTGAGCAATATATCCAAGCAAATCTGCCATCTTCTGATCATCCAGCATCGACCATGACGGCATGGCAGTGTTCATCCGCCCTCTGAAGAGCGTGAAGTAAATGTATTCCAATGAGGCTGCCCGAAAGAAATCAGGATTGTTGAAGCCGATGGCCAGATCACCCTTCGCATTTGCTCCATGGCACGTCTTACAGTGGCTGTTAAATAATGATCCTCCTGATGATCCCGACCCTGTTCCTCTCCTCACCAGTTTTGCAGTGTTACCCCATCTTGAATTAGCGGCTCTGCATGATCGAACGAAATCATTCAGTCTCTTCACTTCGGATGCTGATAATCCTGAAAAATCAGGTGCCCAGGAGGTCATTAACTGACTGGTGCGCCCATAATCCAGTATCATTGAAATATACTGAGGCGAAGCAATAGCGAGAAAGCCGGTTTTTCCGATAGCGGGAGCTCCTGATTTGAATTCTGTATAGGGTTTTCCCTCTTTGTTCGAACCATGGCATGATGAACAGGTCATTCCATAAAGAGATGTGCCATCCAATTCAGGACGAACACCTTTTAGCTCGTTCAGGACATTCAGCCCGATATATTCAAAGGGAATTTTAGGATCGGAAAGTCCCATTACGAGTGTGGCCAGCGCCTCCAGATCAGACTTTGGCAAATCATAGTGTAGCATCCTAGACCCGGGTGAAACCATTTCCGGATCAATAAAATGCTGTTCCAGCCAGTTAGAGATTGTCTGTTTTTCCTTGATGTTGCGGAAGTTGTACTCATGCTTTGATTTGTCACCCTGGGCGGTCAGATCGGGGCCAAGAATTCCACCTACACCACGTGCTTTGTGACAACCAAGACATCCCTCTTGAAGAAAAATTGTTCGCCCCTGATCCAGTACGCTGCTACCTGTCGGCATTGAATCAACAGAATAAAGGGACAAATGGCATTTTCCGCAGGAGGATTCTATAAACGGGGGCTCCAAAATGGGTTGATCCCATTCATTTTTCGGATTTTGAGCAAAGGCATTCAACTTATCCAATGCCTGACCCTGTCCGCCGTGGCATATGGTACAGCCAAATTTTTTCACCGGATGATGCTTCAGGTGATCTCCCGGATGAGGTTTAAAGGGTTCATGCAATGAGTCCAGGATGGCTCCTTCAATAGCAAGGTGGCAGGTGATACAGCGGTCGGTACGTTTCAGTTCCGGTAGTGAGACCTGGTAAACTCCAGGTTCTGGGATCAGCAAAGATCGTTCAACGGAATCTGTTAGCTCATTCTTTAATGCCCTTCGATATTCGCGCTGTACTTGTCTCCATGGCGAAAAAAGACCTTCGCTGATCCACCCTGCAACGAGCACAAAGATGATCACGAGAGCCGAAAATTTAGCAGCTTGAGCAAAGTAGTATCTGTATCGTTCCTCTCGTTTCATAGGATAAATTGCCAGTTTACACCGCGGAACCAAATTCCGATGATCATGAAGATGGTCCATCCGGTCATGAACGTAGTAAAGAGAGCCAATACCGTCATCCTTCGTGATGATGTAAATCGCCAAACCAGGAAAGTCCAGAAAAAATAGAAGATGACTGCCAGAGTTCCCGGGTTGAGAATCATGGTGAGGAGGATCGACAGGGAAGATCCCGGATGCCCGGGAACACGAATGATGAGAGATAGCATGACAAGAAAAATTGTGATGCTACCCCCAATCAGTGTAGAGAGCCAGGTGATTTTCACCCCACTCTTACCACTGAACCACCTGCCCTGATGGACCTCATCCATCTGATCAAACCAGGGGAGGTAAAAGAGAAAAACAATAAATATCAGTGGGATAACAAAACCGCCCATAAAAGCCGAGTAGGAGACAATTTCTTGGATTCCAAGCAGGTACCATGGTGATTTGGCTGGGTTTTCGGGCAGGTTTGGGTTAGCAAGGATCTTTAAAGGAGCATCTGCAAGGGTTCCGACAATAAGTAAGATAGCCACAACGCTTAAAAGGATAGCGACTTCTGCCCAGAGGGCTGTTGGCCAGGCTGGGATCTCTTCGGAGGAAATCCCTGGTGCTGAAACGGGGCGGGCAAGGCCTCCATCCTTCCGGATGTTCCAGAAATGGTAGCCCATTAATACCAGGAGTGAAAAAGGTAAAATGATCACGTGGAGGGTGAAGAAACGGGTAAGCGTAGCTTGTCCGACCTCCAGGCCGCCTAAAAGGACCCTTCTGAAAAAACCTCCTGGATCAATGTAGACAGTGATGCCGATAAGATCTGTAAATTCCCGGAAGGACGCAGCAATATTGCTGCCGATAGTCACGGCCCAAAAAGCCAGTTGATCCCATGGAAGAAGATAGCCGCTGAAGCTCATCATCATTACCACCAGAAGCATGATGACACCAATTGCCCAATTGGTTCTCCTGATACCGTAATAGCATCCTTTGTAAAATGTTCGGAACAGGTGTAGGAAGGTGATAAATACCATTGCATGTGAGGACCATCGGTGGATATTACGGAATACCCTTCCTCCAGGGATATAGAAGATGATCTCCTTGACAGATAAATAGGCGGCATCAACAGAAGGGGTGTAGTGGGCCATTAGCAGCATCCCTGTAATAAGTTGTACGGCAAAAAGGGTCGTAAGGATAACACCCAATCCCATTGTTGCCGTTGGATAGATTGTCTCAACTGAAATCTTAGAGTTATGGATGTGCAGAAAGAAATTTTGAGAAACGTTTCTCAATCGGTCTCCAACGCTCTCTTTACCGGTGGGGAGTTCGGGAATAGCCATGTCAGATTTTGAAGCGGGATTCGGGTGAAACGATCTGGCTCATATTTACCAGGAGCGACTGATCGGGGAGACCTGCAACCTTGTACCACGGGAGGTCTCTCGGAGCGGGACCGCTCTCTATCTCCCCATGAATGCTATAGCTGGATCCATGACACGGACAGAGAAAACCGGATGCATCTTGCTCCACAACACACCCCAGGTGGGTACAGATGGCCGACATGGCTGCGATACCCTTGTGGTCACGGAGGATATAGAGACGGGATTCGGGCAAATAGGTCATTCGGTTGATCGGAAAATCACCAGGCTTCCCGATTTTGACCCGCTTATTCTCGATGACTTTCCGGGGAATGATAGAAGAGATGACAAATGGGACTGCTGCCAGTCCGGCAAAACTTAGCACCGACCAGGAGAGGTGACGGAAAAACTGTCTCCGCGAATAGACTTTAGGTTCCTCTTCTTCCTGTTCCATAGAATCTCTTTATGCAAACATAAAGAAAATGGTGAAAATTTCTTAACTTTGTTAACTAGCATTAGAAAACATATTCATGTTTTCATGTAAAAATTCCTGAAAAACATTTCAAAAATCTTAGAGGAGAGTTAGAGGAGACTTAGAGGAATATGAACCAAACCTTAATTTCCAATATTTCCCGGAAACTCTCTCTCCTTATTCCATCAGGATTTCTCATAGGTATCACAATTTGGTCTATCAGTTGTTCCGACACTGCTTCCAAAACTGATTCAACAGACAATCAAACAATAGATTCCCTGCAATATGTTGGCCGTGAAGCCTGCAAATCCTGCCACGAGAAAGAGTTTCTGCTGTTTGAGGGCTCCGATCACGACAAGGCGATGGACATAGCCGACAGTACAACGGTTCTTGGCGATTTCGATGATATCACTTTTCGGCATCTGGGAGTTGAATCCAGGTTTTTCAGAAAGAATGGAGAATATTTTGTCTTCACGGAAGGCCCGGATGGGGAGATGGCGGAGTTCAGGGTCGATTATGTCTTCGGAGTAAGACCCCTGCAGCAGTACCTTGTGGCTTTTCCGGGAGGAAGGTACCAGTGCCTCCCACTTTGCTGGGATGCCCGTCCGCAGAAGGAGGGAGGTCAGAGATGGTTTCATATTTATGGAGATGAGAAAATCCCTCACACTGATTTCCTGTTCTGGACCAGGGTATTGCAGAATTGGAATTACATGTGTGCCGAGTGCCATTCTACCAATCTGAAGAAGAGTTTTGATCCCGCGACCAATAGCTACAATACTACCTGGTCGGAGATTGATGTCTCCTGTGAGGCATGCCATGGTCCCGGCTCTGCTCACATTGCCTGGGCTGAGGAAGCTGCCAGGCATCCCGCAAGTCAGGAGCCTGGTAATATGGGATTAGCCATCCGGTTTAAGGATCCGGAAGATGGGACGTGGGTGTTCAAACCTGGAAGCAAAGTCGCAGAGAGGACAGTGAAACGTGACGGACTTAAAACGCTGGAGACCTGTGCCCGTTGCCATGCCAGAAGATCAACGATCCATGAGGATTACACGTTTGGCAACTCGTTGCTGGATTCCCACAGGCCCTCCTTGCTTGAGGATATCCTCTACTACCCCGACGGACAAATACAGGATGAGGTCTATGTGTATGCATCATTTTTGCAGAGCAAGATGTATCATAAGGGTGTGATCTGTTCCGATTGCCACGATTCGCATAGCCTGAAAGTTTACGTTCAGGGTAATGCTCTTTGTTATCGTTGTCACTTACCTGATGTTTACGGAGGCAAGGCACATCACTTCCACAAAGACAACTCAACCGGTGCGTTATGCGTGGAGTGCCATATGCCGGAACGAAACTACATGCAGGTGGATCCGCGTCGCGATCACAGCATGCGTAACCCCCGTCCGGATCTCTCCCCTCGGTTAGGGACGCCAAGCGCTTGTACGAAATGCCATAAAAACCTCTCTACTCCTTCCAATTGGTCAGATGAGATGGCTTCTGATTACTTTTTCAAATGGTACGGCAAAAAAGATCGCGGTACGCATTACGGTGAGACTTTTTGGAAGGCCCGCAGGAATTACCCGGAAGCGCTTCCGGAACTGATTGAATTAGCGACCGATACCTCTCTGCCTGTTATGGTCAGAAGTTCATCCTTCTATTACCTTACGAATTACCAGGATGCCTCCATTTATAATGCCGTAGCTTCAGGATTAAAGGATCCGGATCCTTTGATTCGGTTTGGGGCGTTTGAAGGCAGCACCAACCTGACTGAGGAGCAGAAAACCTCACTCTACCGAACATTGCTTCATGACCCGATCAGACTGATTCGCACCCAGGCAGCCCGCAACATGCCGCAGGGAGCTGTTGCCCAGTTCAATGGAAAGGAGAAGATGTTGTACAACAATGTTCTTGATGAGTATATGGAGATCGAGATGACCAATGCCGATCACCCTTTCAGCTGGATGAACCTGGCAAATTATTACCTGGAAAAGGGTGAATTTTCTGAGGCGGAGAAGGATTACAGAAGAGCCATTCAAATCGAGCCTTATCTTCCGATGAGTTATATCAATCTGGCCGACCTCTTCCGACGGATGCAGCTGGATGTAAAGGGGGAAGAGGTATTGGCAGAAGCCATGAAATACAATCCCGGTTCTGCGGATGTTCATCACTCACTTGGCCTGCTTCTTATTCGGAACAAAAGAACGGAAGGGGCTTTGGGGCACCTGAAACAGGCGGCTGAACTGAATCCCGCGAACAGCAGGTACAGTTACGTCTACGGCGTTGGATTATACTCAACCGGCAACTACAAGGATGCAATAGCTTTTCTTGAGCAAGCAAGAACACTGCATCCCTTTGACAGAGACATCCTTTTCGCACTGGTTTCATATTATGGAGAGCTGGGGCAGTTGGAACTAGCCAGGCCAATCGCTGAGGAGCTTGTGGTGTACTATCCTGCTGATCATTCTTACCAGGAGGTATTGAAGAGGCTTAAGAGCCTCCGGGTAGTGAGTCCTTAAAATGTTTTTATTCCGCTGGTCGATTAGGATGATTTTTGTCAGTCTTTCCATATTCCTTATGACTGGCATATTTCCCAACCAGCAACGCTATGAGAATCGCCAGGTATAGTTGTCCGCTCACACTGATCAGGATCGAGAGTGAACGGGAGAAAGGCATTAGTGGGACAATATCCCCATAACCGAGAGTTGACATTGTTACAAAACCAAAGTAGATATATTCACTTAAGCTGCCTTCTGACCCGGGTTCAATTGTTGTGGAAAAGCTGAACATGCCGGGGTTGAATTGAACCAATATACCCACCAGGATTGAAAAGATAAGTCCCAGGAGTAAATATCCTATTATAGCCTGGAAGATCACACCTGATGTTACATTTTTTGCCTGCGCTATCTGGTTGATGTAATAGCCAATTAGAAACGTAAAAAAACAGAAGTTAAGCCCCTCCGAAATACTCTCCAGAACTGCTAAATCCAATAAGGAAGAAACCCACTCCATGATAATGGCTATTGAAATAATAGCCAACATCTTTTTTTTATTTTTTCCCATGGTCATCGCCGCAGAGAAAAACAGCAGAGTATATGATCCGCTGTACAGGATCAAATGCCAACCTTTTGGAAAAATTGATACGACGAATACAATGAAAAAAGTGAGGAAAAGCATCATTATATCCCAGATTAGAGTCTGCCTGGCTTTGTTATCAATCAGTTTGCTCATGGAGTTGGTTATTAATTTTAATCAAAAATACAAAAAGTTGTTAATTGCCTTTACCTTGTATCTGAGTTGAGTGAATCGACAATTTTTATAACTCGCTCTTTATTCACTCTTTCAAGGCTGTATCCCCTTCACGTCTCACATCCCTCGTTCTAGAGCCCCAGGAACCTGAACGGTTTAGCATCTTTAAAGTCCTTATCCACATTGCCGGCATATACTTCTCCATGGGCAATGGCCAATTTCTTCACTGGTGCGCTTGCTGAAAAATCAAGACCATTCAGGTCTACCCAGAAGATATTGGGAGTAAGTGCACTCTCGAAGTAATAAGTTTTGTTTTTCTGGTCAGCAACGGTTCTCCATCGTGTACTTGAAATATTTGGCTGATCGGGTGTGGAAATTCCATAAGGAACCGAGCAGTTTCTGATTACGCCAAACATGCTGGCGAGAGCCTCTTTTATGTTGTCGGTTTGCGGAATGGCATGCACATAAAACGATGCCCGGGCAAAACGGTCTGCCGCACGGTTGCTGCCTGGAAGAAAGGTTGTACCGCCGATCTCTTTCCAGTAGTCATCCAGCGCCAGTTGCTTATCGTAGGTAGGGGAGTTGGTCATCACCTGGTAGGATCGGTCATGATGGATCACCAGTTTCCCGTCAATGTATTCGAAGATGGCATTGTCGCCCAAAGTATCCGAAATGGCGAGGTGCAGAGTGCCAAGTCTGTCGCTGCCCGGCAAATAGCTGGTCACGACAACAAATTCCTCTTTGGACAGTTCGGTAACGGCTTCTGCCACTGTTTGAAAATTATCCAGCACATATTGAGTCCAGGCAGCAATAGATAACCCTGGTTTTGTGCCGTTATACTCCGGATATTCCGATTCAACCAGCCAGAGGAGGTTTGCTACGAGCCCCTTTTCGTTCATTCCATCGGTGGTAGAGATGTCATAACCCGATAGGATTACACTACCGTATTTGGATTTCCATTTCAGTGAATTCGGACCGGCTTCCCCACTACGTTCCATCCCTCGTGGAAACAGCCACATATTGCTCAGGATGTCGTCTTTCCAGTCCATCGACCGGGCAGTGATGATCGTTCCGTTCGGACCTTCGTAGACCACCCTTGTACAGGCGGTTGAAACAGGGGCATATTCAAACCCAAGGAGTAATATTATCAGGCTCGCTATCAGATATTTGCTTTTGTTTTTCATAGTTTGTTGGATTTTAATCTAGAACACCTGCTGTTTTTTCTCCCTCAATGCTCGGGCATCGTCCGTTGTGCCAAGAAGTACAGCAATCCAGGTGGTTTTAGGATTCTGCTCAAGCATGATTTTGATCGCCATCGTCAAGGGGACTGATAGAAACATTCCGGTGGTTCCCAGGATGTAGCCCCAGAATATCAACGAGAGAAAGACTACAAAAGTTGAGAGTCCCATGCCCTTGCCCATCATTTTTGGTTCAACAGCATACCCGATGATCAGGTTCACAGCCACAAATATCCCAATTGTCCAGAGTGCTCCTCCAAACCCAATCTGGATCAGGGAGAAAAGAACTGCAGGGAGAGCGGCGATGATGGAGCCGATATTGGGAATATAGTTCAGAAGGAAGGCGAGCAGAGCCCAGATGATGGCATAATCAAGTCCGAAGATGGCAAGACCAATCCAGATCATGATTCCTGTCATGAGGCTGGTAATCGTTTTTATCGAGAGGTAGTGACGAATGCTTTTTCCAATCGTATTAAGATAGTCTATGGACCCGACGGAATTCTGGTAGATCGCATCGACCTTTTCGGTAATTGAATCAAGCTCCATCAAAAGAAACAGTGCCAGGAAAATAATGGTCAATGCATTGCCCATAAAGAGGCTCAGCTGGCTTAGAATACTTCCGGTCAGGCTCATGACTTTGGCAGGCTCAAAAACGCCATTCAGCTGATCCGCTGAGAGGTCAATTCCCATTCTTTGTAAGAATTGCATCATGGAGCTTCCGATGGCATTCAGGTTTGCTTCATACTTTGGGAGATTTTTGGAAAAGGAGGAGAGAGAACTGCCAATGATTTCACCGAAAATAAACAAAACGGCAATGCATAGGATAAAGACGATGGTAATCGCAATCCCACCCGGTACCTTCTTCCTTTTCAGCCAGGTAATAGGTTCGGCACAGATGATACTGATAAAGAGAGCCATCAGGATCGGTGTAATGAAGGAGGCGGCATACATTAAACCCGCGAAAATAATGATGAAAGCTGCAGTCGTTACGGCTGCCGGAAATTTATTCCCGGCTGTTTGAGGAATCTGGTTCATTGGCTAGAGAGTTTGTTATTCCAAAAGTATAAAAATAGAATAACTTACCTTTACGGTCGTAAAAATGCGATGGTATTTATAAAATATATTGATTCCATGAGACGTATCTATCTGTTTCTTCTTTGTCTTTTCCCTCTGACATTTCTTGCAGGGAAAAACGACACCCTCTTCAATGCCCCGCAGCCCATCCATCGAAATGTGATCAAACTAAACCTGACTCCCATGATTCTGTGGAGTTACCGCAATGTTACCCTGAGTTACGAACGGATCCTTGGGTCCAGACAATCCGTAACAATTGCGTTGGGATATCTGGAGTATCCTAGATTGTTTAAAGATACAATTGCCGGGCTGATCAATATTACCAGCCGTCATAAAAGAGGAATCAATGTGGGTTTCGAATACCGGTTTTACCTGATGAAACGGAACCGGCGCCCCATTCCCGACGGGATTTATATAGCACCTTATGCCAGTTACTACGGATATTCGTTTAAAAATAGCATCGACATCCTGGAAACAACCGTTGATAGCGGGGCTTATATAAAGGGCCGGTTTTACTGTTTTAACGTAGGAGTTGAACTGGGCTACCAGTTTGTCTTCTGGAAACGCTTTACCCTCGACCTGGTATTATTTGGACCTTTTGCAAGCTATTATGGTGGGAGTCTGGATTATGGTGTTGGGCTGAATCCGGATGAGATAAAAAATATTGATCAGGAGATTCTTGATGAGATCAAACAGAAATACCCTTTCGTAAAAAGTCTCTTTACGAGTAAAACCTTTGTAGAGAAAGGGAAACTGGATCTATTCAGTCTTGGATTCAGGTATATGATCCAGATCGGGTTTCACTTCTGATGCCTATTTCAGACTGAATGACCCGATTACGTTGTAGATGCCTCCAATCAAAAGAATCACGCCAACCCATATGACCAGGGTAAATCCGGCAAACAGGGGGTTGAACATGATGATGAAAGAAAAGATCAGCATGAGGACTCCTGAAATGGATTTTACCAATCCATTTCCATCTCCTGAGATGCCGTCAATCACTAAGTAGACGCCATACATCGCGCCCCAGAAGCCAATAATGACGGGAATGATAGATGCCGTCAAAGCCGGATGCGCGATCAGAATGAATCCCAGGATGATGTCAATAACCCCTTCAAAGACCCGCCATCCCCAGTTAGGGAACAGTTTTTTGACAGCAATACCTTGCCAGATAACGATCAATCCTGTAATAAGGAAACCAATCCCAACGTATAGGGCAATCGCCAGCAATGTACCCCCCGGGTTCTGGAATATTAAAAGCGCCAGTAAAATCATTATGATCCCTTTGATCAGGAACCAGTACCAGTTCTTGTTTCTTTGTTTTTCCATAGCGCAATCCAATTTTGTTTTTGTAAAAGTAGCAAAATATTACTTCTCTGAGGATCAAAAAGGGAAATCTGTTCCTTTCGAGGTTTCCCAAAGAAAAATTCATACCTTTGCCGCCCGAAAAAGAGAACAGAGATCAATGATAAATATTACTTTACCAGATAATTCTGTCAGAGAGTACCCCGAAGGGATCACTGGCTTTGATATAGCAAAAAGCATCAGCGAAGGACTGACACGCAATGTCTTATCCGTGATGGTTGACGGCGAAGTATGGGATGCCTCCCGACCTATAAACAGCGATGCCTCAGTTAAATTGCTCACTTGGAATGATCCGGAAGGAAAAGCCACCATGTGGCACTCCTCCGCACACCTTATGGCTGAAGCCATTGAAATCCTCTACCCCGGCGTCAAATTTGGGATTGGCCCGGATATCGAGAATGGTTTTTATTACGATATCGACTTCGGGGAGCAACCGATCTCATCGGATGATTTTCCGAAAATAGAAAAGAAGATCCAGGAGCTGGCACGTGAGAAACAACAGTTTACCCGCATTGAGAAAACAAAAAGCGAGGCGCTTGACTATTTTTCGAAGAAGGGGGATGAATACAAGGTGGAGTTGATCAACGACCTGGAAGACGGGGAGATCACCTTTTACGAATCGGGCCATTTCACAGACCTTTGCCGTGGACCGCATCTGCCTGATACGAGTGTGATCAAGGCGGTAAAACTTCTGGCCACAGCCGGAGCCTACTGGCGTGGCGATGAAACCCGTAAACAGCTGACCCGAATTTATGGCATCACTTTCCCTAAGCAGAAAGAACTTGACGAATACCTGGTGATGCTGGAAGAGGCAAAGAAACGCGATCATAGGAAATTAGGCAAAGAACTGGAGCTTTTTACATTCTCACAACGGGTAGGGCAGGGGTTACCCCTCTGGCTCCCACGTGGAGCACAGCTTCGTGAAAAGCTAGAAGCCTTTCTTAAACGTACTCAGAAACGGATGGGTTACGAACAGGTGATCTGTCCGCACATCGGCAACGTGGAACTTTATAAGACTTCCGGGCATTACCAGAAATACGGCGAGAGTTCATTCCGTCCAATCACGACACCCATACCCGGCGAGGAGTTCTTCCTGAAGCCGATGAACTGTCCGCACCACTGCGAAATCTACAGTTATAAACCGCGCTCATACAAAGACCTGCCGATTCGCATGGCTGAATTCGGCACCGTTTACCGCTATGAACAGAGTGGCGAATTGCACGGATTAACCCGTGTCAGGGGATTTACCCAGGACGATGCACACATCTTTTGCACACCCGACCAGGTGAAGGATGAGTTCAAAGGGGTGATGGAGATTGTTATGCTTATCTTTAAAGCACTGAGCTTCAAGGACTTTATTGTTCAAATCTCACTTCGGGATAAGACCAACAAAGAGAAATACATTGGTTCGGACGAAAACTGGGAGAAAGCCGAGCAAGCTATCCTTGAAGTTGCAGAGGAGAGTGGTTTGGATACTGTCATTGTACCCGGGGAAGCCGCTTTTTATGGTCCCAAGATGGACTTCATGGTGAAGGATGCTATCGGCAGGAAATGGCAACTTGGAACCATCCAGGTTGATTACAACCTTCCTGAACGGTTTGAACTGGAATACATTGGTGCTGACAATCTCAAACACCGGCCTGTCATGATTCACAGGGCTCCGTTTGGATCAATGGAGAGGTTTGTAGCTGTACTGTTGGAACATACCGGCGGAAACTTCCCGTTGTGGCTTGCTCCCGACCAGGCTATCGTGCTGCCAATCAGTGAAAAATATCACGACTATGCAAAAAAAGTTTTAAATTTGCTGAAGATACGCGACGCTGAGTTGATGAAAATCCCTTACATGCTGGTAGTTGGAGAGCGTGAAGTGACTGAAGGCACCGTCTCTGTAAGAAAACACGGACACGGCGACCTGGGCCCTATAAAGGTAGAGGAATTTGTCAAGCGCGTAAACGGGGAGATGGAAGAGGAATTGGGAGGACTGTAACGAAGGACGAGGGATGAAGGACGAGGGACGATTGATCAGAGAACAACAATGTAAGGACCAGGCATGCCTGGTCCATATTTGATAACCAACGGAAGTTAACTAACATAAGGAGGAATTAACAATAGCAAAACCATATCATGGACCAAGGCGGCGATTCAGCAGGCCGCAAAAAAAGGAAGATCCTCATTTTATCAATGAGAGAATCAAATCACCTGTTGTACGCGTGGTAGGCGATAATGTAACACCCGATATCTACAACCTGAGAGACGCCTTGACAATTGCTGAGAACCAGGGGCTAGACCTGGTAGAGATTTCGCCAACTGCCAACCCACCTGTTTGCAAAGTAATTGATTACAAGAAATTCCTCTATGAACTGAAGAAGAAGCAGAAGGAGATGAAGGCTAAAACAGCCAGGGTGGTTGTGAAAGAGATCAGGTTGGGACCAAACACTGATGAGCACGATTTCAATTTCAAGCTGAATCATGCAATCAAGTTTTTACAAGATGGTGCTAAAGTTAAGGTGGATGTCTTTTTCAAAGGACGTTCTATAATATATAAAGACCAGGGTGAGCTGATGCTCCTGAAATTTGCCCAGGGAGTTGTG
>CAZXQU010000030.1:0-34051 GCA_964642545.1 uncultured Prolixibacteraceae bacterium | reverse complement strand
CCCTACCAAACGGACCAAAAGCGGCTTTTGGCTGGACAAAAAAATGATTGAAACGTACCAGATCCCACAGGAAGACTATGTGGAAGGGCATGTTATTCCCCAATTGAAGGAACTTGTCATGCAGTACCATCCAAGCCTGATCTTTTCGGATGGCGGGGAGTGGGATTTTGATGCGGATTACTGGCATACAAAAGAGTTTCTGGCGTGGCTCTACAACGGAGCTCCTAACAAAGATGAAGTAGTGGTGAATGATCGGTGGGCGAAAGGGGTTCCCGGAAACCATGGAGATTACTATTCCAGCGAATACAAGGATACCGATGCCATTGGGGCGCACCATCCCTGGGAAGAGAGTCGCGGCATCGGAGGATCATATGGATTTAACCGGGCAGAAAACCTGGAGGATTACAGCACAACCACAGAGTTGATCCATGAACTCGTGGATATTGTCAGCCGGGGTGGCAACCTCCTCCTGAATGTCGGACCCACCGCCGATGGCCGGATCCCTGTCATCATGCAGGAGAGGCTTGTGGAAATCGGCGAGTGGCTGGCAGTTAACGGAGAGTCTGTTTTCGGGACGCGACCCTGGTATCAGGATGAGATTTCCATCCCTGGAGAAGAGTTGAATCCAAAGGAACCACCCGTTTGGTATACCACCAAAGGGAGTGATATTTATGCTATTTGCTCAGAGTGGCCTGAGTCAGGGATCTTCGTACCGACTTCAGAATATCCGGGAGATTTATCCATTGAGATGATCGGTGTGAAGAGAGCGGTGGAGTGGCATCCGGTTGAGGGAGGAATCCAGATTTCGGCGCCACAAATCAGCCCTTCCGAACTGCCCTGTACACATGCGTATGTCTATCAGCTGAAGGAATTTTTTCCTGCCAAAAAAGCTAATAAGTAGTTGCCATGTGTTGTGCCACGATGAACTGAAGAAATCTTCTTCTTATGTTAGCCTTCTTGTGGATTTATAATGATCTTGACCGCCTCCCCACCATCCAGTAACATCTGAAACCCTTTGGCAGTTTTGCTCAGTGGCAGCCTGTGTGTGATGAGGTCGTCGACCACAATGTTCCCCATTGCAATCAGGTTAATTGCCTCTTCAATATCAGGGGGGCCACAATAGTAAGAGGTGATGATGCGGATCTCTTTTCGCCAGAAGTCATTGAGGGGAACGACAACATCTTTGCCTGGATCTGGTACGGCGAACAAAACAACCGCCCCTCCCATGTCAACAGTCTCCCATGCTTGCTTTAGAGCAGACATAGCAGAAGTTGTCACCATCACGGCATCTGCTTTCCGGCCATAGAATGCCATCAACTGTTCGAGTATATCTGAGCCAGCATCAGCCACATAATTTGCACCACAATGTTTTGCCCGTTCAAGTTTGCCAGGGCTGATATCGGTGTTCATCACGTTGCAATGGTTGTACCTGGCAAGTTTTGTATGAAGAAGCCCCGACATGCCGGAGCCGAGAATCAGGAGAGTTTGTCCTGCTTCAATGCCGGCAAGTCGCTGTGCCCTTATCACACAAGCCAGAGGCTCGATAAATGTCGCCTGGTCGTAGGTTAGATTGTTGGGGAGAAGGTAGGATCCGTGGTTGACAATTTCCTTCGGCACCAGGATATATTCCGCGAATCCTCCCGGAAGCCGATCCTTAATTTCTGAACACTGGGGAAAATGCCCCTTCAGACAGTAGTTGCATTTCAGACAGGGGACCTTGGGCGCGATAAAAAGCCTGTCACCCTTTTTGTATTTGGCAACGTCCTCCCCAATCTCAACAACCTCCACACCAACTTCATGGCCCAACACCAGCGGTGCCCTAGGCAACCGGTACCACTCCACAACATCGCTTCCACAGATGCCGCAGGAGATGACCTTGACCAGCATCTCTCCTGCTCCGGGCGACGGCGTTGGGACCTCCTCGAGCCTGATGTCACTGTTGTTATACCAGACGGAAACTTTCATTGTTATCGATTCATTATATTTTCTGCAATTTTTTACCCCCTACCCTAAAGGGAGAAATTGCAGAAAATACTGAAAATCAGGCTCCCTTTAGGGATGGGGTAAAACTGATTTTCAGCAGTATTGTTCGTTACTTTTTCTCACTCTTAAGTGTCGTATACAGCTCAAACGCCTTCTCAGGGGTTTCATTTTCATGAACTACGGCTCGAACCGCTTTGAGCATCGCGATCGGGGCTACCGACTGGAAAATGTTCCGGCCCATATCCACCCCAGCAGCTCCCTCCTGAATGGCACGATATGCCATGGTGAGCGCATCGATCTCTGGAAGTTTCTTCCCTCCTGCAATCACAATCGGAACCGGGCAGGAGGCGGTGACAGTCTCAAATCCTTCGGAGATATAATAGGTTTTGACATATTGCGCTCCCAACTCGGCACAGATCCGGGTAGCAAGCCTGAAATATTTTGCATCACGAACCATCTCCTTGCCCACAGCTGTTACCGCCAATGTTGGAATGCCGTAACGGAGTCCCATATCCACCATCCGTGTCATGCTTAGGAGGGTTTGATGTTCATGTTCACTTCCAACATACACCTGAACAGCCATGGCGCAAACATTCAAACGCACAGCATCTTCGATATCAACGGCCAGGTCCTCGTTGGAGAGATCCGTCAGGATACTTGCTCCCCCAGTAACCCGCAAAACGATTGCCTTCTGCGTATCAGCAGGAACCATTGTTCGAAGAGCGCCACGAGTGATCATCAGCGTGTCGGCATAGGGGATTAGGGGAACGATGTTCACATCGATGCGCTCCAGCCCGGCTGTGGGCCCAAGAAAATAACCATGATCAACGGCCAGCATGACCGTTTTTCCGCTTACCGGATTGAAAATCCGGCTCAACCTGTTCTTCATTCCCCAGTCAAGGGAGTTGGATCCCTTCAGGTAAAAACCTTCTGATGTTGGTGGCACATCAGTAAAAAATTGTTTTGGTTCGTTGGTTCCATCAATGTCAGCCATACAAGATCTCCCTATTTTAATACCTGCCTTATTTTATTGCAAATATCGGTATAACATCAAAATAAAAAAAATGGTACTTTTGCGACCTATTCCATGCACTACTGTTTATTAATTCACAATCCCTATGATCACAAATAATTTTGTTTGCCGGCACAATGGTCCGAATGCTACAGAGATCAGCGCCATGCTGGAGAAAATCGGTGTATCCTCACTCGATCAACTCATTGATGAGACTGTCCCTGCCTCCATCCGGTTAGAAGCCCCGATGCCACTTCCGGAAGGCCTGAATGAGTATCAGTTCCTTACCCATCTGAAAAAGGTGGCATCAAAGAACAAACTGTTTAAAACCTTTATCGGGATGGGGTATTACAATACGATCATTCCCGGAGTGATTCTTCGAAATATCCTTGAGAATCCGGGTTGGTATACCGCGTATACGCCTTACCAGGCTGAGATTTCGCAGGGAAGGCTTGAAGCCCTGCTAAATTATCAGACCATGATCTGCAGCCTTACAGGCTTGCCTATTGCCAATGCATCTCTTCTGGATGAAGGTACAGCTGCCGGAGAGGCAATGATCATGTTGTACAACTCCCGCAGTCGGGATGCAGTAAAGCGTGGCGTCAACAAATTCTTTGTTTCGGAAGAACTTTTCCCGCAAACCATTGATGTTATCAAAACCCGGGCGGTTCCACTTGGAATAGAGCTGATTTTTGGAAAATATGACGAATTTAACTTCACGGATGCCGTCTTTGGTGCCGTGGTGCAATATCCGGATCAGAAAGGTGAAGTGACCGATTACAGGGATTTCGTTGAAAAAGCACATCAGAGCGGAACCCTGATAGCAGTTGCTGCAGACATCATGAGTCTTGTCATGCTTACGCCTCCGGGTGAATGGGGTGCCGATGTGGTGTTCGGTTCCACCCAGCGATTTGGTGTTCCAATGGGTTATGGCGGTCCGCATGCAGCCTATTTTTCAACGAAAGAAGAGTTCAAGCGCAACATGCCAGGGAGGATCATTGGAATTTCTGTTGATGCAAACGGGAGCAGGGCCCTCAGGATGGCGCTTCAGACAAGGGAGCAACATATCAAGCGTGAACGGGCTACCTCCAACATCTGTACCTCCCAGGTTCTGCTGGCGGTAATGGCTGGAATGTACGCAGTTTATCACGGCCCTCATGGGCTTAAAAAGATTGCCCGTCACATCAACATCCTCACCGGAGTATTGGCCCAGGAGATGGTTAAATACGGTTACGAGCAATTGAATCAATCCTTCTATGACACCCTTTACATCCGTGTTCCTGATGGGATCGATATGGAGAAACTCAGGCATCTGGCTGAAGAGAACATGGTAAACTTCCGTTTCATGGATGCAAAACATATTGGCATCAGTTTGGACGAAACGACTGAATTGGCTGATGTAAACCTGATTCTTTGCATCCTGGCACTTTCGGCAGGGAAAGTTTGTTCAGAATTCATCTGCAATCCGAAAGAATGTGAAAAGATTACTACACTGCCGGATGCACTTATCCGGAAATCGGAGATCCTTTCACAGCAGGTATTTTCGAGTTACCACTCCGAGACTGAGATGATGCGGTACATTAAACGGCTTGAGATCAAGGACCTTGCATTAAACAGGTCGATGATACCGTTGGGATCGTGTACCATGAAACTGAATGCGGCAGCTGAACTTTTTGCATTGAGCTGGCCGGAGTTTGGGAACATCCACCCATTTGTACCAAAAGACCAGGCGGAAGGGTATCAATTTCTTATCCGGGAACTTGAGAAACAACTATGCATAACGACCGGCTTCGATGCCGTTTCGTTTATGCCCAACAGCGGAGCATCCGGCGAGTATACCGGGTTGCTTGTGATTCGTGAATATCATATCAGTCGTGGTGAGGGGCATCGGAACGTTTGCCTGATTCCTTCCTCTGCACATGGAACCAATCCTGCAAGTGCGGCAATGGCCGGTATGGAGATTGTCGTGATCAAGTGTGATGAAAAAGGCAATATTGATGTACACGATCTGAGAGAGAAGGCTATCCTGCATAAGAACAACCTCTCCTCCCTGATGGTAACTTATCCGTCAACGCATGGTGTGTTTGAAGAGGATATCCTGGAGATTTGTAAGATCGTTCATGAGAACGGAGGCCAGGTTTATATGGATGGAGCGAATATGAATGCACAGGTTGGCCTGACCAATCCAGGCATTATTGGCGCCGATGTTTGTCACCTGAATCTGCACAAGACATTTGCGATTCCCCATGGTGGCGGCGGTCCCGGTGAAGGTCCTATTGGCGTAGCCAAACACCTGACTCCATTCCTGCCCAAACATGTTGTAGTAAATACCGGAGGAACCGATGGAATCCATGCTGTTGCCTCCGCACCTTATGGTAGTTCGCTGATCCTGACTATCTCCTACGCCTATATCAAACTGATGGGTGGCGCGGGATTGACAGAAGCTACTAAGATCGCTATCCTGAATGCCAATTATCTCAAGGCTGCCCTGATGCCATATTACCCAATTTTATACACGGGGAAGAAGGGACATTGTGCTCATGAAATGATCGTTGACTGCAATGGCATCGCCAGGGAAACTGGAATTGGAGCCATTGACATTGCCAAAAGGCTTATGGATTACGGCTTCCACGCACCTACTGTTGCTTTCCCTGTTCACGGGACCCTTATGGTGGAGCCAACCGAGAGTGAACCCTATTGTGAACTCAACCGGTTTATCGAAGCCATGATATCAATCAAAAAGGAGATTAATGAGATTAAAGAAGGGAAAGCTGATAAAGAGATCAACGTAATCAAGAAAGCACCCCATACATCACTCATGGTTTCTGCTGACGATTGGACACTCCCTTATTCAAGGCAGAAAGCAGCTTATCCTGCTGAAGGTCTGAAGGAGGACAAGTACTGGCCTACTGTTACCCGGATTGACGACGCCTTCGGGGACCGGAATCTAATGTGTTCGTGTGAGGATTAAAAAAAGGCGGTCCCAACCACGAGACCGCCTAGCAACCTAACCTATGAAGAGAAACACTAACTTACATCCCTTGCAGGCAATGTAAGATCTTTTGCCACGTTTGGGCAATATCGTTATCGAGACCAACGGAGAACCTGACCAGGCCTTCAGAGAGACCCATCTGTTTTTGGATCTCAACCGGCACTTCCGATGAGGTACTTTTTCCTGAATTACTGAAGAGAGTTTTAAAATATCCGAGACTGACTGCCAGGTATCCAACTCCCTCGAGTTCCATCAGTTCCATCAACCTGGCAGCCCGTTCGGATGTTTCCATATCAATCGCAATCATCCCTCCAAAACCAAAACCGGGATTCATCATGCTTGTCAACAGTTCATGTCCCGGGTGTTCAGGTAACCCTGGGTACAAAATATGGAGTCCGTGTTCCCTGAATCTCTCGGCCAGAAACATCGCATTTCTGCTATGTTGCTGCATCCGGATATGCAGGGTATGTAAATTTTTCAGAATACTGGATGATCGCAACGGGTCAAGAGCCGGACCAAGCAGCATCGCCGTTCCATCGTTCACGTCACTCAGTGCATTGACAAACTCATTGGATGCACAAATCGCACCTGCCACACAATCATTCTTTCCATTGATAAACTTGGTCATACTATGTACCACAACATGCGCTCCCAGTTTAGCAGGTGAGAGAATCATTGGCGTGAAGGTATTGTCTACCACCAACTTCAGCCCATGAAGGTTTGCAATTTCAGCCAGGGCAGGTATATCAGAGATCTGGAGCAAAGGATTTGTCATGCTCTCAGTATAGATAATCCTTGTATTGGGGCGAATCGCTTCGCGTACACTCTCAAGATTTGTAATATCTATGAAGGAGACCTCTATATTGAATCTCTGAATATAATTATAAAGGAATGCGAATGTTCCACCATATGTTGTAATACTACAGATGATGTGATCCCCGCTTTTACACAATTGCAAGATGGAACATGTGATCGCTGCCATCCCAGATGCCGTAACCCAGGCCGATTCAGTTCCCTCCATCACAGCCATCGCATCGGCCAGATATCTGCTGGAAGGATTCCAATGTCGTGAATAGAGAAAACAGCCTTCAGCTTCTCCATGAAATGTATCCAGCATTGTTTTCGCCTGCATGAAGGTGAATGTTGCTGAATCACAAACAGATGGATTCACATCACCAAACTCCCCAAACTGGAGAAGATCAAAAATGCGACTTGACGGATCCGAACTCATATTCATTTAATTTTCCTATAACAGATTTAGAGCCACAAAATTAATAATTTGATACCATATAAATTATTATTATAACAATTCATTCGTTATTTACGCATTATATTTTAATTTTGTAATAGATCAAGTTTGAATTTATTTCATTGGTAACAGAAATACAAAAAACTGCATTATGGGATTAAAAATTGATAGTCTGGACAAACGGATTCTCTCTTTCCTTACCCGGGATGCAAGGATTCCTTTTCTGGAGATCGCAAGGAGATGCAATGTGTCGGGAGCAGCTGTGCATCAGCGTGTTAACCAAATGCGCAACAATAGGGTTGTTAATGGTTCACAGTTTAATGTTGACCCGGTCGGACTAGGTTATGGCACCTGCGCATTTGTTGGTCTTGTAATCAACCTGGCATCCACAAAAACGCATGAGGAGGTATTCCGGAAAATCACCCAGGTCCCGGAGATCACCGAATGTCATCATGTTACCGGAAAATACTCTCTCTTTGTCAAAATTTACGCGAAGAACAATGAGCATCTCCGCAAACTGATCACAGACAAAATCCAGTCTATTCCCGAGATCACCAATACCGAGACGTTCATATCGCTGGAGGTGGGATTTCAACGGCAGCTTCCGGTTGAAGGATGAAGGACGAAGGGCGAGGGGAAATCAGGTTCGAAGATAGGACGCGCCGTTCATATCCAGCACGCAGCCAGTCATATATTCATTTCCTTCTGCTGCGAGGAGGAGAATGGCACGGCCGATTTCATTGGGTTGGGCTACTCGATTCAAAGGAGATTGGCTTTCAATCTCCTGTTTTCGTTCTCCAACAAGACAAGGTCCCGACATATCAGTCTCCACAAATCCCGGAGCCAGGGTAAACACAAAAATTCCGTATTTCGCCAATGATTTTGCCATGCTTTGTCCGGCTGAATTCAAGCCTGCCTTACTTGCACCATAGGCCCAGGCAGTAGGTTCGCCACGGAAGGCTCCCCGGGAAGTGACATTGATGATTCTGCCTCCTCCGGTTTTTATCATCTCACGGGCCATCAGGTTAGCAAGTACAGCAGGACCGGTAAGATTAACACGAATTGTCTCTTCCCAATATTCCAAAAAGTTGTCAAATGGCATCTGGACCATATCATGCTCTTCATAGATGCCGGCATTGTTGACCAGGATATTGACTCTGCCGTATTTTGCGATCACACTGTCAGTCATCGTTTTAAGGTCGTCGACGGAAGACATTTCGGCCTGGAAGATGGAGTGCCCGGTGCCGGGTAAGGAGGCAAGAGTTGCTTCAGCTGATTGCTTGTTCTTGTTGTAGTGAACAATGACCGTTGCGCCTGATTCAGCAAACAGCTTGGCTGTTGCAGCTCCGATTCCCCTGGAGGCACCTGTGACAATGACGATTTTGCCGTTGAATTCTATTTCCATTTAGGTTCAAGGTTTTGGGCTAAAGCCCTTTGTTACTATGCCCCATCAATCCGGCAGCTGAAGCAGCCGGCAATTCATTTAAAAAAATCCTGTATCACCTTCATCACTCCCATCACACCATCACCTCATGACCTCATCACCTCATCACCTCATCACCTCATGACCTCATAACCTCACAGATATTCCTTCATAATCTCCTTCAGCTGTTCGTAATCATAGGTAACCTGAAATTGCGGGAAATCGTTGATCACATTTTGCGGGGGATTGAAAAGGATGCCCACGTCGGCTTGTTGGAGCATGCTGGTATCATTGTAAGAGTCGCCCATGGCGATCACTTGGTACGTCAAACTCTGAAGCGCTTCCACAGTCTTCCGTTTCGGGTCTTTCTGGCGGAGTGTATATCCGGTAATCCGATTGTTTTCGTCTATGATGAGGGTGTGACAGAAGAGGGTTGGCCGGCCAAGTTGTTTCATGAGAGGATCGGCAAACTGGATAAAGGTATCAGACACCACGATCAGTTGAGTTCTTTCTTTCATCCAGGCAATAAATTCCACAGCTCCCGGAAGGGGTTTAATCTGGGCAATCACATTCTGGATATCATGGAGTTTCAAACCATGTTCATCCAGGATCTTCATCCGGTATTGCATGAGTTTATTATAATCCGGTTCATCTCGTGTCGTTCGGCGGAGAGCTTCTATGCCGGTTTTTTCGGCTACATTGATCCACACTTCAGGAACAAAGACGCCTTCGAGGTCGGAACAAACGATATACATAAAGTCAGAAGTTAGAGGTTAGGGGTCAGAACTGGAAGTTAGAAGTTTGAAGTTAGAAGTAAATATTCTTTGAATGCTTCATAGTTGTTTTCAAGATTTTCCACATGTTCGGGGAGGTGGTCGATACCTTCGAGGCTTGGAGGAAGTTCTGGTTCGATGTGAAGAATCTTTTCTATCTCTTCCAGAAATTTGGCCGGATGGGCGGTCTCCAGAGAGATGCATAACTGGTTTTCGGTTTCTGATTCAGGAATAGTGTGGAGGTAATCCATCAATCCTGCCCATCCCACAGCTCCATGCGGTTCCAGTAAAGTGCCATATTTTAGATAGGCTGCCGCAATTGTTTCCCGTGTTTGGGTATCAGAAATACTAGTAGCCCAAATCTCTTTTTTCATCGATTCAAGGTCTGCCGGCTTATGAATCATACCCTTTTCGTCCATCACCCCCCCATAGAGAGAAACAAGTCTGGCAAGATTGCTGGGATGCCCCACGTTCATGGCACTGGAGATACAATTCACACTTGGCTCTATTTTACTATAGTGACCTGAATAGAGGTAGTTAGGAAATTCATCGTTTGCGTTTGTAGCGATGATGAATTTCTTCACCAGCAAACCCATTTTCATCGCCAGAGCCCCTCCCATCATATCCCCGAAATTGCCGGAAGGTACCGAGAAAATCACCTCTTCATTCAGGTTTTTGTCCCGCAGTTTTGCAAACGCATAAAAATAGTAAACCGTTTGGGGAACCAGTCGCCCGATGTTGATGGAGTTGGCTGAAGAGAGAGGCAAGTGTGCCAGCTCAGGATCAGAAAACGCTTGCTTGACCAGCGCCTGGCAGTCGTCAAATTTGGCATCGAGGGCGAGGATTCTGACATTCTTCCCCAAGATAGTCATCTGCTTCCGTTGCCTTGGAGTCACCTCGTTACGAGGAAAAAGCACGACAATATCGATGTTGTCAAGACCATAAAACGCATTGGCTACCGCACTTCCCGTATCGCCGGAAGTAGCTGTCAGGATCAGGAGCCTCCGGTTCTCTCGCTTCAGGTAGTAGTGCATCAACCGTCCCATCATCCTGGCTGCGAAGTCCTTGAAGGAAGCAGTTGGACCTTGATCAAGACGCATGATGTATTTCCGGTCAAAAACGTGCTCAAGTGGAACTTCAAAATCATATGCATCCTTAACGATCTCAAATAGCTCCTCATCGCCGATCTCGCCCTGAAGGAACCGCCGGGTAACTTCATAGGCAATTTCGAAATAGGTCTTATCTGCAAATCCGTATATCTCATTGAGCGGAATTACAGGTATTTTCTCTGGCATATATAGTCCACGGTCGGGAGCCTGTCCTTTGAGCAATGCCCTGCTAAAAGTGACCGGTTCTGAACTATTATTGGTAGAATAAAACAGGATTGGTTCTTCCATTTGCACAAAGGATTACTCTTGTCCTAACCTGGCCGATGAAGCTCCTCCTGCTGAATATTCGGGTGAAGTGACAAACACTTTTTTTCCATCCAGTACGGAGAGTGCCTGGTCGAGGTCTTTGATCACATCGTCAGGATGCTCGGCACCAACACACAGGCGAATCAGGTTTTGAGGAATATTCGCCATCTTCCGGCCTTCTTCCCCTTGTTGAGAATGGGTAGAGATCGCGGGAATAGTGGCCACTGATTTGATCCGACCCAGGTCGGTAGCACGCCAGATACGGCTAAAGGCATCGAAGACATCACGTGCAGGTTGAGCGCCACCTTTCACATTGAATGACATCAGGTGACCAAATCTGTTTACTTTTTTGCCATAGAGTTCATCGTACTCCGAATCAACCAGTACCATGTATTTCGATGCCAGCTCATGCAATGGATGGGACTTTAATCCCAGGTAAGCAACCTTTTCAATATGTTTATGCGTCTCCAAATATTCTGCAACTTTCTGTGTATTCCGGCTCATAACGTCCATCCGCATCCGGAGGGTTCTGATATCATTCAGTGCCATGAAGGCATTCATCGGAGAGATGTTTGGTCCGTTATCGCGGTTGGGAAGCAATTTTAGGTATGTTGCAAAGTCAGCCTTCATCTCCGGGTTATCGATATTGGAGGTAATATTTTTCCTGGAGATGATCGCTCCTGCAATGCTGGATCCACCTGATGACATTGATTTGGTCACCGACTGAATAACGATATCGGCGCCATGTTCAATGGGTCTCATCAATGCAGGAGATGCGACAGTAGCATCCACGATCATTGGGATTCCATGTTTATGAGCCAGTTCGGCCACCGCTTTGAGATCGAAGAAAGCCTGCCCGGGGTTGCTGGGCATCTCACCATAAAGGAAACGGGTATTCTCATCGATCAACGATTCCCATTCGTTCAAATCGGCCGAGTTCACAACTTTCCTCCACTTTACAGATCGTTCAGCATCTTTTCGCATGGAGAACTGCTGGTAGGTCCCACCATAAACCTGTGTGGTAGCCACAAAATTCATCGGAGCCGAAGGACGCTTATGATCCACAACGAGAAACTGATCCACCGCACTCTGGATGGCAGCCATTCCCGAGGAGGTAGCGATACAGCTTGTCTCAATACCAGAGCCATAGCCCTCCAGCATAGCCATCACACCTTCAACATAGTACATGGTAGGATTGGCTATCCGTGAGTAGCACCATGTAGGAACCTCATAACCTAATGCCGCTTCCATCTCATCCGAATCCCGGTAGGCTTGGGAAGTAGACATATAGATTGGTTCAATGATCGACCCCTGATTGAAGTCGAGGGACTCCTGCATAGAGTATATCCCGTGGACTGCAATGGTGTCGAACCGGCATTTCATCATCTCTTTGCGGTATTCGGCATGCCATTGCATCGCCCGTTTTGCAGCCTCTTTGTAGTGGTTTATTCCCATGAGTTTAATGTTTTATTTCACGTAGGGACGAGGCATGCCTCGTCCTTACATTGGTTTCTTAAGGGGGATAAAGGTACAGTTATTTTGAGATTGTAAAAACAGGAACAGATGAAATAGCGAGATAGAGAAATGGTGAAATGTGAAATAGCGAAATAGCGAAATAGTGAAATCGTGAAATTTTTTGGTATTATTGCACGCATCTAAAATTTCCAATGTGATGAGATTTTCCTTGTTCAGTATTCTGGCGGCACTGACGTTCCAGATTTTTTGTACAGATGTTGCAATTGGACAGTCTATCCAGACTCCTCAAAAGTTCTTTGGATTCCAACCCGGATCGGACCGGAATCTGTTCGACTATGAAAAGCTGATCGACTACTTTTTGATACTTGATCAAAGTTCTCCCCGGTTGGTGATGAAAGAGATCGGCACCTCACCTGAAGGAAGGCCAATGTACATCGCGTTTATCTCATCGGAAGAGAATATCAAAAACCTTGAGGACCTTCGGGATATCAACGAACAACTTGCCACAAATCCGGAGCTCACTGATGAACAGCGGAATACGATGGTAAAAGATGGCCGGGTTTTCGTCCTGGCGACTCTTTCGATGCACTCAACGGAGGTTGGCCCTTCGCAAGCCGCGCCATTAATCGCTTACAACCTGATCACGGCATCGCTTCCCGATACCACCGGGTGGCTCGACAACACTGTCCTGATGATGGTTCCGTGCCACAATCCGGATGGCATGGACAAAGTGGTGAATCACTACAAAAAATATCTGGGAACGAAGTACGAAGGTTCATCGCTTCCGGAGGTATACCATAAATATGTGGGGCATGACAACAACCGCGATTTTATCACGCTCTCACAGGAGGATACCAAAGCCATTGCAGCCATATACAATACTGGTTGGTATCCCCAGGTGATGGTTGAGAAACACCAGATGGGCTCCACAGGAGTCCGGTATTTCGTACCACCACCCCATGATCCCATCGCCGAGAACATCGATGCAGGCATCTGGAATTGGATCGGAGTTTTCGGATCGAACATGATGAAAGACATGACAAAGGCAGGAGAAAAAGGGGTCAGTCAGCACTACCTTTTTGACGATTACTGGCCAGGATCGACTGAGACCTGCATCTGGAAAAATGTGATCGGGTTTCTTACAGAATGTGCCAGTGTGCAAACGGCTACGCCAGTCTATGTGGAGGAGAATGAACTGAGTGTAATCGGGAAAGGGCTGGGGGATTACAAAAAGAGCATCAACATGCCCGATCCATGGCTGGGAGGATGGTGGCGGCTTGGCGACATTATAAACTATGAGATTAATTCTATGATGTCTGTATTAAAGACTGCAGCAACAAACAAGGATGCGATCCTTGAATTCCAGAATGATCTCTGTCAATTGGAAGTAAACAAAGGGAAAACCGAAGCTCCCTATTATTATTTAATGCCACCCAATCAGCATGACCCGGGCGAGATGGCGGGCATTGTAAACCTGTTGAAAGAACACGGGGTTCACGTTTATCGGCTGGATGAAACGATCATTTCAGACAATATCACTTATCTGGAGGGAACGATTGTCATTCCCCTTGCCCAACCCTACCGTGCCTTCATCAAGGAAGTGATGGAAAAGCAAAAGTTTCCTGAAAGACATTACACTCCGGACGGAGAACTGATCAAACCTTACGACATTACCTCCTGGTCACTGCCCCTCCACCGGGGAGTCACTTCAGTTGAGGTGACAAAACCCTTGGATATCCTTCTGCAACACCTGACCGAGATTGAAGGTTCATTCAACCTGCTGGAACCGCTTCCGGAGAACTACTGGGCGGCTCTATTCAGTGTCGACCACAACGAGAGTTACAAAGCGGCCTTTATGGCGAGTAAACTGGGGCTGGAGGTTTCCAGGACACCCGGGGGTGATTTCATTATCCTCCGTGATGGAGGGAAGAGTCCGAAACTTGATAAGTTGATTAATGAACTCACCGTGAATCCAAAAATCCTTTTAGAAAAGTCAAGAATGCCTGTGGTCCCTTTCTCCGTTCCGCGGATCGCCCTGGTTGAGACCAATATGCATGACATGGATGCAGGGTGGACACGCTTTATCTTTGACACGTATCAGATTCCCTTTTCAGTTATTAAACCGGGGGATTTTGCAGAGACAGATTTTGTCACTGATTTTGATGTGATTGTTTTCCCCAATAACAACAAGTCGATCCTGATGGAAGGACAATACCGCTCCGAAAACGAAGTCTACCCTACCAGCTACCCACCGGAATTTACCAAAGGTATTGGCAAGAAAGGGATGGAACAGCTTATGGTATTTTTGGAACAAGGAGGCATCATTCTCTCCTGGGGTCAATCCACCGAGTTGTTTACGGGGCTTCTTTCCATGAAAAGCGGTGACACTACTGAATCGTTCCGCCTCCCGGTAAGAAATATCTCCAAATCTATCCGGGAAGCCGGTGTGTACTGTCCCGGTTCATTCGTGAAAATTAACCTTAAGCAGGGACATCCATTAACTCTGGGGATGCCCGGGAGCACCGGTGTCTTTTTCAGAGGCACGCCTGTATTTAGCACTCAAGTACCCAATTTTGACATGGACCGGCGGGTGATCGGAAAATTCCCCGAAGATGATATCCTGATGAGTGGGTTTTGCGAAAAACCGGAGAAATTGGCTGACAAGAGCGTAATGGTTTGGTTGAAAAAGGGGAAGGGGCAAATTGTCCTTTATGGGTTTAATCCACAGTTCAGGGCTTCGACGCAGGGGAGTTACAAGCTCCTGTTTAACGGGTTACTGTTGGAGAAGAATTAATAACGAGAAGCGAAATAGCGAAATGTTGAAAAAGGTTCAGAGGATAATGTTTGAATTGAAGCCTGGGATCCCTAGACGGCATCTATTACTCGTTGCGGCAGCGGTATGGCTTTTTGCCGGTGGGTTCCTCCTATTCAGGGGGATTAACATGTTGCCCCAAACAACAATGCTCTGGTTAAAGATTCCTTTGGCAGTGGTTGCCGGCCTGCTGTTTTTCCACTTACTTTTTCTCCGCGTTTCACTGAAACATATTACCCGCATTCGCTCCCTTGAGATCCTTCGTCCCTGCATTTTCTCCTTCTTTGACTGGAAGAGTTATCTCCTCATGGCCATCATGATCACATCCGGAATACTGGTACGCAGAACCGGCTGGATAGACATGCAATGGATCTCCCTCTTTTTCATCACCATGTCCACACCGTTGCTGCTATCGGCAGTGCGGTTTCTGAGGGCGTGGGCGAAATATGGGGAAATTGTGAAATAGTGAAATGGCGAAATAGCGAAATAGCGAAATAGCGAAAAAACAGATTTCCGGCATCCGGCATCTGGCATCTGGCATCGGTCTTTTTTTTATACCTTTGCCCTTCAAAACAGAATCATTATGAATTACGATATTATAGTCATTGGCAGCGGTCCGGGAGGATATGTAGCTGCCATCAGGGCTGCTCAACTGGGATTCAAGGTAGCCGTTGTAGAACGTGCCGAACTTGGTGGGATTTGCCTGAATTGGGGATGCATCCCCACCAAAGCTCTTCTCAAAAGTGCTCAGGTATTCAATTACCTGAAACACGCTTCAGATTATGGCATTACAGCAGGTGAATCTACCCCTGATTTTGAAGCTATCGTGAAACGCAGCCGTGGAGTTGCTGACCAGATGAGTAAAGGAATCCAGTTTTTATTGAAGAAAAACAAGATCGACGTGATCGTTGGCACGGGGAAGGTTATGCCGGGAAAAATTGTTGCCGTTGAGACGGGGCATGCCCCGTCTGTACAAGAGTATTCTGCAAAGCATATCATCATCGCCACGGGTGCTCGATCCAGGGATTTTCCAAATTTCAAACAGGATGACAAAAAAATTATCGGATACCGTGAAGCGATGAATCTACCGAAACAGCCTAAGTCCATGGTTGTTATCGGTTCAGGAGCAATCGGCTCTGAGTTTGCCTATTTTTACAACTCTATCGGGACCCAGGTCACACTTATTGAACTTCTGCCGAACGTGGTGCCGCTCGAAGATGAGGAGGTGTCGAAAACGCTGGCACGTGAATTTAAGAAGGCAGGCATGACGGTGATGACAGGCGCGAACGTGGAATCGGTCGACACCAAAGGCAAGCTTTGCAAAGTGACTGTCAAGACCAAGAAAGGCGATGAGGTGATTGAAGCCGAAGTGGTGCTGAGTGCTGTTGGTATTGCAACTAACGTTGAAGGGATCGGACTTGAAGAGGTTGGGATCAAAACTGAAAAAGGGAAAGTGGTGGTGGATGATTTCTACAAAACCAGTGTTGACGGATATTATGCCATCGGCGACATCATTCACGGTCCTGCCCTGGCACACGTGGCTTCCCATGAAGGGATCATTTGTGTGGAAAAGATAGCTGGCAAAGATATTGAAGCCCTTGATTATGGGAATATCCCGGCCTGTACCTATACCAACCCCGAGATCGCTTCTGTTGGAATGACCGAACAGCAGGCAAAAGATGCGGGATACGAGATTCGTGTTGGGAAGTTTCCTTTCACGGCATCCGGGAAGGCAACAGCAGCGGGAAACCGCGAAGGGTTTGTGAAGGTGATCTTTGACGCCAAATACGGAGAGTGGCTTGGAGCGCATCTGATCGGAGATAATGTCACTGAGATGATTGCTGAAGTTGTGGTTGCTCGCAAGCTGGAGACCACCGGGAAAGAGATTATCGAAGCTATTCACCCCCACCCTACTATGTCGGAAGCGATCATGGAGGCGGTTGCGCAAGCTTACGGGGAGTGTGTGCACCTATAGTGAAATAGCGAAATGGCGAAATATGGAAATTATTAAAACCCCTTTAGCCGGTCTGCTGATCATCAAACCGGATGTGTTTGAGGATGAGCGTGGTTACTTCTTTGAATCTTACAACCAGGAGAAGTTTCTGGCTCACGAAATCGATGTGACCTTCGTGCAGGATAATGAGTCAAAGTCGAAGAGGGGGGTGTTGCGAGGACTACATTTCCAGAATCCTCCTTTTGCCCAGGGAAAACTTGTTCGTGTGATGCGCGGATCGGTGCTGGATGTAGCTGTTGATATCAGAAAGGCATCGCCTACATACGGAAAGTGGTCTTCCATCGTTCTATCTGGACAGAACAAATGGATGTATTGGGTTCCGGCAGGGTTTGCACACGGCTTCCTGACGCTTGAAGATGATACGATTTTCTTCTACAAGTGTACCAACGGTTACAACAAAGAGTCGGAAGGAGCTATCCGGTGGAATGATCCCGACCTTAACGTCGACTGGGGTATCAGCGATCCTGTGATCTCCCCGAAGGATGAGGTTGCGCCCTTGTTTACGGACTTCAGGAGTAATTTTTGAGATCTCGTGATTGTAGGGATGGGGCATGCCTCGTCCGTACTTTTGAGAAGCGAAAAAGTGAAATAGCGAAATAGCAAAATAGCAAAATGGCGAGAAAGAAGTTAGTTTATCTGGTTGTGGCGATAGTGATTGTAGGGATGACAGGAGTATTCATTTTTGGCATTTCTGATAAGCAAGATGCGGAGCGGGATTACCGGGGAGCGTTCCGTCGCAACTACATGATCTTTACTCCGGAGCTTCCTGAGAAAGTAGATTTTGCCGGGGAGAAGGTACCTCTGAACGACCTGTTGGTTCGCGAGAGTTTTGACCGGGAGATCCTGGCGTTCACGTTTATGCACTCCACTACCCAGCAGATGTTCAAGAGGGCTCACCGCTATTTTCCTGTCATTGAACCGATCCTGAAAAAGCACAAAGTCCCTGATGATTTCAAGTTTCTGGCCATTGCCGAGAGTAACCTGGGTGATGTCACCTCGCCAGCCGGCGCTGAAGGTATGTGGCAGTTCCTTACGTCGACCGGCCGGAAATATGGCCTGGAGGTCAACTCCGAGATCGATGAACGGTACAACCTCATTAAAGCGACTGAAGCTGCCTGCAAATACCTGCTGGAGGCACACGATTCATTTGGCGACTGGACCCTGGCAGCCGCTTCCTACAACAGAGGGATGGGAGGACTGGAACGGGCCTTGAAAGGCCAAAAAGTCACAAGTTACTACGACCTTTACCTGAACGAGGAGACAGCCCGTTACATTTTTCGGATACTGGCAGCCAAGGAGATTTATGAAAATCCTACGAAGTATGGTTTTTACCTGAAGGAGACTGATTTTTATCCTCCCATCAAAACCTACGATCTGGTGGTTGACACTACCATCGAAAATCTCCCAACTTTCGCAAAAAAACGAGGGATCACCTACCGGATCATCAGGGAGTTCAACCCATGGATTCACGGATACTCGCTGCCAAACAAGTCACGGCGAACCTATATCCTGACCCTGCCGGAAAAAGATGCCCTCTCAGTTTCATCCTATGCCAACCGGAAAGCGTCAGAGACCTTTTTCAACGACACGCTGAAAATTAATGAGATTCACTAGGTGGAAGAGCAGCTTGAGATTTATGGAGCGAGGGTTCACAACCTGAAAAACATCGACGTCGCCATTCCCCGAAACAAGCTGGTGGTGATCACCGGATTGAGTGGCAGTGGTAAATCTTCGCTCGCCTTCGACACGATTTATGCTGAAGGGCAGAGGCGCTACATGGAGACATTCTCTGCGTATGCCCGCCAATTCATCGGGAACCTGGAACGCCCTGACGTTGACAAGATCAATGGTCTGAGTCCGGTCATCTCCATCGAACAGAAAGCTGCCAGCCGGAATCCACGCTCTACCGTTGGGACTATCACAGAGATTTACGACTTTCTGCGTCTTCTCTTTGCGCGTGCCAGCGATGCTTACTCCTATAACACCGGGGAGAAGATGATCCGTTACACGGAACAACAAATCGTGGAGCTGATCCTCGGAAACCATACATTTGATGAGCTTTTGATTCTTGCTCCGGTTGTGAAAGGGAGAAAAGGTCATTACCGGGAGCTCTTCGAACAAATCCGAAAGCAGGGTTTTCTGAAGATTCGCATTGACGGTGAGATCCGGGAGATTACTCATGGCCTGCAACTCGACCGGTACAAGATCCATGATATTGAGATCGTCATTGACCAGATCCTGATAAAGGAGGAGTCGAAGAAGCGGTTAGCCCAATCGGTTACATTGGCTATGAAACATGGCAATGACCAGTTGATGACAGCCCTGGCTGGTTCATCTGAAACACGTCATTACAGCAGGCTCCTGATGTGTCCTACTACCGGCATCTCCTATCACGAACCTGAACCCAATACCTTCTCCTTCAATTCACCCTATGGGGCCTGTCCACATTGCAACGGCCTCGGGACTGTTTCTGAGATCGACTTAAAAAAAATCATACCCGACAAGACGAAGAGTATCAAGAAAGGGGGGATTGTCCCCATCGGAGAGTATAAGAACAACTGGATATTCAAGCAAGTTGAGGCCATTGGGGAAAAATACGGCTTCACCATCAACACTCCCATCTCGGAAATTCCCGAACATGCCGTCAACGTCATCCTGTACGGGTCGGAAGAGGTATTTAAAGTTAAGAACGATTACCTGGGTGTGACATCCACCTACTCCCTCAATTTTGAAGGGATCATCAGCTTCATCAACTCCCAGCATGCCGAAGCAGCGCCTGCCGGCATCAGGAAATGGGTAAGCAGCTTTATGAATAAAAAACCTTGTCCGGAATGCAACGGGGCCCGGTTGAAGAAGGAGTCACTCTGGTTTAAAGTCGGTGAAAAAAATATTGCCGAACTCTCGGAGATGGACCTGGTGAACCTTTTTACATGGTTTGAAGCGCTCCATAAGAAGCTCGATGACCGGAATAAGATCATCGCCTATGAGATCATCCGGGAGATACAGAACCGAATCAAATTCCTGCTTGATGTTGGCATTGGGTATTTGACACTAAACCGCACAGCCAGAAGTCTTTCTGGTGGTGAGAGTCAGCGAATCAGGCTGGCCACACAAATCGGATCCCAGCTTGTAGGTGTACTCTATATCCTCGATGAGCCCAGTATCGGTCTGCACCAGCACGACAACCTCAAATTAATTCATGCGCTGCAAAGTCTGCGCGATACCGGCAACTCGGTGATTGTGGTGGAACACGACCAAGAGACAATTCTCAACGCCGATTACGTTGTGGATATCGGTCCATACGCGGGTATCCATGGAGGCAGAGTCGTCGCCCAGGGGACACCGGAGGAGATCATGAAGACCGACCATCTCACCGGAAAATACCTCAGCGGCAAAATCAAGATCCAGGTCCCGGAGATCCGCAGAAAAGGTAACGGAAAACTCCTAACGTTGAAAGGCGCATCGGGGCATAACCTGAAACAGGTAAATATCCACCTTCCTTTGGGAAAACTCATCTGTGTGACGGGGCTTTCGGGAAGCGGAAAATCATCACTAATCAACGAGACCCTCTACCCTATCCTGAGCCAGCATTTCTTCCGATCCGATCAGAAGCCATTGCCCTACGAGTCGATCGAAGGGATTAAGAATATTGATAAAGTGATCGAGATCGACCAATCACCAATCGGACGAACACCGCGATCGAACCCGGCTACCTATACCAAAGTTTTCGACGAAATCAGGAAACTATATACCAATCTGCCTGAGTCGAAGATCCGGGGCTACAAACCTGGGAGGTTTTCTTTCAATGTAAAAGGGGGCCGCTGCGAGACCTGCAAAGGAGCTGGTTTGCGAGTGATTGAGATGAATTTCCTCCCGGATGTCTATGTCCTGTGCGAAACCTGTCAGGGCCGGCGATACAACCGCGAGACCCTGGAGGTCCGTTTCAAGGGAAAATCGATCAACGACGTGCTCAACATGACCATCAACCAGGCAGTGGAATTCTTTGATGCAATTCCGATGATTGTGAAGAAGATTGAAACTCTGCAGGAAGTGGGATTGGGCTATATCACGCTGGGGCAGCAATCCACCACCCTTTCCGGTGGAGAGGCCCAACGCGTTAAGCTTGCCACAGAGCTCTCTAAAACCGATACCGGGAACACCCTGTATATCCTCGATGAGCCAACAACAGGGCTTCATTTCGAAGATGTGAAGGTCTTGCTCTGCGTACTTAACAAGTTGGTTTCAAAAGGCAATACGGTGCTGGTGATCGAACACAACATGGAGGTGATCAAAGTAGCCGATCACATCGTGGACCTTGGCCTTGAGGGCGGAGAACGAGGTGGCGAGATCATTGCCGAAGGAACGCCGGAAGAGATTGCTGCAGCCGGAAAGGGATATACAGCACTACACCTGAAGGGGTATCTGGAAAAGAACTGATGCCGGATGCAGTGGTTGTAAGCATCTGCTTTGATCTATTAATTTGCTGGCTTTAACTGGAATGCCGCCATCTCTTCGCTGTTGCGAACAAGCAGCACATCGCCAGCCCAGGCAATAAAGACAAGACTAACTACTGGAATAAACAAGATAGCGAACATCATTCCCTGCCTACCGGTGGCAATGGAATCGTGGAGGAAGAGTGATTCAACTATCGGTGCTTCAATAAGGAGGAGAATAGCCACCCATCGCTCAATCATTGCGGCCCGGCTAAAGAAGGCCCACCGTAGTATCACAAAAAGTCCACTGGCAAATCCGAAAAAAATTCCCAGAATCAAAACTTCCGGAAATACTGCCGGGATACCATATCTCAATAGTAATATCAGTAGCATGGTGACAATACCGGGCCACAGCCGCAGAGGTCTCTTCTCATTCTACCCGAACGATTGATCGTTGTTCGTTTTTGAAGACATGGTTAAAGGATTTGGATCAGTTTTTCATACGTTCATCTATCACCTACAAACATACAGAATGACATTCAAGATAACAAAAGTAAACATATGTATGATAAAGTGTTGTAACTTTGACTTTATCCAATGCACGGGATTCAGTCATCTTGTGAAATGTTTTAAATACATAGATGATTAATGATATGAGAAATACTGAAAATAACATCAGACGACTGGCTATTTGTCTGGGCATCTTACAACTATTTATTGGCATCGGAGCAGTTCCTGCAGGTTTGGCAATGATCATAGATCCAAGTGGCAGATCACTCACAATGCCATTAGAAATGCTTGCCAATTCACCCTTCTCTGATTTTCTTATCCCCGGAATATTCCTTTTGTTGATCAACGGAATAGGGAGTCTAATTGGAGGGATAGCATCCTTTCTCAGGAATAAGTTATCTGGTGAGATTGCAATTGGATTGGGAATATTTTTACTTGGCTGGATCCTTGCACAAACAGTGTGGATGGGAATTCATTGGCTGCACATCATGTATTTCATCTTGGGTGCTGTTGAATTAATTCTGGGATTAATACTCCGAAAAAAGATGCCATAAAAGAAAATCTGGAATCAAAACGCAACCTAACGGGATATTGTCAGATTGAAAGAAATTTATCAGAAGGTCTTACTGCCATCTTCTTAACATAAGATGCACTCTTCACCATTTTATTATCTTTGTCTTTCCTAAAAAATCACTGCCATGAACATTGATGATATCGAAATGCTGAAGAGCAAATTTGAAGAGAAGACCTGGTCCGAGACGATAAGCTACGACACCTGGGAGATCCTGAAGGTGATGTCGGAGATGGTGGAAGGGTTTGAAAAGCTGACCCGAATAGGTCCGTGTGTCTCTATCTTCGGTTCTGCACGGACGCTGGATAACCACAAATATTACAAACTCACCGAGGAAGTAGCCTACCTGTTCACCAAAAACGGTTATGGAATCATCACCGGAGGTGGTCATGGAATCATGGAGGCAGCGAACAAAGGAGCACATTTTGCCGGAGGGAAATCGGTTGGGTTGAACATCGACCTACCTTTCGAACAGAAGCCGAATCCCTTTATCGACAGTAACAAACTCATCACATTTGATTATTTCTTCATTCGGAAAACGATGTTCATGAAATATTCCATGGGGTTTATCTGTTTGCCCGGAGGTTTCGGAACCCTTGATGAAATGACTGAAGCCATCACCCTGATTCAAACAAAAAAACTGGCACCATTCCCTGTAATCCTGATGGTAAAAGACTACTGGCAAGGATTTGTGGATTGGATGAAAGAAGTACTCCTGAAGTCCAATAATATCTCTCCGGAAGATCTCGACCTGTTTATCATGGTGGATACGGCAGAAGAAGCCGTAGCAGCAATCAATGAGTTCTACCAGAAATATGCCCTCAAACCAAACTTTTAACTACCTTTGTAGGTTCTAAAACCCCTTCATGCCCAGAAAGAAAACGGAGCCCAAACCCAATTCTGAACCGATTGTTCAGGCGATCCTGAAAGGGATGCTTGACAAGAAAGCAAAAGACCCGGTTGTATTGAGATTCTCCAAACTGAATGCAGCGGTTTGCGATGCTTTTGTGATTTGTCACGGTACTTCACGCACACAGATTGAAGCCATTGCTGAAGCCGTGGTCGTGGAGGTAAAGAAAAAGTGTGCTGAGTCTCCCTGGCACAAGGAGGGCTTTGAGAATGCGGAATGGATTTTGATCGACTATTTTAGTGTGGTTGTTCATATCTTTCAGGATACCCGCAGAAACTTCTATAACCTAGAACAGTTGTGGGGTGACGCGAAGATTGAACGGATTGAATCACCCTGACAAAGAGGTTCTTCAACGTATGATAGCAAGACAGAATGGCAGACAAAGAAAAAGATACTAAAAATAAGGGAGTATTTCCTCCCAATCTGACTCCCGGAAAAAAGGGGAAACCAAAATTCAGTTTTTACTGGATCTACGCGATCCTCGCTGTCGTGTTTATTGGCATTCAATACTTCAATTATACCAGCCCCGTAAAGGAGACCACCTGGCCCCGGCTGGAGGAGATGCTGAGGAAACAGGACATTGAGAAGATTGTTGTTGTCAACAACGAAAAAGCAGAGATTTTCATCAAGAAAGAAAAATTAGAGACCGATACTGCATACGAAGAGTTCAACAAGAAGGGATTTGGCAGTTCTGCCCAAAATCCGCAATTTTATTACCAGATCGGATCAGTAGAGATTTTCAACACCCTCCTCAAAGACACCCGTGACACCCTCTTGTCCAGGATGTCACGCAATGGCGTTCCCGTTTATGAACTTCAGGATTTCGCCAAGCAATTTCCTTATCCGCCTTCGAATGATACCCGCAAAGATGTGTTCGGAGATATCCTGGGTTATATCATTCCGATCGCAATCCTGATTGGCGCCTGGTTTTTGATCATGCGTTTTATGAGTCGCGGTGGTGGTGGTGGTGGCGGGCAGATCTTCAACATCGGAAAATCAAAAGCGCAGTTGTTTGATAAGGATACGAGCGTAAATGTTACGTTCAACGATGTCGCCGGTTTGGAGGAGGCCAAGGTTGAGGTGATGGAGATTGTAGACTTTCTCAAGAATCCCGGGAAGTACACACAACTTGGCGGGAAGATCCCTAAAGGAGCTCTCCTCGTAGGGCCTCCAGGGACCGGAAAAACCTTGCTGGCTAAAGCTGTTGCCGGCGAAGCAAAAGTCCCTTTCTTTTCCATCTCAGGATCTGACTTTGTCGAGATGTTCGTCGGTGTGGGCGCTTCCCGTGTGCGTGACCTATTCCGTCAGGCCAAAGAAAAAGCCCCCTGTATCATCTTTATCGACGAGATTGATGCGGTTGGTCGGGCCCGTGGCCGGAACCAGATGACCGGTGCCAACGATGAACGCGAAAATACATTGAACCAACTGTTAACCGAGATGGATGGTTTTGCAACAAATGCCGGTGTGATCATTCTTGCTGCAACCAACCGGGCAGATGTCCTTGACCGTGCGCTCATGCGCGCAGGTCGCTTCGATCGCCAGATCTATATTGAACTTCCTGACCTGGAGGAGCGGAAGGCAATTTTCAAGGTTCACCTGAAGCCATTGAAATTGGATGTGGAGGTGGATGTCGATTTCCTGGCGAGACAAACTCCAGGCTTTTCCGGAGCCGATATTGCCAATGTGTGCAATGAATCGGCCCTGATTGCTGCACGAAAAGAGAAGAAAAGTATTCAGAAACAGGACTTCATGGATGCCATCGACCGAATCATCGGGGGACTGGAAAAAAGAAGCAAAATTATCTCTCCACATGAAAAGAAGGTGATCGCTTACCACGAATCAGGTCATGCCGCCATCAGCTGGCTATTGGAACATGCCCATCCGCTGGTGAAGGTAACCATCGTTCCGCGCGGAAAAGCCCTGGGAGCTGCCTGGTATCTTCCGGAGGAGCGTCAGCTTACCACTTTCGAACAGATGTTCGATGAAATTACAGCCGCCGTTGGAGGAAGAGCTTCGGAAGAGGTTTTCTTTGGGAAGGTCTCTACTGGCGCCCTCAACGATCTGGAAAAAGTGACCAAGCAGGCTTACTCGATGGTGGTTTACTTCGGGTTGAACAAGGAAATTGGCAATATCAGCTACTATGACTCTTCCGGGCAATCGGAATACTCATTCCACAAACCTTATTCAGAAAAGACATCGGAGGTGATCGACCAGGAAATCAAGAAAATCGTGGAATCGGCTTATGAACGGGCCAAGAAACTCATTACCGAACATAAAACACAACTTGAACAACTTGCCGCACTTTTGCTTGAGAAAGAGGTGATCTTCAGGGAGGACCTGGAGCATGTATTTGGCAAACGCCCTTTCGATAAAGAGGATGAAAAGCTACTGCCAGTCAGCAACCCTGTAGCCACTATGCCTAAGCCAAAACGTGCTCCGAAAAAATCCAACCCAAAGGAATTGATAGCCAAAGAACCTATTATCACTGAAAATCCTACTGACAAGAATCCAGTTGACGAAGAACCATCTGGTGAAACACCACAGAAATAATTTCACCCTCTGCCATGGAAGAGAGTACATCACGGGAGAAAATTCTGAAAAAGATCAGGAATGCATTGGTCGAGAAGAATGATCCTCCATTTCCAATCCTGGATCAGGATGCAGACGTTTTTCCCGAGATAACTGATTCGCTGGATGTGGTGTTTGCGCAAGCATTGATTAGCATGGCAGGCAAATTCGTTTACAGTGAAAGTGAAGATGAATTCCTGGGTGTTTTAAAATCCTTTATCCTGGAAAAAGACTGGCCTCTTCTCTATTGTCTGGACCCCCTTCTCCAGAGCAGACTAAAGCAGGCTGGGATCCCTTTTGAATCAGACCCTGCGAAGATCACGGAAGCACGGATCGGCATCACACGCTGCGAATCCCTGATTGCCAGGTTCGGGAGTGTCATGGTATCATCACGTCTCAATCCCGGACGCAAGATTATTGGTTTCCCTGAGATCCATGTCGTAGTTGGATTTACATCACAACTTGTTCCCGACCTGAAGGAGGCATACAAATTGATCAGAAAAAAGTACGGTGTAGATTTCCCATCAATGGTATCCATCATCACCGGTCCCAGCAGGACAGCAGATATCGAAAAAACACTGGTTATGGGGGCACACGGCCCCAGGGAGTTGTACGTTTTTCTAATCGAAGACAATTCCAATGGCATCATCTGAAAAAGACAAAATATCCTTAAACTTTTCATGGAAGATGAATAATTTCTGGGCAAGGACCATTACGGGACTCTCCATGGTATTTCTCCTGCTTGCCGCCATGGCTCTCAATTACTGGCTTCTGGCAGCACTTTTTCTCCTGGTAACAGTTTTCGGATTGTTTGAGTTCTATTCCATCTTCACCTCAGAAACAATCAATCCGCAACGAATATTCGGAACCATTGCCGGCGCCTTGCTATACCTCTCTATTGTCGTTGTATTCCGGATCGATTTCCCTGAGCTGGGTTTGAACCCTCTGTTTATCCCCATACTCCTCGCAGTTCCTCTATTGTTTCTGCCTTTTGTTTTCGAGATTTACCGCAAACAACCGCAACCGCTGATCAATGTTGCGCTTACGATTGCAGGCATCCTTTATATTGCTGTCCCCCTTGCCTTATTGAATCTGTTGAATGGAGAGAATGCCGTCAGGCTGTGGCAATTTCCTGTAATTCTTACGGGTTTCTTTCTCCTTACCTGGTTTTACGATACCGGAGCATACCTCTATGGGAAACAGTTTGGTACCCATAAATTTTTTGAACGGATCTCTCCCAAAAAAACATGGGAAGGGACAATAGCAGGCGCTGTTGTGGCAATCCTTACCTCCGTCGGCCTATATTTCCTGGCACCGGGAATAGCTCTTCCCGACTGGATTTCCATTGCTTTTCTGATTATACTATTTGGGACTTTCGGTGATCTTGTCGAATCGTTATTCAAACGCAGCATGAATATCAAAGATTCTGGAACCATTCTTCCAGGTCATGGAGGCATATTGGATCGTTTTGATACCATGTTTATTTCAGTTCCTTTTGTATTTTTGTACCTCACTTTACGCCACCTTATCTAGTCTCATGACCATTCACCGCGAAGGATATAAAACTATTTTTATTGCTTTCCTTTTTGTAGCCGTTGTGCTATTGACTCTGAACCATATTTTTCCTGACCAAACGTGGTTCCATGTTTTCCTGTATGCACTTGGATTGTGGTTCTTTATTATGATTGTTCGCTTCTTCCGGTCGCCAAAACGGGCGTTGAAAGGGGGAAAGAACCTGATTGTTTCACCAGCCGACGGGAAAGTTGTTGTGATAGAACGGACAGTTGAACCGGAGTATTTCAAGGAAGAACGTATCCAGGTATCGATATTTATGTCGGCCAACAACGTGCATGTCAACTGGTTTCCTCTTTCCGGAGATATAACCTATTATCATTATCATCCGGGAAAGCACATGGTGGCATTTAATCCGAAATCATCACTGGAGAATGAGCGAACCACTACTGTGATAAAAACTGACAACGGGAAGGAGATCCTGATCCGGCAGATTGCAGGAGCTGTTGCCCGACGTGTGAAGTGCTACCCGGTTGTGGGAGAACCTGTCGTTCAGGGAGATGAGCTGGGGTTTATTAAATTCGGTTCCCGCGTTGACTTGCTTCTGCCCGTCGATACCCAAATCGACGTCAAGATTGGACAGAAGGTGATTGGGAAACAAACTGTTATCGGCCAGTTTGCCTGATCATTTTACTTTCAACCATCTATCGCCCTTCCAAGAAATAGGTTAAGGGGATGCATTGCCTGATAAATTTTCACCACTGATTGAGGAAAGCCTGTTTCTGTCAGTTGTTTGTCTGACAAAGTGTAAGAAATGGTGAAATGCCTGTTCTTTAGGATATCGATATCTGGAAAATCGGCCGGAAAATCTTTTGGTGGTCTCTTTAAACGATCCATCTCATCGATCCCTTTAACTATTTTCACTAACTCTTTTGATCCCAGAATGGATTTAAACTCAGCAATATTATAATATATCTCCTGCCGTATTTTTTTCAACGTTCCGGGATCGGGCATATAGATCCCGGCTGCGAGGAATGATTCCCCGGGTTGGATATGTATATAATACCCGGGGCCAAAGCTTTTCCGTCCTGCACTTGTAATCCAGGACCCAAAATTTATTTTGTACGGCAATTTTCCCTTGGAGAAACGGATATCCCGGAAAATCCTGAACATACACTCTTTAGCTGTAATGAACTTAACTGAAGGGTCAAACCTGGCTATTCCAGGGATGATAGTATTCACCAGTTCCTCCACTTCCAGTTTCGCTTCATCATACCATCCTTTATTGGCGTGAAACCACTCTCGGTTGTTGTTCTGTTCCAACTCTTTCAGGAACGATAATACGAGGTCTGTCATCTGAAAATTCTTTCAGACAAAGTTATCCGATATTAAAAAAGAAAAAAAAAATTTAAATGACATATAACCTTTTCTTCATTTTCCTGATTAATGGCAAAGAAAAATCATGAAGTGGGTCTATTTATGGCTGATGGTCATTTCTCATGGGATCGGTGTATTCGGAGCAGGGAGTGGATATTTCCCCGGAGGGCGCATGGCTGGTCTGGGAAGGGCTTCTGTGGCTTTACCGGGTGTATGGTCGGTATTTAACAACCAGGCAGGCCTTGCTTGGGATGCAGGGTGGCAAGCAGGCATTTTTGTTGAAAACAAATTCCTGATGAAGGAGATCTGTTATGAGGCAGCAGGACTCACCTGGTCGGGACGTCCCGGGGCGTTCGGGTTGGCACTCTCCTATTATGGATTCTCTCTCTACAATGAGTTCAAAGCCGGTTTCAGCTATGCCCGGAAGTTTGGGAAGCGGTTCAGTACAGGAGTTCAGATCAATTATTTAAGCGTACAAATTGCTGAAGACTATGGTTCCAAAGGGACGGTTTCGTGTGAGATTGGGTTTATGTATAGACCTGATCAAAACTGGACAGTCGGCATGCATGTGTGCAACCCTATCCCACTAAAGCTCTCCAATCATCCGGATGAGCGATTGCCAATTCTTATCCGGTTAGGTGTTGGGTATGATCTATCAGGCAGGGTACTGATTCTTCTGGAGGGAGAAAAAGATCTGGAGAATCCACTGACCGGAAGAATGGGTGTGGAGGTTCGTTTGGCCAGATCGGTTTATGCGCGGGTTGGTATGCTTACCTGCCCATTTATGGTTACCGGGGGCATTGGATTTTCGCTACGGAGGCTTGTAGTAGATATCGCGACTGGCTATCACATGACGCTTGGTTTTTCGCCAGCGATTTCAATTGGGTATTCATTTACAAAATAAGATATGCCACTAAAATACACAAACACCAATAAAACACCAAACGATCTTGCCAGGCTTGATCTTATGGAAAACAAGTTGTGATGAGATTGATGCTAATTCTGATCGGAATTTTGTCGGCAATTCCAATCTTGGTATATACCCAATCAGATATTCCTGAAAATATTGAGGAGTTGATAGTAGATATTGCCGAAACCTCTGATCTGGAACCAGATGAAGAGCAGGTCAGTGCTTATAAAATTCAACAACACAAGATCAACATCAACCGACTAAATCCGGAAGATCTCTCGCGTATTCCATTCCTCACATCATTGCAAATCAATAATCTGACTGAATATTTAACCAAATATGGTGAAGTTTTTTCAATGTATGAACTTCAGGCTGTAGAGGGCTTAGATTCCGTCACGATAGTGAAATTACTACCATTTATAGAAATTGGCTCCCCACCTCCCAAAATTCGGTTAACCCCTCGGAACATCATCCGGGAAGGAAGGCATGAAGTGGTGCTCCGATACCAGCAGGTTATGCAACAACAGGCAGGATACCTTCGCGAGGATTCACTCCTGTCAGGTGAACAGGGAAACTTCTACATCGGGTCTCCACAGCGGTACTATTTCAGGTACAGATATACATTTTTTGACCGTTTGGTAATCGGAATCTCTGGTGATAAAGATGCCGGGGAGGAGTTTTTCAGAGGGAGTCAGCCTATGGGAATGGATTTTTACTCCGGATTTATCGTCATCAGCAACCTCAAATGGTTAAAGCAATTTGTGGCAGGAAATTTCAGGGCTTCATTCGGGCAAGGATTAACCTTTGGAGGCAGTTCGTTCGGATCGTCGGTCAGCTTCGGAAGCACAATGATTTACAATGCAGGATTTTCCCCTTCTCAGTCGGTTAGCGAATACGGACAGCTGAGGGGAGCGGCAGTTACTCTTTCCACCGGACCATTGGAATGGTCAGGCTATTTATCTGTAACGCGCCGGGATGCATCAATCTATCCGGCTGATACTGTAAATAGAGGCAGCTTCTTTTTCAATTCCTTTTCTGAGACTGGGTATCACCGAACGATGACAGAGATTGCCCGAAAAAATCAGGTTAAAGAACAGGTATATGGTGGTCATGTAAGTTACCGTGGCAGGTTTTTCCTGGTTGGGCTGACCGGCTACTATGGCATCTGGAGTGGATCTCTCCAGCCAAAGCAGGATGTGTACCGCCAATTCATGCTGGAGGGGAGTAAATTTGGCGGAATCGGAATCGATGGCCGCTGCAGGATTGGGTTTGCTCAATTATTTGGAGAGTACAGTGTTAGTTTAAACGGCGGAAGAGCCTGGATGGCGGGAGCCACGTTAGTTCCGGTATCAGGTGTTGATCTGTTATTGATTTGCAGGAGTTACCAGCCTCAATTCCAGAATCCATACTCGACAGCCATCTCGCAGAACAGCATAAGTGCTAATGAACAGGGATTCTACCTAAGGTTACAAACGCAACTCATCCCAAAAACAATGATCGGCGGGTATGTTGATCTCTTCCGGTTTCCATGGTTACGGTATCATGCTAACAGCCCTTCTGATGGGATGGAGGCAGGTTTGCTTGCCCATTATCAGCTCAATTCATACTGCTCCTTCTCGTTGCGATACTGTTTCAAGGCAGGTGTTACAAGCAACTCCTGGTTTGGTGATAAGATGGCTTCCATGATAGAAGAGAGGAAGAATGACATGAAATTAGATTGCAGTATTGCTCCCATCCCGGCAGTGACTCTGAAGAGCTGTTTCGCTTTGCGGAGTTACCATAGCTCGAGCCAGCAGCGAGAGATGGGATACCTTGGAAGCCAGGAAATTGTCTACAGGAGAGGGAGAATCCTTCAGTCAATAAGGATGAAATACACACTTTTTGATATTCCCTTTTACAATGCCAAAATTTATACGTATGAACCAGACCTTCTTTACAGTTTTTCAGCGCCGGCATGTTATGGGCAAGGCATACGATGCATGTTGCTAGTTCAGGCGGGATTAGGCCGAAAAATTGATCTTTGGGGCTATTTTGGGGTGCTGAAATATTTCGATAGAACCACAATCGGGAGTGGTTTGGATGAGATCGAAGGGAGTTTGAGATCGGAGGTGAAGGTGCAGGTGAGGGTTAGGCTATGAAGGGATGAAGGACGAAGGACGAAGGACGAAGGATAGGCAAAAAAAAAGGCTGTCGGAAGGGACAGCCTTAAGGTCAGTTTCTGATTTGTTTATTCGCTTTTTTTTGTATCTTTCTTCTCATCCACTTTATTTAGTTTATCCATACCATGGATCTTCATTTTGCTGGAGAGTTTGGATACGGTGGACATGTCGATCCGGCCGACGAGGCTAAGAATTGTCACTTCACCTTCCTCTTCAGCTAGCATCACCAGTTCCTGGATCTTTCCTTTATCATCCTGTTTGGTGAGGAACCTGATATTGTTCCCTTTCTCCTTAATTACCATCAATTCGGCGTAACTTCCAGAGGGGAAAAGTGCAGTGAATTCCTTGGATAGTGCTTTGGCCTTCTCAGGGTTCTCCTTATTTTCATATGTGATGACTTTCAGTCCGTCGAGCTGCTCCATCATCTTCTGAATATCCTGAAGGTCTTCGGTATCTTCACCCTGGATATCCATTTTCATGATCATTTGAAAAAGCTCTTTGGAGACATTAACAGAGGTAAATCCATCCTCTCCTGCATATTTTGTATATACTTTTTCAACCGGACTCTGGTATTGGGCCATACTCATCAATGGCGTCAGGATAAAAATGAGTAGTACTGTTTTAATTGAGATTGTTTTCATAGGATTTGGGATTTTATGGACGGTTATTTGGGGGTTCGTCCTGGGTTTAAGATTATAGGTTGATAATTATCTAGTTGATTAAATTTATTTATTTCATCGATGCCAGTCTGGAAATTTTGTAGCTGCCGTGTTTTGTTGTAACCGGTGTTGAACGAATCGAGGCCTTGCATCTTATTGAGCCCTTTATTGAAAGTTGAACTCACAAAGTAGAGAGCATTTCTGGCTTCCACATAGGCGAGTTGAGGATCGGTGATGGTCCCGTAAGGTTGTGCCGGGGAGAATATTCCCAACTTGAAAATGGTGACCAATCCGGCAATCAGAACAATACTGGCTGCCAATGAGAGTGCCCATACCAAACGTTTTCGGGCGGAAGGCAGTGTTACAACACGACCTCCTCCAATGTTATCCTGAAGGGTGGATTCAAAATCGGGTGATACGATTGTTTTTGCATCGACCGAAAAGAATCCGAAAACCGCTTTGTGTTCCTGAAGGTGAGCAGGGACTGAATCTCCCTGGAAATATTCCTTCAGAAGATGTTCTTCCCTGAGGGATGTCTCCCCCTCATAATACTTCGCCACTAAGGCTTCAATTTCTTTGGTAGTCATATACTTTTGATGTTTTAATCAGTTCACGAATGCGTTTCCTGGCTCTTGAAAGGTTTACACGGATTGCATTTTCATTCATTTCCAATATTTCTGCAATTGACTCAAAATCATACCCTTCTATGTCTCTAAGCTGGATGATCATCTGTTGTTGCTGAGGGAGTGATTTCATTGCCTTCCGTACCATCATGATTTCATCAGAGTAATCTGGTGTCTGCTCTTCCGGCAGATTCTCAAGAAACCGCCGATGGTCATCTATCGGATCAACCGGATACCGTTTGGATTTAATTTTATCCAGGCACATATTTTTGGTTGTAATCATAGCCAATGCTTCAATACTTCTGTACTCATCAAGTTTTTCTCTCCGATTCCACAATTTGATAAACACCTCCTGCACAATATCTTCTGCCTCCTCTGTATGTTCAAGGTACCGCTTAGCGAATCTAAAGAGTTTGTTCTTCAGGGGGATAACCTTGGACGTAAATTCCTGTGAATTCATGTGAGTTGGAGACGACTATCGTTTAATAATATTACAACAGCTGATAAATTTACCTAAAAATCTACCAATGAAGGGATCAAACTTTTCCGGTATCCAAATTTGTTTATTTTTGCATAGCCCTTTACGAAATTCATCAAAGTATTCACAAACACCAGAATTATTATGTTTAAAGGACATCCAAAAGGACTTTACGTAGCCTTCTTCTCCAAC
>CAZXQU010000029.1:0-34371 GCA_964642545.1 uncultured Prolixibacteraceae bacterium | reverse complement strand
GGGAAGCGCTGGAAAAACTGATCCTGAAAAACCTCCGCGACCTGGTGACCCTGGCCTCACGCGTGAGACCGGTGGTGATCATCCTCGAAGACCTGCACTGGGCTGACAACTCTTCGATCCTCTTCCTGGAATCGTTGTTCAAACTGTCCTCGCAGTATCCAGTGCTGTTTATCAATATTTTCCGTCCAGGGTTTGAAGAGACCGGGGATTATCTTTTAAACTTCCTGAAGGAAAACCTCTCTGATAATCATGCAACAATTTTAATTGAACCTCTTGTAAAGAGTGATTCTGAAAGTCTGATCGACAATCTGTTGCACAAGGCTCCTTTACCGATGGAGATCGTTGAACTGATCCTCCGGAAAACGGAAGGGAACCCCTTCTTCATCGAAGAGGTGATCCGCAGTTTTATCGATGAAGGGATTATCACCATAGAAGGCAATGCATTTAAGGTGACAGAGAAGATCCATCAGGTCAACATCCCGGAGAGCATCAATGAAGTGATCCTCTCACGAGTTGACAAACTGGATGAAAAGACCCGGGAGCTGCTGAAAACAGCCTCCGTGATAGGGCGAAATTTTTACTACAAAGTGTTGGAAGAGGCAGCTGATACCATTGGGGAGATCGACGACCGGTTGGAGTACCTGAAAGAGGTTCAGCTGATCAGTGAAAGCAAGAAGAAGGAAGAGATTGAATACCTCTTCAAGCACGCGCTGGCCCAGCAAGCTACTTACGAATCAATCGTACTGAATTCAAAGAAGGAACTCCACCTGAAGATTGCCCGGTCCATTGAAAAAGTCTTTGCAGGTAACCTAAATGAGTTTTATGGAACATTGGCTTACCACTATGAACAATGTGATCATCATGAAAAAACGGAAGAGTATCTGATCCTTTCGGGTGATGAAGCGATGCAAACGGCAGCATCTTTTGAAGCTATTCATTATTATTCAACTGCCTTAAACCGAATCCGGAACAGAGAGATACAGGTTACAGAACAGCAAAAGATTCTGAATACCGAAGAAAAACTGGCCTATGCTTTTTATGCAAACGGACAACATATAAAAGCCGCAGATCTGTTCAATAAGATTTTAAAAAACAATAATCTATCTAGTATATCCAGGTATCGACTTGTCTCGATCATCAAGGTACTTAAAAGTTTGATTAAACTAAGATTGAAAATCAGGTTCTGGAACAAAAAAATTTCCAAAAATGCATCTGAACGAGAAACTCAATTACTGAAAATAATTGTGTTTAATGGAGAGGCCATTGCCACGTTTTCACCAAAAGAGACCTTTTTTCGTTCCTCTATCCTCATAAGTCAATTCCCGATTCAGGTACTGATTACATCAAGCTATGGAATCGGGGCAATACTTGGCTTAAGCGTCATTTTCCCATGGATAGGCCGAGCCATTGGATATGGGCGTATGCTGCAAAGATTCGCCTCCGGTGTAATGGATAATCAGCCTCTTTCTACCTGGTTGTCATGGAAATACACCAATGCCATGTTCGATTATTTTTCCGGCCAGTTATCCATCGACAGCGAGGACGAAAAAGTATATCGGTTAAGCATGGAATCGGGGCAGGTTTGGGCCCCAACATTCTATCTCACTTATAAAGCTCTGGCTAATGCAGAAATGGGATTGGATGATCAGGCAAAAAAAGTCACTGATAACCTTGGGAAATTGGCTACTACGTTAGAGAACAGTCTAAGTCTCACGCTATACTACCGGACTCAGCAAACCTATTTATTGAAATACCGAAGGATGGATGAAGTCGTGAGGAACGCCCTTGACTATATTCCTTCAATCACCGATACCGACCACAAAAGCCTGCTTCTCGTGAATTACTGCCTTGCTTCGATGGCTTGTTCTCTTAATCATGACTTGAAAGAAGCAACCTTTTATTACGAAAAGGCGGAAGACATCAGAAAGGAATTGTTCCTTAAGTATTATCAGTCTATTACCTTCCTTGCCCGGATTTTTACTGAATTCATTGAGATACAATTATCTGACGAAAATTCGAAAACAGAGCTCTTGGCGAAATTCTCGAAAAACACAGCCTTCCTCGTCTCGGTTTCTGCCAAGGTAAACTGCATAAAGACAGAGGGATTCCGTTTTCGGGCTATTTCGCTTGCACTTTCAGGGAAGCCAGGGAAAGCGTTGCGATTTTTCAACAAATCCATCGAATTTGCCCAATGGTATGGCGCCAGGGTCGAGCTTTCAAGAACCTATTTCGAACTGGGAAAGTTTCTTTCCGATCCTCATTCAGGTAAAAGGCAACTCAAGGGGTTCACCGGCAAGGAGTATCTCGAAAAAGCCCGCATGATGTTTGAAGAGATGAACCTTCAATGGGATTTACTGGAATATGAAAAGACCATAAAATCGTTGTAATCCTCAAGCCTGCGTTTACCCCAAATTTCCCCACGTTCACATAAAACTTTCCGGCGTTCCCGTAACTCATCCCTTTTTACATTCCATAGAGGTTTTCTTTGTAAGAAAAAACCATGAAGAAATCTATTTTGCTTTCTGCAATCCTGCTGACATCCAACCTTCTCTCTGCACAATGGGTTCAACAGAACCCAAATTATCCTGATACAAATGTTTTAAATGATCTAGTCTTTTTTGATCATTCAAGTGGTTGGGCTGTGGGTGGATATTATGGCTCCTGGCCAATACCTTCCACTAATGAATCACTTCATACAAATAACAGCGGATTGGATTGGAATAACACTTGGTGGCTGGGGATGGGTTCTCCTGGACAAAATGTCTTTTTTATCGACGAAAACTATGGTTGGGTTTGTGGAGGCCAGGAAATATTACATACTACTGATGGTGGTCTGGGATTTTATAGCTGGGAGTCTCAGAATATTAATTTATCTCCGCAACAATATTTGTACTTAGTATTTTTCATTGACTCACTGAATGGTTGGGCTTATAGCAAAGGAGGTGAAATCTCCTTGGATTATGAACTTTTCAAAACAACTGATGGTGGTAATAACTGGGAATCGCAGTTGCAAGGCCATTTTTTGCAGCTAAATGATATGTGTTTTCTAAATGAGTCTATAGGTTACGGTGCAGGATGGTCTGAGTTTAACTATACGATTGATGGAGGAGATACATGGAATATTGTGGTAATAAATATGGTTGCCATGTCATTAGATGTCATTGATGAAAACAATATCTGGATTGCTGGTTATGATGATAGTGAAAAAGGGATTATTAAATCATCCGTCGATGGTGGACTTACCTGGAATAAAAAGTTGGGGGATACCATTCAACCTTTGAAGGATATCATTTTTATAGATTCAAATATTGGATGGGCGGTTGGAGATAGTGGCACAATTTTGCATACCTCAGATGGAGGTAATAACTGGGAATTTCAGGAAAGCGGGACTAGTGCAGATCTTAACAGTGTTTACTTTGTGGATGAAAATTATGGCTGGATTTGTGGAGACAGTTCAATCATTCTACACACAGATAATGGTGGTATTGTTGGAACAGATCAGTCAGTTCAAAGTCCAGGCCTTCAGGTTCAGGTTTACCCGAATCCTTTTTCCGATAATATTAACGTCGAATTTGAGTTAAACAAACCTTCAAATGTGTCAATCCAAATCCTGAATAATATGGGCACTATCGTCTGGAAGAACAATCTGGGCATCCAATCTTGCGGAAAGAACACTCAACATCCGGATATCCGGCATCTGGCATCCGGGGTCTACTTCTGTAAGCTTCAAGCAGGAGATCAGGTTGCAGTGGAGCGGTTGGTTAAACTGTAGCACAGGGCGCAGGGCTCAGGGCACTGAGCGTAAGACTCATCTAATCCCTATTCGCTAATCCCTAATCCCTAATCACTAATCACTAATCACTAATCACTAATCGCTATTCGCTAATCCCTTGCCTGCAATCCTTAGAATACTTTTTTAACTTGACGCGGTTAACTAAAAGAATTATCTTCGTGGAAAACAACTGGATGATCAAAGTCTTACTTGTTGCTGATGAAGCTCGTATCTCTGAGACGGTTGCCCGCGTGGTGGAGACCTGCTGTCCGCAAGTGACCCTGGTTGCCCGGATTGAAGGGGTTACTGCAGGTGTGGGTTCGATCAACGAACATGAGCCCGACCTGGTCCTGGTTGATACCCGTTTGAAAGATGGCAGCGGATTCGATTTGGTCAGGCATTTTGACAAACCGTTCTTTAAGATTATCTTTTTCTCCTCCTCCATCGATTATGCGGTCAAAGCCATCAAATTCAATGCTGTAGATTACCTCCTCAAACCCATTGATGACGAAGAACTGACCCTGGCGATCAACAAAGCGGCCGACCTGATCCGGTTTGAAGAGAACCTCCAGCAGAAGGCTCTGGGTGAAAGCATCAAAGATTTACAGCAGACACAGCGGCTTGTACTGAAAACCAGTGACCAGGTGCATTTGATCAACATCGCCGACATTATCCGGATCGAAGCTGACAGCAACTACTCCACATTTTTTCTGCAGGATGGCCGCAGGATCGTGGTCACCAAATCCATCAAAGAGTATGAGGAAACCCTCCTGGAATATGGCTTCCACCGGATCCACAAATCTCACATCTTCAACATCAACAAGATGAGTCACCTCGACAAAGCTGATGGTGGTTACGTTGTAATGGTTGATGGTTCCAAAGTTCCTGTCGCCTCCCGGAAAAGAGAGATGTTGTTGGAATTATTTGAAGAGATCAAATGATAAGTGATTAACCCCTCCCCAACCCTCCTCTTCAGGGGAGGGAGCAAGTCCCCTTTAGGGGATTTAGGGGTTCATCTCCTCCTTCTTCAGCAAAATCCCGTCGTCGTAATACTCCTTCAACGTAACACTGCCTTTGTCATCGTAGTATACCCAGGTACTGTCCTGGCGACCATTGAGATAGAAGCCCGATACCAGTAATTTTCCGTTGAGGAAAAAAGTTAAGAGAGGACCCTCTTTTTCGCCATCTTTATAAGAGCCTGTGAGTTTCGGGGCACCGTCGTCATAAAACTGTTCCCATTCTCCCTCTTTCACACCGTCAACCCATGGGATGATCTCTGCCACGCCATTTCCGGGGTAGAAGATCTTTTCGGTACCGTGCTTCTTTCCGTTCACATAAAACTCTTCAGAAACAAGGGATCCGTCGTATTCGCTGAAGAACTGCCAGAGAGAGTCTCGTTGCTGGTTGAGATAGTTTCCCTTTGCCATCAGTTTTCCGTTGGCAAACCAGGATGTTGTACGGGCAACCTTCCCATCTTCAGAAATCAGCGAAATGGTTCTAACCTTGATGTTCTGATAGTAATAAGTGAATTTCCCATAGGGTACATCATCCCTGAATTGCCCTTCATACACCCGTAAATTGTCTTTATCCATTTTCCGCCAGAAGCCCTGTTTCCTTCCCTGGGCATCTACCTGGTTAATAGTATCCTGTGAAAAGGCGAACATGTTCCCTATGACACAAACTGAAACAAGAATGGCCTTTAACATGATCATGAATCGTTATCTTTGCAAAGTAAACGAAATTCGCATCAATGTACAACTTCCCGTCACGACTCCTCGAAAATGCTGTAAATGAGCTGGCAAAGCTACCTGGGATTGGGCGAAAGACAGCCCTTCGGATGGCTTTATACCTGCTCCGCATATCACCCGAAGAGGTGGAAGCGTTCGGTACTGCCGTGATCAGAATGCGGAAGGAGGTTGTTTTCTGCTCCAGATGCCGGAACATTTCCGACAAAGAGCTTTGCGACATCTGTGCCAGTCCGAAAAGGGATGCCTCCATTGTTTGCGTAGTGGAAGATATCCGGGATGTGATGGCCATTGAGAATACAGCTCAATATACCGGTGTTTATCATGTTCTGGGTGGAATCATCTCCCCGATAGAGGGTATCGGCCCCCAGGATCTAAACATCGGGTCGCTGGTCGAACGGGCGGCATCCGGCGAATTGAACGAAGTCATCCTGGCACTCCCGACAACAATCGAAGGGGATACAACCAATTTTTACCTCTTCAAAAAACTGAACCAATTCCAAATCCCGATCTCCATGATCGCACGCGGAATCTCTATCGGCGACGAACTGGAACATACGGATGAGGTGACACTGGGGAGGTCAATCCTGAACCGAACTCCATATCAGGTAGCGAGGTAGCGAAATAGTGAAATATCTCCGATTTCCAAATTTCCTAATTTCCTAATTTCCCAATTTCTTACTGTCCTCTTCACCCCAAAACAGCTTCAACTGATTCACCTTCTCACTGTTCACATTAACTTCCATGTCGAAATAGTTTTCCAAAAGTGGACGGATCGCCTTTTTGATCAGTTTGGTTGGGGTGGTGCGTCTTGATTTTGCATAACGCTCGAGTGAACGTTTCTGGCGAGCAGTCAGTGTAATAGTAAGACTCTTATACCGGATGGGCTTTCGTTTCTTTTTTGCTTTTGGTCGTGGCATACTCTTTATTCCCCGTTGATGATCTCTTTAAAATCGTTGAGTATTTTCCGGGCAAGGTGATCAGCCTTTTCAGGCATATCGCTTTCAGCATAAATCCGGATGATCGGTTCGGTATTAGACTTTCGCAGATGGACCCACGATTTGTCGAAATGGATCTTTACACCATCGATCCGGCTGATATCATGATCTTTATACTGTTCAACGATTTTATTCAAAATATCATCCAACGCGATCTCCGGCCTGAATTCAATCTTATTCTTAGAAATATAATAACTGGGATACTCAGCCCTAAGGGTTGAACATGTTTTCCCCGACTTGGCAAGGTATGTAAGGAACAAAGCAATGCCAACCAGTGCATCCCGACCATAATGCAGGTCGGGGTATATGACACCTCCATTACCCTCTCCACCTATTACAGCATTTTTCTTCTTCATCATCTCCACAACATTTACTTCCCCTACAGCCGAAGCAAAGTACTTCCCACCTGCCTTTTCGGTAATATCTTTCAAAGCCTGGGAAGAAGAGAGGTTTGAGACAGTGTTCCCAACCTTATGCTGAAGAACAAAATCGGCGACAGCCACCAGAGTATATTCTTCGCCAAAAGGTTCGCCAAGTTCATTGATGATAGCCAAACGGTCCACATCCGGATCTACAACGAACCCCACATCGGCTTTATGCCTGACGACCTCTTCACAGATGGCAGCCAGGTGCTCGGGAAGAGGTTCGGGGTTATGCGGGAACAAGCCCGTAGGTTCGCAATATAACCGATGAACCATACTTACACCCAGCACTTCCAGGAGCAGTGGGATCGCAATCCCGCCGGTTGAGTTTACTGCATCAACAACCACACTGAAGTGTGCATTTTTTATGGCCTCGCGATCGACCAGCGGAATATCCAGAATATGATCGATATGACTCAGCAGATACCTGTCACTGGCACTATAAACTCCCAACTTATCCACCTCTACATAGGAACAGTTTCCCAGTTCAACAATCTTCATCAATTCCTCTCCGTCCCCTGCCGATAGAAATTCTCCTTTGTTGTTCAATAATTTCAAGGCATTCCATTGCTTGGGATTATGGCTGGCTGTCATAATAATTCCTCCGTCGGAGGCACTGTCTGTGACGGCCATCTCAACGGTTGGAGTTGTGGTGAGACCAATGTCAAGAACATCAATCCCCATCCCCATAAGTGTTCCGCATACCAGGTTGCTGACCATGACGCCGGAAATCCTTGCATCCCTGCCAACAACAACTTTCAACTTCTTATCAGTCGCGTCACTTGTTATAAAACAGGCGTATGCTGTAATATACCTGACAATATCAAGAGGGGTCAACCCTTCATCTGGCTTTCCTCCGATGGTTCCTCGTATACCGGATATGGATTTTATCAGTGTCATAACTATGGAAATTATAGAACAAATGTAAAGGATTTCTTACGTTATGATTTTGGATGTTGAAAACTAGTGAAATCTTGCATAGATTCGATAATGGCACAGTGATGCCGGAATTTATTAATTTTGCAGCGGAAAGTATGTTATGGAGAACCCTTTTGATCCTTTTTCAGATCCTGAGATCGCAGCGTTGGTTCACCGGTATGAAGAGCTAACTGGCGGCGGGCAACATGGATTCTTTGACCTCGATGAGTTTGAGGACATCCTTGACTATTACCTGTTTCACAATAAAAATTCCCGATTCCAGAAAACACTTGAGAGCGCGTTAAAACAGCATCCGGGAAATTTATCCCTCCTATTGAAGCAGGTGCAATTCCTTATAAATACCAACAAGGATAAGCAGGCATTAAAGCTTCTGGAAGAGACAGACCATGACCAAACGCCTGACCATGAGATACATCTTCTTCGAGGCGCCCTATTTAGCCAGCTCAACAAATATGAACGTGCTATTGAAGAATATACCGTTGGGATTCACGACACCGACGATCTGGATGAGATCTATGCCAGTATTGCCTATGAGTATGAGAACCTCGGTAAGTTTGATCATGCTATTGACTTCCTGATCAAAGCGCTGAATCATAATCCCGAAAATGAACCTGTTCTGTTTGAACTATCCTTTTGCTGTGAAATCAACCAGCAAACTGAAAGGATTGTAAGCTACCTTCAGCAGTTCCTCGACCATCATCCATACAATAAAGCAGCCTGGTTCAATCTTGGCATTGCTTACAGCAACCTTGAATTGTTCGAAAAGGCAATCGATGCCTATGAATTCACATTGGCCATTGATGAATCCTTTGCTTCAGCCTATTTCAACAAAGCCAATTGTTATGCTAACATCAATGAGTATGACAAGGCGATTGAAACCTACATGGAGACCTTCCTTTTTGAAGATCCTGAGCCTCTGACACATTACTACATCGCTGAATGCTATGAGAAGCAGCACAAATTTGAAGTGGCGATTGAACAATATAAGATAGCGATTAAAATGGATCCCGAATTTGCGGATGCATGGCTTGCAGTTGGCATGTGCTTTGATGAGCTTGAAAAGCCCAATATGGCTTATGCCTATGTTAAAAAAGCGGTGCGGCTCTCTCCTACTATGCCCGAATACTGGTTTATCCTGGGTGACCTGCAGATTAAATTGCAGCGGTATTCCGAAGGAATTTCGTCCTATCAGAAAGTGATCGATATGGATCCAACAGATCCGGAAGTATGGCTGGCTCTGGCCAATGCATATGTTGAACAAATGGATTATCAGCAAGCTTGCCAAACCTTGGCTGAGGGAATAAAACACCATGAGAGTTATTCTGATTTCTATTACAGCATGGCCTATTTCCTCCTTCTCCAGGGGAAATCCCAACAAGCCCACGAGTATCTCTTCAAAGCCATGGATATTGATCCTGAGGGGTATAAGCGGTTGTTTGTATCCTTCCCTGATGCCGAAAAACACCCTGCAGTTATTGACATCATCACCTCCTACCGTAAATAGCGACCTCACTGCTTGATGAAAAATATCTATGGATTGATTGGTTTTCCGCTCGACCATTCGTGGTCACCCGCCTACTTTCAGAAGAGATTTCGGGAGCAGGGATTGAAAAACCACGATTATCAGCTATTTCCTCTTGAAAACCTCGATCGCTTGCTTCCCTTGCTTGAATACACGCCAAGTCTGCAAGGACTGAATGTAACAATCCCTTACAAGGAATCTATCCTGTCATTCATCGATATCCTTGATCCCAGTGCACAAGAGATAGGAGCTGTGAATACGATCCGCATACATGGATCAGGCAATATGCGCAAACTGATTGGTTACAATACCGATGCCAGGGGATTTGCCTCCTCGGCCGATTTTTCAGACCATCGGGCCGCTCTGATCCTCGGAACAGGGGGAGCTTCCAGAGCAGTGAAGCATGCCCTCAGGGAGATAGGCATTACATGCACACTCGTTTCCCGGGGAGGAGCGCAAAAAAACACACTATCCTATGACGACCTCTGTGAGGATATCCTGGATCATCATACCCTTATCATAAACGCTACACCTCTTGGCATGTACCCAAATGTCCAAAGCTCTCCTGGAATTCCCTACCACCTGATCTCCTCCAAACACTTCCTCTACGATCTTGTTTACAATCCGGAAATCACTCAATTCATGAAACACGGAATAGCACAGGGAGCCAGGGTTCAGTCGGGACTGAGCATGCTGCATCAACAGGCAGAACAAGCGCTGAAGTTGTTTCTGGAACCTAATTTCCTAATTTCCTAATTTCCAACGTCTCACGTCTTACTTCCTTCCTCTTTCTTCGGCTCTTCCGACCGAACCACTTCCACAGTAAATTTAGCTGCCATCACAGCAATACCTCCTACCGCGGCAAGAATCGGCGCCACCAACGCACCAATAATACCAACCGTTACCGGAATCTCTAAAAAGGTTTTACCATCCTCATCCTTAATGATGATCCGACGTACATTTCCTTCATGAATGAGCTCCTTGATCTTGTTGATCAAGTCTGTACCGCTTACTTTAAACTCTTCATCCAGGTTTTCGTTTGCCATAATTCAAGTTTTGGTTTATAAAAAAAAGTATTTCACAATCTGTAATTTCTGTTTATAAGGTGGGTAACGCAGCGGAATATCTATCCAGTTGGCCTTTTTCAGCACGGATTTCCGGTGTGAAAAGGTGTCGAAACTGAATTTTCCATGATAGCTTCCCATGCCGCTGCTGCCAACTCCTCCGAAAGGCATGGATTCAGAGGCAAAATGGACAATCACATCGTTGATGGATGCTCCTCCTGAAGAGCTTCTGGCAAGAACCATCTGCTGTTTTTGTTTATCCCTTGAAAAATAGTACAAAGCGAGTGGTTTTTCATGGGCATTGACAAATCCGAGGACTTCCGAAAGGGCTTCAAACTCCATGACAGGCAATATCGGACCAAAGATCTCCTCCTTCATGATCGGATCTTCAGGACGAATATCAACAAGAATTGTTGGTGAGATATAACGTTCGGAAAAATTCATATCACCCCCATAATAGGTATTCATTCCCTTCAGAAAATCAGCCAGCCTCTCAGCCTTTTGTGCAGTTACAATACGCACATAATCAATACTTTTCTTTGAATCAGTCCCGTAATATTTTTGGATATTTTTTTTCAGTAACTCCAAAAATTCCTGCTTGACCTTCTTATGGACAAAGAGGTAATCGGGTGCAATGCAGGTTTGTCCGGCATTGACAAGTTTTCCCCAGGCAATCCGCGCCGCTGCCCGTTTCAGGTTTGCATCTTCGTCAACAATACAGGGATTTTTCCCTCCAAGTTCAAGCGTAACAGGTGTCAGGTAACGGGATGCTGCCTCCATTACAATTTGTCCTACCGCCTTGCTGCCGGTAAAAAAGATATAATCCCACTTTTCATTGAGTAAGTTCTGGCTCATCTCTACCCCACCTTCGTAAACTGAGATATACGAAGCCGGAAAAAACTCTGCCAGCATCTTTGCAATTACTTCGGATGTGTGTGGGGTTAGTTCCGAAGGTTTTAAACTGGCACAGTTTCCTGCTGAAACCACTCCGATAAGTGGCCCCATTAAAAGTAAAAACGGATAGTTCCAGGGTGCAATAATCAATACAAGCCCATAGGGTTCTTTAATAATTCTGCTGGTTGACCAAAAGTGAATCAACTGATTTGTTGAAACCCGCTCGGGCCTTGACCATCGCTTCAGTTTTCTGATATGCAGTGAAAGTTCTTTCAACACCATGCCAACCTCAGTCACATAAGCCTCGAACTGTGATTTATGCAGATCCTCCCAAAGTGCTTGATAAATCTTCTCTTTATAAGCCATGATAGCCCTTTGGAGGGTTTTTAGCTGGTCAATCCTGAAATTGATATCACGTGTTTGAAATGAATAGAAAAAATCCCTTTGGCTTTGCCTGTTTCGATGGATATCCTGAGTCATAGCGAGTGAAAATAAGAGTAAAGATATAAGATTAAAATTTATTTGCTGTTCTGAAAGAAAAATATTACTTTTGCAGCCCATTTTAAACAACAATCTCACAATGAATTTTGCTCCTGAAGTTAAGAAAACAACGTTTAAAGAGTACGGAAAATCAGAATTTGACACAGGCTCAACCGAAGCGCAAGTTGCACTCTTCACCATGAAGATCCAGCACCTCACCGAGCACTTGAAAAGAAATAAAAAGGATCTTGTTACTGAAAGATCATTGGTTCTGATGGTAGGAAAGCGCCGCTCCCTGCTTGATTATCTGAAGAATAAAGATATCGAGCGATACCGCATAATCATTAAAAAACTAAAACTAAGAAAATAATTTATTATTCCGACTTAAGTGAAAGAGGCAATTCCCGGATTGCCTTTTTTAGCATCTGTCGGTTACAAATCGAGAATAAATAGAGATATAAAAATTATGAATGCAATTACAAAAAAAATCCAATTTCCTGATGGTCGAGAAATCACTCTGGAAACTGGACGCCTTGCCCGTCAGGCTGACGGAGCCGTTGTAGTAAAAATGGGCGACACGATGTTGCTTGCCACCGTTGTTGCCAGAACTGAAGCAGGTGAGAACGTAGACTACATGCCACTGAGTGTTGATTACCGCGAAAAATACGCCTCTACAGGACGGTTCCCTGGTGGTTTCTTCAAGCGGGAAGCCCGCCCCTCCGATAGTGAAGTACTGACCTCCAGGTTAGTTGACAGGGCATTACGCCCTCTGTTTCCGGATGATTACCATGCCGAAGTACAGGTTATGATCACGCTGATATCAGCTGACAAAAATATTTTACCCGACGCTCTTGCCTGTCTGGCCGCGTCAGCAGCTATCGCCATCAGCGACATTCCGTTTAACGGTCCTATCTCTGAAGTGAAGGTTGGAAGGGTAAACGGCGAATTGATCGCCAATCCCGGCGCCGATGTGCTACTTGATTCTGACTTCGATATAATGGTAGCTGCCTCCATTGATAACATCATGATGGTTGAAGGTGAGATGAAAGAGATCAGTGAGAAAGATATGATTGAAGCAATCAAGTTCGCTCATGAGATCATTAAGATTCAATGCCAGGCTCAGATTGAATTCGCTGAGATGGTTGAGAGTTCCAAAACCAAACGTGAGTACTGCCACGAAACAAACGACCTGGATTTCAAACAGGCCATGCACGGTGCTACTTACAAAAAAATCTATGATATGGCAGTCAAAGGGATTGCCAATAAAAAGGAGAGAAAAACGATCCTTGATACCATTATAACAGATTTCGTCGCAACACTGAGTGATGAGGAGAAGGAAGCAAAGAAAATGATGATCTCCAGGTATTATCACGATATTGAACGTGAAGCTATCAGGAATGCAACTCTCGACTCGAGAATCAGGATTGACGGGCGAAAGCTGGACGAAATTCGTCCGATCTGGACTGAAGTCGACTACCTCCCCGCCGCTCATGGATCGGCTATTTTCACCCGGGGAGAGACCCAGTCGCTGACAACAGTGACATTGGGGACCAAACTGGATGAGCAAATCATCGACGGAGCTATGATCGAAGGACGTTCGAAATTCATGTTGCACTATAATTTCCCTCCATTTTCAACGGGCGAGGTGAAAATGCTCCGTGGGACAAGCCGCCGCGAAGTGGGTCATGGTAACCTGGCTCTGCGTGCACTAAAATTTATCCTTCCAAACCCAGAGGATAACCACTACACTACACGGATCGTATCCGACATCCTCGAATCCAACGGATCCTCCTCAATGGCAACAGTATGCGCCGGGACCATGGCACTAATGGATGCAGGTGTGAAGATCAAGAAACCGGTGTCAGGTATTGCAATGGGGCTGATTTCCGACAGCAAAACAAACCGTTATGCCGTTTTATCCGATATCCTGGGAGATGAAGATCACCTTGGGGATATGGACTTCAAGGTTTGTGGCACACGCGATGGTATCACCGCATGTCAGATGGACATCAAAGTAGACGGCATGCCTTACGAAATCCTGGAACAGGCACTCGAACAAGCTAAAGCTGGAAGACTGCACATCATGGGTGAAATGATGAAGACGATCACCGAACCAAGAGCAGACTTCAAGCCGTTTGTACCAAGAATTACCCAGATTAAGATTCCGAAAGAATTTATTGGCGCTGTTATCGGACCAGGTGGCAAGGTAATCCAGGAGATGCAGCGTGAGACTGGTACTACGATTGTAATTGAAGAGGTTGGAGAATTTGGAGTAATCGACATTGTTGCCAGCAATGTTGAGGCCAAGGATGCAGTTGTTGAGAGGATTAAACGGATCTGTGCCGTTCCTGAAGTTGGTGAGATTTATAAAGGTAAGGTGAAGAATATCACCACGTTTGGCGCATTTATTGAGATTCTTCCAGGACAGGACGGGTTATTGCATATCTCTGAAATTGAATGGAAACGCCTTGAGAAGGTAGAAGATGCCTTAAAAGTTGGTGAAGAAGTGGAAGTCAAATTGATTGACGTTGATCCCAAAACAGGTAAACTCAAACTCTCAAGAAAGGTACTTCTTGAGAAGCCGCAGGATTATCAGGACAAAAGACCAAAATAAATCTGTAGGTCGTTGAAACCCGATGCCCCAGTTTCACGTAAACATGGACACTGTTAACTTCATCAAAGTACTGAAATAAAAGAGATCTGGATGAGACAACTAAAAATCATTAAACAGGTTACTAACCGTGAGACTGCATCTCTGGATAAATATCTGCAGGAGATTGGCAAAGTTGAGCTGATCACTGCAGACGAGGAGGTTACCCTGGCACAACGCATCAAGCAGGGGGATCACACAGCACTGGAAAAACTCACAAAAGCTAACCTTCGTTTCGTGGTTTCTGTTTCCAAACAATATCAAAATCAGGGACTTAGTCTGCCAGACCTCATCAATGAAGGGAACCTGGGGCTCATAAAGGCAGCTCAACGGTTTGATGAGACCAGAGGATTCAAATTTATCTCCTACGCTGTATGGTGGATCCGCCAATCAATCCTTCAGGCATTGGCTGAACAATCACGAATCGTTCGCCTGCCATTGAACAAAATCGGTTCCATTAATAAAATCAACAAGGCATATGCCCAGCTTGAGCAACTCTATGAACGGGAACCAAATATTGAAGAGATTGCTAAACTCCTTGAAATTTCAGAGAATGAGGTTAAGGAGTCAATGAAAAATGCAGGTCGACATGTCTCCATGGACGCTCCGTTGGTTCAGGATGAAGACAACACCATGTATGATGTCCTGAGAGGCGAAGAAAATTCAACTCCGGAGAACGGACTATTGTACGAATCACTGAAACGGGAGATTGAACGGGCTGTTTCCACTCTAACACAGCGTGAAGCCGACGTGATCAGACTCTATTTTGGTTTGAATGGCAGCCACCCTATGACGCTTGAAGAGATCGGCGAAAAATTTGACCTGACCAGAGAACGTGTTCGCCAGATCAAAGAAAAGGCTATCCGCCGGCTAAAACATACCAGCAGGAGTAAGATTCTGAAGACATACCTGGGGTAAAGGGACGTGAGAAATTAGGAAAATAGGAAATTAGGAAAATAAGTTAATAAGTCAGGAGGTCAGGTTGTCAGGAGGGAAGAAAAATAGACAACCCGAAACCCGAAACCCGAAACCCGAAACAATCGTAAATCGAAATGGCCCATCTACTTGCTCCTTCCCTGTTATCCGCCGACTTTCTCAAACTTGAGGAAGAGATTGACATGGTTAACCGGAGTGAAGCAGACTGGCTGCATCTGGATATCATGGATGGTGTTTTCGTCCCCAATATTTCATTTGGGTTCCCTGTCCTGAAAAGGGTTAAACAGGTAACTGAGAAACCGATGGATGTCCATTTGATGATCGTTGACCCCGACAGGTACATTGAAGAATTCAAAGAAGCGGGTGCTTCCATCATTACAGTTCATTACGAAGCCTGTACTAACCTGCACCGTACGATCCAGGCAATCAAGCAAACCGGTGCCAAAGCCGGAGTTTCGCTTAACCCCCATACACCTGTGATGTTGCTTAAGGAGATCATCAACGAAGTTGATCTTGTCCTGTTAATGTCAGTTAACCCGGGGTTCGGTGGACAACAATTCATTGAACAAACCTATCGCAAATGCCGGGAATTGAAAACGATGATCCTGGATCACGGTTCCGATGCACTGATAGAAGTGGATGGCGGGGTCACACTTCAGAATGCCCGCTCGTTGGTGGATGCTGGTGTTGATTCACTTGTCGCAGGCTATACTGTCTTCGGCTCTTCCAACCCCACTGAAACGATTCATCTGCTGAAGCACTGCTGAGAAACAGTTGGCAGTTGGCAGTCAGCAGTTGGCAATACTCTTTCCTTTTCCCTAATCACCTATCCCTGTTCGCTAATCGCTAATCCTTAACGACAATTTTTGTACTTTTACGAGAAAATTACAAGGATGGATTTTGAGGCTGCCAAGGCTTACATACTGCACCGCCTTGAACATGAATTAGATACGCGGCTCGTCTACCACTCGTACATCCATACAATTGATGTATTCCAGGCTACATCTGAGCTCTCTGCCCTTGAAAATCTTGGAGAAAAGGATCTTCGGCTTGTTGAAACCGCTGCGCTTTATCATGATGCCGGGATGTTGATTACCTATGAAAATCACGAAGAGAATTCTATGATGATGGCCGCAGATATCCTTAAAAGGTTCAACTATACATCGAACCAGATTGGAGTTGTCTGCGACTTGATTCGCTGTACACGATTACCACAGGTAGCCTCCACAACACTTGGAAATATACTATGTGATGCCGACCTTGATTACCTAGGCAGAGATGATTTCTTTGTAAATTCTTTCCGACTTAAACTGGAATGGCAATTATATGGGATTAAAACCCTCTCCCTCTCCGATTGGTTCTTACTCCAAGAGGAATTCCTGCTACAGCACAACTACCTGTCAGAGTCTGCCAGGAAAGTAAGAAATGAAGGAAAACAGAAAAACCTTAATTCCATTTTGATGCTCATAAACAACCATTTAACCAAATAAATTAGACTCAGAATATGGAAGCAAAAACCCCAACAAAATTCAACAACATTGTGTTGATCCCAACTGATTTTTCTGAGGTGTGTGACAACGCAGTAAACCATGGCGTTGAACTCGCCCGCTCTCTGAAATATAAGGTTACGATTCTTCATGTCATCAACAGGGAGACGAAATCAAAACTCAAGAAGGAAGACCTTAACATTTCTTACATTGAGAAAAAGCTGGAAGACTACAAAAAGCAGCATGAACCTGTCTCAGGTGTACAAATTGATACAATGCATGTTGAGGGCAGTATCTTTTCTGTCATCAATGAGGTTGCCGTCGATATCAAAGCAAACCTCATGGTTTTGGGTACGCACGGGAAGAAAGGGTTGCAGCACCTCTTTGGCAGTTTTGCACTTAAAGTGGTTCTGGAATCCCCCGTCCCTGTTGTTGTTGTTCAGAAAAAGAGTTTCGGGGAGGGCTACAAAGAGATTATCTTCCCGGTTAGCAACGACGTGGAACCAAGGCAAAAGGTTCAGTGGGCAAAACTGATGGCCAAATTATTCAACGCCAAGGTGAATATCTTCCAGAGTTTGGAAAAGGATCCGGTGATGAACAACCGCCTGGATATCATAACCAAACAAATCACAGATATTTTTGATGAATCTGAATTGAACTATTCTGTGAAAATTGCAGAAATAACAACAGATTATGCTGATCAGGTTCTCTCCTATGCAGTCACAAACGATGCGAAGATGATCATGATCATGACCCGGCCTAATGTCGATATTCCAGGCTTCAGCCTTGCTGGATGGGATGAACGACTGATGTTCAACGATGCCCAGATTCCGGTCATGTGCATCAATCCGGTTGATATAGGAGCCTATTACTGGGAGTGGGTAACCCCATTCTAAAGATGGACAAGGCGGAGACAAAAGAGCAAATCCGGCAATTGACAGAAAATATCAATCGCCATAATCGTGCCTATTATTCATTGTCCAAGCCAGAGATCAGTGATCTGGATTTTGATCTCCTTCTTAAAAAGCTGGAATCCCTTGAACAAGCCTATCCTGATTTGGTGTCACCCAACTCTCCTACGCAACGTGTAGGTGGGGAAATTACCAGGGAATTCAGTCAGGTGGTGCACCGCAATCCAATGCTTTCTCTCAGTAACACCTATTCTATTGAAGAGGTTGAAGAATGGGAAGAGCGAATTCATAAACTGATCGGCGAAGAGGCAGAGTATGTTTGCGAGATGAAATTCGATGGCGTCGCTATCGGGCTTACATATCAGGATGGGAGACTCTTCCAGGCTGTTACACGAGGAGACGGCACACAGGGAGACGATGTAACTGTCAATGTAAGAACAATCCATAGTATCCCACTGTATCTTAAGGGTACTGGATTCCCTGATATTTTTGAGATTAGGGGAGAGATATTCATGCCGCATTCGAGTTTCAATCGAGCAAACAACATGCGATTAGAAGAGGGAGAAGAGCCGTTTGCCAATCCCCGGAATGCAGCTTCAGGCAGTTTGAAGATGCAAGATTCAAAAGAGGTTGCAAAACGACGTCTCGATTGCTTTCTTTATTACCTGCCAGGGGTGGATTTCCCATTCGCAACACATTATGAAAGTCTGCAAGCTGCCCGTAAATGGGGTTTCCAGGTATCTGACTATGTTGTTAGGTGTGCTACTATTCAAGATATCTTTGATTTTATTCAAGAAATTGACCAGTTAAGGAAAACCCTTCCTTTCGACATCGATGGTGTAGTTATTAAGGTGAATGACATCAGACAACAGGAGATGCTTGGCAACACGGCAAAATCACCCCGGTGGGCGATTGCATATAAATTTAAAGCCGAACAGGCAGAGACTCCCCTTGTTTCTGTCGATTTTCAGGTGGGGCGTACTGGCGCGGTCACACCAGTTGCCAACCTGATCCCAGTACAATTGGCTGGAACTGTGGTAAAACGGGCATCTCTCCACAATGCCGATATCATCTCGGCATTGGATGTGAGAATAGGTGACACGGTATATGTGGAAAAAGGTGGAGAGATCATTCCTAAGATTATCGGAGTTAATCTAGATCTCCGACCTCCTGATTCAGTTCCAATAACATTCCCTCATAGTTGTCCGCAATGCAATACGGCTCTCGTTCGTGCCGAAGGTGAATCGGCTTGGTATTGTCCTAACAGATCGGGGTGTCCGCCACAGATCAAGGGACGACTTGAGCACTTTATCAGCCGCAAAGCGATGAATATAGATACACTTGGGGAAGGTAAGATCGAAATATTGTATGATAATGGATTGGTGCTGGATGTTGCAGATCTATATGACCTGAAGCAAGATGATCTGCTGGGATTGGAGAAAATTTATGTCAATACGGCATCAGGGAAAGAGAGAAAAGTGAGCTTCAAGGAGAAAAGTGTTGCAAATATCCTCAATGGGATCAATCTCTCACGTTCCATCAGCTTCGATCATGTGTTATTTGCGCTGGGGATCCGTTTTGTTGGAGAAACGGTGGCACGAAAACTGGCTCTTCACTTCCATTCCATTGAAGCACTGATGAATGCCAGCTTTGAGGAGTTGACTGATGTAGAGGAGGTGGGCGAGAAAATTGCCGAAAGTGTCAAGGAGTTCTTCGGGCAGCCGGAGAACCTGGAACTGATTGCCAGACTGAACAAAGCCGGACTAAATTTCTCAATAGATCCCGGAACTCAACGATTGCAAGGGTCTGAATTGGAAGGTAAATCGGTTGTCATCAGCGGTGTATTCAGCCGCTATTCAAGAGAGGAGCTGAAGAAGATGGTTGAAGCGCACAGCGGAAAAAATACCGGATCCATCTCGGCCAGGACATCCTTTGTGCTGGCAGGTGAAAATATAGGACCTGAAAAAAATAAAAAAGCGGAATCGCTTGGGATTCCGCTCATTTCCGAAGAAGAATTCTTACGGATGATAGATCAGGAGTAATGGTTATTTTGCCTGTTTGACACTGCAAGCGCCCGAAGTGTGCGCATTGACGCTTGCATCACCTTTGTAACGCACGTCACAGGCTCCTGAAGCAGATATCTTTAACACACCCGAAGCGTTTACATTGGCTTCACAAGCTCCGCTGGCAAAGAGAGAAAAGTCCTTTACATTCAATTCGAATGCATCCAACTCGGAAGCCCCTGAAGCCTCAATGTTAACTTCCTGCACTTGTCCGGCGAGCTTGATTTCACTTGCTCCGCTGACATCCATACTGAGTTTCTGGTAGTTCAGATTCAGGTCAGCTTCAACAGCCCCACTGATTTCAATCTCCAGATTCGCTCCTTTAACTTCAGTTTGTGTTGTAATCTCAACAGCCCCGCTAAGCGACAATGCATTCAGATCTGCAACGGTAATGTAGACGTTGAGGGTGTGCACGTTGTTCCAATGGTGTGGTGGGGACTTCTTCATTCCAATTTTCAGGATTCCACCGCTTACCTCAGTTACGATATATGGGAGGATATCGCTATCGGCCTCAACAACAACACCAGGAGTGCCGGTTTGTTTGATGAAGACTTCGAAAGCGCCGCCAACTTTAATTCCGGTAAAGGAGCCAACATCGCGGGTCTCTTTTTGAACACTCTCATTTTTATAGGTGTTGGATAGTGGCATGGCAACGGCAGCCGACATTCCTGAAAGCAGGAAGATTACAAGGATTGTTTTGAATTGATTCATTGTTTTCATGGTGTTAATTTTTATGGTTTCAGATTAATACTGCCAAATTCATTCCTGATTTTGACATTTGCTGTTGGATTCTCACCAACAGTTCCTTTATAGATTTCTTCCTGTCCTGATACATTTGACAAGGAGAATGAAGCATTCGTCTTTGAGAATTTAATGGACCCGAATTGTGACTTGGCATCAAGGGTGTACCCAAGGGTCTCAGGAATTCCAATCCCTACGCTCCCATGCTGGTTTTCAACTACCAGTGATTTAAACTCAGGTGACACAGTTTTAACATTGAAACTCCCAAATTCGGCATCAAGGACAATTTTCTGTTTTACCGATCCGACAGTAAAACTCGAGAGTTTGGTTTCAATCGTCAGCACGGATGTCTGCTGCAGGTCAATTTTTCCTCCTTCAACGGTGCCTTCCATGACGATTACCTCATCGGCATCAATATCCGAATATTTAGAATTGATTCTCAGGCTGCCTGCATAATCCAGTCTCATTTTAGAGAATTCCAGCGATACAACAGCACCTTTCATGGACTTAACGGTTGCACTGCCAAACGAGATTTTCAGCAGGTTATCGCCATGGTTGAGTTTCCCGATAGAAGCTTTACCGTAGGCAACACGTATCGCGCTTTTGGCGAACAGCTCGCTGATCATAACGTCCCCAAACTCATTAGAAAGGTCGAGCACTACGGAAGCCGGCATCATCACGTTATAATCAATGCTGAAATGGCCCTTGGAGTTCATGTTTTTCGCCAGCTTCGTCGTTACCTCAACCTCTGATTCCGAACCCAGTGAATAAATGTCGACCTTGGAAAAGAACTTTTCAGCTGTCTCTTCCGACTTGGTTTCGACAGACAACGTGACTTCCACCGAAATTTCATTTTTTCCCCAGATAGTACAGGTAATGTCACCAAACCTGTTATCCAGTCTCAACGTTGCATCGGGCTGAACAGTAAACTCTTTTTTAATGACTTTCTGGATGCCATCTTTCTGTGCTGCCTGCGCAACATAAGAAGCTACCTGAAATGCGACAAGCAGGATCAGGCTATATCTAAATTGTTTCATCGTTTTCATTATTCGTTGCATTTTTTCATTTTCTCCTGAAAGATCACATCACTCAAGAGCGACTCTTTGGCTTTACAATTCTGGATCAATGCGGTCTGGACGCGATTGTCGGAAGGATTCTCCTTTAAGGCATCTACGAGATCAGTCATATTACGGTCGAACTGGTCTAACTCTTTCTGTGTTGTTTGAACCAGTTGGGACCCATTTGGACAATTTTGTGCCAGTTGGTTCAACTCCGTCATTTGCTGATCCGATCGGCTTTCAAAGATATTGAGGATCTCAATCAGTTCGTCAGGAAGACCCAGCGTAGCTTCCTGGAAATTCGTCCGTGTTGAAAAATCATGGGTTGCCAGGTCAAAGATGGCGAGACCTGCAGTCATCAGAATGATAATTCCTGCAGCGATTTTCATCCAAAGACGAACATGAGATTGCCTCACACTGGATGCTTTAAGCGTATCAAGTCGCTGTTCGAAACGGTCGAAATGGCCTACTGACGGTTCCTCGTCGTCAAACATCTCCGCATGATCTATAATGAATTTATCGAGGTTATTCATGGCTAGTTATAGTTAATCTCTTTGGTAAATCTGTTTTTACTGATAATCTGTAACAGCCTTTGACGTGCTCTGGAAAACCGAGTCCGGCTGTTGTTGTATGATATCTTCAGGATTTCACTGATCTCTTCGTGGTCATATCCTTCCAGAAGATAGAGAGAGAGGATAATCCGGTACTCTTCCGGCAGCTGGGCGATAGCACTCTTTATCTCCTGAACCTGAAGCTGAATCTCTTCTTCCGAATCTTGATCCTCCTCTTCAGGGATGTCAATTCCGGCATCATCAATAGAGATTTGATCCCGTCTTTTGCGGAGTGTATCCAGTGCATTATTGACGACAATACGCTTCAACCAGGAGCCGAAAGTACCCTCCCCAGAGTAGTGTTCGATCTTGCGAAAAGCATCCAGGAACGACTCCTGCATGTTGTCTTCTGCTTCTGCTGTATCATTCAATATTCTGAGGCTGGTATTAAACATTGCTTTGTAGTATAGCTTGTAGATTTTAAACTGGGATTTTCGGTCCCCATGCTTGCACCCTTCAACAAGATCCTGGTGAATGTATTTCAGGCTGTGCTCCAAATGGCTAATTTTTGGTCAAATGACTTGACATTATTCTTGTTGTTACAACTTTTTCATAAAAGTATTTAAAAAATGTAATTTCGCACCTTGAAAAAGCAAACTGTACCTGTCTACTTTTATGCCCTGGTTGCCATGTTATTCTGGGGCATGTCATTTATTTGGACAACTATTTTACTGAAGTATTACCAGCCTGTCACGATAATTTTCATCCGGCTGGTCCTCTCTTCCATATTCTTATTTTCACTCATAATTATTTTTCGCAAAGGAAATAAGATCCTCCGGAAAGACATTAAATGGTTCCTGCTTAGCGCCCTGTTTAACCCTTTTTTATACTTTCTTGGAGAGAATTATGGCCTTAAATACTCAACCAGCACAATCACCGCCGTGATCATTGCCACCATCCCTGTATTCTCACCGTTGGCAGGATACCTCGCATTCCGTGAGAAACTTCGATGGTTCAATTTCATTGGGATTGCTCTCTCTTTTTGTGGCATATCTATTATGCTCCTCTCCAAAAACTTTCAACTGGAGGTATCGGGTATAGGGATACTATGTTTGGCCGGTGCTGTCTTTGCGGCTCTGATGTACTCTGTGCTACTGAAAAAACTGGCAGAAACCTATTCCCCACTGTTTATTGTAGCCATTCAAAACCTGATAGGAGTTTTCATGTTTCTCCCGCTATTTCTCGTCCTGGAGGCACAACAGGCATTCACCATAGCTCCAACCCGGGAAATCATCTCTTCATTCCTGTTTCTTGCCATTCTTGCCTCCTCCTTAGCGTTTGTTTTCTTTGCCCATTCAGTGAAGATCCTGGGTGTGAGCAAGGCCAACATCTTCTCCAACCTGATACCTGTTTTCACAGCAGTATTTGCATTTTTTCTTCTCGACGAGCGGTTTTCTCTGCAAAAGATCCTCGGGATGATCATCGTTATTGGCGGAGTCTATATCTCTGAACTAAACCGTAAGAGAATCCAAGCTTAGCACCAATATATTTCATAAATTTGTAGGGAATACTTGAGACAACTACGATGATATTCCGACCCGAGATCCTTGCCATCAAGGACCAACGAATGAAGCCCTTTATTGACCCCAACGAGATCTGGGGTCTTATCAACAATACATCTTCGCCACCTCAACGTGTCAGGGATGTAATTGCAAAAAGCATGGACAAACAACGTCTGACAATGGAAGAGACAGCTGTTTTGATCAATGCCAATGATCCTGACCTGATAGCCGAAATCAAAGAGGGAGCTAAGCAGTTAAAAGAGCGCGTCTACGGTCAGCGTATCGTACTTTTCGCGCCTCTCTACATAGGAAATCTTTGTATAAACAATTGCGCTTACTGCGGTTTTAAGTCTGACAACCATGTAGTTAAACGAACAACGCTCAGTACTGAAGAGTTGATAGAGCAGGTGAAAGCTTTGGAAGATGTCGGGCAAAAAAGATTGATCCTGGTGTATGGTGAACACCCAAAATATGACGCACAGTTTATTGCTGATACCACCCGAATTGTCTATTCGGTAAAATCTGGCCCTGGCGAAATCAGAAGGGTTAACATCAATGCGGCTCCTTTCGATGTGGACGGCTTCCGGATAATCAAGGATGCCAACATTGGCACCTATCAGATTTTCCAGGAAACATACCATGAAGAGACATACAGAAAGGTTCATCTGGGGGGTATTAAACAGGATTTTAACTGGCGACTGACTGCTCTCGACAGAGCCCAGGAAGCTGGGATAGATGATGTGGGCATCGGAGCACTCTTCGGACTTTATGACTGGAGGTTTGATGTTTTGGGATTGCTACGGCATACAAATCATTTTGAAGCAGTTTACCAGGTAGGGCCTCATACAATTTCATTTCCAAGGATCCAGTATGCCTCGGAGTTAGATATAGACAAATCACACCTTTTAAGTGATGAGGAATTTACACGATTGGTAGCCATACTACGCTTGGCAGTGCCTTATACGGGGTTGATTCTTACTGCCAGGGAGCCAGCTTCCATCAGGAATGAGATCCTGCAGTTTGGTGTCTCGCAAATCGATGGAGGTACAAATATCGAAATGGGGGGCTATGCAAAAAGGAAGGCGGGAGAGGTTCAGGATATAGACTTCGAGCAGTTCCAGATCAATGACAACAGGTCATTGGATGAAATCATGGTAGAACTTATTGACCATTCGTTCATCCCATCCTTTTGTACAGCTTGCTACAGGCTAGGCCGGACAGGAGAACATTTTATGGAGTTCTCGGTACCTGGGTTCATCAAACGGTATTGCCAGCCCAATGCACTGTTGACCATGGCAGAATACCTCGAGGATTATGCTCCCCCTGAAACAAAAGAAAAGGGATATCGCCTGATCCGCGAAAAGTTGGCGGAAATGCCAGAAGGTCCTTTTAAAGTTCTTCTCCAGGAGAGGCTTCAGCAAATCAAAGAAGGTAACAGAGATATATACTTTTAACAATGGTCAACGAAATACGGGTTCTAGGGCTTTTAATCAGAGATAGGATCAAAGAGTCGGGACGCACCCAGCAGGTCCTGACCAAAAATGCACACCTGATCAGTTCACGCGTAGGATTTCATGAAGTATCGGAAGATATTTGCAGCCGGGTTGGAGTAATTATTCTCCAACTCTCTGGGACTCCTGAAGAGTGCGAACGAATGGAATCAGAGCTCAGTGATATCGGAGGCATTGAAGTACAACGTATGATTTTTACTGTATAAACTAGTCGAAAATGAACCGGGAGGAGCGGAAAAGACTCAACAAGGAGTTCATCGACTTCAATCTCCACTCATCCATCCCCAGCATGCGGAAGGGATTGGTTGCGAATCTTTTGCTCTTTCTTGTATTCGCCGCCGTGAATGAGTTGTTTCTTCCGGGCAAGGAAGAACTTCAGTTTTTTATGAGGTTCGGCATCATCATTCCATTTTTCCTCATATCAATTCTGGTATTGTTCTTTCGTAAGCTCCAACCCTATTTATCCACCATCTTTATCATCATCAATATATTGCTCGCCGTCACCGTTTTTGTAGTTGGCGTATCATCCAATACCGGTGAGTGGGGATTTCAATATTATTATGCCTGGGTAATGCTGATGACAATAGGGCTGTATACATTTTACAGGCTCCCCTTTCCTGTTCTCATATCATTGGGATTACTAATACTCGTAGCATATATCCTGGCAAGTATATTTAACCACTCATTCCAGGACAATTTTACACTGGCTCTGAACAACCTCTTTTTCGTTGTTGGAACAGCTGTCCTTGGCTTTTTCATTGCTTATACATTTCAACTTCTTAACAAAAAGAACTTCCTGCATCAGAAAGCACTGGATGCCCAATATAAAAGACTATTAGCTGAATTCAACGAAAAAACAAAAATGGAGGATGAACTACGTCAGGCATCCGAGCAGAAAATGATTATGATGAAGGAGATTCACCATCGGGTGAAAAATAACCTGGCGATTGTGATCAGCATGTTAAGTTTACAGATGAGGCAGATTTCAGACCCGCAGTTTAAAAGAATAATTTCAGATATCGAGATGCGGATTCGTTCAATGGCGCTGATCCACGAACACCTGTACAGATCAGAAGACCTTGATAGAATCAAGCTTCATGAATACCTTAAAGCGTTAACTTCTATAATTCTTAGCTCATTTTCTTCACCTGTTCTTAACCTGGAGACTGATTTTGAGCCCATGGATGTTTCCATTGAGACAGCTCTCCCTATTGGACTTATCGTCAACGAGCTGTTAACAAATTCGATCAAATATGCTTTTCCATCAATCCAGAATGGAACGATTTACATCCGATTAAAAAAGTCAAATAACCAGGTTTCACTTCTCATATCTGATAATGGTGTTGGGTTGCCAGAAGGGTTTCAGATGGAGGAGCAGAAAACCATGGGTATGTTTATTGTCAAACTGCTGGTTGAACAAATTAATGGAGAAATCCATGTTGATAATTCACAAGGAACATCATTTACGGTTAATTTCCCTTTAACAGTGATCCGTAAACCATTTAACAAGTAAACTTTCTTCTCCATGCATGAAAAATGGGTAATAGGCATACACATAACCAACCGGGAACATGATTCAGCAAGGGTACAGTATACCCTTACAAAATTTGGCTGCTCCATCCGAACCAGGTTTGGAATCAATGAAGACAAAGATACCGGAACTTTAGGCCACGGGTTGATCCTGTTGGAACTCTCAGGCCACCCATCGGAGTTTATCAAACTGATGGAAGAACTTCAAAGGATTGATGGAATAGAGGTAAAGAAGATGGTCTTTAGCCATTAAACCAATGTAACCCTGGTTCCCCCATTGTCAATCCCCAACATCGTTGTTTTAGTGATGATTGTATCTTTACCTGAGCGCTCTACGAAATGAATTGCCGCCCTGATCTTTGGGCCCATGCTTCCTTCCGGGAATTGGCCCTCTTCAAGATAGCGCTTGGCTTGGGCTATTGTAATCTGATCAAGACTTTTTTGCTCCGGAGTATTATAATTCAAACAAACCTTTGGAATATCAGTTAGGATAAAGAACTTATCGGCATTGATTTGTGAAGCTAACAGAGCAGATGCCAGGTCTTTGTCAATCACAGCATCAATGCCTTGAAGTTTGTTGGGAGCAACATAAAAAACAGGAATTCCACCACCACCAACAGCGATGACGATCTGCCCCTGCCTGGCAATCCGTTCAATTGTCTTCTTATTCATTATTACCAATGGCGTTGGAGAAGCCACTACTTTTCTCCACCCTCTTCCACGGGAATCCTCTGCAAAGGGAGCACCCGTCTCTTTGGTAATCCGTTCAGCATCTTCTTTAGTATAATAGGGTCCAATGGGTTTGGTTGGTCGCTCAAACGCAGGATCATCTTTATTCACAAGTACCTGGGTTGTGATGGTGATAATATCACGCTCCATATCATGAGCTTCCAGCACATTCTTTAACTGTTGCTCAATCATGTATCCGATAAATCCCTGGGAGTATGCAACACAAATATCGAGTGGCATTTCAGGGACGCCAAACATCTTTTCACCGGCCGTATTGGCCAGCATGATATTTCCAACCTGAGGGCCATTACCATGTGTAATCACAATGTTATACCCTCGTTTTAACAGTTTTACAAGACATTCGGAGGTAGCTTTAGCATTGGCTTCCTGGTCGTCAATTGTTCCTTTTTGACCACTTTGGAGCAGTGCATTGCCTCCTAACGCAACAACAGCAAGTTTCATAAGAGTTCCCAAATTTATATATGACAAAAGTATGAATTTTTTGTGAATAGAAATCAGTACATTCGCCTCCCGGATGAAAAACCAGCGAAAAGCTTACTTCTTTGCCCTGAGTGCCGTGCTCTTCTGGAGTACGATTGGCTCTGCTATGAAAATCTCACTCAGGCACATTGATTTTACTCAGCTGTTGCTGTTTTCCAATCTAATTGCTGTGATTGTCCTATTTGTCATCCTCCTCTTCCAGCAAAAGCTGAGGTTATTGCGAGAGCTTCGCCTTCGCGATTGGGCCAATTCGGCGATTCTCGGACTACTCAACCCGTTCCTGTACTATGTTGTATTATTGATGGCGTATGATTTGTTGAAAGCGCAGGAGGCGGGTACACTCAATTACATCTGGCCTCTTGTTTTGGTTCTTCTATCGATTCCGCTGCTAAAACAGAAAATCAGTGGATGGAGTTTTGTCGCCATCCTGATCAGCTTTTCTGGGTTGCTGATCATCTCCACCCAGGGAGATATCCTCGGACTTACATTTTCCAGTCCGCTTGGCGTGTTGCTTGCCGTGGGTAGTGCTATTTTCTGGGCCCTGTACTGGATCCTGAATATGAAAGATTCACGGGAGGATGTCAGCAAACTTTTCCTGAACTTTTGTTTTGGATTCCTTTATATCCTGGCTCTCTATCTTGTCAGAGGTGATTTTCTCATACCAAGCTGGGAAGGCATTACCGGATCCGTCTATCTCGGTATTTTCGAGATGGGGCTTACTTTTATCCTCTGGCTGAAAGCACTAAACTACTCGAGCAATACGGCCAAAGTCTCAAACCTCATCTACCTCTCTCCTTTTATCTCACTCATTATCATCCGGTTTACCGTTGGTGAGACAATCTTGCTTTCAACAGTGATCGGACTGGGCTTTATTGTCAGTGGGATTATCCTTCAACAGTACCTCAGGAAGTAATATCTTCCGTACTTTTGCACCATGAAACCACCGTCCATTGCTTTTCACCACTTCGGATGTAAAGTGAATTTTGCAGAAGCCTCCAGTCTATCCAGACAATTCGCGGATAAGGGATATCATCTCACCGATTTTCATGATAAAGCAGATATCTATGTTATCAGCAGTTGCGTAGTGACAGCTACTGCAGAGAAAAAATGCAGGGCAGCAATCAGGCAGGCTCATGCGCTTAATCTGGATGCCAGAATAGCAGTTATCGGCTGCTTCCCTGAACTTAAATCCGGAGAGGTAGCGAAAATGGAGGGGGTTGATATCGTTTTAGGGCATCAGGGGAAGTTTAATTTGCTGGAGGAGATAGAAAGGGAGCACCCCTCCCCCAACCCCTCCCCTGAAGGGGAGGGGAGTAAGCCCCCTTTAGGGGGTTTGGGGGTGTATCAGGCATCAGGCAACGACTTTATCCCTTCATATTCTGTTGGCGACCGTACCCGCTCGTTTCTAAAGATCCAGGACGGATGCGACTACCACTGCTCCTATTGTGCGATTCCGCTTGCTCGGGGAAAGAGCCGCAGCGACACCATTGCTCATGTCCTTGATGAAGCGCGCGAGATCGTTGATTCAGGAGTCAAGGAGATCGTCCTGACCGGAGTCAATATCGGCGATTTTGGAAAACATAACGGAGAGACGCTGCTTCAGTTGCTCATAGCGTTGGAAAAAGACATCATGATTCCACGGATTCGGATATCTTCTATAGAACCCGACCTGCTCAATGATGAGATTATTGCACAAGTTGTATCCTCGAATAAATTCCTACCCCACTTCCATATTCCGCTGCAATCGGGTTGTAACAACACCCTGAAAGCAATGAAACGCAAATACAACACAGCACTTTATTCCAACCGTGTGAAAAAGATCAGAGACCTGATGCCACATGCCTGTATAGCCGCCGATGTCATTGTAGGCTTCCCGGGAGAGAGAGCAGCTGATTTTGAAGAGACCAGAACATTCCTCGAAGCACTTCCTGTTTCCTACCTGCATGTATTCTCCTATAGCAGAAGAGAAAACACGTTTGCATCAAGGTCGACAGAAATGATTTCAAAAGACGAGAAAAAAGGCCGCAGCGAACTACTGCACCATCTTTCCGATATAAAAAAGCTTGCTTTTTATCAATTCAACAAAGGGTGCCAAGCACAAGTACTGTTCGAATCAGACAATAAAAATGGAATGATGCATGGATTCACGGAGAACTATATCAAAGTGAAAACAGCATTTGATCCGGCACTCGTGAATGAGATCAGAAGTGTGAGGCTTGAGAAACTGGATGGTGATATGTGTTATGAGGTGATGTAGGGTGAAATAATTCATAATTCATAATTCATAATTCGTAATTCGTAATTTACATATATGTTTCCCAGGATCAGCGATGTAATCAATTATTTGTTCGGCACAAACCTGAACATCCCCATCCAGAGTTATGGGTTTATGATTGCCATGGCATTTATCGCTGGTGCAGTGGTTCTCTATTTCGAGCTGAAACGGAAAGAGAATGAGGGCCTCATTGAGGCTCAACAAAAACAGGTAATGAAGGGAGCGCCTGCGACACTCCAGGACCTGTTTTTCTCTGCTATTTTCGGTTTCCTTCTGGGGTGGAAAGGGATTGGTTTAATCCTGGATTATCATGCTTTCAGCGACAATCCCCAGGAATATATGCTTTCATCGCATGGAAGTCTTATAGGGGGAGTGCTACTGGCAGCTGGATTTTCCATCTACCACTACTATAAAAAACGAAAAGAGCGTCTAGATCAGCCAATATCTGAAGAAGTTACGATCCATCCCTATCAACTAACAGGTACAATCCTGTTGGTTGCAGCCATTTTCGGCATCATAGGGTCGAAGATCTTTGATACGGTTGAACACCTTGAAGACCTTATCAGAGATCCGTTGGGGACTATATTTTCATTTTCCGGATTGTCATTTTACGGAGGACTTATCATTGCTGCCATCGCCGTTGTTTGGTACACAAGGCAAAACAAGATTCGGTTTCCCTACATTGCTGACGCTATCGCTCCCGCACTGATCCTGGCATATGCTATCGGCAGGATTGGATGCCAAATCTCAGGCGACGGATGCTGGGGAGTGGCAAACCCAAATCCCATTCCCGAATGGCTCAGTTTCCTCCCCGACTGGGTATGGAGCTTTACCTATCCCCACAATGTAATCAATGCCGGGCATCTAATTCCTGGTTGTGGCGGAGAGCACTGCTATGTCCTCCCCTACCCGGTCTATCCTACACCACTCTATGAAACTTTGATGGGACTCGTGATTTTTGGCACCCTGATGTCGATTCGGAAACTTATAAAAACTCCTGGATACTTGTTCTCTATCTATCTGATCTTGAATGGAGTGGAGAGATTTTTGATCGAAGAGATTAGAATCAACAAACCATATGAAATTATTGGCATACAGGTCACACAGGCACAGATCATTGCCATTGGACTGATGATCGTAGGCCTTCTGGGGTTCTGGTATTTTAGGTGGTGGGAAAAGAAGGAAATTAGGAAATTAGGAAATTAGGAAATTAGGAAATACGAAACTCGAAACTCGAAACTCGAAACTTGACATGGAACTTGAACAGTTAACCCTTTCCGTTTGCCGGCTTTGTGAAGAGACCGGAAATTTTCTCCGCCAGGAAGCAACCAAATTTACCCAGGCCGACATCCGGGAGAAGAGTCATGCCAATTTTGTGACTTATGTCGACGAGCAAGCAGAACAACAGCTTGTTAATGGCTTGTCACAACTTGTACCGGGTTGCGGGTTTATTGCTGAGGAGAGTCCGGAGTTGCTGGCCGGAGATCTAACCTGGATCATCGACCCACTGGATGGAACCACTAACTTCATCCATGGCATACCGGTTTATTGCATTAGTATTGCTCTGCAGAAGGATAATGAGATTATTCTCGGCGTGATTTATGAAGTTGGTCAGCACGAGATGTACTCCACATGGAAAGGTGCCCCATCCCGGCTGAATGGAGAGTTGATCACGGTTTCAAGGACAAAGGACCTCCATTCCAGCCTCTTTGCAACGGGGTTCCCCTATTATGATTACAGCAGGCTGGAGGAATACCTCGGATTTTTCAAGTTTTTGATGCAACATACCCGAGGTATCAGAAGACTCGGATCGGCAGCCGCTGATCTCGCTTATGTGGCATGCGGCAGGCTGGATGGGTTCTATGAATACGGACTGAGTCCCTGGGATGTGGCAGCAGGAAGCCTGCTGGTCAGGAATGCCGGAGGAACGGTATGTGACTTTAGTAATCGACACAACTTTCTCTTCGGGAAGGAGATCATCGCCACGAACGGTCTTGTACATGAATCTTTTTTGAAGCATTTTGGCAACTATTTCTAACAAACATCATGAAGTGCAACATTGAACTGACCAGGCAAGATATCACCAAATTGAAGGTTGATGCCATTGTCAATGCCGCCAACAAATCATTGCTGGGCGGGGGTGGCGTTGATGGGGCAATTCATAGGGTTGCAGGGCCTGAACTTCTTGAAGCATGCAGGATTCTGAATGGCTGTAAAACCGGTGAGGCAAAAATCACACCTGGGTTTCTGCTTCCTGCAAGGTTCGTAATCCATACCGTGGGACCTGTATGGCGTGGAGGCATCAATAATGAAAAGGACCTCCTGGCCTCATGTTATCGGGAAAGCCTCAGTAAGGCAGGGGAAAACGGATGCCTAACCATCGCTTTCCCAAATATCAGCACGGGCGTGTACGGTTTCCCCAAAAAAGAGGCTGCACAAATCGCTTTCTCAACCGTAAACGAGTATCTTTTGCATAACAATCTCCCGGAAAAGATTATTTTTGTCTGCTTTGATGATGAGAACTTTAGATGGTATGAGAGTATGCGTGTATGAGTGTTTGAGTGTATTTTCCTAATTTCCTGATTTCCTGATGACATTTCCCCTCAAGAACCTTCTGCTGATTAGACTTCTTCTTGCGGTTTCGATCGTTATTAGTGCATTTCAGGGATTTTCCCAAGATGTTAAAAAAAATGTGTCAGCGGTTCAGATAAGTGAACAGATCAAAATTGACGGCATCCTGGATGAGCCAGTGTGGGAAGGAGTACCTGCTGCAGAGGACTTTATCCAGCAGCGGCCATACAACGGAGCATCGGCCTCCCTGCCAACCCAGGTCAAGTTTCTTTACGACGATAGTGGACTTTATGTTGGGGCGATCATGCACGATCCTTCTCCCGACAGCATTTTGAAACAACTTGGACTGCGTGATTCTGACAACCTGAATGCTGATTTCTTCACACTGATGCTGAGTCCGTTTGATGATGGCTTGAATGCATTTGCCTTCCGTGTGTATGCATCAGATGTTCAAACAGATTATAAAGTCTCCTCGGAAAGCGATTTCAATACGGATGTGAGCTGGGATGCTGTTTGGCAAAGCAAAGCACGTGTTAACGAAACAGGATGGATTGTTGAAATGAAGATCCCATACTCTGCGCTGAGATTTTCGAAACAGGAGATCCAAACCTGGGGTATGAACTGCCAGCGGGATGTCAGGCGAACCCGTGAGCTTTCCTCCTGGAACTTTATCGATGCAAAAGTTCAGGGAGTCGTAAACCAATCAGGACTGCTGCAGGGAATCCAGGGCATCAAACCACCCCTACGGCTCTCGCTGACACCCTACGTTTCAGGGTATGTTGAAAAGAATCCGGATAACAAAGAGTGGCAGTTCTCATACAACTACGGTGCAGACCTGAAATATGGCATCAGTCAGAGTTTTACACTGGATATGACCCTCATCCCCGACTTCGGACAAGTACAATCAGATGACCAGATCTACAACTTCTCCCCGTTCGAAATCCATTATTCGGAGAAGAGGCAGTTTTTTACCGAAGGGGTTGAACTTTTTGACAAAGGCGGCGTCTTTTACACACGGCGCGTTGGCAACACTCCGGAAGACTACAACGAAGTTTACGACCAACTCGACAACAACGAGGTGGTTCAGGAGAATCCGACACAAACTCGGTTGATTAATGCCACAAAAGTTTCGGGACGAACCAGTAAGGGATTGGGGATTGGCATATTTAACGGCATTTCAGCAAATACATGGGCCACCGTCAGGGATACAATCACTGGAGAAAAGCGCCGGATGCTGACCCAGGGTTTCACCAACTACAACATGTTGGTCGTCGACCAGGCGTTGAAAAACAACTCCTATTTTTCTGTACTGAACACCAATTTATATCGCGCCGACAATGGGTATTCAGCCAATGTAACAGGGATCGATTTCAAATTTGCAAACAACTCTTACTCCCATGCTGTATTCGGAAATGCGTTTGTAAGCCAGAAGTATTATGCCCACGATGCACCTGAGTTT
>CAZXQU010000028.1:5643-35237 GCA_964642545.1 uncultured Prolixibacteraceae bacterium | reverse complement strand
GGTTCAGTATGTAAGTTTTGAGCATGAAATAGAGAGCAGGAAAACAGAATACTATCGAGTTTTAATGGGTTGTCAGGCACAACGACCAAATGAAGATGTAAGTGAATGGATGAATTTCTTTATTGATGCTTTATTGAAAATACAAAGACAATTAATGCTTAAACTTGAAACCAAAGGAACCGAATCTCAGCTTTCACCAAAGGAAAAATCAATAGTAACTTTTATAAGCAATCATCCAGGTTGTAAATCTGGCGAAATAGCTAGTAGTTTAGGAATACCAAACCCTACAGTTAAACGTATTTTACCAAGTTTAATAGCAAGAAGCCTGATAGAGAAATATGGATCTGGCCCTGGTACAAATTATTCGATTATTTAAGACGCCTGTAACAAGCCTGCACCCGAAGCCAGGTAGGCCAAGTGATTCAAAGTGAACGACAAAGGAAATAAATGAACAAAAAACGAATACAAACTCCCGGCCAAGCAATCCCTGACCGTTGTGTGAAGGCCACCCGTTAGCGGCTATTACATTAAAACTCCCACTAATGACAAAATATGAAGATCATAGACAAATTATCTGAAAACCGAAATTGGGCAAAACTTGCACCTTGGTTAGGAATAATTTCAGCTTCCCTTCTCTTTATAGTCAGATGATCTGGTGACATGTGGAAACACGCTATCTTCAGACATCATATTACATTTTCCGCATATAAATGTTTTTATAATCAGGTAATTGGTAACAAAATCTTTCCTATTTTTACCAGTAGAAAACATCTATATACCTCTTCCTGTTTTCCATAATTACAATTAATAATTGAACTGATCATGAAAAGCTATTTTTTCAAATATTTTCTGCTTACAACAATTCTGGGAGTTGGATTTCTCGTCCATTCTCAAACTCCGACTATTGGCCTTCTTTTCCATGAATCTGAAACTTCTGATGGTTATACACTATTTAGCCCCGAAGGGATAAATAGTGTATATTTGATCAACAACTGCGGAGAAAAAATTAATGAATGGATCTTTTCTGAGGCCCCTGGACAAACCTGTTATTTTTTAACTACCGGAACCTTGTTGCGTGCAGGAAAGGATTCTCTGGAAATACGCGATTGGGAAAATAACCTCCTTTGGTCTTACCCTACTTCAGCGAATGGAATTAGACAACATCATGATATTCAACCTCTCCCTAATGGAAACATATTATGTTTGGTCCGTGACATTTATTCACAGGCTCAAATGATTGCTGCAGGGAGAGACTCTTCAAACGTTTTCCCAAACTTCTGGCTCGACAAGTTGGTTGAACTTTCTCCGGTTGGAACCAATGATGCCATAGTCGTTTGGGAATGGAAATATTTTGATCATCTAATTCAAGATTTTGATGCAACAAAGGCAAATTATGGTATTGTCCATGATCATCCTGAACTTTTGGATATCAACTTTCAAAATGGTAACACCCAAGATTATACACATGTAAATGCTGTTTGTTACAATGCTGAACTCGATCAGATTCTAATGACAGCCAGACATCTTGGCGAATTACATATCATCGATCATACTACAACTACCCAGGAAGCTGCGGGTCATACAGGAGGAAATTCTGGTATGGGGGGAGATTTTTTATGGCGGTGGGGAAATTCAGAAGTGTACCGTGAAGGAGGAGCTCAAGATCAAAAACTATTTTTGCCTCATGATGGTAAATGGGTCGAAACTGGATATCTGGATGAAGGGAAAATGACAGTCTTTAATAATGGTGGTGATGGGACCCTAACATTCAGCTCCATACATTTAATAACTCCTACATTTGAAAGTGGAGCCTATGTGAAAGAGAACAATGTGTTTGCACCCCTGGATTTTGAATGGTCTTGGAGTGGATCAATTCTGGGAGGAGTGGTTTATGAACAAAAGCAATCTGGAACTCAAAGCCTGCCAAATGGTAACTTGATTATCTGCCAAACTTCGTTGGGACAAGTATCAGAACTCACCAAAAACGGGGAACATCTATGGACATATAAAAATCCCGTTTGTCCAACTGGAATCTATAATCAGTATGAGGTCATCCCTATGTTTGAGAACATGATGTTTAGAGCGGAAAAGTATCCGGAGACTTACCCTGGTTTCAATGGACTGGATATGACACCAAAAGGACTAATTGAAAACCTGAACACCTTGTCGGAAAGCTGTATACTGGCTGATGTTGATTTGATCTCATCTGTCGAGGCCGTGTCTATTCAAAATCCTGTGGAAGGTAATAGAATTAGATTTGACAAAACTATTAGTGTTCAAGCTATAACAATCACAGACCTCAAAGGTAAAATGGTACTGAGACGTGGCGCCTTTGAAGGCAATAGTCTGTCAATTGATCTGAAACCCTCCCTGTATATCCTTCAGCTGTATTTTCAAAACAGGGTAGAGACCCATAAAATTATAGTGCCTTAGTCTTCAGAGGGAATCGCTGAATGGGGCCTCCAGAGGCAATTGAGAACCTCTCTGGATTATCCCTAAAATTGGAGTTAGTGAGGGATGCATTTGTATTCAGCTGTTATACCGGCCTGGTCTATGTTGACCTCAAAAACCGTTATCATTTCATGTAGCTCGCCATGTCTTTGCAACAGTGGTCACTCTATCCAACGGAGTACCGATTGAGACAGTATCTAAGGCATTAGGTCATTCTGACATCAGAACAACACAAATCTATGCCAGAGTATTGGATGAGAAGATTTCATTTGATTTTGAGAATCTAAGACATCGATTAAATCGTAATGCAATGGGATCTTCAGATCAGTAGCTCTTACTATTATGTTCGTGAAAAATCATGTGAGCCATTATTGTCAAGGGTTTTAAAAACTTGCTTAGCTTCTACTGCCGGCATCATGTCAGAGAGTGACCCAGGTAACTTGTTGGTTAGAGAATTGCCTAGAGAGTGATGTTGGACAACTGGAAGCTGAAATCAATGAGGTGATATTAGGCAGGTGGTATAATATGTATCATAAGTTACTATGTCATTTATGCTAACTCCATCACCCGCCTAATCAATTGTCTTATGTAGGGCTGCTCCAACAATCTACAAAACACCTCACACTAATTCACTGGAGGGGATTAAGACAGATTCCAAGTCAAGTAGTGGGAGAAACCAAACAGGCAGAGATCGTCTGCTGAACCTTCCATATGACATCCTGAATGACGCCATTATGCCGATAATGCAATGAAAAAAACATTTAAATCCGTTATTTCTTGACATATAGGCTAAGTTGTATTATATTTAGCCCTTCGATTCCGGTTCAATCCTGAACCATCCCTTCCAGCCTCTCTACATACTCCAGAATCAACCTCAACAAGTAGAGCTATGAAAAAAATCTTCATTCTTTTCTTTTCACTAAGTGCATATTTTTGCACAGCTCAAAATAAAAGCGATATCATTAATCCCAATACACCTTTAGTCTGGTTGGGATGTGATTTTTCAAATGCTCGATTTACAAAAAAGGAGGAATTTACCAACCTTGATCAGATATTGAGGTTTTTTGTTGATAATAATGAAATCGTAAAGAATGCTGCACCTTTTGAGCAAGTTAGTAATAGACTTAAACGTGATGTCATTAAAGATTTTTCTTTTGTTACTGACCAGAATGCATTGGTAGACTGGCATCAGGTTTATTCAGATGATGTAGATTACAAACTCTCCGATGAGACAATTCAAAAAATAATTGAAGCATTAAAAGTAGATCAACAAAAATATAAAGATAATATTGGCTTAGTTTTTTGTGAAGAGAATATCAGTAAGACAAAAACAAGAGCTAACATTGCAGTGGTTTTTTTTCGTATTAATGACCTTAAACCATTACTGATAAAACATGTATCATATGCACCAAAAGGGTATGGATTCATGAATTATTGGAGCTATCCAAACAGGCAGGCGATGTGGTATTTAAGAGATATTATAAAAGAATTGAAATAAAACATCGAGGACGGTAGCTTTCACTAAATGGATCAAACATATTGTTGTTTCTTAATAAATCTACTCCTCCAACTGGAAGAACCGATGCATCTGACCACCTTGCGCCGATTTTGGTTGACCACTTCAACCTATTAACAATCAATGCTCAGGGGTGGCTAATTTATATTGGCCTGAGATGGCCAAAGCCATCGGTGTGTCCAGCCTCTTTGCACACAAGAATCTACATAAGTTTCATTCGGAATACCTACCAGCTAAGAAACCGCTGTCTCTTTTTTAAGTTGGAGCAACTGACTATTTGACAAACAGAAGGATTGTTCGTACAAATGTTTGTACAAATGAAATCAGCCACTCACGAAAACTCTTGTAAGTGGCTGATCTACTTGTGGGAGCAACAGGATTCGAACCTGTGACCCTCTGCTTGTAAGGCAGATGCTCTGAACCAGCTGAGCTATGCTCCCAAAAATGAGGATGTAAAGGTACGGAAAATTGTCAAGTAACAAATAACAAAAAGCAAATCTTTTGGTCATTGGTGCTTCTAGAATGGGTACCCTATCCCGAAGTTCCAAATAATATCCTTTAACTGCAACTTGCTGAAATACCATTTGTTTTTGCTGTCCATCGACGGCATCCGAATAGGAATTGCCGGGTCAATCCTGAAAATAAAAAAGTCGAAATCCAACCGGAAACCTATACCGACATCCATCCCCAATTGCCAACAAAATGAATCAAAATAGAAAGTACCTCCGGGTAAATCAGGCGAGGGCTTTAGCAACCATACATTTCCGATATCAGTAAAAAAAGCACCTTTAAAAAAACTGTAAATCGGGAAACGGTACTCAATCTGCAGTTGAAGTTGCATGTCTCCCAATTGGCCAAAGTTCTGACTAACTGTGTCGTTATGAAAGGAGCCCGGACCGAGGTCTCCCATCCTCCATCCTCGCATGTCGTTGGCACCTCCTGCCAGAAAGGCCTTCTCAAACGGGAGGACGGTGGAATTTCCATAGGAGAAGCCGATCCCTCCATAAAACCGGTACACAATTGAGTAACCTTTCCCAAATTGGTTGTAAAATCGAAAGTCTAAGTCGGGCCGAATAAATTGAGAATATTGAATATTGAACAGGGTATATTGTCCATTATCGTTTTTGGGGGATTTGAATAGGCTGTTGATTCCATAAAGCAGGTTCCCTGATGTTTCAAGGTTAGACCTGATGTAAAAAAAATCCTTATGCTTTGAGACTTTCTGGTTACTGAAGGTAAGGGTGTATTTCAGTCCTGCAATCATATGATCCGTATACTGGTTTTTATAGCGCTCATCCGCTAATGAGTCAAGCTTTGCCGTAAATTCGGGGCTTGGGAATATCTTGACAAGCAGGACTTCAAGTGGATTCAGCGTGTGGGAAAGTGTGGGATTTTGTATCCAGGTATAACCGAATGAGGTATTGACGATATGCCTTACGTAATCAGGATCCTGTTTCTGCTGAAAATTGTAACCGATACTAAGGGTCGTTTTTGGCTTGAATGACTTAGGCAATTTCTCCTGCCTGATAGGAATCAGAAACTGAGGAAATGTAACACTGGCATTGGCTCCAAACTCGATAGTGTTAAACAATCCTCCCTGACCTCCACCAGCCTGCATCTGAGTTGAAGCGCTCAATGTTATTTTTAGGATCTGTGCTCCATGGAATATATTCCGGTTCATATATCCAATGTTTGCGGCAACTCCAAGAGCTCCTGCCGAGTTAGTCCCATCTGCACTCCAGCTCAGGGATTGTGATGATGAACGCGCAAGTTTAACTTTACTGTTCAACTGATAAGGCCAGAGGCTCCTTTCTTCATTGGTAAGATCAGCATCCTCAAAATCGATGTTGATTAATTTGAAGTTCTGCAACCCCGACAACCTGGTGTATGTTTGATCAATGTCTCTGAGATTGTACCAGCTGTCAGGCTCGAGCAAGATATTTTGGGCAATGATTCGCTGATGAAGTTTGATTTTATCTCTATACATGAAATAATAGGTGATCGATTTCCTCCCCTTGTAAGGATCTTCGTATGTTTTAGCAACAGTATCAAAGACCTGTGTTGCTCTTTTCTGGTAATCAAATTGGGGGAAAATGTAAATATTGTGAATCTTATACCGCCGGTGAGTTGATTCCATAACCATTCCAAAGTCCTCCAGACTAAGAATTACAGGGTTCAGGATCTCCGCCGTAATATCCATTTGTCGTGAATTCAGGGAACTGTCCACCTGGAAGATGATATAGTTGGAAGTGAACCGGTAATAGCCGCGATTGATCAAGGCAGTAGTAATACGAGTTCGTTCTTTATCAATGGTATATGCGTTGTAATTGGTATTTCTCTGTATCAGGCATTTAGATGTATCGCGGAACACAAAACGGGCAAGTTGTGTATCTGTGATAGACCAGTTTAGATTCCTGATGGTATAAGGTGTGTTGGTCTTAATCCGGTAAATAACCTTCGCTTTTTTCTTCTTGTAGGTGATTGTGTCGGATAAGGTAGTATTGAAATAGCCGATATTATCAAGGTATAATCCCATTTGTTTCAGGCTTATCGTCACCATGCTGGTGTCAAGGATAACAGGGGCTGATCCAATCTTAGTACGTAACCATGTTTTAAACTTCGAATCCTTCCCTTTGGCTCCCCAGTTATAGAACGAAATCCCTGGACTGAACATTCCCAGAAACTTCTTATTGGGCTTCTGCTGGTAATATCCGGCGAGTTCATCAGTCGAGACCTTCTTTGTATCGATCTCAATCTTATTCTTTACCAGCAGGAATGATCCTTCGGGAAGATTCTTGGTAACATTGCAAGCACTTAGAAAAAGAAGTGCAAAAAGAGAGAGAAGAAGAGCCGGTTTTAGGTTCGAATTCAAATGGGACTGATTATTTCAGGGCAAAGGTAATGATTAGATGATTGAACCCGGTTACCTTGGCAGAAGGCCGAAGAACTTCTTGATGGACCTGTGGACCTTATGAATACCTGTCACAGGTTCGACCCACATGAAAATGCATTGTCTGGTAACGAGGCATACTCCTGCTTCAGAGGCAATCTTAATGGCTTCCGGTGTGTCCGACATCTGCTGGATCCAGATGTGATCTATGCCATGAGCAATTGCTTCCATCACAAGTTTCTCTGTCTCTGTTTTTGGTGTCAGGATTACAAGGTGCTTAACTTCTTCGGGTAGTTGGGAAATTGTTGAATAGGCTTGTAAGTTGTCAATCTCGGTGGCATTCGGATTTAGAGGGAAAAGCTCATACCCTTGTCCCTGCAAGGCCTTAAAAGCCTGATAACCAAATTTTTTTGGATTGCGTGAAACACCTGCCACGGCCATTTTTTTTGCATCCAGAAACTGCCGGATCTGGGAGAGGGAGATTTTGGAGACTTTCATGATTTATATTTTTTTGATAGGTTGAACCGTTCGGGATGACAGGCTGTTTTATCCCTGTAAAAATCCTGGATAAAGATCATGTCTTTTTCGTAATCCCCGGTAGGATAGAAAACCGGACCAACACCGCCTGTCTTATTGCCGTAATCTATAAACGAGAGTGCAAGTGGTACACCTGCCTCCAATGCAATGAGATAGAACCCCTTTTTCCAGTGTTCCACCCGTCTTCTTGTTCCTTCGGGCGTAATGACGACAACAAGTTCATCATGCTCTTTGAACATTTTTACAACCTGGGTCACCATATTGCTTTTATACTGTCCACGGTCTACCGGTAACCCTCCCAGCTTTTCAAACAACCATCCCAAGGGGAAAATGAATACCTCTTTTTTAATTAGAAACCTGATGTTCACCTTTATTGCCCAGAACGTTAGCCGTCCAACAACAAAATCCCAGTAACTGGTATGGGGGGCAGAAACAACAACTGCTTTTTTAATCCCGATAGGCAGGGCTCCATTGGTATTCCAGCCGAAGAACTTCAGAATTGTTTTCGAAAGCCATTTAAACATAACTACCAGCTAGTAAGTAATTTATTACCAATTCATTAAATTATTCATGTACAAACATCAACCAACTATAGCTGCTGTTTTTTTATGATTTCATTACCAAATTCGACCGAAATATAATTATCGAGGCTTAGGCAAACGTTGGTGGAAAAATCTACGGCCAACTGTATGACTTTTTCCCATCCAGCCTGGTCAAGTGGCAGGGGATTTGGTTCCGTGAACCGAGAAAATGAATAGATCAACCCGGCGTTGAAAGCATCTCCGGCCCCTATGGTACTCACAGGGGATATGTTGGGAACGTCAACCTTCAGATGCAGATCCGGTGTGATCACCTCAACGCCTGCGTTACTTTTGGTATAAACCAGCGATTCCCCTCCATGATTTAGGATCTCTTTATAGACACTTGAGGCATCATTCAGGTTAAAAATATGCATGAAATCTCCTGCTGAGCCACGTGTAATTTGCGCAATACTTATGTTTTCGAGTATCCATGGCTGAAACTGAGGAAGTTTTTTCAGGTGAGGTTTCCTGAAGTTCGGGTCATAAACAAGGAATGCGCCGTTGGATTTTGCACGAACAAGGAAATCCCAAAGGGGTTGTCGCACTTCATAGTTAATAGCATAGAATGAGCCGAATATGACGATGTCTCCTTCTGCTGCACTCGGCAGATTATTCAATCCCCGATGCTCGGGATAGTTCCGATAAAAGGAGTAACTGGCATTCTTGTCGGCATCAAGAAACGCCAACGCAATTGCGGTCTGACCATCGGTGAACCGCTCAACATTGGTTGTATTAACGTCATTGTTTCTTAGAAAATCTTCGATAAATTCTCCGGCTTCATCCTGTCCGAAATCACTGATAAATACCGGATTTAATCCAGTCCGTCCTAAAGAAACAGCGCTATTGAGCATGGAGCCACCCGGTTTGGCTGCCACAGGCTGATTGTTCTGGAAGATGATGTCGAGAACGGTTTCTCCAATGCAGAAGATCTTCTTCATCAGTATTCGATATCCAGGTCAAGTTGCTCTTTAAGTTTGTTCAGAGCTGGGTTTTTGGCTGCCATTTGTTCGAATTTCTCTTTGTCGGTATATGGTTTTCGCTCGACCAGATTTTCCTGAATACGGGTTTGAAGTGTAATCTGGAAGTTGTCGAGCATTTGTCTGAGATATTCGAGCAGCTCTCCGCGCTTCTGGTTCAGCTCTTCTTCGAGGATACGGTTATCAACCTCAAAATCAATCGCCCATTCATCTTTCAACAAGGGATCCCTGGAGGTGAGTGTTGTAGCAAGATGTGGAAAATCTGTTTTCAGTCCGGTGGCAAATGCCTTCCAATGCGTTTTTAGCTCCTCATTGGTAAAAGGTGTAGCTGTTCGATTGGCATCTTCCCCGGTATCCGAATCTGTAATTTTAACATCCGGTTTTACAGGTGCCTTGATGGAGATCGTCCCGGTGAGGTGATTATCGTATTTTTTCGATGTGGAAGGTTTGGGTTCGATGGGTGGTGATGAGGGTGATGAGGGTAATGGAGGTGATGGAGGTAATGGGGGTGATGTTAGTCCGGCATCTGGGATCAGGGATGGGGGATCGGTTTCTTTCCGCTGTCCCAGCATGCACATCTGCATCAGGGCCAACTCCAAGTGAAGTCGTTTATTGTTGCTAATCCGGTAATTCAGGTCACACTTGTTGTTGATATCCAGTATTTTTAGTAGCAGATCAGGAGAACAAACGGTTGCTTGCTCAAGGTATCGTTGTCGAATATTTGGCGCTGTCTCGAGTAGTTTTACTGTGGATGGGTCTTTGCAAACCAGGAGGTTTCTTATGTGTTCACCGAAACCGACCAGAAAATGCTGGCCATCAAAGCCTTTCTCCAGGATCTCGTTCAAAACCAGTAACACTCCGGCTACTTCTTTCTGAAGGATCTTTTCGGTAATACTGAAATAGTATTCATAGTCAACTACATTCAGATTCTCCAGCACCGTCTCATACGTGAGCTCATTTCCGGCGAAGCTAACCAGCTGATCGAATATAGACAGAGCGTCGCGCATTGCACCATCTGCTTTTTGTGCGATGATGTGCAGGGCATCCTCACTGGCATTGATTTGCTCTTCACCTGCTACATATTGCAGGTGGGTGGCAATATCATCGACGGTGATTCGCCGGAAGTCGAAGATCTGGCATCGGGAGAGGATTGTTGGAAGGATCTTATGTTTCTCTGTTGTAGCGAGGATGAATTTCGCATAGGCTGGCGGCTCTTCCAGGGTCTTCAGGAAGGCATTAAAGGCGGAGGCGGAGAGCATGTGGACCTCGTCGATGATATAGACTTTATATCTGCCCATTTGGGGAGGGATCCGAACCTGGTCGACAAGGCTTCTGATGTCGTCAACCGAATTGTTGGATGCTCCGTCGAGTTCGTAGATGTTAAAGGATGTGTTTTCATTGAATGAGATACAGGAGGGGCAGGCATCACATGCTTCGGCCTGGGGGGAGAGGTTCTCGCAGTTGATCGTTTTAGCCAGGATCCTCGCGCAGGTTGTTTTACCGACGCCCCGGGGTCCGCAAAAGAGAAACGCCTGGGCAAGCTGATTGTGGAGGATGGCGTTTTTCAATGTATTAGTAATGGAGGGTTGCCCTACGACCGTGGCAAAGGTTTGTGGTCTGTATTTCCGGGCCGATACGATGAAGTTTTGCATGTTAGTCAAATCGCTCAATTAGGCAGTCAAAAGTACGAAAGTTTTTGATTTTTGTGTAATTTGGCTCATCCAACTTCATGAACTGTGTTGCTGCTCTACACCTCTTCAGTCACCGCGCGATTGCGTTTTATTTCTCATCTTCTTTTTGAAGAGATCTCAGGGCTTTCACTTGAATTCACTCATTCGAAAGAGGTATACCTCTCTTTTGACGGACCTAAAATAGCTTACACAAAAGAGGATCCCGGAGGAGGATTTTTCATGGAGTCGTCGGGATTGTTGTTTGAACAAAAGATTTTCCCTCATGAAGTTCCTGTAAGGCGTTTTCATGAGATTCCGATCCTCTTTGAGTCAACAAGTCAGGATGCCGGTTTTCCCTTTGATCTCCTGGCAGCATCATTCTACCTGGTTTCGAGGTATGAGGAGTACTTTGCTGTTAGCCATGACAAATACGGAAGGTTTCCGGCCTCTTCCAGTCTGGCTTTTAAACATGGATTCCTTGATAAACCAGTTGTGAATATCTGGCTGAAACTTTTCATTGACAGGTTGCGGAAGAGATACCCCGCACTGATGACCAGGCAGCTTCCATATCGTTACCTCCCTACAATTGATATTGATCACGCGTATGCCTACCGGCACCGCTCCCTTTACAGGACGATGGGTGGTATTGGCCGTTCTCTCTCTCACGGAAGGCCTGGAGAGGTGTTTGAACGGCTTCAAGTACTTGCAGGCATCTCCTGCGACCCCTACGATACATTCTCGTTTATTCGCGCCCTTCACGAAAAACACAAACTCTCTTCGATATGTTTTGTCCTGTTTGCTGATTACGGTGGCAACGACAACAACATCCTGGTCACCGGGAGAGGGATGCTTGAGCTGATAAAATCACTGATCCAGTGGTCGGAGTTGGGTGTGCATCCATCTCTCTCTTCGTCAAAACATCCTTCCCGCCTTCAGCAGGAGATTGAAGGGTTAGAGAGGGCCACGGCTTTGGAGGTTACCCGTAGCCGGCAACATTTTTTAAAATTCACACTCCCCGATACGTTCCGGCATCTGACCAAACTGGGTATCCGGGATGAATATTCGATGGGATATGCATCGCATCCCGGTTTTCGTGCCGGAATTGCTCATCCCTTCTCCTTTTTTGATCTTGCCGCGAATGAAGAGAAGTCATTGCGGATACACCCGGTGCCGGTCATGGATGTCACATTTCATGATTATCTTCGTCTGACTTGGGAAGAGAGTTTCAGCGAAATAAAACAAATCATCGACCAGGTTCGTTTATTCAACGGAGAGTTTATCAGCTTATGGCACAATGAGAGCCTTTCTGATGTGGGCCGGTGGAAAGGCTGGCGGAGGCTGTATGAAGAGGTTGTGAAGGAGGCGTCGGGGGATTGAGGGATTATGAAAATAAGAAATTAGGAAATTAGGAAATTAGGAAATTAGGAAACACGAACCCCGAACCCCGAGACCATGATCCGCTACCTTCCCCATAATCAGATCGATAAAACCCAATGGGATAAATGTATCAGCGAGTCGGTGAACTCTCTGGTATATGGTTTCTCCTGGTACCTCGACCTGGTGTCGCCGGGTTGGGATGCCCTGATTGAGGATGACTACACAACTGTGTTCCCCCTAACACATAAGCGAAAAGTTGGCATCTATTACCTGGCACAACCTTTCTTTACCCAGCAGTTGGGTGTTTTTACAACCGAGCTTCTCACACAGGACCTTGTTACCCGATTTCTGGATGCCATCCCTGCAAAATTCAAACTTGTTGAGATTCATCTGAATGGCTTCAATAAGGTTGATCCATTACGCTTTGATATAACACTACGTAAAAACCATGAACTGGAGTTGATCTATCCATACGATGAGATCAGTCACCGGTATTCACAAAATGCCAAACGTAATATCAGAAAGGCTCATGAGAAAGGGGTGAAGATTTTACGAAAAGTCTCTGCTGATGAGCTGATCAGCCTGTTCAAGAATAACTTCGGGCAACAGGAGGGAAAACTGAAATACAGGAACTACCTTACTATTGAAAAGATCATTGCCTACAGTGTGAAGCATGCTACCGGAATTCTAATGGGTGCCGGTAACCGGGATGGAGAGATGGATGCCGGTGCTTTTTTCCTGAAGGATCGTACCCGCTTTATCCTATTACTGGGAGCTTCCAGCTTCTTGACCCGAAACAATGGAGCGATGTTCCTGCTGCTCGACACCTTCATCAGGGAGTACGCTGGCCAGCCGGCGCTGCTCGATTTCGAAGGGGGAAATGATTCCAAACTGGCGAGATTTTATAAGAGTTTCGGTGCACGGGAAACAACCTACCCATTTGTGAGGATTTCACGGATTTTTCGTATCTTTGTTTGAAATGATTTCTATATGAAGTACCCATCCATGGTTCGCCTATTGGGCCAGTCACACTCGCTTCTGAACCAGTTTATGGCTGAAATTCGTGATGTTGAGATTCAGAAGGACAGCCTTCGATTTCGTTATAACCTGGAGCGTATTGGAGAGATTTTCGCCTACGAAATCAGTAAGGAGATGACATTCAAGGAGAAAGAGGTTGTTACTTCCCTTGGTATTGCCAATGTACCTGTATTGACTCAGTATCCTGTTCTTGCTACAATTCTACGGGCGGGGTTACCTTTTCACCAGGGGTTTCTGAAATTTTTTGACCGTTCGTCCAATGCCTTTATATCAGCTTACCGAATGGCCCATAAAGATGGTACGTTCAGCATGAGTGTGGAGTATGCCTCCTCTACGCCAATTGATGGAAAGGTACTGATCATTTGTGATACCATGATGGCTTCTGGATCATCCATGCTTCATACTTATAAAGAGTTGATATCCAGAGGAAAGCCGGCCCATGTCCACATCGCCACCATCCTTGCCAGCATGGAGGGCGTGAACCACCTGAAGAAGTTAATACCCAAAAAGAATGTTACAATTTGGATAGGCGATATTGATGAAGAGTTGACTGCCCAGCTTTTCCTTGTTCCCGGATTGGGGGATGCGGGCGATCTGGCATTTGGAGAGAAAAACTGAAAACCTGATTCCCGATGAACAAAACGCTTGTATTTGAAAACATTAAGGTCTCTATTGACTCTATCAGAAGCCATCTCCTGCGCAGCATTCTTACCATCCTTATAATTGCTTTCGGAATCATGGCGCTGGTTGGCATTCTTACAGCTACCGACTCTATCAAATATTTTCTAACTGCCAATTTCTCCATGATGGGGTCCAATACCTTCACGATCCGTAACAGATCCCTAAATGTTCATATTGGGGGTCAGCAAAACAAACAACGGAGATTTGAACCCATCACACTAGATCAGGCGTGGGAATTTAAGGAGCGGTTTAGTTTCCCGGCCTACACATCGGTCTATACTTACGCTACGGGTATTGCCACCGTGAAATTTGAATCCAACAAAACCAATCCCAATACCCGAGTCATCGGTGTCGACGAAAACTATATCATAACTTCCGGCGACGAGATTGCCAATGGTAGAAATTTCACTCCGGATGAGATTAACTACGGATCGAGTGTGGCTATTATTGGCCCGGAAGTTGCGAAGAGCATCTTTAAAAACAAGGAAGACCCGGTAGGCAGGATCATTTCTATCGGCTCGGGAAAGTATCGTGTTGTTGGAGTTCTGAAGGAAAAAGGTTCCAGCATGGGCTTCAGTGGCGACAGGAGTTGCTTTATTCCGTTGAATAATGTTAGGGTTTACTTCCCCCGGCCAAATATGTCATATAATATCAGTGTAATGGTGAACAACCAGGAGCAGATGGAAGCAGGAGTTGGGGAGGCAACTGGCCTGCTCCGAAGTATCCGGCAGGTTCCAGTTGGATTGGATGAGTCGTTTGAGATTACAAAAAGCGATGAGATCGCCAAGATGCTGATTGATAATATCCGCTATGTAACCATTGCTGCCACCTTCATCGGGTTGATTACTCTGATGGGAGCAGCCATTGGATTGATGAACATCATGCTCGTGTCTGTCACCGAACGAACCCGGGAAATTGGCATCCGGAAAGCGATTGGCGCAACGAAACGGTTGATCCGCAACCAGTTTCTTGTGGAAGCTATCGTGATAGGTCAACTGGGAGGCGCACTGGGCATCATTCTCGGCATCCTCATCGGCAATGTGATCTCACTTGCTATCGGGAGTGCATTCATCATTCCCTGGATGTGGATCATCATGGGGGTTGTCGTATGCTTTGCTGTTGCTTTGATATCTGGCATCTACCCTTCTCAAAAAGCAGCGAACCTCGATCCGATCGAATCACTCCGATACGAATAAGCCATTGTTATGGATGTTAACCGTGTTAGAACCATGCTGCTGCATGAGTTTCCTCATGCCACTACTCCCGGCCAGGAACAACTCATGGGAGAGCTGGCAGTTTTCCTGACAATTTCCTGGAAAAAGACCAATGCGCTCTTTCTCCTGAAAGGGTATGCAGGAACGGGAAAGACCACTGTGGTCAAGGCTCTGGTAGATGTCCTTCCAGCCCTTGGGAAGCGAACAGTTCTGATGGCCCCTACGGGCAGGGCAGCCAAGGTGATGGCTGGCTATACGGGGAAGCAGGCGCATACGATACACCGGAAGATATATCTGGCCTGGACCAACAAGGAGGGACAGATCGAGATGAAGCTTCAGAAGAATCTGCACCGACACACACTTTTTATTGTTGATGAAGCCTCAATGATCCAGCATGCTATGCCTGTGGAGGGACAACTATTTGCTACACGAAACTTGCTTGATGATCTCTTTGCATATGTACAATCGGGGGAGAACTGCCGCCTGCTCTTTATCGGTGATGCTGCTCAGTTGCCACCGGTAGGACTGGATTACAGTCCGGCGCTGGATGCTGCTTTCCTACAAAACGGCTACGATCTGGCCATCGATTCGTTTGAACTCACCGAGGTCGTCCGGCAGTCTCAGGAGTCGGGAATACTGGTTAATGCTACCCGGATCAGGGAGGAGATCAGCAATCAGGAGATCAGGCTTCCGTTGTTTCAGATGCACCCTTTCCCGGATATCCTACGGATCACGGGTTCAGAGCTGGAAGAAGCCCTCAACCAGGCTTATTCGGGGACAGAGAGGGAAAACAACGTAGTTATTTGCCGGTCGAACAAGCGTGCCAACATCTTCAATCGGGAGATCCGGCGGCGGATTCTCTTCCTCGAAGGCGAAATCACCACGGGCGATTTCCTGATGGTAGTGAAGAATAACTATTTCTGGCTGCCTTTAGAATCCTCCGCCGGGTTTATCGCCAATGGCGACATCGTGGAGATTACACGCATCCGGAAGTTTGAAGAGATATATGGCTTCCGGTTTGCCAACATTACCATTCGGTTTATCGACTACCCTGATGAACCCGAACTGGATGTCAAGATCATTTTGGATACCCTCACTTCCGAATCCGCTGCACTGACGCAACCCGATAATAACCGTCTTTTTCAAACGGTGATGGAGGACTACGCCGATTTGCGGTCACGGCGTGAGAAGGTTGAGAAAGTTAAGGCCAGCCCTCATTTCAATGCACTGCAGGTGAAATTCTCCTATGCCTTAACCTGCCACAAGACTCAGGGAGGACAGTGGGATACTGTTTTCATCGACCAGGGCTATCTCACAGAACAAATGCTCAATACCGAGTACCTTCGCTGGCTTTACACCGCCGTTACGCGGGCTACAAAAAAAATGTTCCTGGTAAATTTCCAGGAACGATTTTTTGAATGACCCCACTCCAACGCTCCCCTTCAAGGGGAGAGGGCAACGGAGAAATTTCACCAGCCAAGAAGCGTGATCCCAACACTCCACGGATATACTTCCGGGCCTTTGTTTTTCTGATACATTGGGGTGAGTGAATAGGTGGCAAAGAGGTTCAGGTAGGACCAACCCACCCTCATGGTAGCATCCAGCTTGAATGGGTTCATGTGGTAGGGGTCGTGGTTCCTGATCAAGGCGTTATCAGCATAAAACGAGGCAACTTTGTTGCCTTTGTCATCAGCCAGGTAATACGTATCCATCCACTGGTAGAGGCGCTGTTTCTGGTAGGTTTGCAAGCGTAACCCTCCAATGACACCAAAGGTAAGGTGGAAACTGTTCATCCTGTGACCCGGATTTGTCTGGTATTCGAACAAGAGGGGAATCGTGATGTAGGAGACAAAAAGTTTGTTCACTTTCATCCCAACGGTCTTTCCATTGTTGTCGATTGTATTGAAAGCAAGAAGCGTGGCAGAATCTCCCATCAGTGTGTAGGACCCGCTGAAATAATAGTTGTGGAGAGAAAAGCCCAATCCTGAAGTAAATCCGAACTTGTTTTTGGCGATATTGACGTTCAGTTCAAAGGGATTCAGGTTGATCATCAGCGATCGGGCAGTGTTCATGTTGAGGTACTCGTTTCCCGGACCGAAATCCATGTTGAAATCCTTATTTACGTAACCGTTCCAGCCAAAGTCGACGCCTGCCCAGTGACCATTGAACTTGCCTTTCTTGCAATAAAACGGGAAGGCGCCCCAGTTGGTGCCTCCATAGTCAAATTTATGGTCTTTCTTGTTGATATAAATGACAACGGAGTCGTCTCCCATATTTTGGATTTTGACTCCGTGTACAATGATCTCAGAATTATCTTTATTATGCTTGTGACTGTGATGTTCTTCATCTTGTCCTTTTGATTTTCCCGGTAAAATGAAGATCAATGTTGCTGCCAAAGCAATCGTGAGAACTAGGTTAAATTTTTTCATGTGTCGGGTGATTTTGGTTCAAGGTAATAAGACGAGAATCCCTGATTAAAGTTACACGAAAAGTTAAGGAATCTAACTATCCAGCTTCAATATTGCGAGAAATGCTTTCTGAGGGACTTCAACATTACCAATCTGGCGCATCCGTTTCTTGCCTTTTTTCTGTTTTTCGAGGAGTTTACGTTTTCTAGTGATGTCACCACCATAGCACTTGGCTGTCACATCTTTGCGGAGGGCCTTCACTGTTTCGCGTGCAATGATCTTGGCGCCGATAGCAGCCTGTATAGCAACGTCGAACTGTTGACGAGGAATAAACTCTTTAAGCTTCAGGCAAAATCTGCGGCCAAAGTCATAGGCATGATCGCGGTGAAGTAATGTGGATAAGGCATCTACCGGTTCCCCGTTGAGCAGGATGTCCAGTTTGACGAGTTGTGCCTCTTTAAAGCCCGACTGATAATAATCGAAGGAGGCATATCCTTTGGAGATGCTCTTGAGCCGGTCGTAAAAGTCAAAAACGATCTCGCCGAGAGGCAGTTCGACAGAAAGCTCTGTTCTGTCTGTGGTTAGATACACCTGGTTTTTCAATGCTCCCCTTTTGTCGATGCAAAGTTGCATAATGGCACCCACATATTCCGACCGGGTAAGGATATTCGCCTGGATGTAAGGCTCTTCGATGTGGTCAACAAGCGTAGGGTCAGGGAGTCCTGACGGATTATGAACTTCGATAACTTCGCCTTTATTGGTAAAGACCTTATATGACACATTGGGAACCGTTGTAATCACATCCATGTCGAACTCTCTGTCGAGGCGCTCCTGTACGATCTCCATATGGAGTAGACCCAGGAAGCCACACCTGAAGCCAAAACCCAGCGCCATGGATGATTCGGGTTCAAAGGAGAGAGAGGCATCGTTGAGGCGAAGCTTTTCCAGCGAGTCGCGGAGCTCCTCATAGTCGTCGGCATCCACGGGATAGATCCCGGCAAAGACCATCGGTTTTACCATCTCGAAACCATCGATAGCCTTACTGCACGGCCTTGCCACATGGGTAATGGTATCTCCCACCTGCACCTCTTTGCTGGTTTTTATTCCCGAGATAATATAACCAACATCTCCTGCCAGAAGCATTTGTCGAGGGATGGGTTTCAATCCCAGGATTCCTACTTCATCGGCTTCATATTGGCTTCCGGCATTTACAAATTTCACTTTATCCCCTTTTCTCAAGGTGCCATTGAATATCCTGAAGTAAGCAATGATCCCCCTGTAGGAGTTGAATATCGAATCAAAGATCAACGCCTGAAGCGGAGCCTCAGGATCACCTTTGGGAGAGGGAATTTTATGAACAATATCTTCAAGAATCTGTTCTATTCCGTAACCGAATTTTGCACTGGCTTCTATGATTTCATCGCGGTTGCATCCAAGTGTTTCAACAATCTGGTCTTTTACCTCCTCGATCATCGCATTATCCATGTCAATTTTGTTGAGCACCGGAATAATCTGAAGGTCATAATCAACAGCCATATAGAGGTTGGAGATGGTTTGTGCCTGGATGCCCTGGGAGGCGTCTACCACCAGGAGAGCTCCCTCACAGGCAGCAATTGCCCTGGAGACTTCATACGAAAAATCTACATGACCCGGGGTATCGATCAGGTTCAGGATATAATCTTCAGCTTCCAGTTTGTATTTCATCTGGATCGCATGGCTCTTGATCGTAATGCCACGCTCCCTCTCCAGATCCATGTTGTCCAGCACCTGGTCCTGATAATCCCTTTCAAGGATGGTCTCGGTCATCTCAAGCAACCGGTCGGCCAGGGTACTCTTCCCATGATCGATATGGGCAATGATGCAGAAGTTACGGATATTTTTCACGGCGCAAAGATACTAATTGTATAGACGCGGTATGCCGCGTCTAACGTAAAATAGTCACAGCCCCCTGCAGCGTCCGTTTCACTATCCCGGTAAGGGTAATCTCATAAACGTCGCAAACGTAAAAATAGACTCCATCGCTACAAGGCTGGTTGGTTGTTTGGTCTTTGCCATCCCAGTTAATATCAGGATCATTGGTGTGAAATACCTCTTTCCCCCAGCGATTGAAAATGTTAAGATTGATGCTTTCAACAGAGGTGTAAGGGAACGGCACAAACAGGTTGTTCCATGCATCACCATTTGGCGTGAAAACTTTCGGCAAACGGTAAACAGGACATGCTGTGTAATCGATGCAGACGATATTGCTGAAGCCACTTTCATTACCAACTGAATCAACGGCAGAGATGGCGTAACAACCAACGATGGATTGTATCGGTTGATGCGTATAGGTTGTATCATAGATACTGAGAAGAGAGTCGATTGCCTTAAACTCCTGGTTTGGGTCGGGGATATACCAGATATAGTATTTGACAATGTCGTGGATGCAGGTGTCATTGGGATTGATCCACGAAAGAGAGTTAGATGCGATATCACAGTTAGTATGGATCGTAAGGACCGGCGGACAGGGAGGCTGGTCATCCACAGGAATTCCGCAAGTAATTTGCGAGAGATTAATAATCGGGTCGACAAAGCCTCCTCCCGAATATTTTCCCCGACTCTCAATGTAGTAGCAGTAGCTGTTTCCGTTTGCCAACCCTTTATCTGTAAAGAGGGGTTCAGTGGAGAAACCGATGGAGTCGAACAGGGCTTGCTGGGTATTGTAACGAAAGATGGCATAGGTGAGATTGGTCCAGGGGACATCAATTTTCCAGGCAAGGATCAGTTTCTTATCTGTAGGTGTTATCTCCAGAAACATCGATTCAGCCTGCTGGGATGAGCCTATCAGGAACTCCATGCCGGGTGTCTTGTTGTAAAGGTCAATTCTGTAGATAAATGAGTAGTTTTCTGTGTTGAGCAGGGTATCAATGAAAAGAGTGTCATTCAACTCATCATAGGTATGGATAGGCGCAAATTGTGAAGGCTGATCTGACCTGGCTCTTGTGATCTCATATGTGTAGGGGCCGGGAGCCTGAATGGTGTCCAGTTCAGTTGGTTTCGACCATGCCAGATAAAGGGATCCGTCCGCCGGGCCCGTAATCCGGATGCTGACGTTGGTGATTACCGGAACATCTTTCTTCAGGGTGGCGCAGGCTTCATTGGAGGCATATCCCTCAGCTTTGTCGGGGTACCAGGCTGTTACCAAGTAGCAATATTTCACTCCAGGGTTAAGTCCCTTTCCATTGTTATTGTCGAGAAAGTTTGTGTGATCCAGCCCATTGAGGATTTCGATCCTGCTATAACCCAAATAGGGTGGAACTCCTGTCTCGCAATAGGAGGGGATAAATCCCGATGAATCGGCTTTGCGGTAAATATAGAATCCCGTTGCATTTTCGCAGGTATAATTATCCCAATTGAGCGTGATGGTAGTACCAAGCGGTGTGGCGGTCAGGTTTTCAGGGGCTGGACCTATCACACGTATCTTCATGGATTTAGTATCTGTGAGGCTTACAGGTTTGCTATTGTCCTGGGCTTTAAAAAACACCTGGTAGGGATTGATCTTCACATGATCACAAATGGTTTGCCAGTTGAATATGGCAGTGACATGTGCCGAGTCGGTAGCAGGATTGGGAATCATTTTCGCGTTATTATCGGGCAACAGGAAAGGGCCTCCCGTAGCAGTAAGGGTTATCATATTGGAGTCAGGATCATAAGCTCTAACCGGAAAGGTTAGTGTTTGACCAGCTTCCACACAGGTATCCTGCAATGTTTCAATTACAGGTGGCAGGTTGTTGCAGGCGATTACGATGATCTGCATGTCGCGAAGCACACTCCCTATCCGCTGACCATCACGCCACTCTTCGATAAGGATGGCAATGTTGTATTCACCTTGTTGCGGTGGCGTTACCCAAAAGAGGTCTCCTGTGATGGGATTTAACGAAAGGGAGTCGGTGGCCGGAGGCAGGGTGTAACCCAGAATCGGAAGTCCCATGGCTCCCAGGCACGGAACTAGACGGTAGGAGAGACTATCCCCGTCAACATCATAGGCTCCGGGGTTATGGAGAAACGGTTGATTTACGCAGGCATTGTCAATAGGAGGCAACAGCAGGACGGGAGAGTTGTTGTATCCTCCGATAAAAGGACTGATCACCAATTCGGAGTAGATGAAAAGAGGGACATTGATGGAGTTGGGAATGTTGAGAATCCCGCCGTTTCTGTTCGGGTCTTCGCAGGAGATGGTATAAGTGGCGGGTCCGGCGAACGTGTGAATACCCACGTATCGGTTGTAAGATATTTCATTGGGGAGGTACTTGATTTCCACCCTCGGGATTTCACTGGTGGTTGCATCCCCCCAGTGGATGGTCAGGTAATCGCGGTAAGCGTTTGCCGGACTAGGTGTAAAGGTGTAGGAGATAAGCGTAATCTCATAGGTAAGGTCAGAAACATGCCGGTAGGTAATTTCGGCAGCACGCTGGTGTGTTGCAATCAGCGATACGGGATACGCGATCAGCGATAAAAACAAGAAAAGCAGACGGAAGAGGCGGAGGTTGAACATAGAGTGTTAGCTGGTCTGGAATCTTCCTTCAAAAGTAATAATTTTCCTGGCGCTTTAGCCTTGTGCTTGTTTCAATTCATTCTAAATTTAACTACTTTTGCAATTACACCGAAATCAGAATCCTCTTTTATGTACCATGTAGACTCCGAAGCTGAAAACAAGGAGATTCTCCGCCGCTACCGTTACCTGATGAAAGTTTGGCTCCCCAAAAAGGAGGAGGACCGAAAGATGGTTCGGAAGGCCTTTAATATGGCGCTGGAAGCACATAAGGATATGCGAAGGCATAGTGGGGAGCCGTATATCTACCATCCGCTGGAAGTGGCTATTATTTGTGCCAGGGAGATCGGGCTTGGCATGACATCCATTGTTTGTGCCTTACTTCACGACGTGGTGGAAGATACGGAGTTTACACTGGAGGATATCAGAGGATTGTTTGGAGATAAAGTGGCTTCAATCATTGATGGACTGACTAAGATCAAGGGCATTTTTGACCAGAAGACTGCTTCCATCCAGGCAGAGAACTTTCGCAAGATTTTACTGACGCTCTCCGATGATGTGCGGGCTATCCTAATCAAGCTCGCCGACCGGCTCCATAATCTCCGGACCCTCGACGTTTTGCCCGACAATAAACGGCTGAAAGTGGCTTCTGAAACAATATATCTTTATGCACCACTGGCGCACCGCCTTGGGCTTCATGCCATCAAAACAGAGATGGAAGACCTGGCCATGAAGTATACCGACCCTGAAATTTTCGAATCGATTTCTAACAAGCTGAAAGAATCAGAACGCGAGAGAGTAAGGTTTATTAATAAGTTCATCAGTCCGATCCGGCAGGCTATAACCGATCAGGGTTTCAGCTTTAGTATCTCGGGCCGGGAGAAGTCCATTGCTTCGATCTGGGAGAAGATGAAGAATAAGGAGGTCCCCTTTGAAGAGATTTTCGATGTATTTGCAATCAGGATCATTATTGACTCCCGACTTGAATCGGAAAAGGCGGATTGCTGGACTGCTTACTCCATAATAACCGACATTTACCGTCCTAATATGGAGCGTTTACGCGATTGGATATCCATCCCTAAAGCCAATGGATATGAAGCGCTGCACACAACAGTAATGAGTTCTACCGGCCAATGGGTTGAGATCCAGATACGCTCGAAAAGGATGGATGAAATTGCAGAGAAGGGATATGCAGCGCACTGGAAATACAAGGATACAATCAAAGTCAGCAGTCAGCTCGATCGGTGGTTGGATCGGATCAAAGAGATGCTCGATTCTTCCGATGACAATGCTCTTGCATTCATAGATGATATTAAGGGATACTTTTTTCTCGATGAGATCTCTGTATTTACACCACAGGGAGAGTTACGAACTCTTCCGGCGAACAGTTCCGTCCTTGATTTTGCCTATGCTATCCATTCTGAGATTGGCAATACATGCATAGGGGCTAAAGTGGATAAAAAGCTGGTCCCGATCAATGCTCAGCTGAAAAACGGACAGCAGGTGGAGATCATAACCTCATCGCGTCAATCACCACGGGACGAGTGGCTTGATTATGTGGTTACAACACGAGCAAAGAGTAATATCAAACAGAGTGTCAAGGAGTATAAGCGAAAATTCATAGCACCTGGCAAGGAGAATATTTTGCGGTGGTTTGAGAAGTCTAATGTTGATCCAACACCAGAAAATATCAAATATTTCCAGCAATCAACTAATTTTACTACTCTCACCGACCTTTATTATGCTGCTTCACAGGATAAGATTGGCATTAAAGATGTCAAAGTCTTTGCAACGGCAAATGTGAAGGGTGGCTGGTTTAATTTCCTTACGAAGCCGGTTACGAAAAGCAAGCCAAAAGAGGTTGTAATTCCTTCGCAGGAGAAAGAAGAGGCCGAAAAATCAACAGGTTTATCTGGGAGTTTTGAGAATGGAAACAAACAGGGTTATGAAGTTGCATTATGCTGTAATCCAATTCCGGGTGACGACGTTATCGGTCTCGTTGCTTCCAACCTACTCCCGATTCAGATCCATCGGACCAATTGCCCGAAGGCCATTAAACTGATGTCAAGTTTCGGAAATAAAATGGTTAAATTGAATTGGACCAATAGAGAGTCTATCTCCTTTGTGACAGGGATTAAAATTGTTGGCATTGACAGAATGGGTATGCTGCCAGATATCTCCAGGGTTATCTCCTCTGAATTGATATTAAATATAAAGTCCTTCTCTTTGAAGGCTGATAGTGGCTATATTGATGGTGAGGTCAGATTGTTCGTGCCTGATGTTAATACACTTAACAGATTGTTAATGAACCTCAGAGAAATTGAGGGTGTGAGAAATGTCACCCGCGTCGATTAAAATAAATTATTTGAATCATGTCTAAATAAACTTATTTTTGTACTTTTATTGAAAATTTCCTTGAAATGAAGAAAACAGCTGAAGATTCATTCGATAACATTCGAAAGCTTTTCACAGACTACCTTGAACAGCATGGTCATCGGAAGACTCCTGAACGTTTCACTATTTTGAAAGAGATATTTGCTACTGAGGGTCATTTTGATATCGAAACCTTGTACATTCGGATGAAGAATCATAAATACAGGGTTAGCCGGGCTACACTATATAACACGATTGAGCTTCTTCTGGATTGTGGTTTGGTTACTAAGCATCAGTTTGGAACGAATTATGCTCAGTTTGAGAAGACCAACATGATGATTCAACACGATCACTTCATTTTCAATGAATCAGGTGAAATTATTGAGTTTTATGATCCCCGGATTGAGGAGATTAAAGCAAAAGTCAAGGATCTCTTTAATGTTGATATTACGCATTACTCACTTACCTTCTATGGAAACTCGAGAGAGCAGAAATAAACTCCCCAATAGATGAAAGTTGATGTTCTTTTAGGATTACAATGGGGAGATGAGGGAAAAGGTAAGATCGTAGATGTTTTTACGCCCCGTTATGATGTGATTGCCCGCTTCCAGGGTGGTCCGAATGCTGGCCATACCATTGAATTTGATGGAAAGAAGTTTGTGTTGCATACAATTCCATCAGGTATATTTCATCCCGATAAACAGAATGTGATTGGAAACGGTGTGATTATCGATCCTTATATTTTATTTAAGGAGGTTGATGCATTGCATGCTGCCAATATAAAGCCGGAAGAGAACCTTCTTGTTTCCCGCCGGGCCCACTTAATCCTGCCCTCACACAGGTTGCTGGATGCAGCCTATGAAGCGTCAAAAGGTCTTGAGAAAATTGGCTCCACCCTGAAGGGAATTGGACCAACCTATACTGATAAATATAGCCGATCGGGATTAAGGATAGGAAATCTGACGGATAAAGGTTTTAACAGTTGCTATACACATCTGAAGGAGAAGCATCTGGATATCGTACGTCAATACGGGTTTGATTTTGTTAACTATCTGATTGACGGGTTTCCATTTGATGAATATGAGAAGGTTTGGATGGATGCTGTTAAACGGTTGAAAGAGTATACATTTATCGACAGTGAATACTACCTGAATGACTGCATCAATTCAGGAAAATCTGTTCTTGCTGAGGGAGCGCAGGGAACACTTCTTGATATTGACTTCGGCTCATTCCCCTATGTAACCTCTTCCAGTACAATTACTGCAGGAGCATGTGCTGGCCTGGGGATTGCCCCAAACAGGATCGGGACAGTATATGGGGTGTTCAAAGCGTATTGTACACGTGTTGGTGGAGGTCCATTCCCTACCGAGCTTCATGATGAAACTGGCGAGCACTTACGAAAAACCGGACATGAATTTGGCAGTACGACCGGTCGCCCACGCCGTTGTGGCTGGCTTGACCTGCCTGCGTTAAATTATGCCATCATGCTCAACGGAGTTAACAGGCTGATCATGATGAAAGCAGATGTGTTGAACAACATGGAGAATCTGCAGGTTTGTACCAGTTACGAAAAGGATGGCATCCGTTCTGAGAAGTTGCCTTTTAACCTGGGGGATGAAGCAATTCATCCTGTTTACGAGACCATGCCGGGATGGAATACCTCTCCGGATGTCTCAATGGGGTATGATGCCCTGCCAATAAATCTAAAAGAATATATTGCTTATATTGAGAATGCTACCGGGTTACCGGTTGATATCATCTCCCTGGGCCCCGACAGGGCCCAAACCATATTCAGAAAGGGAGATTAAAGTTTCCGTTTGATTTCGATAATTTCGTACCCTTCAATGATATCACCTTCCTTGATGTCGTTGAAACTTTCGATGTTGAGTCCGCATTCATAGCCGCTGTTTACCTCTTTTACGTCATCCTTGAACCTTTTGAGTGAAGCCAGATGCCCAGTATATACGACTATTCCATCACGGATAATACGAACCTTGGTATTGCGTGTGATCTTGCCATCGAGGACCAAACAACCTGCAATGGTTCCTACTTTTGTTATCCTGAAGACGTCACGTACTTCGACATTACAAAGGATTTTCTCTTCGATTTCAGGTGCAAGCATCCCTTCAATAGCAGCTTTAATCTCTTCAATTGCCTGATATATAATTGAATAGAGTCGGATGTCGATCTGCTCCTGTTCTGCCAGTTTTCGTGCCGAGACAGATGGGCGAACCTGGAATCCAACGATAATAGCATTGGAAGCCGAGGCAAGAAGTACATCTGATTCGGTGATCTGACCGACCGATTTGTGGATTACATTAACGATGATATTTTCTGTAGAGAGTTTAATGAGCGAATCGGCAAGTGCTTCCACTGAACCGTCCACGTCGGCTTTCACAATGATATTCAGCTCCTTGAAGTCGCCAATAGCAATCCGGCGTCCGATCTCATCGAGAGTGATGTGCTTTTGTGTGCGGATGCCTTGTTCACGTTGAAGTTGTAAACGCTTATTGCTGATTGTTTTAGCCTCTCTTTCATCTGTTAGTACATTAAACCCGTCACCGGCCTGAGGTGCTCCGTTTAGTCCGAGCATCAGAACAGGGGAGGAGGGTCCGGCAGATTTGATCGGTTGATTACGTTCATTATACATCGCTTTGACCTTACCGAAAGTTGATCCGGCTAACACGATATCGCCAACGTGTAGGGTGCCGCTCTGGACCAGTAGTTTTGAAACATACCCACGCCCTTTATCTAACGAAGATTCGATTACGGTACCAGAAGCCATCTTGTTTGGGTTTGCTTTCAGATCAAGCATTTCGGCTTCCAGAAGTACTTTTTCAAGCAAAATGCTGACATTCGTACCTTCCTTGGCTGAGATCTCCTGAGTTTGGTATTTTCCGCCCCACTCCTCAACCAGGATATTCAGCTTAGAGAGCTCTTCTCTGATTTTTTCCGAGTTGGCGTTTGGTTTATCCATTTTATTGATCGCAAAGACAATCGGCACACCGGCAGCCTGAGCATGGTTGATGGCTTCACGCGTTTGCGGCATCACTGTTTCATCGGCTGCAATGACAATGATGACAATATCGGTCACTTTTGCCCCTCGGGCACGCATGGCAGTAAAAGCTTCATGGCCGGGAGTATCAAGGAACGTGATCGCTTTTCCGTTCTCCAGCAGCACCTCATAGGCACCGATATGCTGGGTAATCCCTCCAGCCTCACCAGCTACTACATTGGCACTTCGGATGTAGTCAAGCAGTTTGGTCTTCCCATGGTCCACATGACCCATTACAGTTGCAATCGGCGGGCGGAAGATCAATCCCTCATTATCGTCTGTGTCATCAGCCAGGTCAATAGCTTCCTGCACCTCAACACTCACGAATTCAACTTTGTAGTCAAACTCTTCTGCTACTAAGCTCAATGTTTCTGCATCGAGTCGTTGATTTATAGAGACAAACATCCCAAGGGTCATACATGTTGAGATGACATCTGTAACCGGGACCTTGATCATGGTAGCAAGTTCGTTAGCCGTAACAAACTCAGTAACCTGGATAATACGTTTTCCTTCCTCGAGACGCTCCTGCTCTTCATGCATGTGCTGGCTGGCAGCTTCGCGTTTCTGACGACGGTATTTTGATGCTTTTGATTTACCGGTAGGACTGAGACGGTTTAGGGTCTCTTTGATCTGGCGTTCAATATCCTCTTGCGAAATTTCCGGCTTTTGAACATCGCGGGATGTTTTCTTGTCTCCAGGACGGCGTTTTGATACTTCTGCCTGCAGATTTACTCCAGGTTCGCCCGGCTGCCGTTTGATCCTCTTGCGCTTTTTCTTCTTCGATTTCGTGGAATCGTCGGATGAGGAGGCAACAGGTTGTTTCTTTTCCGGTTTTCTTATTTCCGGAAGTATCATAGACCCTAGAATCGTAGGCCCTTCCAGCTTAATTCGTTCGGTAGCGAGAAAATTGTCCGGGAATACTTTCTTGGCAGGAGGAGGAGGGGTTTCCTCGACCATCTCAACAGGCTCCACAGTAGGAACATCTTCTTTTACGGGATCTGGTGGCAGTTCTGTCACAGGAACCTCTTCAGTTACAGGAACTTCTGACTCGACTACTACCTCTTTCTCCGGTTTCTCAGTTTGTTTCTTTTCTTTCTCCTTCCTGGATCCTTTTCTGGTCACTTTAGGAAGTTCCATTTTGCCCAGGATCTTCAGGGAAGAAACAGGCTCATCTTTTATCTCTTCTGTTGTTGCAGGAACGACGTCGGGCTCTGAAACCGCTTCTTCAACTTTGGCGGCTATCTTTTCCTCTTTTACTTCTTCTTTTTCAGCGGCTTCAGCTATCTTCTCCTCTTTTACTTCATCTTTCACCGGAGGTGTTGGTACCGTCTCTATAATAACTGGTTTGGCCGGGCGAGGAACCTCTTTTTCCTTCACGGGTTCTTCTTTCTTAACCACTTCAGAAGGCTTGTTCCCGAAACCAAGGGATACATTCTTGATCATCAGGTCATCCATCTCTTTCTCCTGATCTTCAAATGCATCACGCTTGTCGGCGATCGTAATGGTCTCATTTCCGCCAAACTGCAATCCAATCTTCTTCGATTCCTCTTTCACATGCTTTTCAGCAGCGAACTCACTCATCAACAGGGTGTACATCTCCTGCGACAACTTGGCATTGGGATCCCGATCCAGTTTGAATCCTTTTTTGTTCAGGAACTCCAAAACTGTCGAAATCCCAATATTGAATTCCCGGGCTGCCTTGCTTAACCTGATTGATGATTTGCCTTCACTCATATAGCACGTAAAATTATGACTTTTTATTCAAACTCAGCGGTTAATATGCGAATTACTTCCCTTACAGTCTCCTCTTCAAGGTCAGTTCGTTTCACCAATTCGGCCACTTCAAGGTCTAAAACGCTCTTGGCTGTGTCGCAACCAATTGTCTTCATTTCATCGATGATCCACTGATCGATCTCATCCGAGAACTCCTGAAGGTCAACATCTTCATTGTCGAAATCAGTATCTCTGTAAACATCTATTTCATACCCGCTCAACTTTCCGGCAAGTTTGATATTGAAGCCACCTTTTCCGATAGCGAGAGAGACCTGGTCGGGTTTCATGAACACATCTGCTTTTTTATTCGCTTCATCAATAGCGATGGAGGTCACTTTGGCAGGGCTCAGGGCACGCTGGATAAAGAGGGATGGATTGTTTGTGAAGTTGATCACATCGATATTCTCATTCTTGAGTTCCCTGACAATTCCATGGATACGGGATCCTTTCATCCCAACACAGGCTCCAACCGGGTCGATCCTGTCATCGTATGATTCCACGGCGATCTTGGCACGTTCTCCA
>CAZXQU010000028.1:0-5633 GCA_964642545.1 uncultured Prolixibacteraceae bacterium | reverse complement strand
CTTTCGGATGCTGATGAGACCATCGTATACTTCCGGTACTTCGGATTCGAAAAGGCGTTCCAGGAAAGCCTCCGAGGTTCTGGATAGTATGATGTAAGGTGTGTTGTTTTTCATCTCAACTTTCGAAACCACTGCGCGGATAGAATCTCCTTTACGGTAGAAATCGGAAGGAATCTGCTCCGACTTAGGCAGAATCAGCTCAATTCCTTCGTCGTCAAGAACCAGAATCTCCTTTTTCCATACCTGATAAACTTCTCCGGTGATGATCTCTCCGATCTTCTCTTTGTATTTCAGGAAGATGTTATTCTTCTCATACTCCTGGATCTTGGAGATCAGGTTCTGACGGATAGAGAGAATCTCCCTGCGTCCGAAGCTAAGGAGCTTAATCTCTTCCGAGAGTTCTTCTCCAACTTCGAAGTCGGGTTCAATTTTAATGGCTTCTGAGAGAGGTACCTGAATGTTCTCATCCTCCACATCGTTGTCGTCTACAATGACCCGGTTTCTCCAGATCTCCAGGTCACCTTTGTCGATATTGACGATGATGTCGAAATTGTCGGCAGAGCCAAACTGTTTCGTCAGCATATGCTTGAAGACATCCTCCAGGATGATCATCATCGTTTCCCTGTCAATGTTCTTGAATTCCTTGAATTCAGAAAAGGTTTCGACTAAATTGAGTTGTTCCATTTTAATTTGTCATTTGTCATTATTTTCCCTAAATCTCTTTCTTACCCCTAAATCCCCTAAAGGGGACTTACTTCGCTTTCGCGAATATTCCTTCCCGAGCACTCGGGAGAGGATTAGGGATGTATTATCCCGAAGGGAGCAAGTCCCCTTTAGGGGATTTAGGGGTAAGATAGTTCATTTGTTTTAAAGTTACTTAAAAGAAAGTATCACCTTCCCCTCTTTTATTTCACTAAATGGTATTGTTGTATTTGGTTTTTGTGTCTCTTTTTTAACAGGTTTATGCTCGAGCTCAATGGCTTCCTGAGTGGCCGTTATTAATTTCCCGGAGATGATTTCTCCTGTTTTTGTTGTAATCTCCAATGTTCTTCCAACATGCCTAAGGTACTGCCTGGGCAGTTTCATTGGGTTGTTGGCACCAGAGGAAGAGACCATAAGGTCATAGTCCTCTTCGTCGCGGTCGAAATTCGATTCAATCAGCTTGGTCACAGCTTTGCAGTCGTTGATTGTAATCCCATTGTCGCCATCAATGAACAGGGCAATTTTATTGCCTGGTTTGCTCGTAATTTCAACCAGGAACTTATCGCTCCCGGCGAAGTGGTCGGAGATGATTTTTTCTATTCGATCTTTCAGTATCATAGGACTCGATTATCCAACAGATTTCCAATAAAAGAGGGGACTTGTGGTCCCCTCATCTCATATCTCTTAAAATCAGTGCAAAGATACAAACTAATTCCTCATCAGCCAACTTTTTATAAAAATATATTAGAGAGGAATATTTCCGTGTTTCCTGGGTGGCCCCGATTTTGTTTTGGTCTGGGTCATCTCCAGGGCCTGGATCAGGCGGAACCTTGTCTCTTTCGGATGGATGATCTCATCAATATAGCCCAGTTCGGCAGCCTTATATGGGCTAGCAAAGGTGTTTTTATAATCATCGACCGCTTTTTGACGGGCATCAGGAGTGAGGTTGTCTTTTTTGTACAGGATGTTCACGGCTCCTTCGGGGCCCATCACGGCGATTTCGGCCGTAGGGTAGGCAAAGTTCACATCTCCGCCAATATGTTTGCTTGACATCACGTCGTAGGCACCACCATAGGCTTTCCGGGTGATGACAGTGATGCGGGGGATTGTGGCTTCGCAATAGGCATAAAGTAATTTTGCCCCGTGTTTGATGATTCCACCCCACTCCTGGGTAGTCCCTGGAAGGAAGCCTGGTACATCCACGAAGGTCACGATGGGAATATTGAAACAATCGCAAAACCTGATGAACCGGGCAGCTTTCATGGAGGACTGGATATCCAGCACGCCTGCCAGGTGAGCCGGTTGGTTTGCAACGATTCCCACAGAACGGCCATCAAACCGCCCGAATCCAATCACCATGTTCATGGCGAAGTGGGGCTGGATCTCGAAGAAATTGTTGTGGTCAACCACTGTGGTGATCAACTCTTTCATGTCGTAAGGCTTGTTGGGGTCGTCGGGAACAAGCGTAGTAAGTTTTTCGTCGGCCCGGCGGATGTCGTCGGTACAGGGGCGGATTGGTGGTTCTTCCATATTGTTGGATGGGAGAAAGCTCATCAGCTCACGCAACATAATCATTGCCTGCTCATCATTCTCGGCCATGAGGTGTGCCACGCCACTTTTAGAGTTGTGGGTCATGGCCCCGCCAAGATCGTTCATGGTGACCTCTTCGTGAGTGACGGTCTTGATAACATCGGGGCCGGTTACAAACATGTAACTGGTATCCTTCACCATACAGATGAAGTCGGTGAGGGCAGGTGAATAAACAGCCCCACCTGCACATGGCCCCAGGATTGCAGAGATCTGAGGCACTACACCCGAGCATTTGGTATTGCGATAGAAAATGTCGGCATAGCCGGCCAAACTCTCAACCCCTTCCTGTATCCTGGCACCTCCCGAGTCATTCAGCCCGATCACCGGAGCCCCCATATGCAGAGCCAGGTCCATGATCTTGATGATTTTATCGGCATTGGCCCGACTCAGGGTCCCACCAAAAACAGTAAAATCCTGGGCAAAAACAAAGACGATACGGCCGTCTATTTTTCCATAGCCGGTAACAACCCCATCGCCAAGGACCTTTTGGTTCTCCATGTCAAAGTCGTGGCAGCGGTGCGTAAGGAATTTGTCTTTTTCCACAAACGAGCCAGGGTCGAGAAGTAACTGGATCCGCTCGCGGGCTGTCAGCCTTCCTTTCGCATGCTGTTTGTCGATCCGGTCCTGGCCGCCGCCAAGTTCCGCTAGTTTACTTTTTTCATCAAACTGTTTGAGTTTATCTTCCAGTGTTGTCATCTTTCAGGGTTTAATTATTCAATAATTACCAGGGGCTGGTGTGCATCCACAGTATCCCCTTCCTTCACCTTGATCTCTTTGATAATCCGGTCTTGTTTTACTTTAAATTCACTCTCCATTTTCATGGCTGAAACTACGACTACTGTATCTCCGGTTTTTACTTCTTCGCCTTCTTTCACCAGGATCCTGACTACTTTCCCAGGCATAGGACTGGAAATAATCGAATCATCATCATCACCATGATCCAACCGACGGCTTTTCTGGTATCTTGATTCGGCATCGATGATCTCTGCGTCGTAAGAATACCGGTACGTATTTACGTAATATTTTTTTGGGCCGCCAGCTTCGATCAATTCAATATTGTATGACTTTCCGTCCATCAGAAGCAGATAAACGCCCCGCTCCACCATGATGATATGGGCATCATAGTTATTGTCATCGACCGAGATCAAAAACCTGTTCCCATCCTGTTCCAGAAGTTTTACGTTGGCTGTCCGTTCGTCCAAACAAATCTCAAGTTCATTCATGCTATTTTAAATTAAAGTGCAGCTTAATCATAGAGGTTCTTCTTGCGGCCAGTCCCTTTCCAGTCGGCCGTATTCTCCCTGGCTACTACCTTGGTTTCAAATTTGTCGAGTTTACTAAGGTAATCAACAAAGATGGCCATGATTGCTCTGTCTTCGTTCTTTGGATCATTTTCCGGAGGCCCCACCAGGCAAGGCTGATTTTGTTCAATGAACTGGGTATTGTAGTTCCCATTCTTGAATGCAGGACAACTCATGATCCGTTCCAGGAAACGGATGTTGGTTTTGACCCCTGTAATTTTGTACTCATAGAGTGCCCTTTTCATCCGTGCGATTGCTCCGTCTCTCGTTCGGGACCAGCAGATCAGTTTTGAGATCATCGGGTCGTAATAGATCGGTATCTCATAGCCTTCATAGATATATCCATCGCAACGCACACCCAACCCTTTTGGTTCGGTGATGTGGGCAATGCGACCGGGACTCGGCATGAAGTTGTTATCGGGGTCCTCTGCATAGATCCGGCACTCGATGGCATGGCCGTCCTGGAAGAGGTCTTCCTGTTTCAACCACAATACATCTCCCTGTGCAATTCGGATCATCTCCTTTACCAGGTCGACGCCAACAACCCTTTCGGTGATGGGGTGTTCAACCTGAAGGCGGGTATTCATCTCCAGAAAGTAATAATTCTGATTGTCATCAACAATGAATTCAATGGTGCCGGCACCCGAATAGTCGACCGCTTTGGTTGCAGCAACGGCTGCTTCTCCCATAGCTTTTCGCACGTCGGGGGTGATGAGTGGGGAGGGAGTCTCCTCCACGATCTTCTGGTGGCGGCGTTGAACGGAACATTCCCGCTCGAAGAGATGGATCACATTGCCATGCTTGTCGGCAAGAATCTGAAATTCGATATGATGTGGAGAGTCAATGAATTTTTCGATGTAGACGGAGTCGTCACCAAAGGAGCTCGCAGCTTCGGAACGGGCCATCCTGATGGAACTAGCCACTTCCGACTCCTCCTTAACGAGTCTCATCCCTTTCCCTCCACCACCTGCAGAGGCCTTGATCATCACCGGCAGTCCAATTTCCCGAATCACCTTTATCGCTTTGGAGTCGTCCATGATTGGTTCTGTGGTGCCGGGGACCACAGGAACTCCAGCAGCAATCATATTTTTTCTGGCAGTAATCTTGTCACCCATCGCACGGATGGCATCCGGGCCCGGACCGATAAATATAATACCGGATTCCTGGCATCTCTGGGAGAAATTGGCATTTTCGGAAAGAAACCCATATCCCGGATGGATAGCATCTGCGTTACATTGCTTGGCTACCTCCAGGATTTTGTCCATGTTCAGATAACTTTCTGTGGAGGGAGCAGCGCCGATATAATAGGCTTCATCGGCATACCTGACATGCATGGAGGCTTCGTCGGCGTCGGAAAAGACTGCAACCGAAACGATTCCCATCTCGCGACAGGAACGCATGATACGGACGGCAATCTCACCCCTATTGGCAATTAACACTTTTTTTATCATCTATAAAGTATTGTATATCAAATAATTATAGTAGTTAAAAAATTTCGCAAGATGCAAATATACTTGAAAATATTTACTCTATTAGATACATTACTGTTAAATTATCCTAACTGAGCGGCCAGATAGGCTCCGGTAAGTGAGTCGCTTTGTTCAAGAATCTCTTCCGGTATGCCCGAGGCTACAACGGTTCCTCCCCGATCTCCACCCCCTGGCCCAAGGTCGATGATCCAGTCGGCATGAAGGATTACCAGCGGGTTGTGTTCAATCAGGAGCACGGAATGTCCTTTGTCGACAAGCTGGTCGAGGAGGGTGAGGAGCGCCGGCAGGTCGGCTGGATGCAGGCCTGAAGAAGGTTCGTCAAACAGAAACAGCGACGCTCCCTTTTCAGGATGGATCAGTTCCCGCGCAAGAGTTAAGCGCTGTGCTTCCCCACCCGATAGTGTCTCCAGCGATTGTCCCAGGATCAGGTATCCCAACCCGATCTGGGTAAGCGGCTTCAGCATTTCGGATATCGTTATGCAGAGCCCTGAGTTTGTTTTGACAACATTTGAGTTCGTGATGCAGTGAGCAAAGAACTCCCCGGCTTCCC
>CAZXQU010000027.1:0-36701 GCA_964642545.1 uncultured Prolixibacteraceae bacterium | reverse complement strand
ATCCCAATCCGTTTTATTCACAAACCTGGATTGATTATGAACTGGCCGAAGCTTCCCCGGTGAAGTTGATCATTTATGATGTGTACGGAAGAGTGGTCACAACGTTGGTTGACCAGAATCAGTCGGCCGGCGCAAAATCCGTGCTTTGGGAAGGGAAAGATGATCACGGTAACCATGTAGTCAGCGGGATCTACATCTACCAACTGCAGGTGGGGATTGCTTCCGGAAGCGGGAAAATGCTCCTGGTAAATTAATTTTCGGAACGATTGTCAATCAATTCCTGCCTGTGCTTTCTGTACTCAATGATCGGCTTATCTCCCATGATAAGACGTTCGTCCATTTTTGCTTCGCTTTTCTTTGGTAACTGAGTGATTACTACCCGTTTGTCTTGTCTTAATATGACAATACTCCCAATTTTACCGATGTAATTCATCAGTTGTTTCAATAAAGGAATGGAAATCATTTTTTGATAATATCGGATATAGACTATGGTATTTTCGTCATCCACCGGGACAAATGCTGCCAGTGCCCTGATTTTATCGGAGATAAAGTTCTGCCAGAGATTGGGATAATGAAACTGGAGATGGAATAAACGTTGATAGTTTGATATCTCATTTGGTTTTAACGGAATCGTTTTACCGTCATCCTTGATATTATTAACATAGAAGGTAATTAATTCATTTTCCCTGACCACGACCGGACCGTTCACCAGTGTTTTGTTCCCACGTCCGATCGTGGTTTTGTGAACAAAAGGCAAATGCACGACATCAAGCTGATTTTCAATCGCTCTGGAATAATGAACATTCCAGTGATCCTTGAAACTTGAGTAAGAAAAATCAGCTAACTCCTTCCAGAAAAATGGCTCTTTTTCAATCTTATCCTCATCTCCCCACCATACCCAGATGAAGCCATATGCTTCATATGTGCGGTACGACTGAACTTTCATCGTTTTAGGTACCGGTGCATTTTTCCCATTTGCAGGGATAAGGGTAACCATCCCCAATTTGTCATAAAGAAATCCATGGAAAGGACATTCCAGTTTCCCGTTGAGTACTCTTCCGCAGGAAAGGGATACCCCGCGATGACAACATTTATCGGCAATGCAACACACATTGTTATTTTCATCCCGCCATACCGATAATTGTTCGTTGAACCGTTTAATTTTCAGCGGTTTATTCTTTTTTAGTTCTTTCGACTCAAGGATTACGTACCATTGATTAATGATCATAGTAGATTAGGTTTAAAAATTAGTTTCTTTTTTTCTTCTTTCCTTGACATTTCAGGGATGATGCATAGTCACTAATCGCCAGCCCCAGGTTTTTATCATGGACTGGCACCTGATCAGGAGCAACGCCAGCAATAAGATCTTTATCTTCATCTGCGGATTCGTTTGATAAGGGATGATTGAAGTACAAATGTAATGTGTAAAATGTAAAATGGTAAAATGACAGGAAATAAATCAGGTACACTGAAGATTGATACACTTCTGGCCTTTACCTGTCTGGATCCACCGCTCTAGGCATCAGAGGTCAACCGAATTCCTGAATGACTTTCCAGAACGATCCTTTCCGGGATGCCGATGCGTTGTTCAATGATCCTGGGTTCCGGATTGATGCTGTATCCCTGTTTCACAATGCCATCCCGGTACAATTCCAGTTTTTGGTGATTATCTCCATCCCGGGGGTTTAGCACATACAGGTTCTTCCCCGAAACGATCTTGATTTACATGGATAGATCCAGCGGCAGGGGTTCGGCAAATGGGGCTGCATAGTCGACGTCAACAAGATATTCCCGGTTCTTAATTTTTACGATGTTGACGATGTGGATATCCGGGTCTGACATATCGGCTCCGCAGAGTTTCACCTCGTGCCCCAACCACTTGAGAAGGAGGTTCAGGTAGTAGTTGTTGGCATAGCAGGTGCCCCCGAAATGGTATTTCTCTATTCCCTTCAGATAGAGTTCAAAGTCGATCAGATGAGTTAATCCCAGGTGTTTCCGGTAATAAAGTTTGGAGATGTTTTCGAAAGGGATTCTGGTCATGAATTCCCTGACAAGTTCTTTCAGGGTTTCAAACCCGGGGTCTTGTCTCTGAATTCCCAGTAAGTGAAGGAATCGGATAAAGTACGTATCGTTAAATTCAGATACTGGCATGATGATTCGATGGTATTCCCTGAATCTTCCTTCCTTTGATAAGCCACCAGAAGATCAGTACTACCTCTCCGATAAATGTAAACATGGAGATCGTCAGCATGTAATCAGGAGATAGGATTTTTCCGAAGCCATCAATAAGATACCTGTCAGATATTGCTTTAATAATCCGGCATCCATCAATCCCATTACATCACAATAGACATAATTGAGGGTTGCAAAGATCCAGAGGGATGAGAGCACTACTTTTTTGTCAATTTTTCTGTTTTCATAGGAGCATGGTTTTAATTAATGATACACTATTCATTGTTTTTTACTATTCTGAGTCTTAAGGTTCTCAACAAGGATCCTGACGCCATCTTCAGGTTTCGTCGATACCATACCAAACCGTTTCTCAAATTTACTGCTGTCGAAGATGTAGTCCTGCTCATACTGATTAACCATCTCCGGGAACTCCTTCATGATGGGGATGAACAGGCCGAGGATATGCAGCATCCAGGTTGGGACAATTTGTACTTTGGGTTCTTTATCCATTTGTTTGAAATCAACCCGATCCAATCCAGGGTTGTCAGCTTCTCTTTGGTGGTTGGAACATGCCACACCTGGTTGAATGCATCGGGCGTGTTTCCAAGCATCGCGGTTGCCTTGGCTATGAGAGCAGTCAGATTATTCTTCTCCACTTCGTTCATGATCATATCATGGAGCTGTTTCCGTATTTCGCCTTTCCGGCTTGGAGGCTGCATGGGTGCCTCTTCAGTCATGTATTGGAACTGAAACCCGATGGTCACATAAACCACTTCGCTGCCCTAAATGGCTTTGTCAATCTGATCATGGTAATTAATATCAACGAGAAATAACTCATCGGTATCGTTCACCTTTCCGGGGTTTCTGCTGACGAGACGAATTTCCTTCGTATCCTTCTTTAATTCTCTGGCTAACGGGATACCGATTCCTCCCATCAGGGCCAGATTTTTTGCCACCTTTTATGAGCCATGTTTTTAAAGGCGAAAACAACCACGTAGCTTCTTTGTGAAAGGCCCAGGTACTCCAATACAATCTCCCGGGCTTTTTCGAACAGATCTGTGGTGACACGGGAGAAATGCCCGCTCCCCCGGTGAACATTCGAATAGGTTTCCAGCGCGGCATGCACTCCACGCTCCAGCTCTGCAATAGCTTCCGTAGTTTTTTGTTCATAAAGAGCTAATGATAGATATTGCACACTTAATACCATCTGATGCACTGGAAATTATTCCACCTGCATAACCACTTCCCTCACCCACAAAAAATAAGTTGTCAAATCCAATACAGCGTCCTGTCTTTTCTCTGATAACCTGCACTGGCGATGATGTTTTGCTTTCCAGTCCCATCATCACACCCAACTCAAAACCTTTCAACTTATTGCTAAAATTATTTAGTCCTTCCGAAAGGGCTTTGCTTACGATTTTTGGTATCATATTGTATAGTGGTGCTGGTTCCACGCCTAAACGATAGCTGCCAGCTGAAATCTCTTTCGATTCTCTCCTGTTTACATAATCTATTGCTTTTAAAGCAGGAATTACCAAACTATTTGAGAAGTTATAAAACTGATCCTCTAACTTATCCATCCAGTCGAGTATTTCAGATGCCGTACATTTATGCCCCAATAGCATATCCGGATGAACGCCAGCAACACATGCTGCATTCGAAAAAATACCATCTCGCATAAAATAACTCATACCGTTCACAACACTCTTTTCCGGGTAAGCTGCAGCTGGCACCACATATCCTCCAGGACACATACAGAATGTGTAAACAGGTAATCCGTAACTGGTAGTAGTATTTAAACGGTATTCGGCGGCCTTGACACCCGGGAGACTCTCTTTCCCCCACTGAGCCAAATTAATAAAGCGTTGTTTATGTTCTATTCTATGTCCAATTGCAAAGTTTTTCGTTCCTATCTGAATGCCTCTCCTGATTAGCATCCGGTAAGTTTCATAAGCAGAATGACCAGTTGCAAAAATGATGTAGTCAGCTTGAAGTTCCCTATTATTACAAACTACCTTCTCAACACGATTATTTTTAATAACGATATCTTCAAGCATCGTATTAAATAGAAATACACCTCCGTTTTTTAAAAACTTTTGGCGCAAATTGGTTACCACAACTTTAAGTATATCAGTACCTACATGTGGATGAGTCATATAAGAAATCTCTTTTGGAGCGCCTGCCTTCACATATTCCGATAGAATATACAACCGCTCGGAAGATATATGTTTCGAACGTGACGTTAATTTTCCGTCAGAAAAAGTGCCGGCGCCTCCTTCGCCAAAGGCATAATTATTTTGAGGTGAGAATTCACCCCTTTCCTCTAATTGTTGAATAGCCAAACTTCGTTGCTCGACCTCAGATCCCCGTTCAACAATAGTGACGTTAAAACCAGCCAGTTGAAGTACGTGTGCGGTAAAAAAACCTGCCGGCCCACTACCTACTACAATAGCCGTTTTGTCTCTTCTTTTATAAGGAATAGTGATTGATTCAGGTTCGGTATACTCATCAGAGGATAGTTTGTCGGAAGAAACAACAATGCTTGTCAACCAATGAATATCCTTCTTTTTACGGGCATCAAGACCTTTCTTTACTAGTTGATATGAAAAATCAGATAAACCAATCTTCTTACTTATTATGAGCCGGATATCATCGTCAGAATAATTTGTAGGAAGCTTTAATTGAAGGATCCTGTAACCCATGGTTTGTATAACGTTTAGTAAAAGAACAGTAGCCGACTTTATTTAAGCTTTAACACCCATAACTCCACCTCTTCAGTTGAACGCCAATGTTGGTTTCTTTTTGTTTTTTCTGAAGCAGCTTTTACTGATTTTTTAAGACATTTGTCTAATTCAAAACGGCCCCCATTAAGGAGTTCATTTTCTATTGGGTGCTCTTTCGTCACGTTGGTTATTTGCCCTAAATTGGAGAATAGTAGCACAATCCTACCTTCTGGTAGCAGTCGTTTCTTTGCTTCTTCAAAAAAATCAGGAAAGAGTTTGTCATTATAATATATCGCTTCATCAAGGCGATCCAAATCACGTGAGGCAGGTAACCATGGCGGATTAAATACTATCAGTTCGGTTTGTTTCTCCCACTTACCGAATAAATGCCCATAAACAATTTCTATCTTGCGAGATAACTTCGTTCCTTCCATTGACTCTTTCAAACCAATAATCGCATTGGGATTAATGTCTGTACCAAATGATTTTTGAAAACCATGCTGCACCAATAGTAATGAAAGCACACCACTTCCAATCCCTACATTAATTGCTGACTTTTTTGGTCCTTCGTAACGTTTTAACCAATTATCAAAAAGCTGCAAATGCTCAAAACGTGTTGGGAAATAAACCCCATAATACGGATGAACCTTGTTTCTTATTCCAGGAATTATAACTCCATTACTATACCATTGCCAAGCGCTATTTAAACCTTGAATTTGAGGAAAAGGCAAAAGGAAATCATTCGTTTCAGGATATAATTTTTCTAACCATCCAATCCATGGGGCTTTTTTTACGGTTAATTTATGCTCTTTAACTTGTATTAATATGAGGTTAGATAATTTTCTATATTCCGAGCGAAACTCACGTTGTTCCTGAAAAGATTCATTGGGATATTTTTTTTTGAGATACGACTGCAATTCATTTAAAAGAGCCAATCCATTGCTATAAAATTCCTCTATTAAAATGTACTCACCAGCAAGTAAAGCATCAATAGTTTCTTGAACATCTGTTTTTCGTATAAAAGATCCTATTTCAACTCCCGATTTTATCGGTTCGGGTCTATTTACTTTTAAGTCGGTACCTATCATATTATTTTCTGTTTCACAGCATAAAAATTTTCTATGTCTTTGACAGCTTCATTCGACAATTTGCATTTGACCATATCTACAAATGCCTTTTATGCAAATCCGTCAAGTGCTTCTTAGAATTAAAATCTTTCGCTATACCACTATTTTCGCCTTGTTCAAGAGCTTCTTTTAGGACTTCCATTTTTTTCTTCGTGTTCCAGCAATCTTAATCCGGCTCGTATAACTTCACTGACAGAATGTTATCTCCCAGATCCTATTCTATTCAAGATGAAGCTCTCAAAATGGTTACCTAATGATATGGATGTATTTTTGCTCATGATTTAAATTTTAGCAAAAGTACCAAATACGCAGGGATTCCATTGCTGCAATGTTGCTATTGGACCCAAGGTTCTTATTATAAAAGGAAAATCAGCAGCCTATGACGAATACGCCATCAAGGCATTCAAACTGAAGAGTATTGACTATCTGTTAAAACCGATCAGCCGGGAAGAGCTCGAAACAGCGATCCGGAAATACCATAACTGGACTGTACCTGAGAAACCAACAATCGACGTCAGGGCGCTCTATGAACTGATCCATCCTGAGAAACATTACCGGACCCGGTTTTCGATCACGGTTGGCGATCGGATCAGAACCATCCAGTTGGCAGAAATCCCCCTATTTCTATTCAACCGAGGGGATCACCTTCATGATGTGCCACAATACCCATGAATATACAGTGGAATATAGCCTGGATGCATTGGAGCACGAGCTTGATCCCCAACAATTCTTCCGCGTGAACCGGCAATTTCTGGTAAGCGTATCCGCCATAGTCCAAACCCATGTATTCCCAAAAAGCCGATTGAAACTGGAGTTGAAACCCGATCCGAAGCAGGAGGTTTTCGTTAGCATCGACCGGGTGACTGGGTTTAAGAGGTGGTTGGAGGGGTGACTTTTACCGTGGAAACCAACTGCCATGTCCATGCGTACCAAACAATAAACGCTGTAGCTAAAGCTGCAATGATTCCCAGCAACAGATAATAAGGAGCCGGATTCCCAAAAACCATTGTTGATATCTCAACAATAGTCATAATGAAACCTGTAATGATGTTTGTCCATCGATTTGCACGGTACTTCAATAAACGGGAAAGAAGGATCATGGCGATTGGGATTTCCATTAATATGGCAGCACCAAATAAAAAACCCGCACTAATATCCATCCCATTTACAGTTCCCGTCAGATATTGCTTCAGCAAATCGACATCCATAAAGCCCATTAAATCACAATATATGTAATTCAGGGTTACAAAAATCCACAGGGTGGAGAGCATTACTCTTTTGTCCATTTTTTTATTTTTAAAACATTGATGAGTAAATCATTGAATTATTTTTTTTACAACAAACTCCCAATCAACGGCCACGCACAGGCGGCCAGCAGAGCAAGGGTTAGTAATGGTCGCAATGCATTCTTCAGATTATGGTTTTTTGTGGCAAAAATGTCCCAGGTGTGAACGACTGCGGAGATCACGAAGAAAATCAATGTGGCAATCAGGATCGTAGCATCGGCATAGAGGCCCCAGTTGAAAATAAAGACCAGAAGTGCGGTGAGGGCGAAGGCCAGGTTGGCGCCGCCCGACTGCTTCTGGTACTGTGGATCGCTCTTTCGTCCCATTGATTCGGCAGATGCCTTTCCGAAGAATAAGCCTTCGATGCCGGTTAATCCAGCCATAACGACGATCAGGAAGAGACTCAGGTAATGAAGGGTTATTTTTGGATCCCCATTTCCTAACTGGTAGGCAAAAAATATCCCGGCACTGATGCCGACGATCCGCGACCATTCAAAGAGTTTTGGCGACTTCATGTTTTTTGCGTTTAATCATTGCAATAATAATCAGAATCAGGAGAACTATCAATGCCACCGGAGAAGCCAGAACAATGAAACTTTGCACGATCAGCCATGTCCCGGGAGGGCTGGCGACCAATAACTGCCTGTTGGCTTCAGTATCCTCAATTCCCAGCAATGCCATGTTCTCTTTCAGGGCAAACTCCTCTCCCGAATAGCTCACTCCCTCACCGAAGCCATATCCGGAGATCTCCTTGCCATCTTTTGTGCCCTTCACAATTACTCCACCCTCTCTGATCTCACTGGCTGCCGAATAGATGAATTGGTCGTCGACCGTGGAGGCCATGGTGAATTGTATTTCTTGATCCGGAATCTTCACCAGCCAGCCATTGGGATACCAGGCTTTAGACTTCGGACTGCGCATCCATTTTGTGATTGTAACTGTCCCGGTTATATTCTCCCCTTTTCCATTCTCGTCAATGTATTTTCCTGAAATCGCCCGTATAACCGAATCGGGTGGAGTCTCTCCCATGTTCTTTAGATCGTCTGTCTTGTCGGAGTGGGGAGAGGCGAAGGTCACTTCGGTGTTGTCGTCAAACTGCACGTCTGACCAGTCCCAACCGAATGACTTTGGAGCTTCACCGGAGAGCCCTTCCCGGATATTGACAACCGCCTGCACGAGGATGTTTTTCGGATATCCGGTGGGTGAAATGCCAGCCAGCCATTGGTGATCCATCCACATCTTTCCGGTGATGGTACGGGATTCACCCTGATAGGTGACCGTTCCCCAGGTTTTGATATTGGGAAAAGAGTAGTACCAGGTTCCCAACCCGAAGATGGAGGGCTCTTTTCCATTGTCCCCCTGAAGCAACAGTGGTTTGCTCTCATCCAGGTTCAGATCGATCGAAAGCTCTCCGACAGGATCGTTCACCTCGATTTTCATAGGGAATATCTCCTCTTTTTGAAGACTTATAGCACTGTTCAGTCCGATTCTGGCTACAAAAGGTTCGATGCTATAGGTAATCTCTCCGCTGGTTCCCGTAATAATTGGACTGCTTCCAGTAACATGCAAATTCAGATCGGCATAATTGACTGCCACAACAGTCTGTACCAGTTGATTTTCGATGGCCGACTGGCCAAGTTTGTCGGCAATTCGAGGAGGGTAAAGTGCCCGCCGGAAAAAGACCACTACAATGTCGATTTCATTTCCAGCTGTATCCAAGAAGTTCCCCGACCAGAAGTACCACCCAAACTGGAAATCCAGCTGAGCGCGGTGATCACGTGGAAATATCAGCGTGTCGTAGGTATTCATATCCTCATATCCGGAGAAATAATCCTGACCCATAAAATTCGGCAACGCATAGCACTGGATGTTATCCAGCCCTTTTTCAGCGCGTTCCATCAGGAGATTATAACGGGCGGGATATTTCTGCACGAGGGGAGTTCGTGTGGCCAACACGTTGTTGATCATGACAGCTGTTGGTTGCGCGATATCCTTTTTCATTCCGTGAGGATTGTTGAAGAAAAGGATCAGGAGCGCTGCTCCTACAATGGCGAGTAAAATAGTGATCGTTATTTTCATGATGCAAATTTGTATTTTCGTAGACCAATTTAGTGAGAAAAAATAACATTTCACTTAAATTCCTTTTTATGCCAAGTTTTGTAATCAACGAGAAGTGTGATGGCTGTAAGGCCCAGGACCGTACAGCCTGCCAGTATATTTGTCCTAACGATCTGATGATTCTGGATAAAGAGAAGAATAAAGCTTACAACCGGGCTGTCGACATGTGCTGGGAGTGTTACAGCTGTGTGAAAATTTGCCCTACACAGGCTATTGAAGTGAGAGGCTATGCCGATTTCGTCCCTCTTGGAGCTTCCGTACAACCCATGCGGAGTACCGATTCAATCATGTGGGCTGTCAAATTCAGGAACCAGAAAGTGAAGCGATTCAAGTTCCCTATCCGAACCACTCCCGAAGGAACCATTGAGCCTGCTGCCGGATATTCTACAGGGACAGAGGATTTGAAAGATCCTCACCTGAGAACCGAACCAGAATCACTAGGAACAACATTATATAAAGGAAAATAAGTAGCAAAGTAAGGGCGGGTTCATAACCCGCCCCTGATCATACAAATTGTGGGTTCATAACCCGCCCATAATTTTAAAATATGAACAATTTCGAAACCATACAGATAGAGACTGATCTTTTAATATTAGGTGGTGGGATGGCAGCCTGCGGTGCCGCGTTTGAAGCAGCTCACTGGGCCAAACAGCACAACATGAGGGTCACGGTGGTTGATAAAGCTGCTATGGAACGCAGTGGCGCGGTAGCCATGGGACTTTCAGCCATCAACCTTTACCTGGGATTGAAGAATGGAAAAAATACGGTTGAGGACTATGTTAACTATGTAAAGACTGACCTGATGGGCATTGCCCGCGACGACCTGGTGGCTAACATTGCCCGGCATGTCGACTCTTCGGTCCATCTTTTTGAAAAATGGGGTCTGCCCATCTGGAAAGATGATGAGGGGAATTATGTGAATGAAGGTCGCTGGCAGATCATGATTCATGGTGAATCTTATAAGAATATTGTCTCTGAAGCCGCAAAGAATGCCCTCAAAGAGTTGGGTGAAAACGGACAATATTACGAACGTATCTTTATCACCGAACCCATCATGGAGGGCGATCGATGTGTGGGTGCCGCCGGCTTCAGCGTACGCGAAAATAAATTCTATATCTTCAAAGCGAAGGCGGTACTGGATGTAATGGGAGGGGCGGTACATGTTTTCCGTCCCCGATCGGTGGGTGAAGGTTTGGGTCGTTCATGGTATCCACCCTTTAACTCGGGAGCCAGTGCCTATTTTACCCTGAAGAGCGGTGCTGAGATGACCTGTCAGGAGGTGCGGTTTGTACCGGTGCGTTTCAAGGATTCATACGGCCCCGTTGGTGCCTGGTTTCTCCTGTTCAAAGCAAAAGCAACCAATGCCAAAGGGGAAGACTACATGGTTACCCGCGCGGATGAACTGGAAAAATGGGCTCCTTACGGTACAGCCAAGCCTACGCCTGCCAACCTGAGGAATTACCTGATGATGCTGGAGGTGGAAGCGGGTAACGGTCCGATCTACATGCGGACGGATGAAGCTATCAAAGAGATTGTAGCCAATATTCCTGAAGAGAAGGAAGCCAAACGCAAACTGAAAGAGCTGGAGTCGGAAGCGTGGGAAGATTTCCTCGACATGACGATAAGCCAGGCACTGAACTGGGCAGCCCACAATATTAGTCCTGAAGAGACCCCTTCAGAGATTGCCGCTTGCGAACCCTATTTCATCAGTTCCCACTCCGGCGCTTCGGGAGCGTGGATCAGCGGTCCGGAAGACCTGGCTCCGGCCGATAAGTTCTGGGGGTATCCGAACATGACTACCGTAAAAGGACTTTTTGCCGCAGGAGATGCTTCTGGCGCTTCATCGCACAAATTCTCCTCAGGCTCCTTCACAGAAGGAAGGATTGCGGCTAAATCGGCGCTGGCATTCTGTGCCGACAACCCGGATACGGTCGTAATTGACGATGGCAGGATCGAAGAACTGAAACAACGGATTCTCCAGCCACTTGTCACCTTTGATGAGCACAAAGACTATGCAAACGATTCCGATGTAAATCCAAACTTCATCAAACCCCGGATGTTCATGTTCCGTTTGCAGAAGATCATGGATGAATATGCAGGAGGCGCCTCGGTAGGATTCAAAACATCGAAAGCACTGTTGGAGAAAGGACTCGAATATCTGCAATACATGAAAGAAGACGCTGAAAAGTTGGCTGCTTCCGACCTGAATGAACTGATGCGCTGCTGGGAAAATGTTCATCGGATGTGGCAGGCCGAATCGCATATCCGAACCATCCTTTTCCGGGAAGAGACCCGCTGGCCGGGATACTATTTCCGGACCGATTTTCCGGAGATGAAAGAGGAGTGGAAATGCTTTGCCAACTGCAAATGGAATCCTGAAACAGGCTCCTGGGAGATGTTTAAAAGAGAGATCGAAGAGATTTGATGAGCGCGGAAAAACACAAACCAATTATTATCATTGGCGGAGGCATCAGCGGTGTAACAGCTGCTGTTGAACTTGCTGAAGCCGGCAGGGAGGTGGTTCTGGTTGAAGAGCAACCCTACCTGGGAGGCAATGTGGTGAAGATGAACAACTATTTCCCAAAACTGTGCCCCCCCAGTTGCGGACTGGAGATCAACTTCCGACGGATCCGGCAAAATTCCCGCATCAAAATTTATCCCTCTTCCAACGTTTCAACTATCTCAGGGGAGAAAGGGAATTTCTCAGTACAAATCAACACGGCAGCCCAGTTTGTCAAAAATAGCTGCACCGCTTGTGGAGAGTGTGTGGAGGTATGCCCGGAAGAGCGGCCCGATGCGTTCAACTACGACCTAACGAATACGAAAGCCATCTATCTGCCTCATGAGATGGCATTCCCAATGAAATACAGCATCGATGAAAAGTATTGCAGGAGAGAGGCTTGCAACAAATGTGTTGAAGCATGCCAATACGATGCCATTGATTTTAATGCAACTGAGAAAAAAACAGAGATAGCAGCCAGCGCAGTCATAGTGGCTACCGGGTGGCACAATTACGATGCCGGCAGGCTTGAGACCTTGAACTACCAGGCTTCACAGGACATTGTAACCAATGTGGAGTTCGAAAGGTTGCTGGCTCCAAACGGTCCAGGTCAGGGTGCACTGACCAGGCCATCTGACAAAACTATCCCTAAGGAGATCGTATTTGTCCAGTGTGCCGGCTCCAGGGATGAGAATCATCTCCCTTACTGTTCAGCCGTTTGCTGTTCGGCTTCCCTGAAACATGCACTCACCATCCGGGAAAAACTACCCGAATGCAAGGTCAAAATTTTCTACATTGATCTGCGGGTATCCGGCCGGAATGAAGATTTTCTCAACAGAGTGAAAGAGAACAAAAACATCCGTCTGATCAAGGGGAAAGTAGGCCGGATAGAGGTAAACGGTGATACCAAAAAGCTGATCGTAGAGGCAGAAGATATTTTGCAGGGAGTGAAAGCTAAGCATGAAGCAGATCTGGTCGTACTTGCAACAGGCATCGTTCCCAATAAATTTTCTGATCTGGTTACAATGAACGATTATGGCTTCATGGCAGGAAAACAACAGGATGGCATCTTTGCCATTTCGTGCAGCAAACAACCCATGGATGTCTCCTCTTCAGTGAAGGAGGCTACGGCTGCGGCATTGAAGGCGATACAGTTATGAGGGCAGAAATACGAAATACGAAATACGAAGAACGAGGGAAGAAGACTTAGAACATAGATAGTAGTGGCAGCAGAAAAGCATATTGGCGTATATATCTGTTCTGGATGTGAGATCGGAAACTGCATCGATGTTGAGAAGTGTCGTACGTTGGCTTCGGATGAGTTCAACGTGATTGATGCCAGCGTTCATCCGGCACTATGTTCGGTGGAAGGATATGATTACCTCCTCCGGAGTATTGAAGAGCATAGCCTTGATGCCGTATTGATCGTCGCTTGCTCTCCACGGGTAAAAACCGAGGTGTTCGATTTTCCGGAAAACATTCTCCTGGAGCGGGTCAACCTGAGAGAACAAGTCACCTGGTGCTTTGAGTCCAATGAGGAAGATACCCAGATGGCTGCAGATGATGCCCTGCGCATGGGGATTATGAAAGTAAAGAATACGGCTAACCCTGTCCCCTATATCGCAGAAAATATCAGAGACGAGATCCTAATTGTCGGAGGTGGAATCACCGGCATGACAGCTGCCATCGAGGGAGCAAAGGCAGGTTACACGATTCACCTGGTTGAGAAAGAAGAGTCTCTGGGTGGGAAACAACATGAGCTGTACAAACAATATCCTGCTCAGGCGCCTTTCGATGCCCTCATTGACCCGGTGCTGGATGCCAAACTTCGTGAGATTAACAGCCTGAAGAATATCAAGGCCTATACTTCCACTACCATTGAAGAGATCCATGGTCAGCCGGGGGCATTTGATGTAACCCTGCAAAATGGCAGTACACAACAACTCAGGATAGGAGCTATCGTCGCTGCCATGGGTTGGACACCGTATGATCCCAATAAGCTCTCTCACCTGGGTTATGGGAAGTCGAAACATGTGATCACTATCGGAGAGTTTGAACAGATGGTGAAAGAGAACCCCGATCTCAAGCTTCCCAAAAACATCCTCTTCATCCTGTGTGCCGGCTCCCGTGATGAGAACCATCTTCCCTATTGCTCATCCTATTGTTGCAGCACTTCACTGAAACAGACGAAATACATCCGTGAGCTAAGTCCCAACTCTTCTGTATTTATCGTTTACAAGGATATCCGGACACCAGGACTGGGAGAGGCGTTTTACCAGGAGGTGCAGAACGATGACCAGGTATTCTTTACCAAAGGGGAGATCGATGAAGTGCTTCCGGAAAAAGAACACCTAAGGGTTACGGTCAAAGAGACCCTCCTGGGAGATGATATTTCACTTCATGTCGACATGATCATCCTAGCGACAGGAATGATTCCGGCCGGCACTGAAGACCTCAACCTGAGCTATCGTCTGGGTAAAGGGCTGCCGGAGTTGAAATACAACTTCTCCGACTCCCATTTCATCTGCTTCCCTTACGAAACCAGGCGTACCGGGATCTATGCTGCGGGGTGTGTCAGAGCTCCCATGGATATCGCTGCCAGCATGGAAGATGCAGCGGGAGCGATGTTCAAAGCCATTCAATGCATTGAAGCCACCAAGCGGGGCGAGTCAGTTCATCCGCGCTCGGGAGATAAATCCTTCCCCGATCTTTACATGGACCGCTGTACCGACTGCAAGCGATGCACCGAAGAGTGTCCGTTTGGCGCCTACGATGAGACTGCAAAAGGAACACCGCTTCCAAATCCGAACCGCTGCCGGCGGTGTGGGATCTGCCTCGGCTCCTGCCCCGAGAGGGTCATCAATTTCTCCAACTTCTCTATCAACAGCATCTCGGCTATGATCAAAGCAGTGGAGATCCCGGATGAGTTTGAGGAGAAGCCACGGATCCTGGTATTTGTGTGTGAAAACGATGCCTATCCGGCTATCGATATGGCTGGCAGCAAACGATTGAAATATAGCCCCTTCGTGCGGATCATTCCTGTGAGATGCCTTGGTTCGATTAACAAAGTATGGATTTCCGATGCTCTTTCCTGTGGATATGACGGCATCCTGCAGATTGGTTGTAAGCCGGGCGATGATTATCAGTGTCACTTCATCCACGGAAGTGAACTGACAGAGAAACGGGGAGAGAATATCCAGGAGGCTCTTCAGACCATGATGCTGGAACCGGAACGGATCCGGACAGAATTTGTTGAAATTACCGATTACCATAAAATCCCCGAAATCATCAACAACTATGTGGAAGTGATTGAAGAGATCGGGCCTAATCCGTTTAAGGGAATGTAGTATGTTCAAGGTTGAACCGGACATAGCGTTTAAGAAAGCCCTGAAACAAAGCAGTGGAGCTTCGTTGAATGAGTGTATCCAGTGCGGAACCTGTTCGGTGGTTTGTTCGCTGGCACCGGAGGAGAGGCCTTTCCCCCGCAAGGAGATGATCTGGGCTGCATGGGGACTGCCTGACAAACTGCTGGCGAATCCCGATATATGGCTCTGTCATCAGTGTGGCGACTGCAGTACTCACTGTCCACGAGGTGTAAAACCCGCCAGTGTGCTCTCTGCCATCAGATTGCTTAGTTACCGTTATTATGCCTGTCCAAACTTTCTGGGAGCTCTTGTAAACAAACCTGCCTGGCTTCCGCTAGCAATCCTGTTACCGGTCATAATCATCACCATAATCTTATTTATGGCTGGTACTTTGACCATCCCGGAAGGCCCCGTGAACTACTCTGCCTTTTTCCCGCATACCTGGCTGAATGGTTCATTTACACTCATTACATTACTGGCATACGGACTGGCAACCATCGGGTTTGTAAAATTCTGGAAGGACCTCAAAGCAGCATTTCCAGGGAGTTACCCAACAAGTGGTTTCTGGAAGAGTCTCCTACAGGTTAAGGGAGAGATGCTGTTGCACAGCAAATTTAGTAAATGCACTGCACAGCGATCAAGAAAGGTAGCACACCTGCTGGTATTCTATGGATTTGTGCTGCTGTTACTGGTCACAGCCTATGCCATTGTAGCAGCCATCACCCACAACTATCCGCTCACCCTGTTAAACCCATTCAAGATTGTTGGCAATGTGGCAGCGTTTATGCTAATTGTTGGACTGGGCATCATAATCATCAATCGACTGACCGATCCTGGCACCTATGGAAACAGCAACTACTCTGATTGGCTACTGCTGATCTCAATGTTGTTACTGACGATCTCCGGGATCGTGGTTCAGGTTGCCCGCTTCCTTGACTGGGGATCAGCCTACCATCTCTACTTCTTTCACCTCGTTTGTGTGTGGTTTGTGATCATCTACCTGCCATACACCAAGTTTGCTCATATGGTCTTCCGGATTCTATCTCTCACATTTGCCAACTCTATCGGGAGGGGATAGAGGGGTTTTCCATTTCAACATCATATTGGTCGCCATGATGTTCTTCGTCTTCACAGATCAAAGCGATCAAGGTTCATTACTTTGTCCCATGCCGCCACAAAATCTTGAACAAATTTTCCCTGAGCATCTGCGCTTCCGTATACTTCAGCAAGGGCTCTAAGCTCTGAGTTTGAACCAAAGATCAGGTCTGCACGGGTAGCAGTCCATTTCCGTTTTCCACTTGTCCTGTCGCACCCTTCAAAGGTTTCCTGGTCGTCAGCAATTGGTTTCCAGGTAGTACTCATATCGAGAAGGTTGACAAAGAAATCGTTGGTAAGGACTTCCTGACGTTTTGTGAAAACACCGTGTTCAGAATTGTCGAAGTTTGTGTTTAGCACACGCATACCACCCACAAGAACGGTCATTTCAGGAGCAGTTAGTATTAGCAATTGGGCTTTGTCCACCAATAATTCTTCCGTCGACATGGCGTACTTCGTTTTCAGATAATTGCGAAAACCATCGGCTGCCGGCTCCAGTACTTCAAACGAATCCACGTCGGTTTGTTCCCGGGATGCATCCATACGCCCCGGAGTGAAAGGAACGGTTACAACAGAACCGGCGTCTTTTGCCGCTTTTTCAACACCTGCACAACCGGCCAATACAATAAGGTCGGCAAGCGAGACTTTTCCCCCATTAGCCTGGGCCCTATTGAATTCTTTTTGAATGCCTTCCATCGTTTTCAACACGTTTGTTAGCTGAGCAGGATTGTTAACACTCCAGTCCTTTTGAGGAGCAAAACGAATGCGGGCACCGTTGGCGCCACCACGTTTATCAGAACCACGGAAAGTAGACGCAGAAGCCCATGCGGTAGATACAAGCTGAGATACGGATAGTCCGGAAGTTAATACCTTAGCTTTTAATGCTGCAATATCTTTTTCATCAATTAACGCATGATCCACGGCAGGGATCGGATCTTGCCAGATCAATTCTTCGGCAGGGACTTCAGGGCCTAAGTAGCGTGCCCGCGGGCCCATATCCCGGTGAGTCAGCTTAAACCATGCACGGGCAAAAGCATCTGCAAATTCGAGAGGATGTTCATAGAAACGCCTTGAAATTTTTTCATAAGCGGGATCGAAACGCAAAGAAAGGTCTGTAGTAAGCATTGTTGGCGCATGCTTTTTTGTCTTGTTATGGGCATCAGGGATTACCCCCTCGGCATTTTTTGCCACCCACTGATGGGCACCGGCGGGGCTTTTTGTTAGTTCCCATTCGTATTTAAACAGATTTTCGAAGAAGTAATAACTCCATTTGGCGGGTGTCTGTGTCCATGTAACTTCCAATCCGCTGGAGATGGTGTCGCCTCCTTTTCCAGAACCAAACTTGTTTTTCCAGCCTAAGCCTTGCTTTTCAATGCCGGCAGCTTCAGGTTCAGGTCCGACATTTGCAACATCACCGGCACCATGGGTTTTACCAAAGGTGTGCCCACCGGCAATGAGTGCCACGGTTTCTTCATCATTCATGGCCATACGGGCAAAGGTTTCACGAATATCTTTAGCAGCTGCAACCGGGTCAGGGTTTCCGTCTGGTCCTTCCGGATTTACATAGATTAATCCCATTTGCACGGCTGCAAGAGGATTGTCAAGGTCGCGTTCTTCAGAGTAGCGTTTGTCACCTTCTAACCACTTGGTTTCTGAACCCCAGTAAACGTCCTCTTCGGGCTCCCAAACATCTTCACGCCCACCGGCAAATCCAAAGGTTCTGAATCCCATTGATTCCAGGGCTACATTACCGGTAAGAATCATCAGGTCAGCCCACGATATTTTTCGGCCATACTTTTGCTTGATCGGCCAAAGCAGCCTTCGTGCCTTGTCGAGATTGACATTATCGGGCCAACTGTTGAGCGGGGCAAAACGTTGCTGTCCGCCTACTGCACCTCCACGACCGTCTCCTGTGCGGTAGGTGCCTGCACTGTGCCATGCCATTCGGATGAATAAGGGGCCGTAATGGCCGAAATCGGCAGGCCACCAATCCTGAGAGTCGGTCATTAGTTTATGAAGGTCTTTTTTTAAAGCCACCAAATCCAGACTCTTAAATTCTTTAGCATAGTTAAAATCTTTACCCATTGGGTTCGATAACGTTGAGTGTTGACGCAGTATGTTCAATTTTAACTGATTAGGCCACCAGTCGCGGTTTTTTGTGCCGCCACTGCCAAAACTATGCTTTCCGGTCGCTCCGGTAACCGGACATTTACTTATATTTTCTGAATGATTTTCCATGTTGAATATGTATTGGATTATTAATGAACATTTAATTTATTGATTCCTTTTTATGAATTTTCCGATAATTTGCAGCTTAATATTTTCAATTCTGAAATCGGGAATTCCTTGTTTCTTAAAATACGTTTCAAGTATATGATTTAACTTTTCATCATGATAATCCTCAATTCTATCCGATTCTGAACAATACAAATGATGATGGTTTTCCATGATCCCATCATATCTCATAATATCTTTCTCTGTTTTTACTTTTTTAATTAATTCATTTGACACCATAGCATTAAGAACTTTGTAAACTGTAGCTGTTGCAATATTCGGATGGTTATTTCTTATATATTCAATAATGTTATCGGCAGTAGGGTGATTGTTAAGCTTAATAATGGCCTCCAAAATTGCAATCCTTTGAGGGGTTACTTTCAGTCCTTTCTCAGTTAGTTTTGCACTTATTTCTCCTACTCTCATATATAATTAATGTCTAATGATACTAATTCTCTTTTAATAGTATGTAAATATAATCTTTTTTTAATAAAAAGTCAAGTTTCAGCAGAAATTACTATTGAAGCTGGCTGGCATTTCGGAACTAGTCACAGTTAACTTGCGATAAAGTTTAGTATAAGTAAAGCTTTATCTTTCCCCCAGAGTAACAGGAATAACTTTTGCCTTTCCCTCTCTTAAGATACCTAATTCAATAGTATCACCAGGTTGGAACTTTTTGAGTGCATCGGAATATTCCATTAGTTTTTTCACAGGCTCTCCGTTCACGGAGGTTATAATATCCCCTGCCAGCAGACCGGCTTTTTCTCCCGTAGAGCCTTCAATTACAGATGCAATTTTAACGCCTTCACCAGTGTAGGCAAAATCAGGAATAGAGCCGGTTGAGGCCCTACGGTTGGTTTTAGGTTTTTCCGCTACGGGAGGGCCGGTTGCTGGCATTTTGCCGGTAAATTCAAAAGGGGTATCGCGGTCGGCAAGGTATTCCACCACTTCTTTGGCAACTGTAGCTACTTTTACAAGCCCTTTACCGTCAATTTTATCAAAGGTATCAGAAGGCTTATGGTAATTTTCGGTAGCTCCCGTAAACAATTGAACGGCAGGTATTCCTTTTTCGATGAACGCAACCTGGTCGCTGGCGTCCAATTCCTGCTGAACCACATCACTTTTAATGCCTGTAGTGTATTCGGTGCCCATGAAAACAAACTTCCATTCTTTGGCTGAATTTCCATTGAGCACCATCAGGTTTTTATCGAATAAACTTCCATCGGTATCCAGGTTGACGTCTGCTATTATCGTTCCCGGAGAATAATTTTTTCCCTGGCTGACAAAATAACGGGATCCGATTAAACCAGCCTCTTCCCCAGTAAAAGCAACAAAAATTATTGTCCTTTTTGGCTGTATGGTTTTAACCATTGATCTGGCCAGTTCGAGCAGGATGGAAACCCCGCTGGCATTATCGTCGGCGCCAGGATGGATTTTCCCTTCATCACCTTTGTGCACATCGGGCCAACCCAATCCAAGGTGGTCGTAATGCGCTGAAATGATAACCGGTGAATCTTTCAGCCTTTCGTCAGTACCCCTGATAATAGCCACTACATTTTCCATTTGTATCTCCCCTTTATCCGGGAAATTATGGGAGAATTGCTGGAAATATGAGTCCCCCAAGGGATCCAATCCATACTCTTTAAATTTACCGGCAATATAATTTGCAGCAGAATCCAGTTCAGGAGTTCCCAAACCGCGACCCTTCAGTTCGTCTGATGCCAGGTACGTTATGTGATCCATCATTCTTTGCTCCGAAAAAATTGGGGCAAGAGTCACCAAAGGTTCTCTTTTCTGAACCATATTTGGAGATTGAGTACTGCTTTTAAAAATTTTGATCAATGGCGAATTAAGAACAGGCCATTCTCCTTTTGCTACATTTACAGGTTCGTCTCCTTCAAAACCAAGGTAACTGTATTTACCGTAGTGAGGCAATTTTCTAACCAGTCCTGCAATAGCCGTGTTGTTGTCGAGGGCGATGAAAGCCATGTTATATTCACTGTTCAGGTCATTATAAACTGTTAAAACAAAACTGTGGTTTTGTTTTGCGGTAGCCCTATTTTCAAAAACAACCGAATCGCCTTGCAAGGATGAGTGCGAATCCGAAACAGCAACATTTATTTTGTCGGCAAACTTGTTTTCAAAACCAATGATCCAGATTGTTTTATTGACCGGTAACATGGTTAATTCGTTATCAAAAACGACTTCAAACTCATCATTATCAGCGGCTTTCCACTGGTCGATAAAATCTTTATACAATTGTTTCTTACTTGCCTCAGCTTTTGCAGGCAACACAACCAGGTTTTCTTTACTTGCCAGTATCTTGGACCAGGTTGGCGGCACTTCCATCGGATCCAGAAACCTGAAGACATCGTATTGTGGATCAACCGCCAGTTTCAGTGGCTCGCTACTGAGTTCGAATTCAAAATCCTGCTTCCTGTCTTTCATGTTCACAATAAACGTTTCGAGTCCTTTCGGAGTAGCAATAACAATTGGAATATCAACAATAAAGACATCAGCCTTTTGTTTTTGCTCCAGCAAAAGTGAAACATGAAATTTATCGCTGGTTTTACTGACCTTCGCCACAATGATGGCTATTTCGGGTGCCCCGGTGCGGCTCAGCCACTGAGTAAAGAATGGTTTTAAATCATTGCCTGTAACCGTTTCAAATGAAGTCCGGATGTCATCGAACGAAGCCGTTTTAAATTTGAAATTTTCATAAAAAAGGGTAAACCCTTTTTTAAACGTCTCATCACCCAATTTTCGCCTTAGCATGTGCCACATCATCAGCGATTTTCCATAACCAACGGCTTCGCTGGCGGCATCGTGACGGGAACCAAATTTATTCAGCGGGAAATCGTTGGTTTCGTCCACTACATTTGTAAACTTTTGCAGGGTCGAACGACGGTAATCTTCACCCTGTCCGCGTTGCTCACTGATCAGATGATCCGCTTCGTAAGCTGTAATCCCTTCGCACCAGTTTCCCCTGCTAAAATCGACATAAACGCTGTTCCCCCACCAGTTATGCAACAATTCATGAGGATAGGAAGAATACAGAATGAACGGAAAGCGGATGATTTTTTCGCCCAGCAGCGTGAACGAAGGCATGCCGTAACCTGTTTCCCAAAAATTTTCAACCAGGGCAAATTTTGTGTAAGGGTAAGGCCCTGTCAGCTTTTGGTACATATCCATATATTGCTCTGTCAAATCAAGATATTTGCTTGCAAGTGCTTCGTCGGGTGTACGCAAAAATGCCATTGCCCCGATGCCACTGTTCATGCTGTGAGAATACTCATTGAAGCGCGCGCCAATCAGAAAAACCTCCTCTTGTGGCGTATTACAGATCCACGTGTCCGTATGCTGATCACCACTTGCTTTTTCAGCCGTTCTTTTGCCTTGCGAAACGGTTTTCCAACCCGATGGCAACGTAGTGGTTAATTTAAACGTGACAGGTTTCTCATCAAAGGAAGGAACCCAATAGGTGGAACCGGCAAGATATATTCCTGAATCGCAGATAATTCCGGGCGATTCGCTGAATCCTCTTGCATAGTCTTCCTCACTGTGAGAAAAAGAGAAATCAATAGTTCCTTCATAGCGAACAACAAAATAGTCCGACCTGTTCTCCAACTTCACGTTCCATTTATTCAATTGGATGTTACTGTTATTTCCACTGTCGTCGTCGTGGTCCATGCCAACATCCTTGGCTTTTTCTTCGGATGCCATTTGCTCAACGGCTGCATTTTTCGAAAACGAAGTCGGCGAAAGCGATGCATTGAGGCTAAATTCTGGTTCCCCAGCCGGCAGGTTAATAATTGAATCAGCTACCACAATATGAGCTGTTGCAGGATTTATTTGAACTGACAAAATATGCTGAATGGTTTTATTATTTTGAGCAAAACCAACGAAAGTGGTCACCAAAAGCAAACTTGCTGCAAGATATTTTTTCATCTGATTTATTTTTTTTATTGTTCCATTAATTCCAGATAGTACTTCACAAAATAGACCCATTGGTCCAGGCGATCATACAACTGAGGAGTTGAGGGATAGGGGATGATCACTTCCGGAGCAATGCCAATGTTATCGATGGGCATTTCAGGCAGACGACGTGAGCGGGTCATCGGAAAGTTCAGTTCGTAATTTCCTGATGGAAAATCTTCACGAACTGCGTTTGAATAATCCAGAACACCTGCGGTATTCTGGTTCCCGAAAAGAATAACTTTATCACTCTCTTTGGCTCCCAAAATAAACTGTTCGGCTGATGAACCGTTATTTTCATTGATGATGATCCCGACTCTCCTGGGGTAGGCATAGACCGTATCTTCAACAACCAACTCATCCCTACCCATCATGGGATGAATGACGAACCCGCCAATATTTGTTCTCATCTCGCCAAGAAGGGCATTCGTCCACGCGATTCCCTCTTCACCATCTTTGATTTTGCCGTTGAGCAATGCATCTTCAAACAGCTTGATGTGGGCCGGAGTAGCATACCATTCAACCCCTTTGCTTTTATAAGGATAGGTGTAGATCAGTTTCGATAACGGTTGATAGAAATTATCCTGCCCTCCGCCGTTATTCCGGATATCGATAATGAGGTTTGGCCGGGAAGTGATTTCCTGCCAGTGTTTAGTGACCAGCGTTTCGGCGTAATCGGTCCCAAATGTCGGAATACGCAGATAAAACGTGCTATCCGTTAAGTTGATAGCCAGGGGGAAGGTGTTGGTCCCGTTGGGGAACTCGGGTTGATAGGAGTAGAGCAGCGCGTTGTCGGAGATATCTGACCCCGACTGCCTGACAAATCGTGTGTTATCATGAAGTTCCAGGATTTCCCCCCCCAGATGGAGGGATGCCTGACCGATGATTGGTCTGAAATTATTGTAATCAGGAAATGAGATCAGGTCATATTCGTTTTCCGGGTTGGACGTGAACTCATACATAACCTGATCCGGTTCATATCCGGCAAACTGAATGGCAATGCCGATATATTTATCACTCCCCGGCTTTTTCAAAACAGCAATTTTACCCCTGAAAGAGATCCAGATACCTTCAATACCATCAGTTTTTTTGCCAAGCATTTTGATGGATTCTTCGGTCAATGGAATGAATTCGGGATTAGGTAACTCGGTCGTTCCGGTTGCGGAACTTTTGGATCTCCATTTCCCGCGAACCTTTAAATGGTAATCCCTGAACCAGGTTGCATATTGATTCAGGTACCTTCCGCAGGAATCGGGATACTGGTCGATTTTTGCCCTAAGGTGTTGCTCCAGGGCTTGAAGCTCCCCAGAAGTTTCTGCTGTAACCTTATCGGTATACCCCGGATAGTCCGCTTCAATTTTCTTCACCAGGTAATTGAAATCCCTGATGCAGTCGCTCGACTGTGCAAGAATTGCGAGCGGTCCAAGAAAAATAAAAATTAGCGTTACGAGTTGTTTCATAAGATAGTACTATCAAGGGTATTAGTCATTTTCCTGTTCATCAATTATTTTAATTCTTCATTTCATGATTTTGTTATAATCACTCAAAGCTAGTTTTATACTTGAAATTATTACATCCGGATCATCCTTCTGGATTATATGCCCGGAGTTCGAACAATAAAAGAACTTGCCATATTTCAATGGGTTTATAAGATCAATCCAACTATTCATCTTAATATCATTGTCAATTCTAAACATTTTTTCATGGTCATATAACCCACTTGTTTCATTCGGATTTATAGGATATCCACCGGCCATTATAAAATGAACAGGTACGTCAGGTAAGGGATTTCTATTACATAGCTCAAAGCCTGTCTTGCTAAATTCTCTTTGTGCTTTCATTTCTTCAACAACAAACTTAGGCCATAGAGCTATATATTCATCAGCCGATTTGTCGTATGCATCAAAAAGGGAATCGATCTGGCTTTCGGAAAGCCCGATTCTCTGGTAAGGTAATCGTCCTCCTCCTTTTTTTACAAAGTCGTGGGGGTCAACAAAAATCAGTCCTGCAATTTCATCAGGGTACAATGAAGCAAAGCATCTTATATATGCTGCACCCCATGAATGTCCTACAAGGATGTAAGGAGGTTGTAGCCCCTCCTCAAGAAGCAATTGACGAAGAACATCAGTAATATGATCGATGGTTGGAAGTTGATTATCATCCTCAGAACTTCCAATCCTGGGTCGATTATATGCGAAAGTAGCATTTCCCTTTGATATTTCATTAATGATTGGGAGCCAATATTCGAAATCAGTACCCCTGCCATTTTCAAAAACAATGACGGGTTTTCCTTTTTGGTTGTTTTCCATACCATAGGTAACCGCTTCAACCTTGAATCCATTTATCGGGATTAAGGCCAGATTAGGAAAAGCTTTCTTTTTATTTGCCTGAACTGCTTCAAGTAAGGGCTCCCACCTGTTATCATTATAAAGCGATATTAAATCCGGGTCTGACTTTATGTGTCCGTAATTGGTGTAATTCATTAATGTTGCAATATAGTTTAGATTAAAGAATGCACTGTCAGGGTAGTTTGCTAAAGACCACGAACAAGCAGCATTATAGCGGTGGTTTATCGTTATCTTGGAATCAGGTGCTTTAAATGCATCTGAAAATGCAAAAGCAGATTTCTTAAACTCTTTTACTTGATACAGAGAGTCTGCTTTACGGATAAGAATATCATATTTATAGGTATTAGTCTGACTAAATAACAAGGTTGAGTATATTAAAAGGGCTAAAAATACTATTGTCGTTTTCATGTGTTTAACGTTTTTTTCATATCCATGAGTTGAAAAATAGACCATCATCGAGTAAAACTCCTCGATTAAAGAATTAAATCCTCCATATTCAGTTAGTTTTCAATCATACTTGTAACGAGACTCTCCACGTGAATCCTGGTGGTGTCAAAGATCTCAAGATCTCTGAAATCAGACTGGCTCAGGATTAACGGTAATTCTGTCCCTCCCAGGATCAATCCTTCAATTGATTTCGTTTCCTGTAATTCTGTGACGATCCGGAGGAGTTGAAGTTTGGTTTCCGGGATGATCTTGTTCAGTACAAGTTCCGTCATGTATTTTTCATGGATGTAGTCCTGATTTCCCGCTTCCGGGATGAAAACTTCGATGCCGTATCTCGCCGCAATCTTCTGATAGAAACCGAATGTCATGGTGGATTTTGTTCCAAGGAGCCCCACCCGTTTCATGTTTTTCTGTGCAATAAACTTACAGGTCTCTTCCACGATACTGATCATCGGAATATTCACTCGTTTTGTCAGCTCATCAAACACGATATGGGGGGTATTAGATGCAATGGCTGCAAAATCGACTCCCGACTTTTCCAGTATCGATATTCTGGCAACGAGAAAATCGATCAATCTTTCGAGCCGGTTTGAAAACACATAATCGAGCATCTCGGTCATGTTGATGCTGTTAATGATGATCTCAGGATAATCTTTTGTGTTCAACCTTTCTTGAAACCGCTTAATGATCAACCGGTAGTATGCAATTGATGATTCCGGTCCAACGCCTCCGATTAGCCCTAACTGTTTCATTTTATTTGTTTTACTGCATTGCTTGTTCCAAATCCTGAATTAAATCTGTCGTATCCTCAATACCAACGGATAACCTGGGTAAATCATCATTGATTCCGTCCTGTTCCTTTTTTTCTTTTGTCAGATGCATGTGAGAAGTGAGGGATGGTGCACATATTGTTGGTTTCGATTGGGTTTTCATCGTTATTGCTTTTATTGATGTAAAAGTAATGAAATTCCGACATCTGGCATCTGGCAACTGGCATCTGGTATCAATCTTTTACCTACTTTTACAATTAGAAACTAGCTTCTCAATTATTATATTTTTATGAAGATCACACTCTACGGTGCAGCCAGCGGTGTCACCGGCAGCGCATACCATGTTCAGACAAATGAAGCCAATATCCTGATCGATTGCGGCATGTTCCAGGGAGGAAAAGGTGCCGACGAACTGAATCGCTCAGCTCCTCCGGTTGATTACAGGAAACTTGACTCGATCGTCCTGACCCATGCACACCTGGATCATTGCGGACGGCTTCCGTTGGCGATCAGGGCTGGCTACAACAATGCTATCTATGCTACGCCGGCTACGATAGAAATCGCTTCCCTCATTTTGAGGGATTCGCTCAAGGTATATACCAGTGATCTGGAAAAACTCAACCGAATGCTGCAGCGCCAGGGGAAAAAGAAGGTTGAACCCCTGTATGACAAGGAGGATGTTGAACAAGCCATCAGGCAGATGGAATCGATTCCCTACTGGCAATCGTATATGGTTGCTCCCGGGATCAAAGTAATTGCCCAGGAGGCCGGACATATTCTTGGATCGGTTAGCCTGAAAGTGATTGCCACAGAAAATGGCAAGGAAAAGTCGGTGGTCTTCTCAGGTGACATCGGCGCAGCCGGGATGCCTATCATCAAAGATCCTGAGCCGTTCACGCATGCCGATATGGTCTTTATGGAGTCGACCTATGGCGACAGGGATCACAAATCACTCGAAGCTACCCTCGAAGAGGCCCGCGGGATTATCCTGAAAACCATCGAGTCGAACGGGAAGATCCTGGTGCCATCGTTTGCAGTTGGCCGTACACAGGACCTGCTCTACTACATGGATGAAGCCTTTCATAAGCAAAACCTGCCATCGTTTCCCATCTACCTCGACAGCCCCATGGCAATCCAGGCGACAAAAATCTACCTGCAACATCCCGAACTCTACGACGAGGAGACCCAGGTGATGAACCTCCGAGGGCAATTTAGGAAAGACCTGGCAAAGGTTCATCTTGCCGAGACGCCGGATCAGTCCAAAGCCATCAACGAAGTGACCGGAACCTGCATGATCATTGCCGGCTCGGGGATGTGTACTGCCGGACGAATTATCCATCACCTGCGGCACAATCTCTGGAGACCAGAAACTTCAGTTGTGATTGTCGGCTATCAGGCACACGGGACCCTGGGCCGGCAGCTGGTCGAGGGAGCGGAGTATGTAAAGATCTGGGGCGAGACCATTGCCGTAAAGGCTAAGATATACAGCCTGGGAGGTTTCAGCGCCCATGCCGGACAATCAGATCTCCTGAAATGGTTCAGCGCTATCGCGCCATCCAAGCCGAGAGTCATCCTGATCCACGGGGAAGATAAAGCCCGAGCCGTACTCGCCGAAAAGTTACAACAAGAATTTGGAGTGAAGGCTGAGATACCGGAGTTTGGGGAAACAATTGAGATAGCCAAATAGTGAAATGGCGAAATGGCGAAAGCATCATTTAGCACTTCGTACTTCGTACTTCGTACCTCCAGTTCTAACTTCTGAAATCTAACTTCTAACTTTACTTTACTGTCACCTTCGCCCGATACACCTCCGATTCTCCTTTCAGCTGCACCAAATAGATACCTGCCGACAGAGCTGAAAGGTTGACAACCTCTTTCAAACTGCTGCCGGAAGCTGTCACCTGGTTCATCATCATTGTGCGTCCAAACAGATCTACAACCTGAAAAGTATATGAACCTTCAACCGCACCGGATAATAAAATCGTCACTTCGCCGGAAGCCGGATTGGGATAGACCTTAAGGCGGTTGGAGAAGCCCATTGCTTCATTATCTATGGCCGTGATGTCGGCAATGGCAAAATCGTCAATAGCGAAGTCTCCTTTCTGACCGCAGGAGGTGATTCCCCTGAAGCGTAGAGCTACAACCTCACCATTCCAAGGTGAGAGGTCTATTTCAAGCTCTTTCCATTCGTTTCCCTTATCACCGATGATCGGGGAAACGATGTCGCTGATGATTTCAGAACCATTGAAAAGGTCGACATGAAATTCTCCTATATCGGCTCCCCAGGCATGGTACCAGACAGTAAGTGTGGGAGAAACGCCGTTCCTGAGATCAACACAAGGGGTGTTGATCAATGCCACTTTGTCGAGGCAGAAATTTGAAGGTTCCATGTAAAGGTACTGACCGGTATAGGTTCCGGTGGTGTGGTCGAATGCTGGCCCGGTTTGGCCGGTACTCGTTGACCCGGAATAGGTTCGCCAGTCATGCTGGTCGTACACATCATTTTCCATGTTGAACCATCCATCATCAAGGTCGCAAATGATAAGCTCGCACACCGGTGCGGAGACACACCTTGGCCAACTGTCGAAGTTCTGCTGGTATCCAAAGGAGACGGTCATCCCGTCAATCACCTCGATGGGGATTTGGAGCTGATCATTGGCCGGGTTCTGATCGCCGGCATAGGAGACGACAGCAGTGAAAGGATAGAACCCGGGATCGGAAAGGTCGATGGGTTCTATAAATTCAAAGATAAGGGAAGAATCCGGATCAATCGTCCCGGGATAAGTTTCAATCACAAAAGGGTGGCTGCCCAGCTGGTACCTCAGAGTTGGGTCTATGATTGGCTGCATGCCGAAATTCCTTACTTTGACCTTGACCGTCACTGCTGAAAGATCCATTATTCCTGACTGGAAAATACCCCATTCTGCAGTAGGAATGGCTGCCATCATGGCATCTGTTGGATAACAGTCCATGTTCCCGAGTGTTTTCTCCAGTGCCATTGCCCTCCTTCCGGTGGCCCCATTCTCTCCGATTGCCCTCACGGTGAACCACGAGCTGGTCACTAGGTTGGTGTCGTCCACGGTTACCGAGGTTGCTGTAGTAGTGGCAATTGTTTCCATGTACTTTGTGCCCAGTTTCATCACATCGTAAGACGAGGCTCCGTGAACCGGACTCCAGCTGAGATGGGTCTTTCCGGTACACACCCAGTCTATTTGCAGGTTGCAGGGTAAGCCCAGAATAGTAAAAGGCGCCTCCGTTTGGGAGACAGAGATGCCTTTGGTAATCCTTACAAGGGCTTCGCTGGAAGTAGTGTTTGGCACAATCCAGCCGAAGTAACGATCTTCACCGGCCACATTATCATCGATCAGATCCCAGTTTTGGCCATTATCAACAGACGACTCCAGCTTGAAGGTCTGGCTTGTGTCGAATGCATCCCAGCGTATGTATTCCAACTCACCTGGAACAAAAGGCTCACCACCCAGTGGGTAGGTGAGGATCACTTCATTGGGGATGAACTCATAAATCACATAATAGGTTTGAGGTCCCTGTGGGACGGTGACTCCCTGAACCTGGAGGGTATAGGTTCCGGCATCCGGTTCATCGAGAGTTACCTGCTCCATGTTATTCCTGTCATCCATCCCTCTGAAGGCTGGCAAATTAAGACTATCGGGACTCGGATAGTGGCTTAGTTTCCAGGGAAGCCATATGGTCGAACCCGGGTCGGTGAGGGTCATGTCGAGGTTGTTTACCAGAGCCCAGGTGGTATTGACCGAAGCTTCGTAGTCGGTCCAGTAGATCATCACCCTGAGTTGAGCAATATTTGCTGGCACTGCGATGGTATGGGTTTTGGTCCCGCCCTGGCTGAGTGAGCCCGAATCAAAACGGGCCTCTTCAATCACCTGAGCAGCCCGAAGTGCATTCACACGGCCCCATCCAAATTTAAAGTCGGGACCTGCATTCCCCAGATCTTCTGCCGTATTAAGTAAGATTCCTTTGATGAGTCCGGCCATGGGGTCGGCTCCTGAGAAGTTATCCTTATAGGCCTGATAGAGCTGTGCCAGTGTTCCTGCCACACCCGGACAGGCCATGGAGGTGCCCGACTTCAAGGCATAGTCATTGGGATCTACTGTTGAGTAAACGCTGGAGCCTTTCGCTGCACAGTCAGGCTTGATCCGGCCGTCGTGTGCCGGTCCGCGGCTGCTGGAGGAAGAGAGGTTGTCGGCATAATCGAGGTTGGCCACCGCGATCACATTCTTGGCGATCTTATGGCCACCGGTAACATTCCCCCAGCCGGCGCCGGCACCGTAGCCGCAATTGCCTGTCCCTTCATTTCCGGCAGAGAACACGTGCATCAGTGAAGGATAGGCACGCACCTGCTGATCCATCGTTTGGGCCAGGGCTGTATAGCCGGCGTTGCAGCCATTGCTGTAAGAAGTTGAGGTTATCCGTACTCCCAGATTACCATAGTCAGACGGGATGGCGTTGAATCCAGGATAATTGGGTGAAGCCCCGTATACATAAAGGTCAGCTCCAAAGGCATTGCCTCTTCCAAGTGGATCCACGTTTCCTGCGGCCATGATGATGCCGGCGCAATGGTCTCCATGATTTCCACTGTTGTTAGTGAGGAACTGATCCAGCACCCTTCCCTGGTAATCGATATGAGGCCCGATGATGCCGTCGTCCTGAAGCTCTACGATCACACCGGTTCCATCATAATGGCGGCCTGCACCATAATCGGTGGCGATGGCATTGGTATGATGAAGCGTGCGCCCTGTATAATTTTCCGGTTCGGGTTCAGGATAGACCGACTCCATAAACATCACATAGGGAAGATCGGCGATCTTCAGGACCTGATCCTGCGGAATGGCCACATTTACGTAGTGACCGAAGTCGTCGCGCATGATCACAGACAGCCCTTCGGCTTGGAGTGCGCCAACAACCTGGGCCGGATCAAGGTTTGGGAGATAGCTTACGAGGATACTGATGCTCCCGTTGGCCATTACCGCATGTTCAGGGATATTTCCCGGGTAGAGGTCGGGGGAGAGTTTGTAATCGATATCAATGGTAAAAATACTCCGGATGCCTTTTCCTGTCAGTTCCCCAGCATTGAAATCCTGGTTGAACGCAGCGAAGTATGCATTTTTCGGCATGTAGCCAAGCAAGGTGATGCCTGCTTCCTGAAGCTGGATTTTTACATCCGTTGGTGGGATCTCATAAAACTGGATGATCTTAAAGAACTGACCATTATAAAGAGACTCGTTGGATGCTGACCAGGAGGAGAGAAACGCCTCCGTATTGGCTTCCGGCACGATAGTTCCTGTTTTAAAATAGAGGGAATAATCATCTGTTTGAGGCTGGGAAAATAGGGTTGTCACCGCCAAAAGGCATATTGCCAGAAGAGAAGATCGTAAAGCCATAGGTTGATTTATTTGGTTTATATTCAACAAAGATAAAAGAATCGATATAAAAGAAGACAAGAAAAAGGCTTGAAGGGTTGCATGACAGTTCGCAGTTCGCAGTTCGCAGTTCGCTTTTCACGTCTCACATTTTTAACTATTTTTGCGCCACTAATGAACCGTCCTCTTTTGTCATATCTCGCTATTGGAGTTTTCACTCTCACTCTTTACGGTTGTTCCATTTCTACAACCAGTCGGGAGTGGAAGATCCATTGGGATAAAGAGAGGCTCGCAGAGAAGGAGAAATTTCTCGAGGAAAAGAAACAGGAAGAGGGCAATCGGGCTCACTCTTCCCGCCCCAATGTGATCCTGATCATGGCCGACGACCTGGGGAAGTACGACGTTTCCACCTATGGAGCTACACATATCCAAACGCCGAATATTGACCGCATCGCTGCAGAGGGCGTACTGTTCGAAAATGCTTATGTGACGGCGCCTATCTGTTCTCCCTCCCGGGCAGCCATCCTCACCGGTAAGTATCCCCAGCGGTATGGCTTCGAATCGCAGCCGATGGAATACTACCCCTCCAATATTGTGGAGTACAGTGCTGGAAAAAACGCCGGTTTTCTGGGCGACTGGAAAGTAGCCACACTCCCAAACTATCCGAACGAATGGGAGATTGCCAAACAGGGGATTCCGTTGCCTGAGATCACCCTGGCCGAGTTAATGAAGGCAGCAGGATACAGGACAGCGATCATGGGAAAATGGCATCTGGGAGCAGGGAAGACACAAACCCCGAACAAACGTGGCTTTGATGAGCAATACGGATTTTACGGTGCTTTTTCACTCTATACGCCTTCACAGAAGACGCCGGGATACCAGCATTTCATCCAGGAGGATTTCAGCGCCCGCTACCAGTGGAACATGAAACGCCTATCCACGGCAGCCATCCGAAAGAACAACAGGGTTGTCAGGGAGAATGACTACCTGACCTTTGCCATCAGAGATGAGGCCATCCGGTTTCTGGAAGCAAACCGGGATACCTCCTTCTTCCTCTACATCCCGTTCAACGCCCCGCATGTTCCGTTCCAGGCCCCGCAGGAGTACTGCGATCGGTTTGCCCATGTTCAGGATCCCAATAAACAGGTCTACTATGCGATGATTGCAGCCATGGATGATGCCATTGGTGAGATCCTTGATAAGGTGAAGGAGCTGGGACTGGAGGAGAATACTATCATCTGGTTTATTTCCGACAACGGCGGAGCCAGCTATACCGGAGCTACGGATAATGGCCCACTGAAAGGGGGAAAGCTTACCTACTTTGAAGGAGGGATCAACGTGCCGTTTGCGATGAAATGGAAAGGGCATATCCCGGAAGGGACCACCTACCAGCCGGCTGTGTCGGCACTGGATATCTTTGCTACCACCATTGGTCAATGTGGCATCGGACTACAGGAGGGGAACCTCATCGATGGGGTAGACCTCATCCCATATATCGCAGGCAACGCAGCCGGGCTCCCCCACGAGAAGCTGTTCTGGCGGGCCGATCACATCAGGGCTGTCCAAACGGGAGAGTGGAAAATGATGATGAGCATGCGCGATAAATGGCTTCATCTCTATAATCTGAAAAGCGATAAATCGGAGACCATCGACCTGCAGTACGAAAATCAGGAGACATTGAAACGGCTTCAGGACTATTTCGAAGAATGGAACAGCAACCTGCCGACCAAACCCATGTGGCCGCGCATCATGGACCGGAAGTTTGTCATCGACGGGAAAGAGTACTATTTCCCGGCCTAACCTGGTTTTGTAGATGTATTAACTATGACAACCGCTCCATCCAACTTCCGTAAATTTCCGAAAATCAGGATTCGGGGAGCTAAACATCAGGTAGTGAAAGGTTGGGATGCGATCGGAACGGAACTTGGCGGGCTTATCAACCGGCTTGACTCCGCCCGGTGTATTATTGCGGTGGAATGCTATATGGGTGTTGATATTCCGGAGATAATAAATGCGCTAACCAAAACCCTGCAACCAGATCTTCTGATCACCACCAATGAGCTGTTCCAGACAGAGGATACAGTCCGGTCCCTTACTCATCACGATGCTACCTACGACCGTACCTTCGGGTACATGACGAAGCTCGAAATGATCGACTTCCTGAATCCGGGATCGATGGATAAAGCGAGGAGAAACATTTCAATGATAAACGGAGGAGTTGTTGTGGTGATCGGCTCCGGTGCAACCCTTCTAACCACTGAACCGGATATTCTGGTCTATGCCGATATGCCCCGCTGGGAGATCCAGCAACGGATGCGCAGGAATGATACGGGCAACCTGGGCCTTTCCAACCTGAATGCAAGCTTCGAGGAGAAATACAAACGTGGCTATTTTATCGACTGGCGGGTGGCCGACCGGTTGAAAAAGAGACTCATACCCTCCTGGGATTTTGTGCTGGACACGACAGCGCCCGGCAACCCAAAGATGATCACCGGGTCATCGTTCAGGGAGGCATTACGGCAGGTCGCTCAGCAGCCCTTCAGTGTGGTCCCTTTTTTTGATCCCGGCCCATGGGGAGGTCAGTGGATGAAAAAGGTGTGCGGTCTCGATCCTGAAATCCCTAATTATGCCTGGTGTTTCAACTGCATTCCGGAAGAGAACAGTCTTTTGCTTGATTTCGGCAATGGCATCCTGGAGACACCGGCCATCAACCTGGTTTTCTCAAGGCCTGAACAACTCCTCGGAAAACAGGTACATGCCCGTTTCGGGGAGGAGTTCCCCATCCGGTTCGACTTTCTCGACACCATGGAAGGAGGGAATCTCAGCCTCCAGGTGCATCCGGTCACGGAATACATCAGGGAGAAATTTGGGGTACCATATACCCAGGACGAGAGTTATTACCTCATGGATGCCAAACCCGAAGCTGTTGTGTACCTTGGGTTGAAAGAAGGCATAAATGAAACCGAGATGACCCTTGCTCTGGAGCATGCCCAGAATGAAGGTGTTCCGTTTGATGATGAACTATACATCCAACAATGGCCTGTAAAAAAGCATGATCACCTGTTGATTCCCGGAGGAACGGTTCATTGTTCGGGAAAGAATACAGTAGTCCTGGAGATCAGCGCAACTCCCTATATTTTTACCTTTAAACTCTGGGACTGGGGACGACCGGGACTGGATGGCCGGCCGAGACCGATCCATATCGAACACGGGAAACGAGTGATCCAATGGAATCGTACAACACCATGGGTAAACGATAATCTCGTGAATCGAATCTCACTCATTACTGAAGGTCCCGGCTGGCGGGAAGAGAAAACGGGGCTTCATGAGCTGGAGTTTATTGAAACACGGAGGCATTGGTTCACAGGCAAAGTGTGCCTGAATTCCTCCGGTGGAGTTCAGGTACTGACCCTGGTTGAAGGCCGGGAAGCCGTTGTAGAGAGTCCTTCAGATTCATTCGATCCGTTTGTTGTTCATTACGCCGAAACTTTTATTGTTCCGGCAGCTGTTGGCGAGTATACCATCCGTCCTTATGGAGAATCGGCAGGAGAGGAGTGTGCCACAATCAGCGCCTTTGTAAGAATAAAACCATAAAACCCTATCTTTGCCGGCAATGACCCCCATCACTCCCATGACCCCCATGACCTTATCACTCCAACCTTACGTTCATCACCTCATCACCCTCCTGACCCTCCTGACCTCCTCCTCCTTTGCCCAGCGCCCCGACCTTACCGTGGGCGCCCACCTGAACCAGCAGATGCTCTTTGACCAGGGATTGAACCAGCACTATTATACGCCGGGGATTGCCGTGGATATGGAGGTGTCGAAGAATAAACTTGCCGGAGGGGTCTCCCTAGGGATGAAAGGGGCCGACCCGAGAAATATGGTGGAGAACCCGACACAGTTCACCAAATATTTTGTGAATATTGACCTCTCTTTCGGGGTATTCCTGATCAAGCACCCGGCATTCAAGTGGCGTTTTAACGTGGGCGCTTCCAACCTGTTCAACCTGAATAAATACCGCCAGAATTCGGCATTCAATATTCCGGGATATTCCCTGCAGGCCTATCCCGAACTGCACTTCAGGTACAAATATTATGTGGCTTCAGTTTATTATTCGGTTCCCCTGGTTGGTTTCGACAGCAGGGGTACAGGAATAAAAATCGGCATTGGATTCTAAATGAAAACCGACGGACATAGCGGTTCAAAACGTGCAGTGATCTTTGCTCTGATCGGTAATTTCATCATCTTTGTCATCAAACTTATCGTCTCTTTTATCACTACCAGCTCGGCGATGCTGGCAGAAGCGATCCACTCTTTGGCCGATTGTTTTAACCAGGTTTTCCTGCTGATCGGTGATGTCAGGTCAAAAAGACCTGCCACCGAACGACACAGTTTCGGATTTAGTCGCGAAGTCTTTTTCTGGTCCTTGCTGGTAGCCGTCCTTCTGTTTTTTGTTGGAGCTCTCTTCTCCGTTTATGAGGGTGTTCATAAGCTGTTGCATCCTGAAGAGCTAAGGGAGATCTACTGGATTTTCATCGTCCTGATAATCTCTATCGCCATTGAAGCGAAAACCTTCAGTATTGCGTTTAAGGAATTCCGCAAGAAGAGCTCCAAACCTATTCTGAAAGCAATTGAAGAGTCAACGGACACCAATCTCCTGGTTATTCTTTTGGAGGATTTCGCTGCCTTAACCGGACTGACCATTGTAATGGCGACCACTGTAATTTCAATATTCTTCCCGGTTTTTGATGCCATTGGAAGTATCCTGGTTGGGGTGCTCCTAGCAGCCATCTCCTACAAAATGGCTATCGAGATCAAGCGGTTTATAATAGGTGAGAGTATCCCAAGGGAGAAACGGGTTCTGATCAAACAAATCCTGCACGACTATAAACTTGTGGAGCACGTCAACCGTCTCAGGACGATGGTAGTTGGCAATGACCAATACATGGTGATCATCTCAGTGGATATTGAGGATGATGCAACCGGCTACTACACCGAAGACATCCTGGATGAGATCAAACAGCGTATCGTACGCGAAATCCCGGAGGTGAAGGAGGTGTATGTTGACATTCATGACTACAGCAGGAGCACGGTGTAGAGGT
>CAZXQU010000026.1:0-38498 GCA_964642545.1 uncultured Prolixibacteraceae bacterium | reverse complement strand
TATGAACTTCCTCTGCATCATTACGATTGAGTACGAGTGATCAAGTAAGTTTGACGTGAGAGTTAGCAGGTCCATTACAGCCATACTCTTCCGGGTGCTGATCTCTGCCTTTTTCAACTTGTGTATCAGGTTGATCTTCAGCTTCTCAATAAGATCCGAGACAACCATCTTTTGCTGATCAAGTGTAACCAAATCGGTGAGAGATCTTTCCATGATCATTATCTGAGCCTGATCGAGGAATTGTTTGAATGCCTCTGAGAGTTTCATCAAATCATGTTTCTCATCTGTCAGGAAAGGTGGATGGTGGTTGTCTACATAGTCGAAACTCAATTGCTGTAACTGCTTCATATATCCATGGGCCTCTTTCATCTGGCCCAGGATCTGAATCAGGAAGACTCCGGCCTCAACGGCGTTATCATCGAGTTTCTTCAAGGTCTTATCAAAGGCCTTTCGCTGCGCTTTTGTCTCCTTCTGGAACTCTTTCATCTCCTTTGCCAGCTTGTTGAGCTGCTTCCTCTTCTCACTGACCAGTCCATAAATGGCACGTTGATAAAAATCGGCCATCTGGCCGGCGAAGGCATCCATCCTCAGTTCACACCTGTTGTAGATAGAGCGTGTATCAATCACTTCAGTCTGCTCCTCGATAGCCATCTCTTTCTTCTCTTTCTCTTTTTTCTGATGGATTATATGCGTTCTGTACACGAAAAAGAGAGCTAATCCGATGAGTGCCAGGATGGCGACCAAACCACCGTAATAGATAAGTGTGGCCATGATGCCTGCAACCGTGAAGGCAATAAGTGCGGTGAAAAACCATCCTCCAACTACCGTTACCACACCTGATACACGGTAAACAGCGCTCTCCCTTCCCCACGCACGGTCGGCAAGGGAAGCTCCCATCGCCACCATGAATGTGATGTAGGTTGTGGAGAGAGGAAGCTTAAGGTTTGTCCCAATTGTAATAAGAATACTCGACACCATCAGGATCACAGAAGCCCTCACAAGGTCAAAAGCAGGGCCATCTTTGGAGCGCTTGCTCTTGTGAACCTGTTGAAACCGAGTATCGATAGCCCTTAATACTGGTTTTGGCATCATGAAAGTATATGCTTTATTCATCTGAAGTGCCATGGAGACCATACCCCGTGAAAGCAAAGAGGATTGGAACGATTCGTCACCTTCATCCTGCCGTCCGAGGTTGATGGTGGTGCTGGTTACCGAACGTGCTTTTTTATTGAAAAAGAGTGTAACTACCATGATCGTGCCAGCAATCAACAGAAACAATGTAGGGGTTTTTACCGGATTCCGAAGCATTTCCATCATAAATCCTCCCGGATCACTACTACCCGAAGCCTGGAAGATTTGAAATGATTCCAGTCCAGCTAAGGGTACGCCGATAAAGTTTACCAGGTCGTTTCCCGCAAATGCCATGGCCAGCGCAAATGTTCCTGCCATCACAATGATCTTCAGGATGTTAATTTTAAACAACCAGTATAGTATCTGGAAAACCACGGTTGATCCAATCAGGCTCACTAACAGAATCATCCAGGTATTCGCCTTGAACCAGTCAATCACCTCCGGAGTAAGGAAGGAAGATCCCTTGGCCCCTTTGACAAAAAGAAAATAGACCATAGCCGAAAAGGCAATCCCTCCCCATAGGGAGCCAAAATATTTGATCTTCTCCTCGTATTTGAATGTGAATACCATCCTCACAAAATATTGGATAAGTGCCGCCACAGTAAACCCGATAGCAATAGAGAGGAGAATCCCTGATATGATTGCAAAAACCTTACTCGTGTTTATATATTCGGCATAGGTGGCCATTGTTGCGCCGGCATTGATGATCTTGATCGTAGATATCGCAAAGGCTGCTCCTAATAGTTCAAATACCAAAGAAACCGTTGTGGATGTTGGTAATCCGGCTGTATTAAACATGTCGAGCAGTAATACGTCTGTGATCATTACCGCCAGGAAGATGATCATAATCTCCTTGAAAGCAAAATGTTCGGGATTAAAAATCCCTTTCCGTGCTACCTCCATCATGCCACTGGAAAAGGTCGCCCCAACCAGTACGCCGAGTGCGGCGATAATCATTACCGTTCGGAATGTGGCTGCTTTGGAGCCGATGGCCGAGTTGACAAAATTAACTGCGTCGTTGCTAACGCCGACAACCAAATCGGACAAGGCAAGGATCACTAAAACGATGACTATGAACAAGTAAAAGATCTCCATGTCTCATATATTTTGCTGCAAAAATACGGCATCTGGAATATACAGCAATATTAAATAATTGTTAACAATGGTACTTGCGCCATTCATGGAATCTCTATAGTAGCTCATTCGCCAGGTTCGCTAGCTCAGACCGCTCGCCCTTTTCCAGCCGGATGTGGGCATAGATGGGATTGTGCTTGATCCTGTCGATCATCGTCGACAATCCGTTACTCTGGGCATCCAGGTAAGGGGTGTCAATCTGGAAAATATCGCCGGTGAAGATTATTTTGGTGTTCTCTCCCGCACGGGTGATGATGGTTTTAACCTCATGAGGAGTAAGATTTTGTGCCTCATCCACAATGAAGAAGACGTTGGAAATACTACGTCCCCGGATATATGCCAGCGGTGTGATCATCAGCTTCTCTTTGTCAAGAGCTTCCGTGATTGATTTAAACTCTTTGTCTTTTTCTCCAAACTGGTTTTGAATGAATTTCAGGTTATCCCACAGGGGTTCCATGTAAGGATTCAACTTCGATTTGATGTCGCCCGGGAGATACCCGATATCCTTATTGCTTAACGGAACGATTGGCCGAGCTAGGTAGATTTGTTTGAAAGCCCTTTTCTGTTCCAGTGATCCGGCAAGAGCCAGCAGTGTTTTACCGGTCCCGGCTATCCCTTGCAACGTTACCAGCTTAACCTCCGGATTGAGTATGGCGTGCAGTGCAAAGACCTGTTCGGCATTGCGGGGGGTTATCCGGTAGCATGGATGTTTCTCAATTTTCTCAATGTGACCGGTAAGCGGATTGTAAAAAGCCAGAACAGAGCTTTTTCCATTTTTCAGGATGAAGTAGTGGTTGGGAATCGGTTTTACCACGCCCACATCTTCAGGAAGACAGAAACCGTTTTCGTAGATCATATCGATCACGGGTTTCTCAATGTTTTCAATAAGCGATTTTCCCGAATAGAGGGACTCCAGATCTTTGATCTTTCCGGTTTGATAGTCCTCTGCCTTGATGTTCAAAGCCTTGGCTTTCAGCCGGAGGTTAATGTCTTTAGAAACAAGGACCACATCTTTTCCCGGGTTTTCCTGGATCATGATCAGAGCGGCATTCAGGATATTGTGATCGGCCTTGTGCTCGCCAAAGACTTTGTTTGCATCCAGTTCGCTCTTCTCATTCATCACTACCTTGAATTTACCTCCTTTCTGATTTTTTAAGGAGATCCATCGGGTAAGTGTCGACCGGTTCGAAAGTTTATCCAAAATACGGATAAATTCCCGGGCTTCAAAATTGATGATGTCGTTTCCTTTCTTGAAATTGTCGAGCTCCTCCAGAACGGTAATGGGAATTGCTACGTCATTATCCTCAAAATTATTGAGTGCGTCGTGATTATAAAGGATGACGCTTGTGTCGAGTACGAAGATCTTCTTCTCCTTCGTTGTCTTCTTTACCATAGGCCTTGTATGTATTGAATGGAATTGTTCGCAGGCCTAAATGTATAAAAGAAAGAGGTGGATTTTCGTAGCCCGCACTTAAGATATAAACAAAGGATTGTTAATGAGGCCGGGATTTTGAGCTATCTTTGTAGGGCAAACCATCGCTATGATTCCCAGGAAACTATTTCTGCTTGATGCCATGGCCCTCATTTACCGGGCCTATTACGCCCTGAATAAAAATCCCCGGATCAACTCCAAAGGAGTCAACACTTCTGCAGTTCTGGGTTTTGCCAATACCCTGCTTGATGTTATCAAAAATGAGACGCCTACCCATATTGGTGTTGCCTTCGATACCATGGCTCCTACTGTCAGGCACGAAGAGTTTGAAGCCTACAAAGCACACCGGCAGGAGACGCCAGAGGATATCATCACCTCCATTCCCCTCATCCAGCGATTGATTGCCGGAATGAATATCCCGATCCTGTCGGTCGACGGGTATGAAGCCGATGATGTGATTGGTACGCTGGCCAAGCAGGCTGAACAACATGGGTTTATAACCTACATGATGACTTCCGACAAGGACTTCGGCCAGCTTGTTTCGGAACATACGCTCATGTACAAGCCTGCCAAATTTGGGAACAAGGCTGAAATCATGGGCGTGAAAGAGGTTTGCGAGAAGTTCGGTATCGAACGGCCCGAACAGGTTAAGGATATTCTCGGATTGTGGGGGGATGCCTCTGACAATATCCCTGGAATCCCGGGATTTGGAGAAGTTACCGCCAAAAAACTGATCGCTGAATATGGTACCGTTGAAAACCTGATTTCCAGAGCTGACACGATTTCTAATCCGAAGTGGAAAGAGAAGGTGGAGGAGTTCGGGGATCAGGCCCTGATGTCGAAAAGCCTGGCTACCATTATTCTCGATGTTCCCATTGAATTTGAAGAGGAGAATCTGAAGATGGGACCACCCGATATCGAGGGCCTGAAAGAGCTATTCAATGAGCTCGAATTCAGGACATTCGGGCAAAGGTATTTTACCTGGGTCTCGGCACAGTCGGCAGTGGGCAGTCGGCAGTGGGCAGTCGGCAGTGGGCAGTTGGCAGAAGAGAGGGACGTAATTCATGAGACGTCAGACGTAAGACGTGAAAAAGCAGAAGGAGAACCATTGACTGACGATCCGGCATCCGGCATCCGGCATCCGGCATCCAGCCTCTTCTCCGAAACTGACTTCTCTCCTTTCGCTACCATCGATACCACTCCGCACGACTACCGTCTGGCTGATACTCCTGAATCTCAAACGGAACTGCTCTCGTTGTTAAAAAACCAATCTTCTTTTTGCTTTGATACTGAGACAACCGGGCTGGACCCCAACGACTCTGAGCTTGTCGGGGTCTCCTTCTCCTGGCATCCACACACGGCATGGTATCTCCCGATGCCCGAAAACTACCACGAAGCCCAGCAGCTTCTTTCCGGTTTCAAACCGGTGTTTGAAGATCCTGCTATCGGCAAGACCGGCCAGAACCTGAAATTCGATATCGCCATCCTGAAATGGTACGATGTGGAGGTTCACGGGCCCTTGTTTGACACCATGCTGGCTCACTACCTCCTGCAGCCCGACATGCGCCATAATATGAATGTTTTGGCTGAAAATTATCTCAACTACTCCCCAGTCCCCATTGAATCACTGATCGGAAAGAAGGGCAGCAATCAGTTAAGCATGCGCATGATTGATACGGGAACTGTCAAAGATTATGCTGCCGAAGATGCCGATATCACCTGGCAACTCAAGGATGTTTTTGAGCCAAAGCTTGCTGAGACTGGCACCCGGAAGTTATTTGATGAGATCGAAGTCCCCCTGATCCCGGTGTTGGCTTCCATGGAGGCAGAGGGGGTTCGGATCGACAGCTCTTCGCTCGAGATTTATTCATTGGAATTGGCTCATGAGATTCAAAAAGTGGAGCAGGAGATTTATTCTGATGCCGGAGTAGAGTTCAATATTTCCTCTCCGAAGCAACTTGGGGAGGTGCTGTTCGACCGGCTGGTAATCGTGGACAAACCGAAAAAGACTAAAACCAAGCAATACTCCACCGGCGAAGATATCCTGTCAAAGCTTGTCAACAAACATCCGATCATCTCAAAGATCCTGGAGTACCGTTCCTTTACGAAACTGAAATCCACCTATGTGGATGTTTTGCCAACCCTTGTCAATCCCCGCGACGGCCGGATTCACACCTCTTATAACCAGGCGGTGGCGGCAACTGGCCGGCTGAGCTCCAACAACCCTAATCTCCAGAATATCCCGATCCGGACTGAGCGAGGCCGTGAGATCCGCAAAGCATTTGTGCCGCGAAATGAAAACTACACACTCCTTTCGGCCGACTACTCCCAAATCGAGTTACGGATCATCGCTCACCTCAGTCAGGATCCTACCATGATGACAGATTTCAGGGAGGGAAAAGACATTCATACCACTACCGCTGCGAAGATTTATAGCCTTCCGATCGATCAGGTAACCCGCGAGATGCGCGGAAAAGCAAAGGCTGTAAATTTCGGAATTGCTTATGGGATGTCGGCTTTTGGGTTGTCGGAACGGTTGAATATACCGCGTCAGGAGGCTGCAGATATCATCCGGCAGTATTTTACAGAATACCCCGGCATCAGGAAATACATGGATGAAACCATTGAATTTGCCAGGGAACATGGGTATGTTGAGACGATGATGCATCGGCGGCGCTACCTTCGCGACATCAATTCGGGGAACGCCAATGTGCGGGGATTTGCTGAGCGAAACGCTATCAACGCCCCTATTCAGGGAACTGCGGCCGACATGATCAAGATCGCCATGATCAGCATCTTCAGGGAGTTTGCAAAGCGAAACCTCAAATCAAAGATGATCATGCAGGTTCATGACGAACTTGTGTTCGACACCCTTCTGGAGGAGGTAGAGACCGTTCAGGCAATCCTTCTCGACAAGATGCCTGCAGCCATTCCGCTGGATATTCCGGTAGCTATTGATATGAGTACAGGGAAGAACTGGCTGGAAGCACACTAGTCAATTACGAATTATGAATGAGGAATTACGAATTATGAACTATACCACTGATCCACGCATCGTGTTAACCCTGGATGCCGGGGGGACCAATTTTGTCTTCTCTGCCATCCGGGCAAATCAGGAGATTGTTTCACCGATTTCCATTAAGTCATCAGGAGAGTTTCTTGAAGTGATTCTGAGAAACATCATCCGTGGTTTTGAAGAGGTGAAATCGATGATCCCTGAAGAGCCTGTTGCAATCAGCTTTGCGTTTCCGGGTCCGGCCGATTACCTTAACGGCATCATCGGAGATCTTCAGAACCTGCCGTTGTTCAGAAGTGGAGTAGCACTCGGTCCGATGCTACAGGAGCATTTTAAAGTCCCCGTCTTTATCAACAATGATGGGGATCTTTTTGCCTATGGCGAAGCGATCGCCGGTATGCTTCCTGAGGTCAATAAAAAACTGGAAGAGGCAGGCAATCCGAAACGGTATCAGAACCTTTTCGGTGCAACATTCGGGACTGGGTTTGGAGGAGGGATTGTCTCCCGCGGAAAACTTTTTATTGGCGACAACTCGGCAGCCGGAGAGATCAACCGGGTAAGAAATAGAGTATTCAAAAACTTCGATGCCGAGGAGAGTGTCAGTATCCGTGGAATCCAACGAGAGTATGCCAACTATGCCGGACTTAACATCCGGAGTTGTCCCGATCCCAAAGAGATCTTTGAGATTGGGATGGGCAACAGAAAAGGGAACAAGGATGCTGCACTGGAAACGTACCACGCCTTTGGTGTGGCTGCTGGTGATGCCCTGGCAAACGCCTCAACGCTGGTGGACGGACTGGTTGTGATCGGAGGCGGACTGGCAGGAGCTTACCCGCTATTCATGCCAACACTGGTGGAGGAGATGAATGAGCCCTTCAACACAATGGCTGGCATGCCGCTCGACAGGATGGAGGTGAAAGCGTATAATCTCACAGATCCCATCCAGCTGGAAAAGTTTCTCAGCCCAAGCAATAAAGAGATATCCGTACCTTTTTCCTCCAAATCTACCTCATATGATCCCACCAAAAAAATCGGTATCGGAATCTCCACACTTGGAACCTCCCGGGCTGTGGCAGTGGGGGCCTATGCGTATGCCCTTTATTCTGTTGATCTGTAAAATTTTACATCGACTGTTTTTATAATTACTTTTTTGCATATTTTTGCCACTCACTAATTTCTAAACATAACCTCAAAACCCAACTTATGAAAAAATTAGTACTTTCTTTGATTCTGTTTGTAGGTATGGCAGCCGTTATAGCTCAATCCGTTCCAAGAGAAATGGTAGCCCTCGAAATTGGAACCGGAACTTGGTGTCCTTACTGCCCAGGTGCAGCCATGGGAGCAGATGACCTCCTAGAAAATGGGAAAATGGTCGCTGTAATTGAGAACCATAATGGTGATTCGTATACAAACGCCTACTCAAATTCAAGAAATTCGATGTATGGGTACGCCTATTATCCATCCTCAGCGTTTGATGGGATTCGGTCACATGTTGGTGGTTCAAACACTCAGACCTTATATAATACTTTTTTACCTCATTACAACATTTGTATTGGGCTAACTTCTCCTGTTGCAATGACCATGGATGTGGAAGTAACAGACGGCGCCTATACAGCAACAGTTGAAATGACCAAAGTTGGCACTATTACAGCTACCAATATCGTACTTTACTTTTTTGTCACTCAGTCAAACATCTCACAAAGCTGGCAGGGGCAATCACACCTCGAGCACGTAAACCGCCTGATGGTGCCTAGTCAGACAGGAACCCCGGTAAGTTTTGCGAGCGGAGATGTTCAGACCGTCGTGCTGAACTTTGACATGAATCCTGCATGGCCCATTGAAGATTGCGAATTCATTGCTTTACTGCAGAATAAAACTCCAGGACAAGGCATTATGACAGGAAACCCGCCTTATAATACCCTGACCAAATGGGAAGCCCTTCAAACGATTAAGAGAGGTGTCATCGATTTGAATGTTGATTTTGCTGCCTCTGTTACCGAGGTCGATAAATTTACCCAGGTTTCCTTTACCAACAATACAACCGGAGGTTATATCGGTACTTCTGAAACCTATCTCTGGTTATTCCCAGGCGCCAACCCTGCAACCTCTACCGATGAAAATCCAACAACCTTCTACAACGACTGCGGCACTCATGATGTCTCTCTCATTGTAAACCGGGGAGGTCAGATAGATACCCTTGTTAAAACAGCCTATATTCATGTTGGGCCAGTGGTTCAAATCACCTCAGATCCTGGCGATACAACCTGTTGGTATCAACCGATTACATTGGATGCCACCAACACAATGGGTGAATCCTATTTATGGGAGCCTGGTGGTGCTACCACTCCTACCATTACAGTCAACTCCGGTGATGTTGGATTGGGCGCTCATACATATACGGTTACAGTAACATCAGCAGGTGGCTGTGAGGTTATGGAAACCCATGATATCTTCTTTGATGAGTGTGTTGGTATCGATCAAAAATCTGGCAGTGTGAACGCTTCAGTTTACCCTAACCCAAGTAACGGACAATTTGTCCTGGAATTGAATGCTCCGAAGAAGTCAACTGTTGACATCCAGATCGTTAATACACTGAGTTCACTGGTTTATGAAGAGACCGGAGTTCAGGTGAACGGAAAACTAATCCGGAATTTCAACGTAAATCTGAATAGCGGAATCTATTTCCTGGTGATTCGTTCCGGTTCTGAAAAAACCATGCAAAAACTATTTATTACCCGTTAATTCTTTCATAATTAAATCTTAAAAGAGGTTGTTCCAATTTTTTGGGGCAACCTCTTTTTTTTAGTAGAATTAGTACCTTTGTATGCAACTATAAGAGCTTTTGAATTGTCTTAACATTAAGTGCATCGAACTCTACCTGTATAAATAAAATATTAGTCTTATGAAAAAACTTCTTCTCCTTGTTCTCGCATGTATCGTGACTGCTTCCCTGTATGCACAGGTTATCGAGAAAACATTTTATTTCTCTGATTATCATCTTACGCAAACCGGAAATTTCGACCTTGTAACCTTCCCGGGAACTCAACTGAGCGGATTGCCCGGAGAGCCAATGCTGCCATACCAGACAGTCTCGTTGCTCCTCCCTCCCGGAATGGCGGCTGCCTCTGTCGAAATCATCGGCGAGATGGAAAAAGAGATTCAGGGCACCTACACCCTTTTCCCACAACAACATGTGAGACCACTCTCAGAAGGTATCTCCGGTCTCTTTATCCAGAACCATCAGGTCTATGGACAACACTTCAGATATCCGGCGAGTCACTCGGGTCACCTGACTACACAATACCTGAATGGATATGCGATAGCACTCTCTTCTTTCACGCCAGTATTCTATATCCCTGCATCCGGGGAGCTCTCATACTATACGAAAGTAACTGTCATGATTACAGCAACTTCCGATCAGGAAGCAGAACAAGCGTTGGAAAATTTTTCCGCTTCTCCTGGCTCTGCAAAAAGGCTGTCATCCCTGGTCCAGAATATGGAGATGGCAGAAACTTACCCTATAATAGCACCCTTAAAATCAAGTTATCAGTTCCTGATAATTACCCCGAACAATTTCAGTACTTCATTCCAGTCACTTATTGACTTATACCAAAGCAAGGGGATGATCTCTCAGGTTGTCACCACGGAATCCATTGGCAGCTCTATGTCAGGCCAGGATCTCCCGGAGAAGATCCGCAACTTCATCATCCAGGAATATCAAACCAATGGGGTTGAGTTTATCCTGCTTGGCGGAGATGCTGAACTTGTCCCCTACCGCGGGTTCTATTGCCAGGTACAATCGTCCAGCATCTATGAAGATTCAAACATCCCATCAGATCTCTACTATTCGGCTCTTGATGGCTCCTGGAATAGCAATGGCAACAATCTATGGGGAGAGCCGGGAGAAGACGACCTGCTCCCCGATGTTGCAGTCACCAGATTCCCTTTCAGCACCGAAACAGAGTTGCAAAACATGATTCATAAAAGTGTCTCCTACCAGAGCAATCCAGTGGAAGGAGAATTCCAGCAACCCTTTCTCGCTGCCGAACACTTGTATGATAATCCGATGACATTCGGTGGAGACTACCTCGATCTTTTGATTGATGACCAAACGGCAAACGGATATTATACCCATGGCATCCCCTCTTCCGAAAATTCAATCACCAAACTCTATGATACCCTGATTAGCCCACCAAATAATATTTTCAACTGGGATGTTCAAACTTTTCTGAACGAGATCAACTTGGGGAAATCGTTTATTCACCATGTAGGACATGCCAATGAGACTTATGTGGCACGACTATCTATCTGGGATATCACAAACCAGAACTTTTCACAGATAAACGGAATTGATCACAATTATACCCTGATGTATTCGCACGGTTGTTTATGCGGTGCGTTCGACGTAAATGACTGCATCGCGGAGAAGATGGTAACAATCGGGAACTTTCTTGTCGGCGGGGCTTTTAACTCCCGGTATGGCTGGTTCAACGAGGGCCAAACCGAAGGGCCTTCTGCACACATCCATCGCGAATTTGTAAGTGCGCTGTACAATGATACAACTGCATACAAACGCATCGGGGAGACTCATATGATCTCCAAGATCAAAACAGCTCCATGGGTCACAGCTCCAGGGCAATGGGAGCCTGGTGCGCTCCGCTGGTGTTTTTACGATTGTAATGTATTCGGCGATCCTGCAATGGAGATCTATACCGACGATCCCGCAGTTGGAGTACCGGAGGCAAGGACGGAAATATCATTTCAGTTGTATCCCAATCCGGCCATAAATCACACAACTCTTACTGTACAAGGAAAACTTCCGGTCAACCCGGAGGTAACTTTAACCAATTCACTTGGTCAGGTGGTATTTCGTACAGTTCTCCCTGTACAACAAGGCGAGACTAGCAGCAGCCGGCTTGACTTGACGGGATTAAATCCGGGCATTTACTTTGTCACGGTTACAACTCAAACCCTGACTAAGAGTCTAAAACTCATCAAACACAAGTAACTTTATAAATATTTTCATACTTTTGTAGACTACCTAAGACCTATAAGAAACCAACTAAAAAGAATCATGAAAAAAATTACTACTCTCTTTCTGCTTATGCTAGGAATATTGTTTGGCATTCAAGCTCAGCAATACAACTATTCAGACTCATGGGGAAAAGCCGGGTTCAACCTGACTGCATCCAAGGCAACCGCCATTGAAGTAGTGTACTCAGTTCCTATGTTTCAACTTGAAGACCAGATCATTAATGGCGAAGCGATGAAAAACATCATGCTTCCCGGAAACTTCCTGTTCAACGATGCAGGTGCGCCTAACCTTCCGGGAAATGGTCGTTACATTGCTATTCCGCAAGGATCAACTCCTAGTGTCAGGATTATCAGTCAGCGTACTGAGGTGTTTCAAAACGTGGAGATTCTTCCTGCTCCTGTCATCCCGACCGACAATGATGACAGCCCAATGGTTTATTCTAAAAACATGAATATTTATGGACAAGATGCCTTCTATCCTGCAACTCCAGTCACCATTTCTGAAGTGAGTCAGATCCGTGGAACCGATGTCGTCATCCTTGGTGTGACCCCATTTCAATACAATCCAGTTACCAAAGAGCTGATTGTATACAGGGACATTCAGATTGCCATTGATTGCAATGGAGGTTCGGGTGTATTTGGCAACGACAGGTTAAGAAGCCCCTATTGGGACGGCCTGATGTCTGATGCATTACTCAACTTCTCGGCCCTGCCTGAAATTGATTATGCCGAGAAAATGAACGTAGCCCTCCAGAATCCCACTGAGGATGAAGAGTGCGAATATATTATCATCTCACCAACCGGTGCCGACTTTTTACGTTGGGCCGATTCAATCGCCAAATTCAGAAACGAACAAGGTATCCTCACAAAGATCTTCACGGTGGATGAGGTTGGTGGAAATACGACCAGTGCTATCGAGGGCTTTATCAACAATGCTTACAACACCTGGAGTACTCCTCCGGCCGCTTGTCTTCTTTTGGGCGATTACGGAACCGACGGAACTGCCAGCATCATTGCTCCTATCTGGAACAGTTACTGTGCATCTGACAACATTTATGCTGATGTTGACGGTGACGAGATGCCGGATGTGATCTTTGCCAGGATGACAGCCAACAACGACGCACAGTTGACGGTTTTCATCACCAAGTTCCTTGAATACGAGAGAACTCCAGTAACCGATACTGCATTCTATAATCATCCAATTACAGCTCTGGGATGGCAAACAGAACGGTGGTTCCAGATTTGTTCGGAAGTAGTTGGAGGTTATTTCAAGCACGTGAAAGGGCGCCAGCCGACCCGTATTAATGCCATTTATGACGGAACTCCCGGCACCATTTGGTCCACTGCAACCAACACATCAACGGTTGTTAATTATTTCGGACCTAACGGATTGGGCTACATCCCTGCAACTCCGCTTGAATTAGGAGGCTGGTCAGGTGGCACTGCAGCCATGGTTACGAATGCGATTAATACTGGTTCATTTATACTCCAGCATCGGGATCATGGAGGTACTACTTTATGGGGAGAGCCAGCTTATAATAACAACAATGTCAACCAATTGGACAATACAGCGCTGATTCACATTTTCTCAATCAACTGTCTGACCGGAAAATACAATATTTCCAGTGAATGCCTCACTGAGAAATTCCATCGTCATACCAAGAACGGACACAATGCCGGCGCCCTGAGTGTAACCGGTGCTTCTGAGGTCTCCTATTCCTTTGTGAACGACACCTATGTCTGGGGTTTAATGGATAATTTGTGGCCCGATTTTATGCCGAATGAAACCTCTCAAGTAGCTCATCGCGGTATCATGCCGGCCTTCGGAAACGCAGCAGGAAAATACTTCCTCAAACAGTCGAACTGGCCTTACAATACAAATAGTAAAGCGGTTACATACAACCTCTTCCATCATCACGGAGATGCTTTCTCCTGTTTGTATGATACTGTTCCTGCCAGCCTCGATGTGACACACGACCCATCAATTGCTTATGGGAGCACAATATTTACAATTACGGCTACCGACAGCAGTTTTATTGCATTGAGCCATGAGGGTGAATTGCTTGCTACTGCTTTTGGCGATGGTTCAACCCCGCTTGTGATGACAATGCCTGTTCTTCCTCCGGGTTCCAACCTGAAAGTTGTTGTAACGATGAAAAACTGCTTCCGCTATGAAGACCTTGTTCCTATTGTTGATCTTCTGATCGCTAACTTCGAGGCTAGCCAAACCCAGGTTTGTGCTCTGAATGAAGTTGATTTTACCGATCTGTCGAGTGGCACCCCAACGGCATGGGAGTGGACATTTGAAGGTGGAACGCCAAGCACTTCAACAGAGCAGAATCCGACCGGAATTGTCTATGATGTCGCAGGCAACTATGAGGTTGCACTTACTGTTACAAAAGATGGCAACACCTCAACTGAAAGCAAGTCGAACTATATCCATACATTCAATACACCTACCGCCGACTTCGAAGAGGGAACCCTCTGTGAGGATGCTGCTGTTGAGTTTACCGATCTCTCGATTCCTAACGGTGGAACAATCACCAATTGGATGTGGAATTTCGGCGATCCCGCTTCGGGCATCTACGACACCTCCACAATGCAAAATCCCAGCCATATCTATACAACTCCTGGAACCTATACAATATCTCTGAGTGTGACCAATGATGGCGTGTGTACCGATACCCACAACATAGAGATCGAAATCATGGCCAAGCCCGCACAGGCAGGCGCTCCGCAGGGCGATGCCACTATTTGCCAGGCCTCCATGGGGAATCTCTTTACAACCGATGGCACCCCGCTGGCAACTTCATACGAATGGACTATCGATCCCACAACGGCTGGAATCATTACCGGAACTGGAACTGAGATCACACTTGACGTTGCCGAAACCTTTACAGGCAGTGCTGTCCTCCGGGTAATAGGTATCAATGATTGTGGAGACGGCAGCATCTCTGATGCACTAAACCTGAATATCATGGAAATCCTTGCTGCACCTGATTCTGCACCTGAAGGGCCCAGTGTTGTTGACCTGAAAGAGGTGACCAGTTCCGATTTCACTGCCACCGAGGTAACAGGAGCAATAGGGTACACCTGGATGATTGATCCTGAAACAGCTGGTGAATTGGCTCCAAATGGCCTGCAACTATCCGTCACATGGGATCCTGATTTCAGAGGCGATGCCAACATTATTTATGCAGGTGTTTCCGACGAATGTGAGGGACATTTTTCCCCGGCCAAATTGGTTACAGTTAAGAATACCCTTGGTATCAATGAGTTTAATGCCTATAACATTTCTGTTTACCCGAACCCGAATACTGGCAGGTTTAACCTGGCTCTATACACCAATGAACGAAGTGTTGTAAGCATTCGAATCTTCAATCTCCTTGGAACCATTGTATATTCTGAAGAGAATGTGAGCATTTTCAACCAGCTGACAAAAACCATTAATCTCTCAACCTTGCCTAAAGGAATCTATCACCTGAAGGTAGAAGGAGCCAAGGGAACCTCGATTATCCGCATGGTAATCGATCGGTAACCGACACATTTAACTAATTCTATCCAACAGGGGCGATCCGAAAGAATCGTCCCTGTTTTTTTTATTTATTTTCTATCATTGCAATTAATTTCCCCGGCTTCTCCCCTCTTAAACAACCATATTATCTGTATCTTTGTTATCTGTATCTTTGTTTTGTTACTAGTTAGTCCAGATTATGAACAAGTACTTTTTTCTGGTCCTGATAGGATTATTAGCGTACCAGATATCTCCTGCCCAGAAGAAGCCAGAATCGGTAAAACATCAATTGATACTGCAAACTATCCTTACTGGATTGATATGATGCAGAATCCATCAATCAATTTCTTTCAGGTTCAGCGAGCGTTTGACCAATACTAGGAAAACAGACCTGTAACCCGAAGCAGTGGGTGGAAAGTTTTCAAACGTTGGGAGTATATGATGCAGAGCAGAGTATCTCAGGATGGAACCCGGCCAGCACCTGACGAAGTACTAAAAGCCTATGAAGCATTTACGGATAACACCGAATCTACAAGCGGAGACTGGATCTCCTACGGCCCATCGCTGATCCCTTCGCCGGGGCCTCCGGGTTACTTAGGTTTAGGACGCTTGAATGTAATTGCCTTTCACTCCACAGATGCCAATACTCTTTTTGTAGGATCCCCTTCCGGCGGCTTCTGGAAAACTACTGACGGTGGACTGAACTGGATTACAACCACTGATACCATGCCAACACTGGGTATTTCAGCTATCATTACCGATTATAGTAACCCTTCCAAGATCCTGATCGGCAGCGGAGACCGCGACGCCGGAGATGCTCCCGGGCTCGGTGTTTTTAAAAGCCTCGACGGTGGTATTACCTGGTCGGCATCCAGTACCGGAATGGGCAATGAAACCGTTGGGAAAATCATCCAACATCCCGGTACAGCAACTATCTTTTTGGCCGCCACCAGTGGAGGGGTTTATCGGTCGGTCGACGGTGGATCTACATGGAGCCTTTCAGTCAGCGGGAACTTCAAGGATATCTGTTTCAAGCCAAATGACCCGAACATCGTATATGCCTCCAAGATAACGTCATCTGATCCCGGTTTTTACAGGTCGACGAACAACGGCGCTTCCTTCATATCGATCACATCGGGTCTTACCTCAGGTCAAAGAGGAGTGATTGCCGTTGCGCCGGCCAATCCAAATTACGTCTATTACCTGCAGTCAAACTCCTCCTCCGGATTAAAAGGACTTTACAGGTCTACGGATGCCGGCTTGAACTTCTCCACACGCTCAACCACTCCAAATATTCTAGACTGGTCCTGCAACGGAAGTGGTACCGGTGGACAGGGGTGGTATGACCTTGCCCTTGCCGCTGACCCCACCAACGCTGAAACCATCTATGTTGGAGGTGTTAATGTATGGAAGTCTACCAACGGCGGGACTTCCTGGACAATAAATTCACACTGGTATGGGGGTTGCGGAGTAGCCGAAGTACATGCCGATTGCCACTTCCTCACCTCTTCACCAGTAAATGGAACCCTTTGGGCCTGTAATGACGGAGGTGTCTACTTCTCTACAAATGGCGGTGCAACGATGTGAGAACCACCAACACCCTCACATGGACCAAGATCTCTAACAATCTGGCTGGTAGCAACAGCAACAACATGGAATACCTACACTACATCGGATACCAAACTCAATTATATCACGGTGAACCCGTTCCCAGATACACCTGGCACTCCTTTTGGCGACACTCTCTTGTGCGAAAACAATACCAACACACTGTATACGATTGATTCTGCTGCCAATGCTACTTCTTATACGTGGCAATTGGATCCAGATACCGCCGGTGTTCTATCCCCTTCCGACACCTCTGTTGTCATCGACTGGAGTGATACCTGGACAGGCTATGCCGATCTCTCGGTGCAAGCAAATGGAGATTGTGGCAGTACTGCATTTCCCCCATCCCTTCAGATTCATCTGCGACCCTTCCCCGAACAACCAGATATGCCTTCCGGCCCTACACCTTTATGCCAGGGATCGGCAAACACATCTTACACAACCAATCAGGCTCCGAATGCTATGAGCTATTCATGGGACCTCGCCCCAGCAGAGGCAGGTACCATTTCGGGAACCGATACCATTGGCACCATATCGTGGAGCAGTTCATTTACCGGGACGGCATCTGTGAAAGTTAAAAGTATAAACGATTGCAATGAAAGCAGCTGGTCAGATTCCATTAACATTCTCGTCAATAGTAATCCTGTCGTGAACCTGGGTGAGGACACCTCAATTACCTACATTCAGCCCCTTATCCTGGATGCTGGAAATCCCGGGGCCGATTATCTCTGGTCAACAGGAGATACAACACAAATCATTGATGCATCGTATACCGGGAGCCCCGTTTTAACATACTGGGTTGAGGTAACTGCCAGCAGCTGTTTGGGCAGCGATACAATCCCGGATGCGTATCATCCCGAATCCCAACAACGGAGACTTTGTTCTGGATATCACATCTGAGAATCCCGGCAAATTTATTGTCAAGATCACTGATATGACAGGAAGGTTACTGGTTGAAAGACAAGTACTGAATAGTGGCAATACAACTCATTTAGATATCTCAATCGCCCGGGCACAGGATGGAGTCTATCTGCTCCGATTGCTATCAGAAGAGAACCTCTTGGTCGAAAAGATCCTGGTTTTGAAATAATTCTTTTTACCCGAAAGCAACCCTTTGATCCATTTTCTGGTCATAATTTAGACCTTCGGAAGTTGGAGGTAAATCCATGGCGACTTATCCCAACGGCTGTTAAGGGTTCTTCCATGATCTATATAGATGGACTTCCTGTTCAGGATTCGCCCGATGTGGCCGTCACAGCCAGTGGGGAATCCGTACAAAGTGAGAATTCCGTCTTCATCGATCCCGAAGATGAGTCCATCTTTAGCAACGATACGATTCTCAACACGCTCTATTATCCGGGCATCAACGATGTCCTCGCCGGTGAGGTTAAGCTGCTGCTTCGTGGATTTGTAGAATTTGGCAGTGCCGTCAACAGCATGATGCTTAGCATTGAACAAGAGACCGGGAACGTAACGGAGAAGATCATTCTTGTGAAGTGATCTTATTACAAAAAGAACAACGCCACACCTCCCACGGCGATCATCGCTCCAACGATCTCCTTGAAGGTCACCTTCTCCTTCAGGAGAATTGCTGACGGGGCAATGATCATAACAGGGACGATGGACATCAAGGTGGCGGCAACGCCGGCAGAAGCATACTTTACCGCTATGAGTGAAAAGGAGACTCCCAGGAAGGGTCCGAAAAAAGCTCCCAACGACATCTGAAGCATCGGTTTCCTGAATGTGAACGCCCGTAAGACATCACGCCATCTCCTGAGGAAGGTAAAAATCAGAACAAAACCAACTATCCCTGCCAGGATCCTGATTTGAGATGCAGCAAATGCATCATAACTCTGCATTCCGAACTTGCTAAGAACCAATCCGGCTCCCTGCCCTATTGATCCTCCGAGAGCCAGTAATACCCCCAACAGAGGGAAACCGATCTGCACCCGATTGAATAATCCTTTATTGTTGGAACGGTCGGCCTTTTTCAATACAACCAGGGAGATCCCCGCCATGGTCACAACCATTCCAAGCCAGTTTTGAGGTGTCAATACTTCGCCAAGGATGATCCAGCTAATCAGGGCAGTAATGGGAGGAGTGAGAGACATGATGAGCATGGAGATCCGTGCACCAATCATGACAAATGCCTGGAACAGACAAAGATCCCCGATAACGAAGCCAATGAGGCCAGAGATAAACAGGTAAAACCATGCTTCCGTAGTTGCGTCAACAGGAAAAAAATACCCTCTATAAAAGAGGGTGAAGAAGCTTAAAAAGAGAAACCCGAGAATCAGGCGGAGAAGATTGAGAACAAGAGACCCTATCTTCCTCCCGGCGGCTTCAAATGCCAGCGCTGTGACAGTCCAGAAAACTGCCGTAATCAACGCTGCTATTTCACCCCAGTGCGCAATCATCAGTTACTAAGCCAGTCCTGGGGGTTCATAATGGTTTTGGCCTGCCATACCTGGAAGTTTATTTCTGATTTTCCTTCATCCTGATCGTAATGAGCCTTTCCGATCACTTGGCCGGTAACAACTGCCTGGCCACTGGAAACCATTACTTCATCGAGATTGGAATAGACAGTAAGGTAGTCTCCATGGCGCAACATAACGACTTTATTCAAGTTTGGGATGGTGAGAACCTTGCTTACAACCCCATTAAAAACAGCTTTTACTGAGGCATTCTGACCCGTCATTATGTCAATTCCATTATTGTTTACTTTCACATATTTCAGCACCGGATGCTGGTGCTCCCCGAAGGTAGAGGTAACAACTCCCTGTTCGGTAGGCCAAGGAAGACGTCCTTTGTTGGCAGCAAAATTTGAGGAAAGACGCATCTCTGCGGCCTTTACGCCAGCATCCCGGGTTTTGTCAGATGCCCGTGTCCGTGCATCTTCAGCCAGCATACGCTCAATTTCTTGCTGTAACTTTTGTAGTGCCTTCTGGTTGGTACGCAAGGTTGCCAGAAGCTGTTTCTCTTTCTTCGAGAGATCCTGAACAACAATATTTTTCAACTGTTTCTCCCTGTCGAGTTTTGATTTTTCCCCCGATTCAGCTTCAGCCAACTTTAGCTTTTCAGCCCTGGTAATCTCGAAAGCATGCATCTGTTTACTCAATGAAACCTGTGCTTCCCGAATTCGTTCAGCCTGTTTCCGACGGTAGGATGTATATTGTTGATAATACTTCAGCCTCTGATATGCCTGGTTGAAATCCTTGGCTGAAAAGATAAAGAGCAACCTATTCTGGGCTTTGGTAATCTTGTAAGCGTAATAAATCATCCGGGCATATTCATCTTTCAGCTCTTTCAATTCCTTCGACTGTTTGTCGATCATTTTCTGGTCTCCCCGTATCCTATTGTTTACCTCACTGATCTCCTTGCTGATAGTATTTATCAGTGTTTCCCGCTTTTTAATCTGACTGTTCAGAAGCTTCAGGTCGCGCATTGAAGTCTCCTTGCTTTTTTGAGTCTGATCCAGAAGCTTGGAGGTATATTCGATCTCTTGTTCCAGTTTCTTGCGGTCCTGATTCAACTGTTCCTTAGAGGTTTGTCCGGATGTTTCAAAACCAAAACAAAAAGAAAGGGTAATGACTAAAACGATCAGCAACTGTTGGATGGGAAATGTAACCAATTTGGGCTTCATGGCCTGACACGTGTAAATTTCGACGGGATAGTGAATGGGAACTTCATTGGTTCATCAATGTTGATCCTCGAGAATTTGACATCCACAAGAATTCGGTTCTCTGCTGTAATCAGGTAAATCATCTCCCGAGGGAAAAGCTGTGTTCCTATCGCCTCAAAGGAGGAATAGGTTGCATCGAGTTTTATGTTCGTATTCTTTATTTCCTTAACGTCGGCACGGGTAATCTTAAAGGAATTGGGGTCGAGCCAGATATTTTGGATGAAGATATTGTTTTCTTCTTCCTGGCGCCTGATGAATTTTTTTAGTTTCTGGCGGGAGGAGACTGTTAGTTTGTATTCGTTCTTGTCGATGGATGCCTTGAATTTTCCATCTTCATAAAATGAGATATCATTGCCAATCAGAAAGGATTGCAAAATGTTATAATCTATATTCGTATTCAAGAATTTATTAAGGTCATACCAATCTCCTATCAGATAAGTATCATTCAATCTATTGATGTATTTTATCGAATCCTGGGAGATCATCAGGCGCATCCCTTCCAAACCCATTACTGACAAGGAGAGCCATATCAGCGTGTCTTTCTGAACGCGAATCTGTCCGGAGAAAGCGTATTTCTGATTCCCGTTTTTGTAATCAGCCGAGAAACGAGCACTCAACGTCCTAAACTGCAGTTCCCTCTCTTTCAACTTGTTAAAGATGTATTCCGCCCCCTCCTCCTTAATTGGTTGTTTAATAATGCTGCGATGCGTTGTACATGAAGTGACCAGCAGCAGTGAGGCAACGCCAGTCAATAATAAGTTGGAAAGAAATGTTTTTGTATGTTTCATCAGCCAATCCATTTCTTTTCAGAAAGTTTCTCTTGCAGAAGGTCTGATCCGCCTCCCTTTTCCAATGCTTGTTTCCAGTATTCAACCGCTTCCTCTACCCTGCCAAGTTTGAATAAGGTATCCCCATAGTGCTCCAGCACTTCACCTGAAATATTTTCTTTGTCTTCCATCGACTTTCCTATCCATTCAAGGGCTTTCTCATACTGGCCAAGTTTGAAAAGTACCCAGCCATAGGTATCCTGAAATGAAGAGTTATCCGGTTCCATTTTCAATGCCTGCATCGACATCTGCTCCGCTTTTTCCAGATTTATGCCTCTGATAGCAAGATAGTAGCTATAATTATTCAGCACGTATGGACTGTTATCCTTTATCTGCAATGACTTTTCATATGCTTTATCAGACTCTTCAGCCCGGTAGAGGGCATGGTAGGTATCTCCAAGATACATGTAATACTGTGCCAGGAGCTCGTTGTTGTTGGCTACCAGTTTAACTCCTATGTTGAGGAGCCTCTCTGCTTCCGTATAATTTTTCAGCTGTAGCTCTCCTAAAGCCGTAAACAAATAGATTACAGGTTGTTCGGGATAGAGTTCAACGGCTCGATGCCCATATTGGATTAGGTGTTCGTATTCGCTCATCAGCAAATCCATGCGTAGCACCTCCTCCCAAACAACAAACTTGCTGCTATCGAGAGCAATAACTTTCAGGAAGGCATCTCTGGCCAGTTCAAATTGCTGGTCCTGGGCCAGAAGGTCCCCATAGATAGAATAGACTTTTGGATCGTCGGGATGGGTTATTACCAGTAATTCTGCAAGTTCAAATGCCTGTCCTTTCAAGTCGGCAATGATCTCATTGATAGTATAGAAAGAGAGGAGGATATTAATTTTTGTATCGACATCGAGGTTGGGATTGCCAAATCCAAGTTTGAGCTCTTCGAACACCTTATCCTTATCTCCTGTCTTCCTGTAATAATCGGCCAGGGTCATGTGGATGTAGGCATTGTCGGGATCAATCTCCAGAATCTTTTTATATAGAGACAGTGCTTTCTCTTTCTTATCTCTCGACATATAGTACTCAGCAAGGATACTGTAATACCGGCTGTCATCGGGAAAGGATACCGTAAGTTTTATTAGTTCAGCTTCTGCTTTCTGGTACTCTTTCTGATGAAGATAAATCTTATGCTTCTGCATGGAGATCTCTTCCGTGACGCCAATTCGTTTTTCGATCTTTTCGTACGTTTTAATCCCTTGGTCGTACTTCCCCAGGCCGAGGTAGAGTGCGGACAATTGGTAGTAATAATCCAGGTTCTCGGGGTTGGAGACAACAATCGTTTCAAAGATCGATAACGCCTGGTCGTAATCCTGGGATAACTGGCAGGTCTCAGCAAGAAAGAGTTGGTACCATATATTCGACTGATCAAGCTTCCAGGCCTTTTCTGCAAAGAGTTTGGCTTCAGGGTATGACTTCTGGCCGGCAAGGATCTTGCCCAGTTCATAACAGGCTACCGGATCTTTTGGGTATTTATCGATATATTTTCTGAGGAGGCCTTCTGCATCCTTGTCGTTCCCGGCAATCAGCATCTTCTTAATATCAATCAGAGCCGATGGGTTGCTCACGGGTTCTTCTCTCTTGTTGCGATCCGCCGATTCCTCTCCCTGTTGAGCAAACACAGGGTTACCCAGGGCCCAAACCAGCAGGAGAACCAACAGAATTAAACATTGATTTATCCGTGACTGCCTCATCTTTCCATTCCTCATTCCTAATTCCTCATTGATTTTAGCTGGTTCCCGTGTGACCAAATCCTCCAGCTCCACGAATCGTTTCCTTCAGGTCGTCAACTTCAACCCATTCTGCTTTGCCATGGGCAGAGATGATCATCTGTGCAACCCGCTCCCCATCCTTCACAACATACTCTTCTGAAGAGAGATTGACCAGGATCACTTTGATTTCTCCACGGTAATCTGCATCAATGGTCCCTGGACTATTCAATACTGTGATCCCTTTTTTAACAGCCAATCCGCTACGAGGCCGCACCTGCGCTTCGAATCCATCAGGCAGCTCAATAAAAAGACCCGTTGGGACCAATGCTCGTTCAAGAGGCTTCATAAAAATATCTTCACCAAGAAAAGCGCGGAGATCCATACCTGCAGATGAGTCAGTTTCATAAGCCGGCAAAGGATGATGGGATTTGTTAACAATCTTAACCTTCATAATCAATTGAAAGCGGCAAAGTTAATAAAAAGCAGGATGACTCTAACTGTTTTTTCGGCGGATGGAAGCCCACAGCGACACCATATCTTTTCTCTCCATAAACGCGATAATCAACAGGTATAGTATCAACAGCAGGGAATGAAATGCAACACTTATGAGTACAGTTTCGGGCTTAATAAAAACCGTTAGATAATAGAACCCAATGGCAATTCCCAGGTAAGTAAAGATCTTCTTCAACTGATAAGGAACCCTGTAATATTTCTGGCCCAGAATGTATGAGAGTACCAGCATGACCCCATATCCGATAAATGTTGCCCAGGCAGATCCCATGTAGCCTGAGAGATAGTGATCGGGCGACCTCGGAATCCACAGGATATTCAACCCTACGGTGATTACTGCCCCAAGGATTCCCAACCATGCTCCGTAATTCGTCTGGCCGGTAAGCTTATACCAAATGGAGAGGTTGTAATAAACACCCAGGAAGAGATGAGCCAGCATCAAAATTGGGATCACGGCTTTGCCCTCCCAGTATTCTTTCCCGATTAACAGGGGCATCACAAAATCGTCGAGATACAACATAGTAGCCAGGAAGATGATAGATACAGAGATGACAAAATAGTTCATCACCTTAGCATACGTGACTTTAGCGTCGTCTCTTTTGTAATACGAGAAGAAGAACGGGTCGGCCGCATAGCGATATGCCGTGATGAAAATAGTCATCAGGATGGCAATCTTATAACAGGCACTATAAATGCCCACCTCGGCTGCGGCAATATCTGGAGGAAGCATATACCTGAGCAGAATCCGGTCGAAGGTTTCGTTTATAATTCCTGCCATGCCGGCAAATAAAAGAGGAAAAGCATAAAGGAACATCCGTTTCCAGAGAATACGGTCGAAAACAAGCTTGAAACCGGTCATCTCCGGAATCAGTAAAAGGAATGTTAATGCGGACGCTATCAGGTTGGCGATGAAAATATACTCAATCCCCCAATCGGGATTATAGATAAACAGGATAGATTTGACAGCGACTTCAGAAGAGCTATTATTTAGGATATATGGACACAGTAAAAGAAAAAACAGGTTGAAGAAAACGGCTGTTGAAACATTGATCACCTTAAGATACGCAAAACGGATGGGCCTGTTGAGGGCTCTTAGTTTGGCAAATGGAATGGTGGTAACAATGTCAAACCCTATGATCAGGGCAAACCAGATCACATAAATCTGCTTGTCGGGATATTGGATCCAGGAAGCTACAGTTCCTGAAAATCCGATAGCAAGAAATAAAAAAAGTAAGGTCGAGATAACAAGCGAGATGAATGATGTACTAAAAACCCTGTTCTTATCGGGTTCCTCCTGTGAATAGCGAAAAAAGGCTGTTTCCATTCCATAAGTAAGAATCACTATAAGGAGTGCTGTGTATGAATAGAAGACACTGACAGTTCCATATTCCCCAGGCAAGAAGAGGCGGGTATACAAAGGGACAAGAAGGTAAAAGAGAATTCTTGAAATGATGAATGGTAGTCCGTAGATGGCTGTTTGACCTGCCAGACGCTTGATTGGATTCATGATTACAAATGTAACGAAAGAATTGTGGTTTTATGATTGTTGTATCTTTGACCTGAAACTCTTAACTGATGCCGAAGAATAAGTTTTATGTTGTGTGGGTGGGGAAACAGCCGGGAATTTATACCGGATGGAGCGATTGCAAAAAGCAGGTGGAGGGATACAACGGAGCCAAGTATAAAGGTTTTCCTACAAAAGAGCTGGCGGAGGCTGCCTTTCAGGACGACCATGAAAAATACATGAAAAGGGATCTGGCTGCTCCCAAGAAGATCGTTTGCAATAATCCCTTGATTGGAACTCCTATCCCCGACAGCATCTGCGTGGATGCTGCCTGCAGTGGAAACCCCGGCATCCTTGAATATCGCGGGGTCGATACGAAGTCGGGAGCTCAACTCTTCCATCAAGGTCCGTATCCGGAAGGGACAGTAAACATCGGTGAGTTCCTTGCCGTTGTGCATGCGCTTGCTTACCTCGGACAACGCAACTCCGACTGGCCGATCTATTCCGACTCCCGTACCGCCATCGCCTGGGTACGAAAAAAAACAACCAACACCAAACTGGAGCGAACAGCGAAAAACGAAGAGCTGTTCAAACTTCTCGACAGAGCTGAGAACTGGTTACGAAACAACTCCTGGCCCAATAAGGTTCTCAAATGGGAAACCGAATATTGGGGGGAGATCCCGGCAGATTTTGGGAGGAAGTAGTACTCCTAAATCCCTTGTTTATTATTAGTATATTTTTCAATCAGAGTGATCCGAAGGTCCTGGAACATTTTGTGCACCTGGTTCATGCGGTCGATGGTGATGCCAGTGAGGTACTCCTTTCCTTTTTCGGGGTTCTTTTTTAACAATTCAACTGCCTTTTCATCAACTGTTGCCTGGTCGTCAAGAAATTGTTGTTCAAAGGGATCCCTTACTGCATGCAAATCTTTGACGGCATCCTGCCATCTGAGGTAGAGGAGATTATCCACAAAGTCGACACACCAGCGGATTGAGTTATCGTCAAATTTTTCCTTATCCCATATTTTATAACACGCTGCGACGTCAGTCACACCAGCATAGATGGGAACATAAGCGCTCGTGTAGGCGTTGTCCACGTAGACGTAATAGACGCCACCAACGGCATCCGGGAGCCATGAGCGAAGCTGCGCAATCATCCCATACTCTCCCCGGGCCCGCGCTACGTTACGACGTCTGTTGATCTTCAGCAGTTTGCGTGTTTCTATCGTTGGGAAGGGAGTAGTGAGCACACTCCGCTCCAGCGTGCCGCTGTCGGAAGGGAGATACCATCCTGGAGCCATCTCCTTATCGTAGATCGTACCGGTAAAGGTCGACCGCTGGAAATCCATCACATCCTTTACAGAGATGAGTTTGTTAGGTTTGATAGAGAAGGGATAAAGCGACAGAGGTTCAACGAATTGTGTGTATTGATCATCTCCCTTGAACGGGTCGGTTGTCCAACGGTTGGGCAGGTAGGGCAAGTCGGGAGCGTATAGTGCGTGAAAAAGCCAGAAGCGGCTGGTAGCCCATTCACGCAGTACTGGTGGATAGATCTCTTTCCATATAAACTCCTTCCCGGATGCCGGATCCCACCACCCATGTTCGATGGCGATTTGCTGGTAATTGGAGGAAGCCTTGAAATTATTGGTGTCGACTAAGTCGATCTCTCCGATGATGCTCCAGTTTGGGATCATCGCCGCATGATCGTCGGGAAGCCGCTGGGCAGCCCACAAGGCTCCGGGTTTACTGCTGCCTGGGTCCCAGTCGGGACCAACGGAAAAGAGCTCCAGGATCCAAACCTCATTCTTATCACCTATCGCCAGGCACTCTGATTCGAGCCCGCAGGAGGGAAGAAACCCGTAAGTATCCATCAGATCTGTGATGAGAGTCAATGCTCCACGAGCTGTTTTACAGCGCTGAAGCGCAAAAATCATCGCCTGCTCAACCGTCATAATCTGTTTGTCGGTATCTCGTTCTACACGCAGCTCATCCCTCTGGCTCATCGTACTCTCGCCAATGGCCAACTGGAATTCATTGATGTGGCTGTAGGCTGAATGAATGTATTGATAAGTCTCCCCTACCTGTGGAATAAATCCAAGGGTGTCGCCATAGGAATCCAGCGGTTGTTGGGGGTTCTGGATACCCCAGTAAACCGGGGTTAACGAACCTTTTGGAAATTTCATCCGTGGGATCACGCGGAACCGGCAATCGGGCCCGGCATCAGAGTGTGATACAATCACCGAACCGTCGGTAGTAGCCTTCTTTCCGGCAACGATGATAGTGCAGGAATAATTTTGCTGAACTGAAATGAGTAGAATAAGGATTGTAAACGACAGTATTTTTTTCATGGGCAGAGGGTGTTGGGTTTACATTGGAAAGAGAACAAAAATAAGATATTGTGATCACATTAGTACCTCAGGATATCATCCAGGCCCTGCTTGATCTCTTTTAACTGCATATCCGAAATACAACCGATCTTCCGTATCAGCCTCTCTTTAGAGATAGAACGGATGTGAAATACCATAATCTCCGATTTCTTAGATATCCCGTTTCTGTCATCTGGTTCCAGAATGATATTGCCTTTATATCCTTTGATTTTTGTGGTTAAGGGGCAGGCAATTACAACCTGCAGGTAGGTATTTAACAGGTTTCCGCTGATGATGACAACCGGACGATGCCCTTTCTGTTCGCTTCCCTTTACCGGATTAAGGTCAGCATACCAGATTTCGCGTTGCTTCATTTGTTAAGCTGTTCCAGATAATCCTCCATCCCCTCTTCTGCCATAATCATGACATCTTCATCCATTCCAGCCTGCTCGTATGATCTGACATACTCGGCCCGCGTGAGCTGGTCGAGATAGATCTCCAGTGCTTTTTCAATGATCGTATTTTTTGGGACGGATAGCTTCTTTGCCATTTTATGCAACTTGCCCAGCAAATCTTCAGGAAGTGAGCTCGTAAAAGTTGTCATGATTTATACTATTTATTTATATTTTACAAATATAGTATATAAATAAATTCTATCACCTCACTATCGGAAAAAAGGCATCAGGAATATGATTTATGATTATCTTTTCTCCCTGAACAAGGATTGAGACGATATCAAACCGAACCTCAATATTCCTGCGTTTCCATCTTACATAGGCGTTCGCCGACCGTATGATAGAGCGTTGTTTCTCCCGTGTCACAGCTATTTCCGGTTCTCCAAATGTGTTGGATTGACGGGTTTTCACTTCAGTCACAACCAGGATTCCGCTCTCTTCTGCGATCAGATCCAGTTCATTCCGCCCAAACCGCCAGTTGGTCTCGAGGATCTTGTACCCCTTTTCTTTCAAATAGTGGGCAGCGAGCTCTTCGCCCCGTTTGCCCAGTTCGTGTATTGCTCCCATAGATTAAATAGCGAAATAGCGAAATTGAGCCCCTAAATCCCCTAAAGGGGACTTGCTCCCTCCCCTTCAGGGGAGGACTGGGGAGGGGTGCAACTATCATTCAAATAGCAGGGAAACCTCTTTCTCCACTATCAGTTTGGCTTTTCTTCCGAGGTATAGTGCAACGTTAAGTTTTTCATGGCCGGCAGGAAAGTCGAAGCATACAGGATAAGTATACTCCTTCACTGCCTCCTGAATGATTTCATGTGCACTTTTCCCAAATGGTACTTCGTTGTCTCTCATATCTGTCATCCCTCCAACAATCAACCCTTTCAGTTCGCTTAGTTTTCCGCTCCGTTTCAGGTTCATCATCATCCGGTCGAGGTGGTAGAGGTATTCATCCACATCTTCAAGAATCAGAATTTTGCCTCTGGTATCAATATCAGAAGGTGTTCCGGCTAAACTATACAGGATCGAAAGGTTTCCTCCAACCAATTCGCCTTCCATTAATCCGGTTCGATCCCAAAAAGTTATATGTTTGGAGTAAGAAATTTTTTCACCGAAGAGAGCCTTTCTCGATGATTCTATTGTTATCTCATTGGCATTCTGTTCTTTAATGCTGAACGGCATCGTGGCATGGAGTGTTTGAATTCCCAGATGCCGGTGGATGTGGGAGTGCAGCACTGTGATATCACTGTAACCAACAATCCATTTAGGTTGTTTGGAGAAGGTTGTAAAATCCAGCCTGTCGATGATCCTGACTGTTCCATAACCTCCCCGTGTAGCAATGATGGCTCTGATAGAGGGGTCGTCGAGCATCTGTTGGAGGTCCTGCCGACGTTGGTCATCCGTGCCGCTATACTGATTATGTTTCCCAAAAACATGTGTCCCAAGAATCACTTCCAGTCCCCACTTCTGGAAAAATTTCATAGCAGGGAAGACCTCTTCGAAGGTGATGCTTCTGGCAGGAGAAACGATGGCGACCTTATCACCTTTATGCAAATAGGGGGGGAGGATCATATCCTTGATCATAGCTTGATTCTACAAAGTTATGAAAGCTGCAGATATTTAGAGACCCTGGAGATATTTTCAGGGGTGCCGAGCAGGAAGAGAATGTCTTCCATACGAATTTCGGTATCTTTATCAATCTGAGTAATGTATTTGGTTCCGCGTTGAATAGCCAGCAATGTCACGCAGAACTCACGGCGAAGCCCTGAGTCTTCTACACTTTTGCCAACCACTTTGTTCGTTTCACACTGTACCTGGATAGAGTAAATCCGGATATGTGGGATGTCGAGAGGAAGCGGCCCTTTTCGTAACAATCCTCTGACATCCCGTAGTATTTCATAATTATCCGCCCGGATCGATTCTATGTATGAAACGATTTCATTCTCGGGTACCAGGTATTTATGCAACACCCTGGCAAAAATTTCAATGGATGTCTCAAACTCCTCTGGGATTACCTCGTCAGCGCCCAAACGCAGATTCCCGTCAATCTCTTTGAGGCTTCGGGTCCTTACTATAATATATACAGTATCAGACAACTCCCTGATCTTTGAAACGATCAATCGTGTGGCATCAGGATCAGAGATTGCGATAACGACAACCCTTGCCGAATAGGCATGAACATGGTCGAGAATGACCTCCTGCGTAGCATCTCCGAACACCACCGATTCGTTACTTTCCTGGGCTTCCTTATGTGCATCGTGGTCCTGCTCTACAACAATGAATGGGATATCTGCACCACGGGCAGCCTTGGCTACATTTTTTCCATTGATCCCGTAGCCAATGATAACCAGGTGATCCTCCATTGTTTCCGGAAGCCGATGAGATTGTGCCTTAACCTTCTGGAACGTGTCAAGCCTCCTCTTAACCTTCTGTGAAAGCGGGAGCTTGAGAAGGAAAGCGGTGATTTTCGGGGACCAACCAACGATAAATGGAGTGGCTCCCATCGACATGATCGAAACAGCCAGGAAATACTGGTAGTTTTCGGTAGACAACAGCCCTTCCGAAATACCAGTGGCTGACAAAATGAAGGCAAACTCACCTACCTGAAAGAGAGTTAAAGCCGACAATATAACTACCCGAAGCGGGTAGCGCAAAATAATCACCACAATTGCAATGATCAACATCTTTGCAATCAAGGAAACGATTGCCAGAAAATGGATGTAGAGAATCTCCTGAAAGAAAAACTGCAGATTCAGCAACATTCCGATAGATACAAAGAAAAAGCTGATGAAAATCTCTCGAAACGGAAGAATAAGAGCTGTTGCCTGGTGGCTGTAAGGAGATTCTGAGATGATCAGTCCGGCGAAAAAGGCGCCAAGAGCCAGCGACAATCCAAAACTTTCTGTCAGCCACGCTGTAGCAAAACAGAGGACGATGATGGTCAGGAGAAAGAGCTCGTTGTTTTTAGTCCGGATTACCAAATCGAGTAACTTGGGGACAAGATATCGGGCTGACAAAAAAAGGATCACGATAATTGCGATGAATTTCCCCACCAGGATCAGAAGCGTCATCAGCACATCAGGAGAATTCCCTGCCAAAATCGGGGAAATGAGAATAAGCGGCACAACGATGATATCCTGAAAAATCAGGATGCCAACGGCTACCCTTCCCTGGGGTGACGTAATCTCGCCCCGTTCATGGAGAAGCTTCAAAACGATCGCGGTGCTGCTTAATGAGAACAGGAATCCCATAAAAACAGCACGTTGCAATGGCAAACCAAAGCCAAGACTGATCAATGTGATGATTCCGATGGTGAGTGAAACCTGCAAAAATCCACCAAGAAATACCGTTCGCTTGATCGACATCAAGCCTTTGATCGAAAATTCAATCCCAATCACAAACAGCAGGAAGATCACCCCCAACTCGGCCATCAGCTCTACTTCATGGGATGCCTTGATCAGGCTAAGGCCATATGGCCCAATGATGATGCCCGTAAGCAAAAAGCCAAGAATCGACGGGATCCGTAACCGGTGAAAAACCAGGATGATCAGAACCGAAAGGCCCAGGATGATGACAACGTCTTTGAGTACGGAGAATTCCATTTCGCCAGCTTACCTTTTATGCGAAAATACAACAATCATTCCAACCCTTTCAGGTAACGGACTTCATAAAGATCGTTCCGTCTGTCTTTTAGTGTTCGTACATTGCCGAAATGATGCAACTCCTTTAGCAGGTCAAGGTCGACATCAACAATCAGCACGGCCTCAGTATTTGGAGTAGCCTCTGCTTTTATCCCGTTGGTTGGGAAAGGGAAATCAGAAGGAGTAAAAACCACCGATTGGGCAAACTGAATATCCATATTTTCCACCTTCGGCAGGTTTCCAACACATCCGGCTATTGCAACGAAACATTCATTTTCGATAGCCCTTGCCCTGGCACAAGCTCTTACACGGGTATATGCATTCTGTGTATCAGTAAGGAAGGGAACAAATAGAATTTGCATCCCCTGGTCGGCCAGTAATCTTGGCAGTTCCGGAAACTCCACGTCGTAACAGATCAGGATCCCGATCTTCCCGGCATCGGTCTCAAAAACCTTCACCTGGTCTCCTCCAACCAACCCCCAATAGTGAATCTCGTTGGGGGTAATATGGATCTTCTCATACATCTCAGAAGATCCGTCGCGACGGCATAAAAATCCAACGTTGAACAAATCTCCTTCCCTCACGAGTGGCATACTCCCGGTGATGATATTCACATTATAGGACTTGGCAAGTTCAACGAATTTATCCCGCAGCCGAAACGTGAATTCAGCCAGCTTCCTAATCGATTCTGCTTCGGTAAGGTGATTGTATTCTGCCATTAATGGCGCATTGAACAACTCAGGGAACAGAATAAAATCACTTTTGTACCCCGAAACTGTATCAACAAAAAATTCAATCTGCTCATACAACGCGTCAAGGTTGGCGAATAGTCTCATCTGCCATTGGACTAAGCCAATTCTCACAGCCGATTTCTGCAAGCTGATTTTCCGTGGATCCTTTTCGTAAAAAATATTATTCCACTCCAGTAATGTGGCATACCCTCCCGATTCTTCATCGGCACTCAGGTAGTTCTTCAGGATCTTCTTTATGTGAAAATCGTTAGCAATCTGAAAGGTAAGTACCGGATCCAGAATCTCCCTCATCCTGACCTTTTGAAGGTACTCCTTTGGAGTAAGTTGATCAGCATATTTGTGGTAGTTGGGAATCCGACCACCGGCAATGATGCTTTTCAGGTTGAGGGATTCGCACAGCTCTTTCCTTGCATCATATAACCGGCGGCCCAAACGCATGCCCCTGTATTCGGGATGGATGAACACCTCAATCCCATAAAGCACATCCCCCTTTGGATTGTGTGTCTTGAACGTGAAGTTCCCTGTGATTTGCTGGTACGTATGATCATCCCCATAGTCATTGTACTTGACAACAATCGAGAGGGCTGCTCCTACCACAACATCGCCTACAGTAACAGCAATCTGGCCTTCAGGAAAGATATTCAGCAATGTTTCAATGTGATGCTCCTTCCAGTAAGAGCCTGCCCAGGAATGGTAAGCTTCAATCATGGAGTCTTTCAACTCCATATAATCATTCATATTCAGGAGGCGTAGTTCAATATTTTCCATAAATTATTTCTCTTTTTTTAGTGTAACATTTAATTCAGATCCCTCAACCATCTGGAACGTTGCCGATGCAAATTTTATCTTTCCTCCCGTTTTATCGACCTCTTCCAATATTCGCAAATAGAGGTTATTCTTTATTGTCCTTCTTTTCTTCAGGTCCACCGTATAGCGCAATGTAAACTCCACCCAGTTGTCGTTAGCAATCAGGGTCACCATAGGTTCTGTTGAGGCATCCTCTATCATATATTTGTTTACCATCTGTTGCCAGGTCTCCTGAGCAATAGTGATATAATCTCCAACAAGATCGTATGCAGCCCGGCTAAGGATCTCTCTTACAGCCTGATAATCACTCCCGTATTGAATGGGTATTTTAATTTCATCCCATAAAAAAGGGAAATCGGCCGAATAATTAAAAACAGGCTCCTTGAAGACAAAGCTATTGGCAATCCTGACAATCCTTCCATTGTACAGATCCCCATCAACCCACTGTCCGGTCTCCATCAAGGTTGTTCGAATTACCCCGATATCGATCACATCTCCTTTGATGCCACCCAGTTGAACCCGGTCCCCGGTCTTGTAAAATCCCCCGAACATGATCGCCAGCCATCCGGCAAAGCTGGCAATCACTTCCTGCAGGGCAAATGCAATTCCGGCTCCCGCAACTCCCAAAGCTACCGTAAACCCTCCAAGTTTATCACTGAAGACAACGATAATCAATATAATAGTCAGTAAATATCCTGAAAAAATCAAGACTTTCCTCGTCCGGTACCGGCTATCGGTATCCTTAATTTTCCGCAATATTTTCCTCTGAGTTATTGTTATGAGAAACCAGATAATGAAAACACCCAGAAAAATTGCAACCAGTCTGCCCACAGTTGGATGAAATAAAAACTCTTCAATCTGCTTTTCCATGGTAAGTTGTTTATTCTATTAGGTTATACCCGGCGAAATTATCAATTATTCCGGTTGCAGCCTTCCCCTCAAAGAGGCTCCACACTGCCGGCAAAATTTTGATCCCTTATCTGTTTCAATGTGTTCACATTCGGGACAGTTTACCATGTAGTCTTCCCTCTTAGTTCGGGCAATCTCTGCCGTGATGATCCCGGTTGGAACAGCGATAATTGAATAACCGATGATCATGATTAAGGAGGAGACTACTTTCCCCAACGCAGTGACAGGCACTACATCTCCATACCCAACTGTGGTGACTGTGATGATCGCCCAGTAAATACTCTGTGGAATGCTTTCAAAGCCGTTCACTCCACCTTCGATGACATACATCAGCGATCCCATGATCAATACGATCAGAAATAGAACCAAAAAAAACACAGCGATCCGGTGGGCGCTCGCCCAGAGTGCTTTCGCCAACTCCTGCGACTCCCTGAAATACCGTGTCAGTTTCAGGATCCGAAAGATCCGGATCAATCTTAAAATACGGATTGCAACGAGGAAGTGGACGCTGGTAAAGAGAATCCCGATATAAGTTGGTAGAAATGAGAAGAGGTCAATAAATCCCCAGAAACTAAAAATATACTTTCGTGGATGACGTGTGGCATAGATTCGCAGGACATATTCCAACGTAAACATGATCGTGAAGATCCACTCCATGATCATCAGGAATTTTCCAATTGCAAGTTCAACGACATCCATGCTCTCAAGGATGACGACTGCCACACTCAGAATAATAACCCAGAGCAGGATCAGGTCAAATAGTTTCCCGGCTTTCGTATCTGTACCAAAAATAACGACCAGAAGCTTGTCGCGGATTGGACTGCGTTTTGTAACCATATAAAGAAGTTTTCAGGAAATCTGATTCCCTCGGTTTAATGTCTAAAGATACGAAAACCGATAATACCTATCGGGATCAGGGAGAGATTTGCCTGATTTTACTCCCGAATCACGGTTTCAGATGGCGGAGTTCATTCATCAGATCCTCGCCGCTCATCCGTACCTTGTAATCGGGATTGACATATTCATACTGGATGACACCTTTCTGATTTACGACAAAAAGGGAGGGAACCGGGAGGAGATCAAGTTTCTCACCTGTTGCCCCTTTACTGCGGATACTTTCATAAAGGAAAGTTGCCTTGTAAGCGATACCCATGGCTTTGATCAGCTCTCCACGGCTATCGGAAAGAAGAGTGTAATTGATGTCATTTTTATCCAGTGTTTTGCTTAGATTTTCAGGTGTATCCGGACTGACAGCAACAATTTGGTATCCCATTTCCAGAATTTTCTCCTCGTAATCGGCCATTTCAGCAAGATGCTGATTGCAGTAAGGACACCAGCCACCACGATAAAAGACCAGAATGGTGGGTTTTTGTTTAAGCAATGTCACCAGATCGACAAGATTCCCATCGATAGTTTTGACCTTGACATCAGGTATTCTTTCACCTACCTGAAGGGGTTGGACATCTTCTGGGTTTTTGGGTAGCTGGGAATATGATGTGCAGGATACTCCTGCAAATACCAGAATCCATAGTACAATTCGTGTTTTCATGATTTTCAAGTTAAAAGTAACTGTAAAATTAGTTGTTTCATCCCACCCATCCCGACATATCATACATATAAACTTCAATATTCCGTATCTTTGCCCCTATTCCTAAAGAACATTCATGCAACCAGGGGAAAAAAGATTCAAACGTTACACGGTCACATCGGCATTGCCATATGCCAACGGACCTCTCCATATCGGACACCTGGCTGGAGTCTATGTGCCAGCTGACATCTATGTGCGATTTCTTCGGATGTGTGGCGAAGATGTCATCTTTATCGGAGGATCAGATGAACATGGCGTTCCCATCACGATCAAGGCGCGTCAGCAAGGTGTTTCACCTCAGGAGATCGTGGATAAATATCATGGTATCATCAAAAAGTCATTTGAGGCTTTCGGAATCTCCTTCGACATTTATTCGCGTACCTCCAATAAGATCCATCATGAAACCGCCTCTGAGTTCTTCAGGAAGATGTACGACGCCGGACAATTCATTGAGAAGGTCACCGAACAATACTACGACGAGGCGAATGATCAATTCCTTGCCGACCGCTACATCACTGGAACCTGTCCGGTTTGTGGATATGAAAAAGCCTATGGAGACCAGTGTGAAAAGTGCGGATCCTCTCTCAATGCGACCGACCTCATCAACCCAAAATCAGTATTGAGTGGTAATGTGCCGGTTATGAAAGAGACAAAACACTGGTATTTGCCCCTTGATCAGTATGAAACATGGCTTCAGGAATGGATTATTAAAGGACACAAAGAGGACTGGAAAACGAATGTTTACGGTCAGTGTAAATCGTGGATCGACCACGGCCTCCAGCCCCGTGCCGTCACCCGCGACCTCGACTGGGGCGTTCAGGTGCCTGTGGAAGGAGCCGACGGAAAAGTTCTCTACGTATGGTTCGACGCTCCTATCGGGTACATCTCTGCTACAAAAGAACTTACCCCCGAGTGGGAAAAATACTGGAAAGACCCGGAGACCAGATTGATTCATTTCATCGGAAAAGACAACATCGTTTTCCATTGTATCATCTTCCCGGCAATGCTGAAAGGGGAAGGGACCTATATCCTCCCCGATAACGTTCCTGCCTTTGAGTTCATGAACCTCGAAAACGACAAGATCTCCACCTCCCGCAACTGGGCAGTATGGCTTCACGAATACCTGGAAGAGTTTCCCGGAAAACAGGATGTGTTGAGGTATGTCCTCACCTCCAATGCCCCTGAAGCAAAAGACAACGACTTTACCTGGAAAGACTTTCAGGCAAAAAACAACAACGAACTGGTTGCCATTTTCGGGAATTTCGTAAACCGCACACTTGTACTCACTGAGAAGTATTTCGAGGGGAAAGTACCACCCCCCCAGAAAATTCTGAGAGTTCTCGACCACGCCACTCTGGATGAGATGAAGCAGATCCCCGACAAGATCGCCGAAAGCCTGCATCATTTCCGGTTCCGCGAAGGGCTTGCCGGCATGATGAACCTGGCCCGGTTGGGGAACAAGTACCTTACAGAAAGCGAACCCTGGAAAGTCTTTGCCGTTGATCCGGCCAGAGTTGGAACCGTTTTGAATATCTCCCTTCAAATTTGTGCGCAACTCTCTATCGTGGCCCAGCCTTTTCTCCCATTTACCGCTCAAAAAATACGGAAGATGCTCAATCTCCCCGAATACAAATGGGAAGATGCAACCCTTCTTAACTGGCTTCCGGCCGAACATCAGATGAACAAAGCTGAACTTCTCTTCGAAAAGATCGACGACAAAACCATCGAAGCGCAGGTGCAAAAACTTCTTGATACCAAAAAAACGAATCAGGAGAATGAACTCCCTCAGGTCACTGCAGATCCGTCACAAGGTTCTTCGGCAGCTCTGGTGGAAGAGCCTCAACGCATTGCAGCTCTTCCTGAAATTATGTACGATGATTTCTCTAAACTCGACATCCGCGCAGGCACCATCCTGGAAGCAGAAGTGGTGCCCAACACGGATAAACTACTGAAACTTAAAGTCGATACCGGACTTGATCAGCGAACGATCGTATCCGGAATTGCGCACTACTTCAAGCCCGAAAGTCTGGTTGGCCAGCGGGTCACTATCCTGATAAACCTGGCTCCCCGAAAACTTCGGGGGATCGAATCCCAGGGGATGATCCTCACCGCCGAGAATCCTGACGGGGCACTTTATCTCATCACTCCCGACGAAAAAGCCCTGAATGGTGCGTTAGTAAAATAAGTTTAGATATCATGTAATCGTTGACAATTCCCTGATCATGAAAAACGATTTCACAAACGAGAAAAATCAGCTTAAGTCCATTGTTGAGAAGCATTTCACACCCGTTCTGGAAGCGGCCCTCGAAAAACAGATTGTATTCATTGAATCTGTAAAAAAACTCCAGAAAAAGTATGCAGATATCCCTTACGATCAACAGAAGAGGAATGACTGTGTTACCACGATAAAGCAATATAAGGAGGAACTTATCCTGTTGGTGGAGAATTATTTTGCCACAAAGGAACAGGCGACTTTTCATGCTCAATTTCCTTCATTTGTAGAGGCAGTAGATACATTTATTGAATCTGTCGAGGATCGAATTGTGAGGGTGCAGGCACCCGAACGGTTTATCAATCAGCCTGGAGACCCGGCTTTTATCCGGTTCGGAAAAAGACTCAAGCGCTGGGGCTTTGCTATCTCGAAATTCCCTGAACGAATTGAAAACCTGTTCAGGAAGGCATTTAAAAAGAGTCTGAAACCCCTTAAAGAATGGACACATCAAGTAGATGCCAAAAATCTGGCTCAATTTTATCTGAAAGCGCTCCTCTCCTATCGACTTGCTGGTTTACTTAACATTGTTCACAAAAGTAAATGCAGCACCTCTCTCCTGGTTTGGAAAGCAGATGAAGAAATTATGGCCAGGGCAGAAGATTTCC
>CAZXQU010000025.1:4404-39136 GCA_964642545.1 uncultured Prolixibacteraceae bacterium | reverse complement strand
CTGAGACCCTCTGATTAACAGTCAGATGCTCTAACCAACTGAGCTAAGGAGGAATTTCCCGAAAAAACGGGAGTGCAAAGTTAAAATTAATTTTGAAAAAACAATAGTTTTTATCCAATACTTGTCTAAACACCTTGCCACCAAAACAAGGCCAATCCTCTTGTCAGGTAACCCCAAGCCCGTCGTCACGGCCTCTTAATAATCTCTGCACTTCCTCTGAAGATGCCTCCTTTTCAAACTCAACGATCAAAATGCCTCCCGGATTTTCTTCATGTGGTTTCTTTCCCATCAATAATACGTTTCGGCTGATAGTTCAAAAATAATAATTGTAAGTGAATAACTCTTTGGGTTTATTCTACAGAAATAGTTATTTTTGATTTATCATTGAGCGGAAATCCTATGATCAAAACAACTAAAAAATTACTTCCGGTTTTATTGTTATTCCTGATAATAGTTGGTTGGAGCAGGGTTACAACGGCCCAGGAACTTCAACTCCGGGAGATCTGTTACCTCGACTACAGGACCGATTTTGCATCGTTGCTCGAAAAAAACAAAGACTCACTCTTCCCCTCGTCATCTACTCTTGGAGCCGTGCATTTCTACCGGGGACTCTCCTACCTGGAAGAGAGTATGTTCCTTCAAGCCATTAAAGATTTCCGGATTGCCCGAACCGATTCCTCTATCTCTCGAACATTTTGTAATTTCTATATCGGTGTTGCTTTTATGCTTCTGAATGAGTCTGACAGTATCCTGAAGATCTGCAGCGAAGCACTGAACGTTCCAACTAGCCAGTTGAAGAGTCCTGCATTCTGGCAGAATGCTCCCATCACACAGGATCATATTTTTTCAGGTTATCTTATCGGTACAAACGAGGTATTAAACAACATTACCGACACCAACCTGATAGACGCTTGTCTCAGTTTTGGAACCAAAGACCGTGATTTTCTTGAAGCTTACATCAATTATGGTGTCTGGAATTTTCAGATTGGCCAATTCAATAAAACGATTGAATTATATAAGCATGCCCTGGAGCTGGACCCTGCATACGACTCAACGATAATACTTTGTATGGGATATGTGTATCGTCTCGCTGGTGATCCCGATCAATCCATGAAAGCCTATATCCTGTTAAAATCCAAATACCCAAGATTTGCCGAAGGCTATAATAACCGGGGATGTTTATATGCCTATCTGGAAAAAGACAAAAAAGCGCTTTCAACACTCACTACTGCCATCTGTAAAGACAAATCACTACTGGATGCCCTGTGCAACAGGGGACTTGTTTATCTAAAAATGAAAAAGTATAATCAGGCATTTGATGACTTTTCTGCAGCCATCCAGGTCGATAGTAAATTTGCAGATGCCTACTATTACCGTGGCTTTACCCGAAAAGCAATGGGTGATCTACCCGGGTCTATCACCGACTACTCTCGGGCCATTGATTTGAAGAAGTAACAATGCGTTGTTGATAAAGTTTTTGTTTCCCTCCTTGACTACCTTTCATTTCCAAATATCTTTATCGCGAATATCTATCGGATCTCGATGCGAAAACTTCTTCTATTTCTTGCTCTCCTGGGATTTTTATTAGATTCCGGAACTTCCTTTTCTCAGACTCAAGGCGTATTAAGCAAGAAATGGTACGGAAACTGGTCGGTAGGCGTTGGCGGAGGGCCAACCATCTTTTATGGCGACCTTAATCCATACAGGATCGCTCCCGGAATATCGACCTTCAGTGAAATCAAGTATGCCGGAACATTTTCGCTAATCCGCCAGCTTAGTCATGTATTTGCCCTGCGCGGACAGGCACTTTATGGCGAGATTTACAGTGTCAGAAAAAACTACTCGGATGGGACTCCCATGAATCAATATTTCACGGGAAACATCCTGGAGTACAATCTCAATACAACAATCAACTTCAGCAACTTACTCTTCCGATATAAACCAAAACGGATCTTTTTTATCTATGGAACTGTTGGAGTAGGCATGTCAAATTGGATCACCAAAAAGACAGATCTTGTCACAGGGCAGCCGATTGGAGGTAGTGGATCGATTAAAAACTGGACAACAGAGTGGGTCGTTCCCGCCGGTTTGGGAGCCTATTTCAACATCTACGACAAAGTAAACCTTGGGATTGAATGGACCTTACGTGGCGTCAATTCAGATAGGCTTGATGCCACTCCAGGTGGTTTCCCATACGATCTTTATTCATATATCTCATTGAATGTGGTCTTCAATTTCAACCGACGGAACCCAGTAGAGCTGAATGCCGTGAATGCGACCATGCCCCCTGTCGTTTTTCCCAAGCCACAGGCCCCTGTCGTCGAAAAACCTGTTGAAACCACACCTCTTGCTGGGATGGATTCAGCATCTGTAAACAAACCTTTTACAAGACAACCTGTTGCACTTTCATCAGATCAAATGAAACTTATAGTTGACTCTCTCGCAATTGATCCTGGGGGCCAGGGAACTACAAGCCAGAAACCCTTTATGCTTCCCGGTCTTGATGCCGATATTTTCTATCGCATCCAGATTTTCTCTTCTGCAGGCGGACAGAAAAGCGCCAGCAATATTCAAGCCTATTTCAAGCTGAGTCAACCAGTCACAAAAGAGTTCTCTGAAGGCTATTACCGCTATTATGTGGGAGAGTTTGAAAATGAAACCGAAGCCAAGCAGTTTGTCACCAGCCTCAGGGCCAAACCCGGGTTAAAAGGATCATTTGTGGTGAAGTACATCAACGGAACACGCGAGTTAACACACCCGAAGTAACGAAGGACGAGGGACGAGGTCATAGCATCCGGATTTATTCTTCACGTAGTGCAGCCGTCAAATTTTTTCTGAATAACCGTTGTGCCGGAATCAAGATCCACATGGCTCCGCTAATCCAAATCACAGCCAACACAATCAAAAGAAATCCTCCCGGCATCCGGTAGGCCGGTGAGATCAGTGAGGGCAGAATTCCTGCTACCGCCCCAGCAATTCCCAGAATCATGCCCGACATAAGGATCAGCAAATATTCAATTATCAGTAGGGTGAGGATGAATTTTCTCCTGAATCCAATGGCGATATATAAGGCTATCTCGGCTGACCTTTCGAGGTTGTTCCTCCAGAGAATGATGCCAAAACCAATAGTTCCAATCAGGACGCCAAGGGCCCCGAGAAGCATAAAGATCGAAAGATAGGTGTTTTCCACCGAGTTGAACTCTGCCAGGCGATCAGAAGCGGGATCGACTTGCATGCCATAATCCATAAAAAGCTCTTCCAGCCTAGCAGTGATTTTTTCTTTTTTGTCAAACGGGCCATCTACCAACATGAATCGAGTGCCACTGATAGAAGGAAATCGTTGTTTCAACAGTTTGTCGGAGACCAGTATATGTCCCTGAAAGATAGAATTGTCAAGTCCTCCCATTAGCCTCACCTGTAATACATCTCCCGATTCATCGATGTAACCCAGCGTGTCACCTATCTCTTCCCGCAATCCCCATGTAATCACCGATTGATCAGCAAAAGCCGGAATCACATCCGGTGAAAGTTCGCTGGTAAGAGTTAGCCAAGGATGTTTCGGGTCTGCTTCTGGCACTAGATTCACAAAACTGAAAGCACCCAACGAATCAAACTCTTGCTCCGGAATTCCGAGCATCATCGGTTGCGGTACCTGGTTCAGGTTCAGGCAGCTGGCATCATTACCGTCAAGAGGGTGAAGTTGAAGGAACCGGAGATCCCGGAGAAGGGGTTCATCGTTGAGGGTAAAATAACTCTTTCCGGAAGCCGTGTTGAGGTCATACAACAGAGGCATGGTTGATTCGGCCCAAAGGAGAAAACCCCCTGTTCCCGATTGACGCTCCTGTTCGGTTCCATAAAAGGTCTTCCTGTTGGCGCCTGTAATCACAACAGTAAACGTCCCCAACGCCAGCAAGGTGATTGCCGAGATACTTCTTGCCCTCTTCGCGGATCCTAGCCTTAAAACCATTTTGAATAAACCCGCTCTTCCGGTTGCAGATCGCTCTGATTGCCATATCAGAAATGCATACACAAGTGAAATTCCTCCTACCATCAACAACCCTCCCGCCGAGAGAAACATTCCGGCATCAGGAGTTGATCCTCCCGAGAGCAATGTCACCAGCAATACCATGGCGCCAATCAACAATAGAATTCCAGTTCCCAGCCAAATCCTTTTTCGCCGTTTCATTCCAGTGGGGGCAGATGCAATATCTCCCTTTATCCGGCCAGCGATAATTTGCCTCATCTGGCCTCTGAATGAGAGGTACAGAACCACGGCCGTCAAAAAAAATCCAGATGCTGCTCCAATTGCAATGGAAGAGAAATTCATATCCATCGTTAGCATTGAGGTTCTTACGGCATCTTGCCAAAAGGTGTTTAACCCGAAAAGGATAAGCTTGTTATAAAGTATTCCTGCCACAGATCCAAGAATAACTCCGGGAATGGCAATTAAAAGAGCTTCTGAAAAAAGGATGCGGTTGATCAGTCTCTTCGGGAATCCCAGCCCCGATAATACGCCAGCTTCCGATATCCGGGTTCGGGCATGCAAAGAGAAGAGCATCCCGGTAAGGAGAAGGGATGAGGCAATGAGAAAAAAACTGAGGCTCAGAAAGAGGCCACCAAAATCGGTCGAATTGGTAGCGGCAAGCTGGCCTTGTTCCTTCACAGGCTGAAAATCCATCCGGTACCAGGCCGGTTGCAGAGCCGATGCGATCGTGAAATCCAAAGAAATCATGAAGGCCGGATCTTCCGATGCCCGATGCCCGATGCCCGATAAATCCTCTAACCTGGCGTTCCCACCACCAGGGAGGAACCGGAATGAAGTGACGTTGCCGAACGGATTGGCCCACAGTCGTTTACCATCTTCTATTGAAATGAATGCCTTAGGGGTTCCTCGGTACCTGTTCCAGTAAGCCTCGTCTTTGTCACGGATGCGATCGAGATCCACCGGTGCACCGGTTTCCCATTCGCTACATTGGCCGGCATCACTCATCCCGGGAAAATCGGGCATCATGGCTTCACCGACAGGCACCGACATTAAAGGTATTATTCCTGAAACCTGAAACCTGAAACTCTCTTCCTTTAACCTTCTTAGTGGTCCCATCACAAAATAGGTCATGCTCAACGAGTCTCCTTGACGAATCCCAAGATCGTCGGCCAGCCAATCAGTAACGACGATCTCGCCTGGCAACAAATGAACCGGCAATATTCCGCTATCTATTGCTGATACAAATGAATAGGGCGTCTCACTGCTCCGGGAAGCCAGTGTATTTGCAAGGTAGGTAAGTACTGACCGGACATCAGGAAGTGATACCCTAATCGCTTCAGCCGTTTGGTTGTCAAAGAAGATCCTGTCGGTTGTAAGCTGGAATAATCCCATATCATCAAGTCGCTCAATCCTGATTCCGGCATCAGGCATCTGCCATACCAATTCCAGCGTTTTATCAAGTTGTTCAACACTCAATTCGGTATTTTCGTTTCCGGGCACAAGAAGCACATTGGCTGATCCCTCCTGTCCGACTCGTGAGGCAAGCTGGCTGAGCGATACAAATGCATTGAATGGAGCACGCTGGTTGCTCTTCAAGCTGAATCGTCCCATCTCTTCATCTCCGGCTATCGCTGCAACTGTAAGGCGTAGGGAAGCAGGGGGCGTTTCATCAGCAACGAAAGGCGCATTTTGCGGTGCTCTATCCACCCTTGGAAGCCGGATTAATAATTCATCACCAATATGAAAACCCAACGTTGAGGCCAGGTTTTCACTAACAACGACTTCATCATCTTTAGGTACAAAAGTTGCATTATTCCACAGAGCCGTGAAATTACTGTCTATTCCCACTACCTGAATATCCTGTAATCTGTTTCCTGTCAGCGTATTGACACCAATACCGTTCAATTGCAAAGCGGGAACGATAGGATGGTTCAGCTTGCTTGAAATATCGCTTGCCAGGGCAGCCCTGAAAAAGTGATCACCCGGTTTCATCGCCCATTGTGTGCCACCCAGCCTCAGTTCAGTCAGCCTTCCAAGCGATCCCCTTACCGAATCCCCGACCAGCAACGCACCTGTCAGCACAGCAGTACTGACCATCACGCCTGCAAGCACGGCCAGGTATGGACGTCGGTAGAAAAAGATATTTCTGAAAATCAGCTTTCGTATGTTCATGCTTTCCCGATCTTGTCAAGTCTTCCTTTGGAGAGCCGATAGATCACATCCATCCGTTTTGCAAGTTCCATTGAATGTGTGACCACTACCATGCCCATCTCCTCTTCCCGGTTTAATTCAACCAGCAGAGCTCCTAAGGCATTGGCATTCTCTTCATCCAACGATCCGGTTGGTTCATCTGCCAGCAACAGACCAGGTTTGTTGATCAGTGCCCTGACTACAGCAGCACGCTGACACTCACCTACGGAGAGTTCTCCGGGCAAATGGCCAATCCGGTTGGTTAGACTAACCCGCTCAATGAGCCGCAAAGCCCTCTCTTCTGCAGCTTTGATCGTTGTTTTATCCTTTTCAGGAAGGAGAGGAAGGAGGATGTTCTCCAGTAATGTAAGCTGCGGAAGTAGATAATGAAGCTGGAACACAAATCCGATGAAATGGTTTCGGATTTCTGCAAGCTGATTATCGTTCATGTTCTCTATAGCTTCATGATTAAGAATCACCCTACCGGAGGTTGGCTGATCGAGTGTCCCCATAATATTTAGCAATGTGCTTTTCCCTGATCCTGAAGGGCCCATGATGGCGATTGAATCTCCACGGTGAATGGCCAGTGAGATCTCGTTCAGGACAGGGTGATCATAGTGTTTTGAAACATGTTGAAGTTCTGCCAGCATGATTTTATCGTTTACTTTCAATGATCTGTTCATAAATTCCTACCATTTCCCGGGTCAACTTACTGCAGTCAAAATGCTTCCCAACTGCTTCGATTCCATTCCGGCTCATCCGTTCAATTTGTAAAGGTGAATCCAATACTTCGGCAAGTTTCGTTGCAAGTGCCAACGCGTTGTTGGGCTGATAAACAACTCCGCCACTGGTGGCTTCGATGATTTCGGGGAAGGCCCCAAGGCCAGGCTGTACCAATGGAACACCTGATGCCAGAGCTTCGAGCTGGTAGAGTCCGAATGCCTCTCCTTTAAGAACGGGTACAGATAAAAGTGTGATCTTCTGAAAGAATTCACCTAATTCTTCCTGCTCGAAATTGTGCTGAATATCAACCTGTTCTTCCAAATTTGCCTGTTTCAGCTTTCGAACCTGTTTGCGAATATAGGATTTATCATCCCCTGTCATCCCTCCGGTAGCATATAACCGAAGAGAGAAAAAACGCTCATTTCGTTTCAGCTCAATAAATGCATCTATGAGTAATCCGAACCCATTCTCCTCATTCATCCGGGAGAGGAATCCAATAGCCGGTGGATCAGTAGCAGGCAAGGAAGGCTGGTAGGCAGCAGGATTCACCCCGATATAAACCACATGGATCTTCTCATCGGGTATCTTCATACGCTGCTGTATCACGCCGGCGTAAAAGTGACTGACCGCTATGAACCCATCTACATCCTTTGCTTTCTCAGCTATCAGCTCCCAGATATGCTCGCGGTATTCATCCCGCATGGCATCTACCCAAACATCCTCATCCTGAAGAGAGAAAATTACCGGCACTTTTAGCTCTTCCCTGATTCGCCTGGCTAATCCAAGAAGTAATGCATTCGACAGATGTACAATATCAGGTTGCTCGCTCCTGAGAAAATCAACCAGTTCTTCGAGTTCTTTCCATTGGTTCCCTTCACTTCCCAGCAGCATTGATTCGGTCATCTGCTCCAACCCTTCCGCCCTGGTTGACCCTGCTTTATGGGCAGCAAAGTTCAGAATAGGCCCCGAGTTTAGAAAACGCTCTATAAACCCCGGCATTTTTCTAAGCCAGGTGAAGTTCTGTTTCAGGTAGAGATTCACCGCTCCGTAAAAAACCGGAATGCCTTTGGGATGCTCTTCATCGTTCAGGGTTAGTGGAAGGTACATGGGAACTGTAATAGCATCGTGGCCCTCCTGGCGTAACGACTTGACCATGGCACTGTCGCGCAGGCAGTTTCCACAGTAAAATGTCCCTCCAAAACCGGGTACTATTTGTATTATCTTCATCGTTTCATCTAATTGATCCGGATGTTTCAGTCATTGGTTATTGGTCCTTGGTAATTGGTAATTCATTCTGTTGCCGGTCCAAAGGCATAAATAGTTCCGTCGTGTGCTCCTGCGAGGATCAAGCCCGAAGTGATCGCCGGTGTGGCAGTGATTTGACTGCCGATTTCATATACCCACACCTCTCGCCCGTTTTCCATTTCAAGCAGGTGCAGGCGGCCGTCGGAAGAGGCAACCAAGACGAGGTTTCCTGTTATAACAGGGGAGGCATCCACCTTCCCCAGCGCTTTGTACTTCCACTGCAGTTCTCCGGTATTCGCATGATAGCAATAGAGGTAGCGATTCTGCGCTCCAATTACTACCCTGTCTCCTTTAACCGCAGGAGAAGAGATGAATGGTCCTCCTTCTCCGGTTTTCCAGAGTATTTTTTTCAGCTTTAAATCAACACAAAAGAACTCCCCGTTGTAGTTCCCAAACCAGGCTTTTTCTCCCCTGATAGCCGCCGACGATGCAATGTAAGTTCCCATGTCGATCGTATCATCTGCCATGCCCGTAATCGTGTTCACCAGATGAAGGTAACCATCGCAGCCACCAAATACAGCTATATTGCCGCTGATTGCTGCTGCTCCGTTGATGAAATTATTGGATTCATATTTCCATAATGCCTTCCCGGAAGCCGCATCTACCGCATGGAGGCTATAGTCATAGCTACCCGTAAGTATCTCTTTCTTTTTTTTGTCGGCCAGCCATGCCCAGTTGGAAGAGCCGGAGATCTGACCTTCTGTGACATACTTCCATTTCAGTACGCCGGTTTCAGCATCCAGGGCATAAAGAATCCCTTCCAGCGAACCAACATAAACGGTTTGATCCAGGAATAACGGAGCTGCTTCAACGGAGTTTCCGGCATCAAATTTCCATATCAGTTTCCCCGTATGGGAGAGTGCATAGATAAACCCGTCGTCGGAGCCAAAAAAGATTAGGTTCTCGCATATCACCGGGGAGGAGTTGATGGCATCTCCGGTTTTAAATGTCCAGAGAAGTTTAAGGGGTGGCTTCACCACTGCTTCTGAGAGACCGGTCAGCCCTGGATCTCCCCTGAACGATGGCCAGCAATCGGGGCTTCTATTCTGGCTGGCTACCTGACCAATCACTATAAGTGAAACGATAAAGACCAGTACCATTCGGTTACCAGAATAGAACGCTGATTTACGCTGATTTTTATGTTTCCTCTCCATTATCCGTATGTTCCCTATTCACCTTTACACCTTTTTTCACTCCCTAATCCCTGTCTTCCTCATCCCCTCATCCCTTCATCCCTATATCCTTACCTTCCTACTCCCCTAATTTCCTAATTTCCTAATTTCCTACCTACCTAACTGCCAACGCCCCCGTGGGGCAACCATCCACACATGCCTTTGCTGCTTTTCCCAATCCTTCCTTCATCGATTTCCTAAAAGGTACTGTAATCCTCACATTAAAACCTCTTCCAACAAAAGCCAATCCCAACAACTCTCCCTCCTTCCCGGCTATCTCCACGCATAACCCGCAACGGATGCACTTTTCAGGCTCATAGACAACCATCTCGTGTTGGAAGTTCCGGGTGAGTTGGTTACGTTCAGCCGGTGCAAATCTTCTCCGGTTGGCGCCATATTCATCCGCATAAATTCTCAACTTGCAACTTACCGGCTTCCGGCAGTCGCAATGCATGCAACGCTGCGCTTCCCTGATGGCTTCCTCCCTGGTAAATCCAATGAGGTATCCCCTTCCAGGATCTGTTCTGCCTACCGATGAAGCCTCTTGCATGTATTCTATCTTCTCGTCCTCCATCAACGGACCAAAAACCGAATTGAACAGGGGGTTCCTTCTTGGTTCCGGCTTCCCGTTCATATAGGCATCCGCTTCAAGCGCCGCTTTTTTACCCTGGGCAACAGATCTCACGGCTAGTAACTGTTCAGAGATAATGCTTCCACAACCAAAAACACCCGACATGCCGGAGGTGAAACTCTTCTTGTGAATGACTGATCCTTTTTCGAGTTCCGGAAGCCCAAATTCATCCACAGGATTCTCCTCCCTGAAGCCGGTTGCCAGGATCACGGCATCGAAATCCGGAAGAATCTCCTTTTGCCACACCTCAGCGGTCACCTGATAGTTAAGCCTGAATTCTCCGCCTAGGCGTTGAATGGATTCAATATCGGCATCGAGCATATCTTTAGGGAGGAGGTCATCGGGAATACTGTAGCGCAATGCTCCTCCTGCCTTTTCTTGTTTATCAAACAGAACACAGGCATGTCCCATTCTGAGCGTAAAAAATGCGGCAGTCAGTCCGGCCGGACCGGTACCGATCACGGCAACCCGTTTCCCGCTCTTCTGAAGAGGCTTTTCGAGGTCTGTTTTTCGGATCGCTTCATCCATCGCAGTTGAGCGTTTCAGCAGACAAACCGACACTGGTTGGTCAATACTTTTTCTGCGGCAAGCTTTCTCGCAGGGGGCCGGACAAATATACCCGAGCACAAGTGGAAGGGCGATCTCTTCTCTCACCACCTGCAGGGCCTCTTCCACCTTATCTTTAGCGATGAGCCGGTTCATCAGCGGAATGTTCATGAAGGCCGGGCAGGAGAGACGGCAGGGGGCTTCACAGTCGCCCACATGATCGCTGAGCAGCAGTTCCAATGCCTCTTTCCTCGCCTTCATCAACTCTTCGGAGGATGCCGATAAGTGCATTCCCTCTGCGACAGGCATCGCACAGGAGGGAAACATACTGTTTTTATCGAGATCCTTGACAAGGCAAACCATGCAGGAGGGGTGGTTGGTATGGCCAGGCAAGTAGCACATCGAAGGGATTTTAATCCCTGCCAACTCAGCAGCCTGCATCACGGTCATTCCCTCCGCAACATCAATGGTTATATGGTCAATTGTAATTTTCATTTTCAGGTGATCAAAATGGCATCTTCGGGACACACCTGGCGGCAAATATCGCACTTGATGCACTTTTCCTGATCGATATCATGTTTTTCAAACGGTTTGAATTCAATGGCTCCCGAAGGGCATCGCTGGGCACATTTTGTACAGCCAATGCATGAATCCGTGACACTGTAACTGATCAACGGGGCGCATTTTCCGGCCGGGCACCTTCCCTGAAGATGGGCTTCATACTCTTCCCTGAAATAGACCAGAGTGGAGATAACCGGGTTGGGTGCTGTTTTTCCCAGGCCGCACAAGCTCCCCTGTTTGGTAGAAGCGGCGAGATGTTCAAGGGTGTTGATATCCTCTGGAACCCCCTTGCCACTACGAATTTTCTCCAGCAGCTCCAGCATCCGCCGTGTTCCGATCCGGCAGAAAGTACATCTTCCACATGACTGACTTTGAGTGAAAGAGAGAAAATAGTAGGCGATATCTACCATGCAGTCGGTTTCATCGAGCACTACCAAACCTCCCGATCCCATCATCGAACCAACCTCCATCAACCCTTCGAAATCGACCGTCAGGTCGGCCAGTGAGGCAGGGATACAGCCGCCGGAAGGTCCGCCAATTTGTACCGCTTTGAAAGCCTTTCCTCCAGCGATTCCACCACCAATCTCTTCAACGATCCTGCGGATGGTCATCCCCATAGGTACTTCAATCAGGCCCCCGCGGTTTACCTTTCCGGCGAGAGCAAAGACCTTGGTTCCCCGGCTGCCGTTGATGCCAATCCGCGCAAAGGCATCGGCCCCGTGCCGGATAATCCACGAGATAAAAGCAAATGTTTCGGTATTGTTTACAAGCGTTGGTTTTCCGTTCAATCCGCTTTTTGCAGGAAAAGGCGGCCGGATCCTTGGCAACCCCCGGTTCCCTTCAACAGAGGCGATCAGTGCGGTCTCTTCGCCGCAGACGAATGCGCCCGCCCCTTCAAAAATCCGGATGTGAAATGAGAATCTACTACCCAGGAGATTATCTCCCAGGATACCTGCTTCCCTGCATTTTTCAAGAGCCTCATTCACCCGGCTAACTGCAAGCGGGTATTCAGCCCGTATGTAAAAAATCCCTTCTGAAGCTCCCGTTGCAAATCCCGCGATGATCATACCTTCAATCACGCGATAGGGGTAGGACTCAAGGATCATCCGGTCCATAAAGGCCCCTGGATCACCCTCATCGCCATTACAGATCACATATTTGACGGATGCCTCCTGGTCTCTCACCAGTTGCCATTTCTTCCCGGTTGGAAACCCCGCTCCTCCTCGTCCCCGCAAGCCACTTGCGGAAATCGTATCGATCACCTGTTGCGGAGTGAACTCTTCGAGGCATCCCGAAAGAGCGTCAAATCCACCGGATTGCTTGTACTCTTCCAGATCAGTGGGCCGCACAACACCGCGGTTCTCGGTGGCTATATTTATCTGTGGATCAAGAAATTCGGCAACGGGCGTGTCGCGTTCTTCGGCCTGATACCGTTTCACAGACAACGGGGCGCCGTCACGCAAAATCTTTTCAAAAAGACCCACAACATCCGTACAGATCCGGTTGAAAAAGCCCTCAGGCCGGAAATGGCTCAATACGACATCCTTGACCTCTTCGGGTTTGATCTTAGCATAATAGGATGACGGTTCGCCAGGTTTCACGATCTCCAGGACCGGCACCTGGTGACAGATCCCCACACAACCTACTTGCTTCACATCCACATGGATATGGGCATCGGTAAGGGTTTTTTCAAGAGCCAACTTTACCTCGGAACTGCCGCTGGCAATGCAACAGGATCCCAATCCAATTCGGATCTCTCCCTGTCCATTGTCGCCACTGCTTTCTACCGGTTGACCTTCCTTTTCAACAGAGGCTTTGTTGAGTAGAAAATCCTGAAGGATCTCCCCTGCTTTTTCGGGCATTACCTGACCGTATGTTACCATATCAATCCGAATTACCGGGGCGATGGTACAGCAACCCAAACATGCGACCTTCTCGATTGTAAAGAGTCCCTGGCTGTCCGTATCTTCCAATCCTTTCAGCTTCAGCTCCCTCCGGAAGGCATCATAAACCTGCAGGGCTCCTTTCACATGGCAGGCAGTTCCAGTACAAATTTTGATGCTATGTTTTCCGGCCGGCCGATGCCTGAACTGACCGTAAAAAGTTGAGATGCCGATAATTCGGGAAGGAGAGATATCGGTGATGAAACAAACCCGCTCAAGGGCTTCATCCGGAAGGTAATGAAACTCCTCCTGAATGGCCTGCAGGATCGGGATCACGGCTTCCACGGCTGTTCCCTGTTCGGCTACAATCCGATCAACAACTTCGGTTATATTTCCCTGAGCCTCCGACACGTTTTTAATTTAATCCTTTATTCTTTTCATTTTCAGCTCTATTTCCCAATGCAGTACAAGTTTTGATCACCTCTTATATAAATCCTTCCATTGGAAAAAGCAGGCGTACAAACCGATTCTTCTCCCAATGCAGGCTCTCCAACCGAAGTGAATGTTTTATCCGCCATGAAAATATGCATCACACCCGCTTTATCCATCTGATATATTTTACCATCAACAAGTACCGGCGAAGCATACGTATTCTCGTCCACCTCTTTTACCCAATACTCTTTCCCGGTTTTTGCATCATAACAAACAATCGCACCATAACTGGTAACCAGAAAAAGGTAGTTGTCATTCGCTACCGGGCTCGGAATGTCAGACATGTAATCTGTTGTTTCCCAGGCTATTTGAGGAGGTTTGCTTAATTTTATTGCTACCGTTTTAGCATACTCGTTTGTGGCGAATACCATTCCGTTGGCGTATGCTACGGAAGGTCCTACCTCACCGAAGATGCAATTTACTTTCCAGATCTCTTTGCCGGTATCCGGATCATAAGATGCCACAATGGGATCGGCAGCAAGGATCAGTTCCATCTCCTTCCCGGTATTGACAAGGATGGGTGAAGCCCAGGAGACCCTTACATCCCGGTTTATATTCCAAACCAAATCGCCGGTTGCTCCATTATAGGCTTTAACGCTGGCACCCTTCGATTGATCCCACTGAACGATCAGCAGATTGCGGTACATGATGAGAGAGGAGGAGTGTCCGTAATGGTTTTGTGGAAGTCCCAGGTTTTTCGACCACACGATTTTTCCTTTCATGTCCAGTGCAACAAGATCACCCGTTGCAAAGATGGCATAAACCCGTTGGCCGTCGGTTGTCAGGGTTGGCGCTGCGAGTCCGGTTTCCCTGTCAACTTTTGGCGTTGTTACCGGAGTTCCAGGAACTGTTGAAACATCTGCAAGCCAAACAAATTCTCCTGTGGCAGCATCGAAGCAGTAAACCTCCCGCTTGGTGGCACTTGCTCCTGAAAGGAAAACTTTGTCTTTCCAAACGATAGGCGAGTTATAGCCCGGAAGTCGGATCTGGGCCTTCCATAAAATATTAACCCCTGTCGTACCATTCCAGCTTACCGGAAAATTCTTCCCGTAAACCACCCCGTTCCCGTCGGGGCCGCGGAATGTCAGCGAGTTGGCGGTGATTTCCTGCCTCGAGGGATATTGCTGTGGCGAAAACGAAGTGGTTGATTGGGCTGCAGTTTGTATCGATCCTGAAGGAGTCCCAGTGGCATCGGTAGGTTTGTTATCTAGTTGGTTATCGGGTTTCATTCCTGTAGTATCCGATGGATTAGAAAGAGTCTGAGACCCATCTGTCATTTGATCAGACAGGAGTTGATTAGTCTGTCCCCCTGATGAAGTTGAAGCAGTAGAATCTGAAGCCAATGCTGATGAAGCGGCCTGATCCTGAAGCGTTTTTCCGATTTCGGAGTATGTCAGCAACGCCAGGAGGAGCGAACCCAGAACCAGGAAAATTCCTGTATAAATTATCCAGCGCTGATTGATCTTCCGTTGCTCCCAAAAATTCTCCCTAACCTGTTCGGGGCGCGGGGGAATTTTCGGCTGGATCAGTTCGATCCATTTCATGCAGATGATGATGATCAACACGCATACCAGCAAAATATAACTCCCTGTTCGGATCTGCCACTGGCTGGTGAAAAAGGCTTTCCTCGACAGGAGATCGAGTTCGCGTATTTCAGTGCGAAGCGCTTCATTCCCCAGATCGCTTTTAAGCCGTTCAAGCATAACTGACATAACCGGTGTGTTGAGCGGATCGACCCGCTTCACCTGGATATAGTTGGCAATGATTAGAATACAGAGGATAAAGGCTACAACTCCACTGATGATGGCGATCGTTCTCAACAGATGGATGGTTTGTTCCTTTGATTTCGTCTCTTTCATAATTTTATCTGTCCGTGTCATGATTTAATCGGGCAATAATCCACGCAGCGGGCACAACTGAAGCAGTTACCCCTATTGGGTTCAAAATCGGTTCGGTATCGTGTGATCAAGCGTCCGGCAAGCAATCCGCCAATCGTCAGCCCAATAAACCCTCCAACAATCCATCCTCCGATATAAAACTCCCTGATGATCTCCGATGTCTCTTCATAAAGTTCCGAAACCGGCTTCCCGGATGCCTTGAAAGCGGTCATCTCAATCGATTCCGTCGCTCCTTTGGTTGTTTCCGGATGCAACAATTCGTTTGCCATCCTAACCTTGCCATTGACCATAGCCATTGACTCATGAAGTTGGGACCCTGTCCACCCACCCAACAGCATGAAGAAAGGGATCAGCAGGATGGCAAGGATGAATTTCTTCAACATGGTTTGCCTGCTGTCTGGATTTTTCACCGCGACGGGCTTTTCGATGGCTTCATAGGGACATGAATCCTCGCATAACCGGCACTGGACACAAACCGATGGAGTGATCGCCATGTGGTATCTTGAAAAACGGCTGGTCCAGTTCAGCAATACGCCATATGGACAGAGGAACCTACAGTAAGGTCGTGCGATGAAGACCCCGGATAGGAGCAGCAGTCCGGCAAAGAGAAACATACCGAAAGTTGCGTTAAAACGAAAAATTCTCACGAAAGGGTCATACCTGCAAATGATAAAATCTGTCTTCGTAGAAGCATATAACACAGCCAATGCCAAATATATATACGGTATTATACCAAGTATAGCATTAAGTTGCGGGCCGATTTTTCTTGGACGCCAGGAAATTAGATCCTGAAAAGCCCCAAAAGGACACACTCCCGCACAAAAGGTTCTGCCAAATGCCAATGTGAAAACCAGCGGTGCCATGAAAAACACGAGAACGGTCCATGGGATGATATACGATCCGGAGGAGAGAGCCAGGGTCACATTCTGAATAGCACCGATCGAACAGACGCAGCCCTCTCTGTAAAACCCGAAATAGGCTAGCGAAAATACGGATATCCAGAAAACAAGATTCCGGGAACGCCGTTTCAGTACAGCCCAGGTAACTACCGACAAAGCTAATAGCAACACTGCAACATCCATTACCTCCAAGATCTCCGCCCTGGGAGTTGGAAGTAAGGTCTCAGGTGTGATGTAGCCCGATTCAAATTCCGGCTTTGGAAAGCGCTGTATTGCATAGGTGGAGCCCATTTGCCATGCAAACAGGAGGGTCAGAACTACCAATGCTATTCCTTTCTTCACCAGGTTTCTTTTCCTATGTAATGTCGAGTTTCTCTTTTCCAACTCCATTCAGGAGGTAGGGTTTGTCAGCCGGAACCCTGGAATAGGCATCCGACGGACAGTTGCGGGCAATCGCGCATTCATTGCAGTTGTCGCAAAGGTTTTGCCTCACCTGCAGCTGTAGTGAACCATTTCCGAAGGCCCCGCAGCCCTCTACGCACTTACCGCAGCCAATGCACAGATCTTCATCGATTGTATATTGAAAAAACGGATCTTCAATGAATGTGCGTTTGATTGCTTTTGTGGGACAAAGCTGATGTTCGGCAGCAGTATCCAATATCTTGGTTTCCGGCAGGAAGTATCCGCCGCAGAGATCGCAATAACCACACATCGCATACACGTGAACACATTTTACGGCCGAGGGCGACTTCACACAGCTGGTGGCACATCTTCCACACTGTGTGCATTTGGAAGGATCGAGCTGCCATACAAATTCTTCTCCACCAACTCTCTTGGCAACAAGAGTGGTAACGCCTCCGAGTGCAACCAGAATCGAAGCCTGAGCCCCTTTTCGGAGGAATTCCCGCCTGCCGGCTTTGTTCCCTTCTATGCTCTTTGTCATCGGATAGATGCCTGCTTAAGGTTATTGTACACTAATTCGATTTATTAATTTCTTTCTTTTCCTTCAATATCTCCAGCTCTTGTGCCCGGGTCCTTTCCCTTTGTTGCCTCAGCCGGTCATAATTGCGATAGGATTCGGCTGCCGGAAGTCCGCATTGTTCCGATTTATCGCAAAGGGTGCAGGTAAAGTCAAGCGTGCAGGACTCCTCTTTCTTCTCTTTTATTAAAAGATATCCGGCGGTTCCCGTTAGTCCGAGCGCTATGACTCCCTGCATCAGTTTGGTAAAAAACCGGCGACGCGGCAAATAGCTCCCTTTCAAATGATCACTGGTCTTCATGATCCTCTTCCGTTTTGTGAACAAATATTCTCACCTGTTTCCTCCATGAATCCAGCACGATAATTCTGCCGTTTGAATCGACGGTCAGGTCCATTCCCCGCGTTCCTTCGTCAAACTGGTTGGGCGCCGCCACCAGGCAGTTGAATTCACCGGATGGCAGATAGATTTTTATCCGTTCGATCCCTTTTTCGCTGGTCACAAACGAACCATCGGAAAGAATAGCAAAATGAGAGGGGTTGCAGCATCCGCAGAAACCCTCAACATCCATGGAGGCTTTGCCCCAGGTAGAAATCAGGGTTCCGTTGGGACGGAAAGCTTCAAACAGATGCTGGCCCGAATTAACTACCCATAGTTCACCATCACGGCCCAATCCCAGGTCAAAGTATGGACTTGGAATCACAAATCCCGAAATTCCGTTGAGTGAATCCTTTTCACCGATCCGGTTTAACAGTTCTCCATCCAGGTTATACCGATAAACGATCTTTTCTCCGGCATCGGCGACAAACACATAGGTCCCATCAGTTGCCACACTGGTGAAGATGGATTTTTCACTCACAGGTTCCCATCGGTTTACAATCTCCCCTTGTGGGTTCATAAACTCAAGATGATCCTCCATACCCAGGATTATTTCTCCATCCTGGGAAATTGTGATACAGTATGCGGTATCCTGAAAAGGGAGAACTAACAACTGGTCACCCTCTGGAGAGTAAACTTCAACAGCGTTTGACCCTGTAACATAGATTCGGTTGGATTGATCGGTGGCAATCCCATAAATCTCAGATAAGCCGACGGGAAACTGCAGAATTTCTTTATAATCGATGAGGGTTGAATCACTCTTTCTCAGCTCTGCCAGTCCGTAATCGTATGGGTTATCAGTGCGATTACTGTCAGAGTAAAAGAGATCAAATACCATATACCCGATCACGGCAAGGAGCAGGACCAGAGAGGCAATTAGGATGATTCGATGTTTCATTGTTACTCCTTATTTCGCTTTGATGTCAATACAAACCAACTCTTTCGAATCCCTCATCAACAGGTACCCGCCGGTAATCGCTAAGGGGCCCCAGGAGTCCTGGCCTTCAATGATCCGTTTCCGGTCAAGAACAGTAAACTTACTGGTAGAGAGTTTCGCAATGGTCAGCTCACCATCGTCATTCAGGATGAATATTTTTCCATCAGCAACGATATAGGGTCCCAGTCCAAACCGGTCGGTTTTCCCGCTTCGCATCACAACCTTACGGCAGTCGTCGGGATGAAAGGAGACAAATTCGTTCCGTAATCCTCCTCCGTCTTTAGGCATGATCGCAAGGAGGTATCCATTGTAATAAATCGGAGTCTGCTGCTCGGAAGCCAGTCCTTCGGAAGGCTTGTATTTCTGCGTGATCCCCGCCGTAAATTTCCCCTGCTGTTCCTTCACCTGCATCACCGCTCCCCCATATCCATAGCCGGCTGTGAGAAATATCCTGCCCTTGTCAAGAACAACAGGTGATGGGGCCACCACTGATGGGGAAAACTCCATGTTCTCCCAGAGAATCTGACCGCGATCTATTCCTTCTGCCGAAATTCCGCATACACCTCCAATAGCAGGATAGATATACATCTTCTTCCCCTTGAAGGTCATCGGCATCACCGATGCATGAGACATCTTCCATCCGTTCGGGTTGGGTGTTTCCCAGGCTATCGTACCGCTCTTGCAATCCACCCCGATCATCAGGGATGATCCACCTACTGCAATGATTGCCGTATCGTCAACGATCAGAGGACATTGGCCAGTATACCAGAAGGGGACCTCCACGTCATACTTCTTTTCCAGGTCAATCCCCCAGAGCAGATCGCCGGTTAGCCTGTCCACGCACATCACCTGGCAACGAGGTCCGATGGTGACAACAAAGTTATCGGTAACGGATGGAACTGTGCGCGACAACCCGTGATTTCGTTTCAGGTGTACGCTGTAGGAACGACGCCAGAGCTCTTCCCCTGTTTTGAGGGCGAGGCAGCGAAGAACATCCCGCTTCAGCGTTTCATTGTAATCCAACAGGTATAATTTCCCATCGTAAACAGCCGGTGCGGCGTGTCCCTCTCCAAGTTCCAAGGCCCACAAGATCTTTGGCCCTGACGCTCCCCAGGAGTCAATCAGTGAAATATGCTCTTTGCTGATATTATCGAGATCGGCTCCCCGGAAACGAGGCCAGTGGGTTCCCGGAACTGGTTCTGCCGTACCGCTGTACTCAAAGAACTCCCCGATGTTGATCTCCTCGGTGACCTGGTCTTTGTTTGTCCGGTTATCCATGCCCGGAACAGCCAGTGAAAGGGAGTTTACCGGATTGTGCAACAGCCACCAAGCAACCACACCAATGGCAAGAACAATGAATACACATGGGATGTATTTATATATGTACTTTCGCGTTAATGTCACATCACAAAGATAATTGCTTTTGAACTAGCAGTTCAGTATGCAGGAAGCAAATCTATGGAAAGGAAGCATCCCATAAAAAAAACTTGATCAAGCTGATAAATGTATCGATCAGTTAACGCTCGGTAACATCATACACCATCAGTGACCCCCCATGCCGGATATAGAGTTTTCCGTCGGTAATCACCGGATGTGCCCAGTGCTGGTCTTCGCCAAAAGGGATTTCAAAGGAGCTAATCTTTTGCAATGCGGTTGGGGTTGGGTTAGCCAGGACAAATTCACCGGAGTCGTTGTAACAATAGAGCAGTCCGTCAGCATAAATGACTACTCCTCTTCCCGCCATTTGTTCCGAAGTGACGTCCTCTCCGTTCTTCCAATCCACGCAGGCCCATCCCTGTTTTGAATCGCCAGACCCATAAATTCTGTCCCCGAGAACGATAAATCCGCCCATGCGGTTATCAATCGTCGTATTGCGCCACATCTCCTGTTTGGCAGAGCCATCGGCAGCCAGCTGCAGTTGAATTCCTCCCTGGCCATAGCCGGAAACACAATAGAGGTAGCCATCCTGATAGTAGGGAGTGTTTGCATGAACGGACCATTTATTGGGTTGTGGATGTGACCAAAGCAGAGTTCCGTCTTTGGTGTCGATGCCAAGAATCGAATTGGCTGTTTGCGTTACCAGAAGAGTGCGTTTGGGAAGTTTAATCAAAGCGGGAGAGCAGTAGGCACTCAGCTCACCTTTGCCTGGAGAGCTCCAGATCAGTGTGCCGGTATTCCGGTTCAAAGCCAGAACATTGTCTTTTTCACCTCCTGGCGTAACATACAGAACATCGCCATCAGCAAGCAGGTTCTCTGTGACGCCCCACTTAATGTTCCGGCCGTCATATTCGGTAAAAAGATCGACCTCCCAGATCATTTTGCCGTCAGCGGCATCCATGCAAATCAGATTGCCAAATGCGCTTAACATGTAAAGTTTTCCATCTACAAACAGCGGAGTACTCCTGGTGCCGGGCCAACTCTCAGTCCATTCGGGTCCGTAAGAAACTTTCCATTGGAGTTTTCCATCCAGCGAAAAACAGAATATGTAACCGATCTCTTCGATGGTGCCGGCGGTGAAGATCTTGTTTTTGGTGACTACGGCAGAGGCGTGGCCTTCACCCAAACCATCAATATGCCAGAGAAGTTTGAGTCCATCCTGTGGCCAGCTTGTTAAAAGGCCGGTTGAAAGATATTTACCGTCTCGATTTGGACCACGCCATTGCACGATCTCCTGGGAAACTACCAGGTTGCTGAAGAGAAGGAACAATCCGAAAAATATTACGATTTGTTTTACCATAAAGATCGGTTTTATTTTTATTTATATGAAACGTCTGACTTTGTTTTTGTATGCTACCCATTCGGCACCAAACCGCTTTTCCAGGAAGCGCTCTTCTCCCCTGATCAGGATACCATGGGCCATGATGCAATAGATTGTAACCAGAATGTTCGGAATTGCCGGAAAAAAGAGCGCGGAGGCAATATTCACAAGAAATAAACCCATGTACAGGGGGTTCCTGCTGAAGCGGAACAACCCGGAAGTTTTAAGTTGGGTGCCCTCTTTCGGCAAGCCGTATTTCAGGGAATCGCTGAGCTGAAAAAAGGAGAACAGGAGAATTGCTGCACCTGCAGTTCCCAGTAAGGTTCCCATCCAGACCAACCCTTCAGGCACCTTTAAGCCCCCGAAAGATGGTACAATGGCTTTGCAAAGCAACAACCCGATACTGACAAAGATGGAGAGTTTTGCTGAGTAAAAAAAGAATGGATTTGCTGATGGTCTGCCGATCAGGCTTCCTCCTTTCAAAGCGATCCGGATAAAAGCGACAATCATGCCGATCCCAAGAAGACTAAACCCGGTGATAATGATAAGATTTGGCAGCGGTAACATCCGTTAGTGTGTTAGCGTTTAGTTCCTGAAAAGAGTGAGAGGTTAACCGAGTAGCCGACATCCACCCCAACGGAGATGGTTTTTCCAACGACGTAATCATCCCTCATCACATCGCTTAATCCCTGGAAGTAGTTAATCTTCGCAAAGAGGGATCCCGGCCCCAATTTATATGTTGCTCCAACTTCAACAGCAATTGAGAAATCGATTGTATTGAACCGGGCAAAGGGTGTCATGGAGTTTGTAGCACGGAAAGGTGCCTGTTCGGCAATATTCAGGTATCCAACGGCAAAGTCAACTTTAGGTCCTACCCCAGCAAAGATCCCAAACTTACTATCCTTAAACTTGTAATGGTATTTCAATAAGAGTGACCATCCGATATAATGCTGGTTGGCTGTAAAGGAATAAAAATCATTCAATGTATCGATAAAACTAATATTGGACATACCCATCTCCTGATAATGCAATCCGGTAGAGAAGAAAAACCTGTTTCCCAGGTCCAGGTCAACATTCAGGGAGGCATGAAAGGAGCTTTTGTTTGGATCTATGGTAACGTAATCGAGCAGGTAGTAATTATAATCGGGGCGCTTGTACTCTGCAACACTTGTATGGGTGAACAGATACCCGGCAGCGAGGCTGAAGCTGTTCTGTGCTTGCAGTGAACCAAGTGACAAGGTTATAATTAGTAACAGTAGAAGTTTTTTCATTCAATCATAGTTTAAAATCTGCATACAAAAATAGTACTTTTTATATTACTCGTGATGATTGTCTTTTCGCGGTGTCCGTTGAAATTGTTAATTTTATCACATTAATCGATCGTTCGTGAAGATAGGAATCCTGTCAGATATCCATGAAGATGTAAGCTCTCTCACAAAGATTCTGAGAATACTGGAGAAGGAGCGTTGCGATCAGGTGATCTCCCTGGGGGATATTATTGGGTTTGACGATAGATACTATGGTGCAAGCAGGATCCAGGATGCAGATGAATGCATCCGGTTGGTGAAGGAGAACTGCTCACTTTCAGTTATTGGGAACCACGACCTCTTTGCCATTAAAAAACTTCCTGAATTCTACGCCCGGTTTGACTATCCGGCTAACTGGTATTCTTTGCCCCTTGAGGAAAGACAAAGAATTGGACGGAGAAAACTCTGGGATTACTCTATTGCTGAAGATCAAGTACAGCTTTCAGATGATTCGCGGCAGTACCTTTCAGGGCTTCCTGAATTTATCATTACGGAGTTGAGTAGGATCCGGATTCTTTTTTCACATCATCTCTATCCCGACCTTAGTGGCTCTTTGCGAAAGATGCCGATATGGCCATCTGACATCTGGGCCCATCTGAAGTGGATGAAACGGAATGACTGTCAAACATCCATCACCGGTCATACCCATGTGGAGGGTACGCTTACCGGTAACTGGTTTCACCTTCATAATACTATGGAAACCAATTTTTTCATAGGTTCCCGACGAAACTGGATGACCTGTTTGCCTGTCACACAGGGGGGAGTGTCATCCGGATATATGATGTTTATTCCTGAAACCGGCCAGATTTATATTCAACACATTTAAGTAGGAAACAAGCCATGATACGACACATTTCATTCCGTTGGAGATTTGTTTTACGAATCATCTTTCCTGTTATTGCAGCTATAATTCTCTTTGTAATAGCCTTTTATGTTGTGATACTCCCTTCCTATGAACGTAGCATCATGGAACGTAAGGCAGAGATGATCCGTGAGCTGACCAACTCTGCATGGAGTGTACTTCAAAAATACCATCAGGATGAAGCTGACGGAACACTTACGCAGCAGGGAGCTCAGCTGGAGGCTGCGTCCCGCATTGAATACCTACGTTACGGAAGTGAAGGGAAAGATTATTTCTGGATCACAGATCTGAAACCCGTGATGGTGATGCACCCTTATCGGAAAGAATTGAACGGGAAGGAACTCAACAACTTCGAAGACCCTAAAGGGAAGCGAATGTTTGTGGAGATGGTGGATACGGCCTTAAGCTCAAAACAAGGCGAAGGGTTTGTGGAATATATGTGGCAATGGAAAGATGATTCGACCCAGATCGTTCCAAAACTCTCCTTTGTCAAACTTTTTAAACCATGGGGATGGGTTATCGGGACAGGGATCTATCTGGAAGATGTCAAAGAGGAGATCTCAACGCTGGAAAAGGGATTGCTTACAGTGGTGCTGGTTATCACGCTGATACTCTCTGTATTATTGGGTGTTGTGGCTGTTCAGAGCTTCCGAATTGAGCAGAAACGGATGCAGGCAGAAAAGGAGATTAAACTCTCGGAACAAAAATATAAAACCCTTGTAGAGGCCTCCTCAGATGGAACCATCATGCTATTGGAAAGTAAAGTCGTTTATGTTAACAAAATCGCCGAAGACCTAACGGGGTATACTGAAATTGAGCTGGTTGAGAAGGGACTTGAATGCCTCTTCCGGAATCCCTCTCTTGAAACAATCCTTGAAGCCGTCAACAGAACCACAGAAGAATCAGGAGTTGATACCAGCATTGAGCTCCCTGTGGTGAAAAAATCGGAAGACCGGATCGATATGTCAATAAAAATTTCATTGATGCCTTTGGGGAATGACTTTGTCCATGTGATCCATCTAAAACCGATAAGCGATGAGAGGCGCAAAGTGAAGTTTGAGGAGAACCTGAGTACGGATTTTCAAACATCAGTTCTCTTTTTAAGTCAACCTGTCGAAAAATTTCCCTCCAATCTGGTTACCTGTAATCTCGCCCAGTCGATCCGGCAAGCAGCATTGGCGATGTCCGACAAAGGATACGACGCTATCCTGGTCTGCAGCACTGAGGGCAATCCTGTTGGGATTATCACGGATGAAGACATCAGAAAGAGGGTTGTTGCAGAGAATGTCTCTCCCGATCAACCAGTGCACCTGATCATGACATCCCCCATTTTTACCATTCCTGAAAAAGCAATGCTTTATGAAGCTATCTCATTGATGCAGGAGCGGGAAATCAGCCATCTGGGCGTTCGAAACACAGAGGGAGAGATCATCAGCATTGTCAGCAATCGTGAATTGCTTCAGGTTCACAGGTATTCCATTTCGCTCATCAGAAAACAGATTGATCAGGCAGAAACGTGGCAGGCGGTTGCCGGAATTGGCAAGCGGTTGCCGGAACTCACTGCAGCCATCCTAAATTCGGGGCCTGAAGCTGTCAACATGGTCAGGTTCAATGCAATCCTGTTTGATGCAATCGTACAAAAGCTGATCCTGCTAGCTCTGGACAGGTTGGGGAAACCCCCTGTCCCGTTTTCTTTTCTTGTACTCGGCAGTGCAGGAAGGGAGGAGCAAACCCTCGTGACAGACCAGGACAATGCCATCTTGTTCGAAGATGTTTCCCAGGAGAATCTGGAACGCGTCCAAAAGTATTTTTTACAAGTTGGATCCCTTGTGAGTGAATGGTTGAACGAATCGGGTTACGCATTCTGCAAAGGAAAGATTATGGTCAGTAATCCTGAATGGTGTCAGCCCCTCAGTCGCTGGAAAGAGAAATTCACAACCTGGATCACCTCATCGGAACCTCAGGACCTGCTGGATATCAATATCTTCTTCGATTTCAGACCGGTATATGGCGAGTACACGCTCGCTTCTGACCTGTACCGTCATATCCAGGAGGTGATCAAAAGACATCCGGCATTTTTTATCTATCTGACCGGAAATATCCAACGACTCAAACCTCCATTGAGTATCTTCGGAAATATCCAAGTAGGTGCTTCAAAATCTCAACCCGAATCCTTCGACAGCAAACGAGCCATGCTTCCATTGATCGATATTGCCCGCCTCTATGCCCTGAAAGAAGGGATCAGGGAAACAGGGACGCTTGACCGTTTCAGTAAATTATTCCACCTCGGGATGATCAATGAGGATCGATTCGAAGAGCGAACTGAGGCCTTTAAACTCCTTATGATGCTCCGTTTCCGGCATCAGGTCGAGCAGATAATGGAGGGCAAAGTCCCGGATAACTTCATCAACCCCGAAGCCCTCTCTCCTGTAGAAGTAGTCATGCTGAAAAAAATCTTCGGCCAAATCTCCGATTTCATTGGTGAGGTTGCGGCAGAGTTCAGGGGAGGTGTAGGGATTTAGTTCTCAGGCTTTCTCCGATCGGGAGGAAAGAGCTGTCTCAGAATCGACTCATCTTCCGTCTCCCGGCCAAGCAGGGTATTCAGGTTGTTTTTGGCAGAGGGGTTCCTGTTCCAGAGTTTCAATGCCTTGATATAACTCTGAATGGCTGAATCGAGTTGATATCGGTGACGCTGGATGATGCCCAGGTTCGAATAGCTAACAGATAGCCTGCGCGGAGTCTCGATTTTTGCCAGTTGGATATCTCCTATTCTGCGATCAACGATCCGCTGGTAATCAAACCCATCAAATGCAGGGTCCTCTTCCGGAAAGCATGTGATCACCTCCGACTGAATTTCCGAAAAAGAGATGGTGTCAAACCTCCGCATCCACTCTTCATATACATTGATGGATCGCATCGTCTCATTACTGGCAAGGACCAGCATCTCTGCTTTGCGCATTGAATCATCCGTGTTGTAAAGTGCCATGGTGAGCCAGGCAGATCCCCGGTTGTTGTAGATCACACCTAGTTCAAAAGATTCTCTATAGCAGGGCACTGCGCTGTAAATCTGTTCGATGGAATCCAGTAAGACCAGCCCTTCATCAAACTTTCCGTTTTTCATCAACCCGTCATATTCCTCCAGCCGCAACCTGGCCTCTTTCACCCGCGGATCCTCGGCTGCATTCTGATAGCTATAGTAAAGCCAAGCTGTTGCAAGCCCGGTCCCGACAAGGATAAGCATCGTAACGACAAGGATTTTCGTAGGTCGGGATACGTGGACCATGGGTTGTTACTCCCTCCCCTGTCCCCTTCCCTAGAAAGGGCAGGGGATGAGAGTAGGCATTAATGTGCGTGAACCTCTTTTGCAAGGAATTTCTTGATCTCGATTGGTGTAGGCTTCGTAAACTTGGATACAACAATGTTCACTAAAATAGCCAGCGGAGCGCCGATCAATGCAAAATACCAGAGTTGTAAGTAATAGCTTATAAACTCGTGGCAGGGCAATTGTATCCCATTTTTCCCACAAACAAAGTAGGTGATTGAAATGGCAGTAACCAGCATGCCTGTTGAGAGACCTGCAACTGCTCCCGCTCTGTTGGCACCACTCCACCAGATCCCAAGAAGGAACAGCGGAAAGAGTGTACAGGCAGCGATAGAGAAAGCCGCAGCAACCAGTTCGCCAATCAGGGCGAATTGTTGAATCGCCAGAATGGTGACAATAACAGCCATCAACACAGTTCCCAACCGGGCAAGGAGCAATTGGGTTTTTGGCTTCGCGTTGGGATTGAGAACTTTGTAGTAAATATCATGCGAGAAGGATGAAGCTCCAGCAACGAATAATCCCGAAACAGTTGAGAAGGCTGCAGATACAGCTCCCGCCGCAAGGAAGCCGACAAGCAATGAATTCACTCCGCCAAGTTGTGCCGTATAAACCACAATAGCGTCTTTTGCCAGAGTTCCCACCTCAGGGTTGATAGAGAGAATCTTTCCGAATGCAGCATAAACAGGGGCTCCCCAGTAAAGAATGCAGATAAAAAAGAGTCCCCACACGACTGACCAGCGGGCATCATTGGCTTTAGGAACTACGTAGAAACGTTGCAGAACATGAGGCAATCCGGCCGTACCAAACATCAGGGAGAAAGCAATGGCGATAAACTGGAAGAAAGATTTCCCGGTAGATGGATCCCAGGGCATTGCATATTCGGGAGTAGGCATGATGACATATTCATTTCCAAAAACATTGGTTAATGGAACTCCATCCAGTAGAGGCGGAATGGGAATACCATGGACGATATCGGAAACAGCTGTTCCATATCCCATGGGAGGCAACAACCAGAAATAGTCGAATTTATAGGTCAGGATAAATAATGGAATGACAAACGAGATGATGATGATGACATACTGGATCTGCATGTTTTTAGTCACCCCCAGCATCCCTGAGATTAGAGTATACAGCAATACAACAGAGCCTCCGATGACCACTGACCAAGCGTAATCTATTGCAAGTATCCATTTGAACATCAATCCGATACCTCCAAACTGACCAACGCAGTAGGCAATGGAAATAACAATGGCAACGATAGCGCTGAACACCCTAAGACCATTCGAGTAAAACCTGTCACCAATAAAATCGGGAGCAGTGTATTTCCCGTACCGGCGGATCTGTCCAGCCATCAAGACCATCAACAGTACATAGCCTCCTGTCCAGCCGATTACGTAAGCAAGTCCGTTGTAACCCGATCCATACATCAGAGCAGCCATACCGAGGAAAGAGGCTGCACTCATCCAGTTTGAGCCAATTGCCATCCCTGCACCAATCGGTGAGATCCGCCGTCCGGCTGCATAAAAATCGTTGGTGTTTTTTGCACGGAAAAGTATCCCTACAAGGACAAATAATATAAGAATCGTAATCAGGATAATTGCGGGCCCCAATTTGAAGCTGCCTTCAAGTTCGGTCACTCCTGATGCATTTGCCAGAGAAGGCAGAAACAGGATAAAAATCAGGGAGAGTAGTATGGTTAATTGTTTCATCTTTTTCAATTTTTTATGTTATTCTTCCATTCCAAATTTCCGGTGCAGATGCTGAATGCGGAAAGCATACATCACGCATAAAAAAACGAAGAGTACCAGCAGGAACACTGCCGTGTAGAAGTAGTGGAAAGGGAAACCCAAGAATCTGAAATCAGTCAGAAACGATTGATTGTGTGTGAGATAGAGTTTCATGATTTTATCAACATCAGCTTTGGCAACCGGCTGCTGTTCAAGAATGGCTGAGGCTCTCATCTCGTATGGTAGCCAAATCATCATGACCTTTCCAAACTCGGCATCCGCCGGGATCAATTTGTCGGAAAAACCCTGAAGGAAAATCCCCAGGTCATCCTTGAGTAGGACGATCTGATCATTCAGATCCAAACTGCCGTCTTTGTAATCGAGATACTTGATGGTTTTTGCATCCCATGCTGCTTTGAGCGCGATAAGCTCTGCCCGTTTTTCAGAAAGTGGTATCAGTTTCTCCATCAGGGTAGCCTGTTCGGAAGAATCTCCAATCATATCGTAAACCGTTGTTGTTAGCACATTGTCTAGTAACAGACGCGTTTCCGGCTTCAGGGTTTTCCCCAGAACCATCAAGAGCGACCCGACATAAGCCTGTTTTTCATCCATGGTAGCCTCTCCGGTTGTCACACGATCGGCCACACTCTTATAGATAATCAAGGATTTTTCGGGGGTAGGTTTTTCCAGGATCAGCAGTAAAAACTGAAATCCGAATACGCACAAAGCCCAGATCAGAATAATCGAAAGGATGATATTCCTATTCCTTCTCGAGTACTCATTTACAGGCTTGAAAATACTGTAATTGTAATCGTTGTTAGTCTCCACAGGTTAAGAATTTTGGGTTTGAATAAAATTTTCCTGAAAGAAAAGGCGTAAATATATAGAATATTTTGAGAAATACAGAACTTTCCGGCCTCAGTGTTAATATTATCACAGTAATTTCATTTCGAAACGTATGCTTAAAGAGCCTTTCTGATTATTCAGATATACATTGATAAATATAGATATTTGGCTAATCATCAGGATTTAAATCCAACCGAAAAAGAGATCGTAAACAGGCTGATTGATCAAGAATTCACAAAGATTTAGAGATCTCAGCATAACAAGACTAGCCGGCAGCCGATCACATCGAAAAGGATCAAAACAGTTAATAATTGGATGGAATAGGCCTTTCACTTATATTTACACCTACTAATCAAATATTTCCAACATATGAAGCCTTTTAACAAAGTACTTCTTTGGGTTTTTGGGATTCTTTTGGGGTTGGTCCTGCTGATCCTGCTCATCGTATCACCTGTTACCAGATATATCATTGAAAACAACAGTGAGGCCTGGATCGGAAGAAAAACTGAGATCGAAAAGATCAGGATCAATTTACTTACAGGAATTGTCGATATCAAAGATCTTAAGCTCTTTGAGGCAAACGGAGACACTGTTTTTTTTCGTGTGCAGAGATTCATGGCAGATGTCAATCTCTGGAATCTTATCCGTGGTGTTTACCACATTGAACACCTCAGGATTGAAGATCCGTTTGTACGGATCATTCAACAGGGAGACTCCATGAATTTCTCCGATATCATCACCCGGTTTTCGTCGGATTCCTTCTCAAAGACTGCTGACACTACCGTGAAAAAAACCGTGAAGTACAGAATTGACGACTTCTCCCTATCTGGTGGTAATTTCCAGTATATGAACAACGACTTCGGGGCTGATATAGAAGTAGTTGGTATGGCATTGGAGGTTCCTGCATTGAAATGGGATAACCCGGAACTGAACCTCAACTATAGCCTCTCCCTGGCTTCGGGAGGAGATGTGGAGGGCACTTTTCATTTGAACCGGGAAACTTTAGGTTATACCGAACAGGTGACGGCTGATAGCTTGCAAATCTCTTTCATCCTCCCTTACCTGAAACCCTATCTAAAGATCAAGCAGCTTGATGGAACATGCTCGCTAACGATGACTATCGATGGGAATATGAATGATCCATACAGGTCGGTGATGCGGGGAGAGGTGGATCTCCGTGATTTTGATCTAATGGGATCAAAGGAGCAAAAAGAGCTTGCATTTAACCATTTCAGCATTGCTTTTGATTCGATGAATACAATACAAGGGTTTGCCAAAATAGGAGATGTGTTGCTTGATGGACTGTTTATAAGGGAGGACAGATATGTTAATTCCAACTCCATTTCAAAGATGATAATTCGAAATTTTGACGGCTATACACCTGATGGCACCCCCCCCGATTCTGCATTTATAATCTCCAGTAAATCAAACCCGGTTATTTTGTTGGTCGATTTTATCAAGAAAATGCAGGAGGTGGTGGTTATTGATTCTTTTACAGTCAATGAACTTTCTATTAAAAACGGGGTCTTTCATTATTCTGATTATACGTTGCTTAAACCCGAACATCTTACCATTGAAGATCTCACCCTGAATGTCCATGATATCAACTCGTTGAACTGCAAAGCGAAAGGCACCTTTCACACAAAGGTTAATACCACAGGATATATCAATGCCAGTTTCACGTTTTGCCCGTTTAAACCCTTTGATTTTGATGCAACCTATCAGTTGAAAAACATTGAGGTCATTCATTACAACCAATATTCGATTTTCTATACCGACTACCCCTTTAAGGAGGGAACCCTTTACTACAACGGATCCATTTCTTCAAAAAACAACGTAATGAAGATGAACAACAACATCTTCATTAAGAAAATATACCTCGGGGAGAAGGTAGACAATAAAGTGGGTATGCATTTGCCTATGAAACTGATCCTGGCTATTGTCAGGGATAAGGAGGGAAATGTTTTCCTGAATATTCCCATTTCCGGAGATTTGAAAAACCCGAAAATGAATTACTGGAAGTTGATCGGTCAGGCGTTGGGAAACTTCTTTCGTAAGATTTTTACTTCGCCCTCGCGTCAGCTTGCCAAAGAATATGGAGAAGATGAACAGTTTTTTAAAGATATCTGTTTTGAGGAGGAGCAGGAATCCTTGTCGAATCACCAGAAGCTCCAGCTTGAGAAACTCACCCAGGTGCTCACGGAAAAGCCTCAAATTGTAATTGACTTTAGACACCAGGACTGTTCTGCAAAAAAGGATTCAATCCATCCGGATATCCCAGCAAAGCAGTTTGAAAAATGGAATCAGTTGATCAGTAATTACCTGAGCCCATTCCTGAACGATCCGGTCAACAGGTTTACATTTTCACAACAAACAGACACCTCATTGCATGAAGTTTCTCGAAAAAGTGAGAAACAGGCATGTTGCTATAAAATCAGCTATTCCGCTAAATAACCTGAGTTTTTACCATTTAGCAGACAAGTGTAGGATTAAAAAATTACTTTTACATACGAAAAGAGCAAAACCCAATAAACATGGCAAATGTATTAATCATCGATGACGACCAGGTATTCAGAGCCTCATTGTCGAAAATGTTTGAAAAAGCAGGTTATCTTACAACAACTGCCAGCGATGGAGAAGAGGGGGTGTCTCTTTTCAGTACACTTGGTTTTGACCTGGTGATTACCGATATCATCATGCCTGTGATGGAGGGTATAGAAACAATCCTCAAATTGCGGACTTTAAGTCCTGAATTACAAATTATTGCCATGTCGGGTGGAGGCAAGATTGGTGCGGAGGAATACCTGAACACCGCCCGACTGCTGAGGGTAAATGCCATTCTTAAAAAGCCCTTCTCATTTAAGGAGTTGCAGGAAGTTCTCGCAAAACTAAACGCATAACTACACCCCTACTACATCTTCATTCATCGCCTCGTCACTCCATCACCATTAAAGGCCCAGTTCATCGGCAATAGGAAGCATCGACTCAATTGCCAGGGCAGCAAACTCCGGCAGTGGGATCCCGATTTTTTCACATTCAAGGATATTTTCCCGGCTAACTGATGCAGCAAAGGCCCTCGCTTTCATGCGTTTGACCACTGATTTTGGTTTCACGCTGGATAATTTCTTATCTGGATACACATATGTAGTGGCAAAGATCAACCCCGTGATGGTCTCCCCGGCAGCGAGGGCATGTTGGAATTCTGTTGAACGCTCCATTCCCGAAGAGCACTCATTGTGCATCCGAATGGCATCCAGGATCTCCGGATCAACCTCAAAATCTTTAAGTAACAGCTCCGTTTGGGTTCCGTGAACTGTTGACTCTGCATTGGTGACCTCAACATCCAGATCATGCAACAATCCGGCCAACGCCCATTTCTCTTCATCACGACCAAGTTTTATGGCTAATCCACGCATAACCGCTTCAGAAGCAAGCGAATGCGCGATCATTTTATCGTTCTTTATATACCTGTGAAGTAGGTCTAGGGCTTGTAATCTTATTATTTGCATGGGGGTAAACCTTTATAAACCGATGAGTTTTATCAAACAAAAGTATTACCTTTTTGGAAAAAGTTCTCCGTCTGAAGCCATTTTTCGAGGTATCCTGACCAAAGACGAAAAAAATTTACTTCCAGGGTATAACCTTTTGCCCCTAAACCGGATTAATGTCTAAAATTTCGTATGAAACGAACTGTAAATTATCCGGTGATCCTGTTGCTTCTTTGCTGCTGGTTACCGGTCTTCGCTTCGGCCGGCAACATCGTTTCGGCCCAATCCGGTAACTGGGGAAGCACCTCGACCTGGGTGGGAGGGGTTGTACCCACAGGTGCCGACTCTGTAGTGATCCTCAACGGCGATACCGTTCTTGTTGAATCTAGCGGAAAGAGTTGTTACAGCCTGACCGTTGAAGCGGGAGGCAAGTTGTTCACAAACAATAGCTCCACCGGATCAAATCCAAGGTACATCTATATTTTTGGTAATATTCTTTGCAACGGGACCATTGGTAACGGGTCAACGTATGACCTGATTGGGTTCAACGTGGAGGGAGATACCTGCCAGATATCGGGCAACGGTATGTTTAATGCCTCCCGAATCCGGAAATACCTGAATGACTCCGATACCACAACGTTGATCATCAGCCGCCTTGTGACACTTCGCATTGGAGGAACAGCCCTGTATAACAACCGATCGGGGACTGTTTTTCAGGTGACCATTGAGGCAGGCGATACACTGAATATCTGTGGCGACGGAATAACGCCTGGGAACATTGCGATCGATGGTATCAATGGGGCTGCAAGTTCCACGGGTGGTGGCTCAATCACTGTTCATGGAACCCTGCAGGTTTCAGGGATCCTTTATCTTACCAATAGCAACTCCTCCAATCCGGCTTCAGTGACCATAGCTGATGGTGGTGTGATCGAAGCAGCCGCTATCAATTGTCAGAACAGTGGTACTTCAGGACATACATTAACCATTGAAAATGGCGGCATATTGAACCTTACTTCCGCCGACTGGGGAGAGATCGGGTTTACCAACAACACCTACAATTTTCTCCCGGGATCGACAGTTGTATACTCCGGAGATACCTCTCAAATAGTCGGAAATCCAACAAGTTATCATCATCTCACCCTTACGGGCGCAGGTGCAAAGACGATTCATTACGACATGACTTTTGGCGGAGATCTTGTCATCGGAGGGGATGCCTCTTTGGAGATTGATGCTGGAACAGCTGTGACAGTTACTGGAAATTGTTCTTTCACAGGAGCCGAATGCCTTGTTTTGAAATCGCCGTCCGACTCCGGAGCAACAGCCTCATTTATTCCGAACGGAGAGATAACCGGTACAGGAACGGTTCAGGTGGAGCGTTATCTCAAGAAATACCTGAATCCGGATGATTCGAGGTACCATATGATTTCATCACCAGTGGCCAGCCAAGCGATCCAACCTGGATTTGTAGCCGATCCGCCAGAGTCGGGAACAGATTTTTACCGATGGGGTGAAGCGGAAGGGGCCTGGATTAATAGCAAGGATGGATCTGGTAACTGGAATACCTCATTTCAGCTGGGGGATAACCGCAATTTTATTCCGGGCACAGGGTATCTGGCAGCCTATCCTGCCGATGAACTGAAACTATTCACTGGATCACTGATTATCTCTAATCTGTCTCCAACAATTACGTTTACTGAAGGAGATTACTCCGGATATAACCTGATAGGAAATCCTTTTTCGTCGGCATTGGGTGCAGGCATTTATAGTTGGGTGAAGAGCAATGTCGATAACGCGGTTTGGGTGTGGGATGGTGAAGCGGGGAATTACAAAAGCTGGAATGGGAGT
>CAZXQU010000025.1:0-4394 GCA_964642545.1 uncultured Prolixibacteraceae bacterium | reverse complement strand
CCTGACAGATGGGATCATTCCGGCTATGCAGGGCTTCTTTGTACATGCAAATGGTCCAACTCCTTCGTTAACCATTCCCGCCTCCTCACGCGTGCACGCAACCCAGACATTCTTAAAAGAGGCTCTTCCGAATACGCTTAACGTAACTCTTTTTTGCGGGGATCGAAATGATGGAGTCACATTGTCATTGAATAATTCGTCGGGTGAAGGCTACGATCCGATGCAGGATGTCCTTAAACTTTACGGGGCATCAGATGCACCCCAACTTTTTTGGATAGAGGAGGATACCTACCTCTCTGTAAACATGCGCCCTAGAATCGGTTTCGGTTTGGTTTTGCCAGTTGGATTCATCGCCGGGACTGACGGCGAGCATCGTATCCTCTTCTCAGGTCAGGAGAGTTTTTCAAATGGGGAGGATCTTTACCTGGAAGATCATTTTGAGAATAAACTTATCAATCTCAGGATCAGCTCCGAGTATCCGTTTCAGGCTTCAAAAGGATTCGATGCCTCACGGTTTACAATCCATATTGGTAACCAGGCGGGTGAACACGAAGCAGAAGCACTTAATGAGATCTTCTTTACTACTGAACTGAATAGGATCATCATCCATGGGCTTGATGCATTTTATAATCCTGTTCCGGTTTATTTGTACGACCTGGCAGGAAACCTGGTAGTCTTTGCCCCTTCCTCTGCCGCCAATCCGGTCATCGAAACAGATCTGAAACAAGGAGTGTACATTCTGAGACTCATCTCACCAACCAGCGCTATCTCAGGAAAAATCTATTTAAAACATGCAACGAACTGAATATGATCAACATACATTAAGTACTTGAAATATCCATACAAACCAGGTTCATCTAATTGACTATTAAAATCAAAATTGTTTATACATGAAAACAAATTGGAAATTTTTTACGACAGGATTAGCTTTAGGGATGTGTTTCCATATCTCCGCGATGGCTGACCCGCCCGAGCCTCCTCCTCCACCCTCAGGTCATGGCCAGAACGGCAACGCTCCGGCCGGAGCTCCGATCGATGGAGGGTTGGGGATTCTGCTTGCGATGGGAGCCACGTATGGAGGAAAAAAGGTATGGACGGCCTACTGGAAGGGACGTAAGACGTAAGACGTAGGACGTATTTCGTATTTCCTAATTTCTTAATGACCTCCTGACCCTCCTGACCCCTTACCGTTTCCCTTTAAAGAAAACCTTCAGCAACGTACTGCTTTGTTCCGCAAGCAATCCGGAAATCACCTCTGTTTTCGGGTGAAGTAACGGATGGGTAACTAACCTGTAGCCTCGTTTGTTGTCATCGGCGCCATAGACAATCCTGCCGATTTGGGTCCAAAAAGCGGCTCCGGCACACATCACACAGGGTTCAAGGGTTACATACAAGGTACACTCATTCAAATATTTTCCTCCCAGTCCGGATGCCGCAGCTGTAAACGCCTGCATTTCGGCGTGGGCGGTTACATCATTTAACGTTTCGGTGAGGTTGTGAGCTCGTGCCAGTATTTCATTTCCACAAACGATCACTGCTCCCACCGGTACTTCATTCCTTTCAAAGGCCTTAACCGCCTCTTTAAGTGCTTCATTCATGAAGTACTCATCAGAGAAAAGCTCGTATGAAGTTCCAGATGACATCAGGTTATAAGTGAATTAGTTTTTCGGAGGCAATGATCTTCCCTTCTGTTTCCACCTTTATAAAATAGACTCCTGCCGGTTGTTCCGATAGATCAAGCTGCTTCTTCAGGGAACCATTTGCCATCTGCTTCTCCGATATGATGATTTGCCCTTTGCCATTGATCACACGGATATCAATCATGGCTTGAACAGGAAGATCGGTCGAGATATTTACCCGGCCTGCTGTGGGATTAGGAAAGATGGTGATTTCTGGAGTTGAGCGTTCATTTGTGCCTGTCACTATGCCCCAGGGTCCGTTGCTGGTAAACAGTCCTCTCCCATGGGAGGCAGCAAGCACGATGTTATCGGATTTGCGGAGGCGTAGCATGTCGACCCGAACGTTTGCCATTCCATCATTGGCTGGCTCCCAAAGAACCGGGTTGGAAAAGATATCGTCGGTTGTCCAGATCCCTGTCTCTGTTGCCAGCATCACCTGGTGTGAATTCTGCGGATGGAAGATGGCCCATCGCACCGGCATATCCGGAAGGTTCGTCTCCACGTCGGTCCAGCTCTGCCCCCCATTTTTGGTAAACCATACAGATGGAACTCCATAATTGGAAAACGTAGCAACCAGGGTATCGTCAGATCCTCCGACAGCCAGGCATGAGATGTTACCAACAGGGAAATTGGGGCTTCCGATCTCAGTAACAACAGGTGTGGAATTGGCATTTTCGACTTTGAACACACGCCCCTGCTGGTTCCCAATGATCAGATTTGATTGAGTGGCGGTTGAGTGAGGAGAGTAAGTCACTGCAGAGAAGTAGAGATTGGATCCGGTTCCCATAGAGAGGTAACTCCCGGCCTCATTGCCAGTAATGCTTGTAAGCCGAAGAATATGATCAGCAAAGTTTCCAACGAAATCAACAGCATTGGCATAGATTGCATTTTTCCTGTAATCAAAATCGGCCGGAGAGACGAAGGTGCCGCTGCTCCAGTTGTTCAGGCTATTAACCCAGTTACCGTTCATAAATACCGAATATTGATTGTAATAATACGATGTCACGGAGAGGCTGGCTCCGTCTTCATCAAAGAAACAGTAGGCTCCGTCACCTCCGGTCCACATGTCATCCAGTGTTAGCGGGTTGCCACTGTAATAGAGTGAACCATTATCCTGAAGCCCACCAAGATACGACACTGCCCCGGCTGTAGGGTTAATCGCACAGGTATAGAACTGCAGCGTATTATAGTTGTTGTTGCGCTGTTCAAATGCCGGATAATTCACGATTCCATTATAGGTATAAAAAACGCCACCATCAGTTCCAAACAGAATCTCCTGGGAAGAGCCTGGTTTATAAACGATGGTATGCTGGTCGGCATGAATGTAATCCGATCCGCCACCACTGTACATTTTTGACCAGTCGCTTACCCTGTACCAGGTAGTCCCTCCATTGGTAGAATGATGCATATCCAGGCCGCCGATGAACAAATTGTCGGGATTATTCGGGTCAACTGCTGCATCGAGGGCATGCCAGGCAATGGTGGCAAAGTTTTCCCCGTTTGTAAGATCCGTCGGAAGTGATTTTTCGGTCCAGTTGACCCCTTTGTCATCAGAACGCAAGATGTAATAACAGTAAAAATACCTGAAATTATTTTCGTTCTTAATCTGACCGGATGCTACGAGGGCATAAACCACATTTTCATCTGACTTGGAGGCAGCCAGGATAACCCGCCCTGAAAGAGGATTAGTAGGATCATTCTCAATGAGTAGTTTATAATCTTCATTGACTGTCCAGCTTCCTGGAAGTCCACTATCAGAATAGAGGATCGTCGCACCCCCTTCGTCATCCAGATTTGGACGGCTTCCAATGTAGATCCTGCCATCAGCTCCAACTTCGATGTCGGCTGGCGCATACGGGACATTGGATCCATAGATATCAGGGAGTACCTGATCCCATGTAACGCCATTGTCATCAGAACGATAGAGTCCATCTGAAGGCGAACTCTGGTGTGTGCCGTGATACTCTCCGGATACTACGCCAGCATAGATGACGCTTGTCCCATTCTCGTCTTTCACGAGAATATCAGAGACATATACAAATTCGGATGTCGAGGAAATTTGATTCCAGGATTGACCCCCATCTTCCGACTGCCAGATTCCCTGTCCAGATCCTGAACTTTCACGGTAGGTGATCAGGGCAGTTTCCGGTTCTCCTGTTCCAATGTAAAATACCTGTGAATTATTGGGATCATAGGTTATGCAACGGATACTGAGCATTGGCCAGAAGTCACCCACAGGAACCCACGCAGAGAACGGATTGGTGATGTCGTTGTTGTACCATAATCCACCGGTAACTCCTCCAGCCCAAACTTTTTTCAGTGTAGGATCATTAGGATCATACATAATAGTACGTGTGCGACCTCCCATTTCAGTACCGGTTCCTTCCCACGAAAGAGAGTTGGTACTCTTTTGAGCCTGAATGGCTCTCGTTTGCCTATATGCAGTTAAAAGCCGTTCGCGGGGAACCGTTTTTGTCTCTGGATCAAGAGTCATCAGGTACTCCTGGAATGCAGCTGCACCAGGCTGGTCCATTGATTTTTCCTCGTTATCTATATCCTTCGGGGAGACCTCTGGTGCATGCTTGTATTTGCTTAACATAAAAGCCTCAAATCTTTTTCGCTTATCAAATTGGGCATGGCTAAGGAAAGTGACAAAGTCGGAGATGACGAAACTAACAAGTATAAACAAAATGCCGGTTAGTATGACCGCAGAAT
>CAZXQU010000024.1:0-41720 GCA_964642545.1 uncultured Prolixibacteraceae bacterium | reverse complement strand
TTAGTCGTAACTTAGTTGTGAATTTCATCGTGATGAACATCCTCCGCCGAAAAATGATCAGGGATCTCCTGATGCTTTTTACCCTCCCAGGGGTAAGGTCAGAGATTGCCAGACTGGCGAAGCTCTTTCTTCAGGAGACCACCCGATATACCGGGGGGATCAAAGGGGAGGCAAAAGAGACCAAAGAGGCGTTTTTGATCCTGACGAAGTATATGAAACGGGAGAAACTCACGTCGGTGGAAAAAAAACAGTTTGTCAAGCAGATGATCGACCTGCTGAAAGGAACCGGTGTAGTGGTTCCAGTTTTACTGATTCCGGTTCCATTTGTCGGAACCATCCTACTGATCATCGTGGAACACCTCTTGCTGAGCATGAACATCCAGTTGTTGCCATCATCGTTCTACCATAAAGATACAAAAGATCTGCTGACACCGGAAGCCATCGAGAAGGAGCTGGAGGGGGACCGGGAGGAGAACGTTCCACAATAACAATTTCTGTCCCCTTATTTCGACAGAGCGCTCAGGGCTGCCTGCCATGCCGGACGAGCCGTTGCCCAAGTCCCTGAAAAGTACTTATCGCTGATTTGCGATTCGAGCGTGCCAGCAAGCGATGCAACGCTTTTCACAGTATTGGCTGTGTTGGCATCTTTGATCCAGGAATCTTTTACAGCGTCCCAGCCTGCATTCATCGCTGAAGGAACCAAGCCACCCTGGAGCGAGAGCAAAGCGGAAGAAGCTCCTTCAGGATTCACGATGTTACCTGCTTCCGAAATAAAATCACTTTTCTTCTCCTTAAAGGATTCCGTAAAAGCGTCGTCAGACAGATTGCCGGCCAGCTGGCCGAGCAAACCACCAATATTGACCGGGGTGGTGGTGCTCTCCACTGCAGCCCCCATGGCCTGTTGGGAAGCTTGGATATCTGAAGAAGTGGGAACCTTGATATCCTGGGCTTGTGTTATCAAAGCCAACAGAACGAAACAACTAATTAATGTACTGATTTTCATATGCGAAAAATTTTGAAATATTGTTCAAGATACGACTTTCTCGTCCAAAAATCAACTATGGCATGAAAATAATTCTATCTTCGCAGTCGAGCCTTTTGAAGGAAGGTGCAACCAGGAAAAAGGACGATTAGTTGTGTGACAGGATGAGAAGCGGCAATAACCGGATTTACAAAAGGGACAACATTCCCTTATTCTTTATTCCCTTATTCTTCCTTCTCCTGTTCCTCATTCCTTATTACGGACTATCACAGGGCACCTGGGAACAGCTTCCTCCCCAAACAACCCATAACCTCAGCTCGGTTTGCTTTGTTGATAGTCTTTATGGTTGGGTGGTAGGAGATTCAGGGATAATCCTCCATACAACCGATGGGGGAAACACCTGGATTGAGCAGGATAGCCCTGTCGAAAATGATATTATTTATGTGTTTTTCCTGAACCGTTCACAGGGGTGGGCTTCTGCCTTCAACTTCACCGAACCTCCCTTTGGCACTCTCCTTCTGAAAACCATTGACGGGGGCTCTTCCTGGACAATATCCACCTATCCCGAAGAGAATATTTTTATCACATGCATCCTCTACTTCGATTCCCTCACCGGATGGATGGGGGGAAAACCCCATGCACTTGTAAAAACAACTGATGGCGGCAACACCTGGACACAGGCTGCAATCGACACCTCTACCCTCGCCTTTTTCCCGGTTCTCACCATCGCTTTCCTTAATGAAGAGGTGGGATATGCCAGCGGAGGGATGTTCGACATCGCAGGCGTGATCTGGCGAACCAACAACGGTGGCGATCTGTGGTATGCCATCGACCCTTCCCAGGCTCCGGCCGACGAGGTACATGGACTCCATATCTTCGATGAAATGCATGTGATGGGCTCGGGAGGCGATCCCGATTACGGCTACGGTGTGGGGATGATCCGTTCGGCCGACGGGGGTGTAAACTGGAACTACGATGAGATAGGGGTCCAGGGTATCGCATTTGACATCGACTTTCGCACATCCTCCCAGGCATGGTCACCTCTTGGTCCCTTGTGTAAATTGATTTTCAGCCTCGACAGTGGTTCAACATGGACAGAAATTCCAACACCTGACAGTGCTGCCGTATTCGCTATCACTTTCCCCGATTCACTTCACGGATATGCGGTTGGCAATAGTGGTGCGGTTTTGAAATACAGACCGCCGGTGCAACCCGGAATCAGGCCTTTGGGTGGACTCCCCGATTCCGGGGTTTCACTGAGGGTATTTCCCAATCCAACTTCGGGAAATACGAAATACGAAATAAGAAATAAGATTTCAGGGGTTGTTGAAATGAAAATTGTTGATTTGAAAGGATCAGCACTTTCTGAACTCAGCCTTGGGTTTCTGAAGCCCGGAGTCCATTTGTTCTCGTTTGATGCTGGGCAATTGCCGGAAGGTGTTTATCTGTATCAGCTCCAGCTGGATGGGGTAGTTCACAGCCAGGGAAAAATGATGGTGATTCGTTGAGATTTAATTGTTTTTGAGTTTTAGTGTTTTGGTGCCAAAAAATCACCACGAAGACACGGAGGCACCAAGTACACGAAGAAGGTCAATTCAGGTAAACAAGTTTTTCCGTAGTGGATTGACCGTTAACAGTTAAACGAATAAAGTAAATCCCAGGAACCAATCCGACCCCCTCGTATCCCGTTTTGAAATTAAAAGTTTTATTATAGGTTCCAGGTCTCAGCTGTTCATGAATAACCTCTTCCACCAAGGTTCCGGTAAGGTCATACATGCCCAAATAAACATCACTTTCATTCGTAATTCGTAATTCGTAATTCGTAATTCCTGAGGTTGGATTGGGAAAGATCCGGAATCCGGCATCCGGTATCCGGTTGTCAATCCCCTGAATAGCCGAGAACTCTACTGGTGCTGTCCAGATCTGGTATATCCCTGTTGAGTTATCCATCCAAACCGGCCAAAGGGCGCTGTCGGTGGAGGTGATGTCGATATTGTCACCCTGATACCCCTGCCCCAATCCGCCAATCGGTGTCGGCCTGAAGTTGTGGTCACTCAACTCATATTCTATCCATGAATCCCCACCATCGGTTGAACGGGCAAGAGTGATGCCAGCTGAATCGCTGGTGGTTTGCCGGTCGTCGTAAAAAATTACATTTACAGCTCCATAACGGTCCACATGTACTGTTGGGAAATATTGCTCCTTCCCGTTGTTTAGGGGATCCTGGTTTACCCGGATGCCGGCCGACCAGGTCAGACCACCATCACTGGATCGATTGAGAATGACGTCGGGATCGCTCCCCGATGGCGGTAAATTTTTTTGTCCGGTCACAATATAGATCCATCCACTTCGAGGACCCCCGGAAAGGTCGACATCCATGTTGGGTAATCCATTGACCCGGATGTTGTCTTTGTTTGGAAGAATACCTGTGATGCCATTAACCGTGAATGCATGCTCCGTTAGATTCCATTCTGCTCCTCCAGATAAAGTGGAGGCGAATCCAACAAGGATCTCTTTGAAAGGTGTAACGCCAGTGACTCCTGCCCAGCAAACGTAAACCTCACCGTTTGGACCCATGGCAAGGTCTCCTCCTGCACTTCGGTTGGAAGGGTTGTTTACAGGTGTAGGAATACTCCAGCTTCCTGCCGGGTCATCTGTAAATGCATGCATCAATGAGAATGGGGGAGCAAATTTCACCCAGGCAGCATAGGTACGGCCATAATAAGCACTGGCCGGATCGGTATCAGAAATAATGGCAGCGCGTTCCAGATCGTCGGTCGAGATCACCTTCTGGGCCGACCACGTACTGCCGTTATCCGTTGAGTAATGCGAATAAAGTCCTGTAAACGGCGAACGCCCAAGCCGGGTGAGAATAAACGTTCCATTTTTGTCGATGGTTATCCCCGGGTCCCCGCCATGAAATTCGATGGGTGTTCCTGTACACGTGTCGTTTCCCTGCCAGCTTTGACCGCCGTTGGTCGTTGTGTAAATCCCTTCACTGATAAAGAAGGGGATGAAGTTAAGGGTATTACAGGAAGAGAAGAGGATATCCTGATCCAGGGGACTCTTAACGATAAATACCTCCGTTTGGTTGATAGTACTGGGGTAAAGGCGGTAGTTGTTCCCAAATCTCAGGGAAACTGGATCATCTTGTGCCAATAATTCATGGGACAAAAAAAGCAATGTAAAAAAAATCGTTTGGAGTGCTATTTTCAATGTAGTAGCTTTTCTCAATTTTCCAATAGAACGCAGAAAACACGGATAGTCGATGATCTTCGCGGATATTTTTTTCAAATATACTATAATTTTCAGGGAGAGGCCGGGGGTGGGTATCAAAACCTGTACCCAACGTTAATGGAGGCAAAATAGTCACGTGGCGCACCGGCTTCGTAGAATCTTTTATCTGCAGAGTTGGTGTTGGTAAAGCCCACGTAGGTCACATCGAAGATGTTGTTCACTCCGCCCGAGAGCATCAGACTGAATTTTCCAAATCGCATATCCACTCCAACAACACTATTAAGAAGGTTGTAAGAAGCTGTTTTGTCGGTGTTGGCGTCATCGACCCAAAGGCCACTGATGCCCTGGTAGCTCGCTTTGGCAAAAATGTTGAAGTGTTTCCCAAAAGGATGAGCGTATGAGAGCGCTAAATAGAGATTATGGACGGGAACACTGGGAACAATATTTCCAGAGAAGTCCTGATCAGTATGAATAAAATTTCCCAGGGAATCAACTTCAATAGTTCTGGCAATATAATCCTGATATCTGAAATGGGACCAGGTGTAGGAGGCTTCGAAGTTGAGGTTCTTCCAAATCTCCACCAACCCTCCCAACTCGGTTCCTAACCTGTGCGTTTTGGCAGCATTCCTGAAATACACATCCCCGAGCACCTCATAGGGAACAATTTCATTGTCGACAATGATATAAAATCCGGTAGCTTCAAACAATACGCGTTTGAACCATCGGGAATCTCTCTGGTATAGCTTCCCCTTGATTCCAGCCTCAAAATTCTGTGACTCCTGGGGCTTCAGGTCACTATTGAACAGAAACTGTGGGTCAGGGCTGTCAAGTTCATTACCCGCCGGAGCATCAAAACTGTACCCGAAAGAACCGTAAACAGCCATCAGAGGCAGGATCTTGTAATTCAATGCAATTTTGGGTGTAAAAGCCTGGTACCTCAGCTGGTCCTTGCGGGAAGGAAGTGTCTCCTCCTCCAGGTGATAGCCCACATTGTCATATCTGCCTGTCACGAGCACAAACATTTTATCGGGGAGAATCTCAAAGTTATCGGAGATGAAGAACCCTTTGTTCCCGATATTTTCGGATGTGAGTTGATTAATCTGATCCCCTCGTTGTCCATTGATATTTTCATAATATTCTGAACGGGCTGGTTGCGCAAAAATGTCGCCCCCAACCATGAACTCGTTTGTCCGGTTGCCAAACCGGTGCCGGAGGATATACTTCCCGCTGAGCCCCAACCCATATCGGTTGATGATCCTGTATTCCCGTGAGGTCCGTTCAAAATACTTAATTGTCCCGTAGGTAGTTATCTCAATGTCATTGTTCAGTTTTTTACCGAATGTGGCGTTGTACCGAATCCCAATCCTCCCTTTTGTGGTGATTCGCTTTTCATCGCGGCTCACCGATTTCGGATTGGCCTGCCAGGGGTCCTGTTCAAACTCAGCTTTTGTCAGCGAGCCCGGAAGCTTGATCATGCCATCCACAAAGTAGAAAAGTATGGTAAGGCGGGTATGTTCCGAAGGTGTAGTCTCTACGACTGTGTTTAGGATATGCCAGTATTCGTTGTTGTGCTCCCTGTAACCATTATAGTTTTGATAACTGTAGGTATTGAGGAGTCGGTATTTGTCGGTACGAACTGCCGCTTTGATGCCATTCCGGAAAAGTCCGAACGATCCAAACTGGTTGAACTGAACCAGTGAGGAGTTATCAAACTCAATGTCGTTGATAAAATTCGCTACACCTCCCGGAGCATTGGTATAGAGTGAAGAGGCGTTCCCCTTAACAATTTCGATCCGCCCGATGGAGTTGAAGTCAATGGCTTCGATACGGGTCTGACCATCGGGTTCCGACTCTGGAATGTCGTCAAGCAAAATCCGGATGCCTCTGATGCCTGAATTGGAGCGACTCCCGAAGCCTCGTATCGAAAATCTGACATCATGATTCCCATACCTGGATTGGAGAAAGAGTCCGGGTACAGAAGAGAGCATATCGTTGGCACCTATCTTACGGTCGAACTGATAGTTCGAATAGTTGAGCCGAACTACAGAATAAGGGATGTCGATAATGCGTTCGGGAACGCGGGTGGCAGTGATCACCACTTCATCCAACTCGCGAAAAAGGGTATCTTCTGGAGCTGTGACAGAATCGGTCAGTGTGATCTGCTGAGAAAAAACTGTTGTGCTCCCCAGCAGAAGAAAGACAAGAATTGCAGAGAAAGAAAGGGACTTCATACATCTATATTTTATAGATACAAATGTACGAAGAACTCGTTTACTTCTTCCCAAATATTTTAAAGCCGACAGAGACAAGGAACATTCCGTTGTTGGAATTGAATTCCCAGTTCCCAACATCTGTAATCATCTTATTCAATCCGTATTTATAGCGGATATCAAATGCAAGGAAAAGGACATCGATACCTGTTCCACCCATAATATACCAGTTCACATCTTTTAAGCTTGATTCGGTAATAGGACCGATCACAGAATTCTCATCCTTAACCTTTTTATTGACCATAAAAGAGGCTTCAGGGCCCAGTTCAATTCTCCAGGTAAGAACACCCGAATGAATGATCTTGAATCCAAGCATAAGTGGGATATTAACGCTGCCTATTGTGACTTTCTGCTTCCAGTTAGAGGTAGACAATTTTCCTTCACCTGTAAACTGGGCTCCACTCAATGTATAGTTAAGTTCAGGGGCAAAATAGAGACGTTTACCAATATGTGACCAGATCCCAACATGGAAGCCACTATTGAATTGGGATTTAATACTGTCACTGTTGGTGCTTAGCTTATTCGCATTATAACCGACTTTGATCCCTAACGCAAACTGACCGAATGAAACACTGGCGGTAAACAAAACAACACCTAGAAGAAGAAGGAATTTTTTCATGATGACTTGAGTTTGATGATTACTTGATTTCTGTCTTCGTGGGTAAAGATAGCAACATTTTGTTACTTTTGATGTTTATGTAACCACTATGAACGTTTCCATTATCGGAGCTGGTGTGTCGGGGCTTGCTGCAGGTTGTTATCTGCAAATGAGTGGCTTTCATACTACAATCTTTGAACAGAACGATCGCCCGGGTGGTCTATGCATCAGTTGGAAACGAGGGGAGTATACCTTTGAAAGCGGGTTTCAGTGGATGCTGGGTTCGGGACCTGCAAATCCATTTTACCAGCTATGGTCAGAACTGCTGGATATGCCTTCCATTGATTTTATTACACATGAGAGCCGGTTAGATATTGAAGTCAGGGAGACCCAAAATCCATCCGGAGAGAAAATATTTCACCTCTACACGAACCTCGAGAAACTCAGGAATTACTTGATTGATATTTCACCTGAGGATCAACCAGAGATTGCCAGGCTGATCCATACCATGAGGAAAATGCAGTCGTTTGAGATCCCCCCCATGATCAAAAAGGTTCCTCAACTTTTGCCTTTAAAGGAAAAGGCCGGCTATATCAGGTATCTTCCATTGCTTTGGTTCCTGAACAGGATCCGAAAAGAGACCAATTATTCATTTGCACGGAAGCTTAAAAGCCCGTTTTTACGAGAGGCGTTTGAATTGCTCTTCGACGGGGAGGAACTTCCTTTGATGATCATCACAATGCCGCTTGCCAATAGCGATTTACATGCAGCCGGATATCCTGTTGGTGGGGCTAGTTTGTTTGTGGAGAAATTGAAAGAGAAGTACTTGGCCCTTGGAGGCCAGATTCAATATCATTCCCCCGTTAAAAAAATTCTGGTAGAGAATCATCAGGCAGCAGGCCTCCTGCTTCAGAATGGAGAGAGCATTGAGTCAGATCTGGTCGTATCAGCCGCCGACTGGCATTTTACCCTCTTTGATGCGCTTGACGGCAAGTATATAAATAAGACAATCAGGAAATTGGGGCTTCAGGAGAAGCTGAAGGTGTACTATTCCCTCGTTATTGTCTCCCTTGGCATCAACAGGGAATTTTACGAAGAATCTCATTTCCTGAGGTTTCCGGTTGACAAGGATCTGGTCTCACCCGATGGGACATCTTACTCCCGGCTTGAAGCGCACATCTACAATTATGACCCAACGTTGGCACCGCAAGGAAAAACGGTAGTCACGATAAGCTTTTATACGATGAAAGCCGACTACTGGATCGATCTATGGAAGCGTGACAGAACAACTTATAATGTGAAAAAAATGGAGTTCTCTGAAAGCGTAATTAACCTGTTAGAGAAAAGATTCGGCAGAATAAAAGAGTTTGTTGAAGAGGTTGATGTTGCAACGCCAGCCAGTTTTTTCCGCTATACCAACAACTGGAAAGGTTCAGCACAGGGTTGGCTGCCGGGGAAAAATATTTTGGCCAGATCCCCTGTTAAGCCTACACTACCAGGGCTTAAAAGCTTGTACTATACAGGTCATTGGTCTATTCCGGGAGGTGGACTTCCGGTGGCCGTGAAATCGGCGAGGGATCTCGTACAAATTATCTGCCATGAAACCGGGCAGCCATTTGGAATTGAGCAATAAAGGAATTTCCCCTTTTCATGCAACATGGGTTTCAGGGGATTGAGGATGATCAAAGTTGTATTTACATCCCCTGAGGGAGATTGCCCCCGGATATCTGCTTCAGTGATTTTGCCTTCTCCTTGAACTCCTTCAACAGGTTAGTGAAAGTCTCTTTAACGGAGATGATCGATGTGGCTTTGAAGGCATTGGTGCCGGCGAATGCATATCCGCCATTGAAATTACCTTTTACTGCATTTATGAGTGCAATGATGATGCAATAGGGGCTGGATGTAACGTCGCAGGTTCGGATGCATTTGAAGGGACAGGTTATGGGTTGTTTTTTCCCCTGCCTTACCTTCTCCAGGAAGCCGTTAAAGATAGCCCGGCCAGGCATGCCAACCGGACTTTTAATGATTCCTATATCTTCTTGTTTGGCGCCAAGGTAAGCTTGTTTAAATCCATTGGAAGCATCACATTCGTTTGTGGTGACAAAAATCGTCCCCATTTGAACGCCGGCCGCTCCCAACTTCATGATATTATAAATGTCTTCGCCGGTATAGATTCCTCCGGCAGCAATGACTGGAATCTTGCGACCGAATTGTTTCTCAAAAGGTTTCAATATACTAACTACTTCAGGGATCAGGTTCTCCAGAGAATAAGTCTCATCGTCGATCTGTTCGGCCTTGAAGCCAAGATGCCCGCCCGCTTTCGGGCCCTCTACCACAATGGCATCCGGGAGGTAATTGTATTTGCTGATCCACTTGTCACAGATCAGTTTTGCAGCACGTGCCGAAGATACGATCGGAACCAGTTTGGTCGTACTATCTTTTGTGAGGTAGGATGGGAGTTCAAAAGGCAATCCTGCCCCGGCAAAAATGACATCGATCTTCTCGGCTATGGATGTTTTCACCATATCAACAAAATTTGACATGGCTACCATGATATTCACACCTATGATCCCTTTTGTCTTCTCCCTGGCCAGGCGGATCTCCTCTTTCAGACCGTAAATACTCGCTTCAAGAAAGTCAGAAGAGATTTTCTTGTACAGGAGTCCAAGGCCAGCGCTGGAGATGACACCAACGCCTCCTTCATTCGCAACGGCAGAGGCAAGTCCCGACAATGAGACACCAACACCCATCCCACCCTGTACAATGGGAACACGAATCTTAAAATCACCGATTGAAAGCTTTTTCAGGGGAATAAATTTCTACAAAGGTACGACAGAAATGCACCAAATTAGCAGAAATATTAAATCTTTAACATATTTTAATCTCAGAAAATCAGAAACTTACCTGATCATCATCTTCCGGGATATCTGCTTCCCTCCGGATTCGACACTGTATGTATAGATTCCGGAAGTCAATACCGTGAGGTCCAGTGAAACTAGATGGGTTCCGGCATACATCCTGCCAAGGTCCATTTCTCTCACTAATTGTCCGACGATATTGACGATTCGTACAGAAACTCTTTCTGCGCTCTCCATTCATGTAAAAACGACAAAATTGCTTTTACAGGCCGGAACGTCACATGATGCGGTAAAGCTCCGACTCCTTGTACCGGGAAGCAATAGCAATAGTGGTACCATTGGCATGCGGGGCAAAGAGCTCAGAGACGATCTCTGGTTTGTTATTGTGGGCAGAAAGGTGTGACAAGATCAATAACTTCAGAAATGAGGCCCGGTACCAGATAAAAGTTTCCAGTGCCTGGGTGTTGGAAAGGTGTCCCTTGCCTCCGCGGATGCGCCTTTTCAGATGGATCGGGTAGTTTCCCTCATGCAGCATGGTTTCATCGTAGTTGGCTTCCAGGAAGGCGGCATGACACTGGCTGAACCGTTCTACTATCTGATCGCAGGCGATCCCGATATCGGTAAAGACACCTACAGTGGTTCCATTGGAGGATACAGAGAAGCTGTAGGGGTCGATGCCGTCATGCTGCTTGGAGATAGGGTGAACAGTCAGGCTTCCCGCCTGCACCGCTTCGTGTGCCGAGAAGGATCTCACCAACGACGGATCGGGCCTCATCCGGCTTCCATGGTAGGTGGCAGGGGTGATGTAAACAGGGATGCCATGTTTCCGTGAGAGTACCTCCACTCCGCGGATGTGGTCGCCATGTTCGTGGGAGATAAAGATCGCGCGCACCTTTGCAATGGATAATTCCAGACGGGACATCCGGCGTTCGGTCTCACGGCAGGAAAGGCCGGCATCAATTAGCACGGCATCATCTTCATTTCCAATATAATAGCAATTTCCGTTACTTCCGGAGTTGAGTGAAGCGAGGAAGAGTGACATCGTGCAAAGGTAGCAGAAATTACACTATATCTTTTGGGGATTTATGGCACCTCCTTGCCGGTGGATGCGGTGTAGATTTTATACCATTGCTCCGTGCTCATGACAATATCCAGAGACTCTACGGCCTGCTTTACCCGGTCCAGTTTGCCGGAACCAACAATGGGGATGGCCGAGACGGGATGGTTCAGGATCCAGCTATAGATGATCTTCTCAATGGGCCCGACCTGCAACCCGGCAGCCACCTCTTCGAGGGCACGAATGATTCGCTCGCCTTTCCCGTCGGCCTGGTTTCCGAGTTTACCCCTGGCAAGCGGGGACCATGCCATTGGTTTTATTCTCTTCTTCAGGCAATAATCGATGTTTCCATTTTCAAATTGTTCCAGGCAGTATGGAGAGAGCTCAACCTGGTTGGTAACGAGTTTTTCACTGGTGTAAGAACCCAGCATTTCAACTTGCCCCGGCGTGAAATTGGAAACGCCGAAATGCAGCACTTTCCCGGCTTCTTTGAGATAAGAGAATGCCCGGGCGACCTTTTCAGGATCAAAGAGGGGAGCCGGACGATGAAGCAGGAGCAAATCGATGTAATCCGTATTGAAATTTTTCAGGGAGCGCTCTACCGAAGAAACGATGTGTTCATAGCTATACTCGTAATGCTTCAGTTTTCGGGTAGGGAACCGGTCAGATATCAGCTGAATCCCGCACTTGGTGATGATCAGGATCTCTTCACGCAATCCCGGTTTCAGACGGAGTGCATCTCCGAATAATTTTTCACACCGGTAATCTCCATAGATATCGGCATGATCGAATGCATTGATCCCGGTTCCAATCACCTGCTCTGTGAATGCCACTAATTGCTGGTTCGACAGATTCCACTGAGCCAATCTCATGTGTCCGTGAACGATCCGTGAAATTTTCAGGTCAGTTGCAAGATGAATATAATCCATATTAATCTCGGTGGTTTTCTTGATTAGATCGGCTCTATTTCCAGGATCGTAAAGGTCCCCGGTTTGGCTGAAGGGCGTGGACGCGGATTTTCCGGCGTGGCAGCAGGAACAGGGTTATACTCAGCAACAGGGAGATAAATCCTGTGGGTTTCCGGGTTTAAATAAATTGTTCTTGCTCCAACCTGTGTTGGGAAATTCTCAATCACTTTAAAGGTGTTTTTATCTTCTTCCTGCACCACAGTCAGTGTTCCGTCGCCGTTGGAACTGTAAATCCGTTTCAGTTCAGGGTCGTAGGCTACTCCGTCGACCCGGTCACCTATTTCTACGGTTGAGATTACTTCCCCGTTATCGGCATCAACGACCACCATCATCTTGTTGCCGCAAACCGAAAAGAGGCGGTTTTCCTTGCTGTCCAGGGCTAACCCACTTGGCTCTTCGCCGGGGGCTATGGACCACGACTTTTCAAGTGTCATTTTTACAGGATCGATCAGGCAGATCAGGCTCTTGTCTTCGATATTCACCCAAACCCTCCCCTTTCCGTCGGTAACTGAAAACTCGGGTTTGCCGGGAAGTTCAATTGTCCCAACCACTTCATTGGTCCGGGCATCCAGCACCGTAGCGTTTGAACTTCTCCCGTTGTAGGTAAACACGTGGCCCGAAAAGGGATCGTAGAGAATGGCATCCGGGTTGCTGCCGGTTACCTTTACCTTTGCAATGACATCAAGGGTTTTAAGATCGAAGACTGTCACCGAAGTGGCCCTGCCGTTGCTGATAAATCCTTTGTTCAGGTCGTGTGCAATAGCGATTCCGTGAACGCCTTTGGTATCGGGGATGGTTCGGATGACCTTCCCCGACAGAACATCAACCACATGCACCACAGTCCCGTGAGAGACAAACAGACGGGAGGTGGGTACATCCATGGTGAGGTAATCCCATCCCCCGTCACCTTCGAGGGAAATTTTACTGACGAGCCGGCACTGGGATTGCCCGTCCTGTGCCAGGGTGGCACTGATGCCTGCAAGCAGGATCAGAGCTATGGAGAGAATAATCTTTTTCATGGTTTTTTGGTAAAGGTACAGAAGGTTTCAATGTGAAGAAGGTTTTCCGCTCAGCTTTTTGCTGTCAGGATAGGGTCCCATAACAATGACACCAGGAACAAATGTTATGAAACGGAATGGTTAAACCTCCGCTAAAAGGTAAGCTTAAACAAGTATCCTCCTGGCATTTTCCGGATGTTCTGCGTTAAACTGAATGACCGAAAGTTCAGGGCCGTCATGTGCTGCATTGAAGGATACCGTATGACCGATGCGCTGCATCCAATTACCAGTTAAACGGGTCGACTCATGGATATGTCCGTGAAGGGTCAGCATCGGCTGCTTCTCCTCGATAAATTGCTTAATCGCAATACTGCCAACATGGAGGTCGAGGGGTACGTGATCAACCATCATGCCATCCAGCCCCGCCCTGTCCAAAAATGTTTCATAGGGGGGTGAATGGAACAAAAAAATGGCTTTGGAAAGATCCTCATCCCGCGTTAAGTCCTCCAGGTCTTTTTGAATGGTAGCATACTCGATCGCTTCTGTTGGTTCAGTTGTACGGAAGCCATCAACAGGATGTACACATCCGGGATCGACGTACCTGGAGACGTCATATTTTTCCCAGTCTTTCAGCTGAAACGGAGTTGGGGGCACAAAGGAATAACCGAAAACAGGGTGTTGGTGAAACAAAACCTTCCTCTGGTTTATGTAATAAAACAACTCCTTATAAGCATCCTCAACAAACACTTCTTCTTCAATCCGGGCGTCGTCATTACCTAAAATCAGGAAAATCTTCGGATAATTATCCTTCAAAAGTTCTTTCAGCCGGGTCAGGTTCGGGAAAAAATAGTCGACAACAAAGTCATTGTAAAGTTTATTTCTTACCAGAAAATGAGGAAGAAGATCCCCCCCTATGAAAAGGGCATCGGGTTTATCCTGCTCTATCAGCAAAAATAGCTTCGTGTATCGATCGATCTTGCCATGGAGATCTGAAACAAAGAAACATTCAGTCATCCGACCTTTTTTTGATAAGTGTTGCGCCGTTGGTAACAGCTCCGATCATGGAAGCAAAACTTGTTTTTTTCCTGATATCGTCATCGGTAATGATGTGCAGGTCGATTAGGCCATTTGTCTGATAACCGGTTTTTATGAAGTTGATCACTGAAAGGCATTGGCTCCACCCATCAAACCAGGCCTTCAATTTACACTCCTTTTCCTGATCCCCGTTGAAATGAATCATGATGTCGATGTCACTGGCAGGCCCACAGGTGGCATTTTTAGTGCTGCCAATCAGATACATCCCTTCTACGCCAAATTCATCCAGGTCAATTTTTCCGGCAATCTTATCCACCATCTCCCGGCGCCAAAGCCAATGTACGTCAGCTTTGACAGGAAGCAAATCGAATATGTTTTCCTGCTCTCCCTCCTCGGAGTTTTTATCCCGTTCGAGAGCTTCCAGGGTCTCCTGCAATTTTTTGCTGAAAATATAGCTGCTGATATTAGCCGCTATTGTGTTCAACAACTTTTGCTCTTCGGGCAGGAACTGGCTGCTGCCAATCAGCTGCTTGAACTGTGTGTAGTAGATTTCGATCTTTCCAAATACATTATCGTCAATTACGATGTCAGCCGTTTGCACCCATTCCGTCTCTGTCCATCCTGCCTCTTTGTAGACCTTGCCGTCATAATTAATCTTTACCCGGGTAATAACCGGATATTGCCATCCTCCCCAGATATGCTTGACGATTTCCATTAAAAAGTCGTCAACCGGAAGGTTATCGTTGATGATCTCATGCACTTTGTAGAGGCATTTCATCTCTTTCTCCCTCTCCCTGAGTGTGCCAATCATGTTTTCGTATGCTGAAACGTCAAATATCATGATGATCTCTTTGTTGTGCTGTAAGGCGTTTGTCGCCTCGACTTCATTACAAATGTAGGATAAAAAGGAAAAATTGTACTAAAAATGCGGTAACTTTGCAATATGGTAAAAGTAATTCTCTTATCGGTTGGCCTAATAGCTATTGCCGTCGCTGCCATCGCCATCAAGATGTTTGTGAAGAAAGACGGGGAGTTTAAAAAAGCCTGCTCCAGTGTCAATCCCGACACGGGGAAGCGCATTGGATGCACCTGCGGCAATGCGGATGGAGGGAAAGCCTGCGAGAACCGTCAACTCACCGATTGATCTCTGCCAACGATTGCTTCAACCCCTCTGTCATCAAGGTTCTATAGGGTCTATCCTGGTCAGAATAAATAAAATATGCTTCCAGTCCTGTAGTGTCTCTTTCAAGAAATTTCATTGTGCTATCGAGTCCCATCACCATGAAGGCAGTGGCGTAAGCGTCGGCGTAGCCACAACGGTCGGCAACCACGGTGACACCCAACAGTGAGTGTTTCACCGGGTACCCGGTGTGCGGATCAATTGTGTGGGAGTACCGAACGCCATCCTTTTCATAGTACTTCCGGTAGTTCCCTGATGTTGCCACCGCACGGTTGGTGACCTGCAGTTCCGCTTCGAGCTCCCGGGTTGAGGATTGATCTTTGGATGGCTTTTCAATGCCAACCATCCATGGTTTCTCTCCGGGCTTGGCACCGTGGGCATAGACCTCTCCGCCGATATCCACAAGATAGTCCTCAATCCCCTTCGATTCCAGGAAATGCGCAACAAGGTCGACAGAATAGCCCTGAGCCACCGCATTAAAGTCAATTTTTATCCCCGGAAATGCCTTGATCACCCTGCCGTTCCTGATCTGGATCTGCCTGAAATTTACCAGTGGGAGCAAGCTGTCAACTGTCCCGGGTCCTATGACAGGCCTGTTTTCCGGACCAAAGCCCCAGGCCCTCACCAGTGGGCCAATAGTTACATCAAAGTCGCCGTCTGTCAGCGCTGAAACCTCCTGTGACATCCTGAAGAGCTCCAGAAAGTCATCATTTACGATCACATCATCATTGTTATTTACCCGGTTAATCAGCGAAGTGTCAACCCATAACGAAGCGGTTTGGTCGAATGCTTTCAGCAGGGAATCAACGGAAGGCTGAAAATTTCGGTGTTCCTGATCATAATAGGTAACCGCATAATAGGTCCCCTGTGCCTGTCCCTCAAAATGAACCTTTTCTGACAGGCCGGATGGATTACATCCAACCCATAAAATAAGTTCGACAAGGAAAAAGCACCCTAACAGAAAGTGGGGTCGAAAGGCAGAAGTGACTTCGCTTTTCAAAATAATTGAATGTCGGATAGTATGTTAAATACCAAAATCGTCGAACGAAATCATTTCGTCGGGAACACCAAGATCGTCGAGCATCTTGAGAACCGCGTCATTCATCAGGGGCGGTCCGCAAAGGTAATACTCAATCTCCTCCGGTTCAGGGTGATTCTCAAGATAAGTATCAAAGATGACCTTGTGTATGAACCCAACTGGCCCCGACCAGTAATCCTCAGGCTGCGGTTCTGATAGCGCTACATTGAACGTAAAGTTGGGATTCTCCTCTGCAATTTTTTCAAATTCATCAATGTAAAACAACTCCCTGAGTGATCTGCCGCCGTACCAAAATGAAGCTTTACGCTTGGAGTGTTTCGTTTTGAAAAGGTCAAAAATATGGGAACGCATGGGAGCCATCCCGGCACCTCCGCCAATGAACATCATCTCCCTGTTGGTATCCTTGATGAAAAACTCCCCGTATGGTCCAGAGATGGTCACCTTGTCGCCCGGCTTCCTGGAAAATACGTAGGAAGAACAGATGCCGGGATTGACATTCATAAAAGTATTCTTCTTGCGATCCCATGGAGGTGTGGCAATCCGGATATTGAGCATGATGATATTGTTCTCTGCCGGATGGTTGGCCATGGAATAAGCGCGGAAGACCGGCTCTGGATTCTTCATCTTCAAATCCCACATGTTGTACTTATCCCAATCGTCGATATATTCCTGTTCGACCTGGATATCTTTGTAATCCACCTCGCATTTCGGAACATCGATCTGCACATACCCTCCGGAAATGAATTCCAGGTGTTCGCCTTCAGGAAGTTTGACAATAAATTCCTTGATATAGGTAGCCACGTTGTGGTTCGAAACCACTTCGCATTCCCATTTCTTGATACCAAAGACTTCAGGAGGGATATTGATGTCCATATCTTCCCTCACCTTTACCTGGCATGCGAGCCTCCAGTTATTCTGTCGCTCTTTTCGTGTGAAATAGCCTACTTCCGTTGGCAAAATACTGCCTCCTCCCGCAGTAACCTGGCACTTGCACATGGCACAAGTGCCGCCGCCTCCACAGGCAGAAGGCAGGAAGATGTCGTTTACAGCCAGGGTGGTCAACACCGTTGAACCCGGATCAACTTCCAGGTCTCTCTCACTGTTCAGGATCAATCTGACTTTCCCCTGTGGGGTTAGTTTTTTTCTGGCATAGAGCAGCATACCCACCAGGGAGATCAATACAGCGAGAAAGACAACGATACTTGATGCGATAATTACTCCGATACTAACTTGCAGGATCATATTCTTCTTATTGAGCGCGCTTAGATTTTAATTCCCATAAACATCATAAAAGCTATCCCCATCAAACCAGTGATGATGAAGGTGATTCCCAAACCCCTCAGGGGAGCTGGCACATTGGAATAACGTATTTTTTCACGGATGGCGGCAATGCCTACGATGGCAATCAGCCAGCCTACACCCGACCCAAGTCCGAATGAAGTGGCTTCGGCGAGAGACTGGTACTCGCGTTCCTGCATGAAAAGTGAGCCGCCAAGGATCGCGCAGTTTACAGCGATCAAGGGTAGAAAGATCCCCAATGAGTTGTAGAGGGCCGGCGAGAACTTCTCAATGATCATCTCCACCAGCTGAACCATAGAGGCAATCACAGCGATAAAAATGATGAACGAAAGAAAGTTGAGGTTGACATCGGCGAATGAGGGGTCGATCCAAGAGAGTGAGCCGGGCCCCAAAAGGTATTCATTGATCAGGTAATTAACCGGAACAGTGATGCCTAAAACAAAGATGACAGCGATCCCCAATCCAACCGATGTCTTCACGGTTTTCGACACGGCGATGTAGGAACACATCCCCAGAAAATAGGCGAAGACCATGTTGTCGATGAAGATCGATTTGATGAATATATTGGTCAGTTCTTGCATGATCAGGTAACTTGTATAGATTCAAACTAATTCTCTTCAATGAGATCGCGGACTTTGCTCCGCTGGACCCATATGATGACACCCACAACGATCAACGCCATGGGGGGAAGGATCATCATTCCGTTATTTTCATATCCCCAGTTATAGAGCCCGATCTTTTCAAACAGTGGGTATCCCCAAATCGAACCTGATCCCAGCAGCTCCCTGAGAAATCCTACGACGATAAGAATCCAGCCATATCCAAGGGCATTCCCAATGCCATCAAGAAAAGAGGGCCAGGGCTTATTTGCCATCCCAAAGGCTTCAAACCTGCCCATGATGATACAATTTGTGATGATCAAACCCACGAACACTGATAGTTGCTTGCTAACATCGTAAGCAAAAGCCTTCAGGAACTGGTCAACCAGGATAACCAGGGTTGCAATCACAGTTAGCTGGACAATGATCCGAATCCTTGGAGGGATTGTTTTTCTCAGAAGAGAGATCAATACATTGCCTATGGCCAGCACAAATACGACCGAAAGGGCCATAACCACCGATGGTTCGAGCTTTGCCGTTACAGCCAGGGCAGAGCAAATGCCCAACACCTGTATCGTAATCGGGTTATCCCGATTCAGGGGTGCACTCAGCAATTTCCGGTTCTTCGTCGAAAACCAGGGATCCCTCTCTTTTACTTCTGCACTCATTTGTCGATATTATTTTTGATATAAGAAATGTAATTTTCAAGACAGTCATTCAGCATAACGGTAACACCGTTACTCGTAATGGTACCACCTGAAATCGCATCCACACCATGATCCTGCTGAGCAGGTGCCAGCGTAGATACGCCACCTTTCACCACTCTGATGGAGACGAAGTTGCCGGCATCATCAAACATTGTTTTGCCAATGAACTGGTCCGAAAACGCTTTCAATGATATTTCAGCCCCTAATCCGGGTGTCTCTTTGTCATGCGAAAATTCAGCCCCAACGATTTCATTGAAATCAGGCCCAAATGCAATGTTTCCATAGAGCGGCCCCCACAACCCAACGCCGCGCAACGGTACAATATAGAGTGTATCGCCTTCAATTTCTGCAATAAAGAGAGGTACGACAAAGGATTCGCCCATCTTTTTGTTGAACAACTCCTTTTTCAGGTCGATGTCAAACGGCCTTACTTCCCCCTTCTCAAGTTTGCCATTTCTGTATATGCTGACAACCTCTCCCTCCTTATCAATCGCGAGTTCGGTTGTGATAAACTCTTGATACCGAGGTTCCGCATCATCAGCAGTTGCTATGATATTTACAGCAGAGAGGATCCCCTGGATTTTGGCAATGGTCATGTTTTTCTCCTGCCGTGGCTGCAGAAGCACTGCTGTCATGGACAGTAATACTGCCACGATGATCACCATGACCGTCGAATAGATGAAAATATATCGGTTGCTAAACATTCGATAATTGCTTTTTGATGTTTTTCAATTATAGATTCACACGCGCTTTCTGCCATCGTTTTCTCCTCATACTGATATTTGCCTGGATGACATAGTGATCGATAAGAGGTGAAAAGACATTCATAAAGAGAATGGCGAGCATCATGCCTTCCGGGTAAGCCGGGTTAAATACCCTGACCAGGATGGCAAGGAAGCCGATAAGGAAGCCGTATATATATTGTCCTTTGATTGTTTGTGTGGCAGTAACCGGATCTGTAGCCATGAATACCGCACCAAAAGCAAACCCTCCCATGATGAGGTGCTCCCAGGCAGGAATTTGCATATAATCATTTACTGCAACCAGGTTGAATATCAATCCCATCAGGAGACCACCAACCGTTACAGATAGCATGATCCGCCAACTGGCCACACCGGTTGCAAGCAAGATGATGGCGCCGATGATAATTGCCAGGGTAGACGTTTCACCGATAGATCCGGGGATGAATCCCAGAAACATATCCATGGGGCTCGGAATCTTGTCAACATGTCCGATCATGGCATCTCCCAGGGGGGTAGCTCCCGAAAAGGCATCGGCTTTTTCAACGATCCAAACCTTGTCGCCCGACATATCCTTGGGGTAGGCAAAAAACAGGAATGCCCTGGCAGTAAGAGCTGGGTTGAGGATGTTCATTCCGGTTCCGCCAAATACCTCTTTCGCGAAGATCACGGCAAAAGCGGTAGATAAAGCTACCATCCATAATGGGACATCCGGCGGCATGATCAGTGGGATCAACATCCCTGTAACCAGAAATCCTTCATTTACCTCGTGCCCCCTCGCCTGCGCGAATCCAAATTCAATGGCAAGGCCGGTCACATAGGACACAACAATGATAGGCAACACTTGCCAAAATCCAAACCAGAAATTTTGCCAGAAGGTTGCCTCCAGCCCGCTGGCGATGAAATGCTGATACCCGACATTCCACATTCCAAAAAGCAATGCAGGCATCAAGCCAATTACAACGAAGATCATGGTGCGTTTCAGGTCTACAGCATCGCGTATATGGCTCCCGGCAAAAGTCACCTTGTCTGGGACAAAAAGGAACGACTCAAAAGCTTCAAATGTTGAATGAAGCTTTGCAAACTTTCCTCCTTTCTCAAAATTTGGTTTGATCTTGTCGAGATATCGTCTCACTCCTTTCATTACAAATGGTAATTAGTATAATGTATTAAGTCGTTTCTTTCCGCATCAGTTTCAGCCCGTCTTTTACAAGAGTCTGGATCTCTATTTTTGACGTATCAATGAACTCAATTAGGGCAAAATCCTCGCTGTCGATCTCATAGATACCCAGGTTTTCCATCAATTCAATATCCTCAACAAGGATGGCTTTGATCAATTGCATAGGATAGATTTCGAATGGAAAAACCTTCTCGTACTGTCCTGTCATAACGAAAGCCCTTTCCCCACCATGAAGGTTGGTATCGAGTTTATACCTCTTCCTTGGTTGTAGCCAGGAGAAAAACTGTTTTGAGAAGCTAAATTTATTCAATCCCATTGTGGCCCATCCGAAAAATTCAAAATAGTCACCTTCAGGGATCACAGTGATTTGAGAATCGTAAAACCCGGCGAAGCCGTCCCTGGCAATTTTGGTGCCCGTGAGCACATTCCCGCTGATGTAACGGGGGCTACCCTCTTCAATATTGCCAACGACCATCTTCAAAATGGAAGCACCTGCCAGGGTTTTGTAGTAGGCCGGTTTTTTAACCATCGAACCGGTCAGGGCATAGATCTTCGTTGCATCATAAGTACCCGAAAGGAATAACCGACCAATCGTGAATACTTCCTGAGGCCGCAGGTACCAGATCACATCCCCTTTATTTATTGGGTCAAGCCGACTAACCTGGGTGCTGATATTGCCTGCAGGATGAGGGCCGCTGAAACGATTATCGACCACCCCTTTGGTTTTCAGGAAAATCTCAGATGTTCCAGGAGTGTCAGGGATATTCAAATGCACCTTGCCGGTTGTCAGTTTTCTCAATGCGTCGATTCCTGTTTGGAAGGCATCGGCCTGATCCTTTATGATAAAATTGTAATCGGGTGCGAGGGGGCTGGTGTCGAAAGCAGATATAAAAATTGCTTTGGGATCCTCATCAGGCCGGGCGATGACACTATAGGGCCGCTGCCTGATTACAGGCCATACCCCGCTTTTCAACATCTTTTCAACAATCTGCTCACGCGTTAGCGCATTGGGATCAGCTTTGCCAAAGTCAATATACTCGACGGTTTTGCCAGGTTCAATGATGATCTCCTTCAGAAGCCGTTTGGCACCCCGGCGAATCTCTTTCACCGTTCCACTTATGGGTGCCGTAAAGATGATCTGCTCCCTGTGTTTATCAAGGAACAGGGGTGTTCCAGCCTTAACATGCTCACCTTCCTGGACAAGAACCTTCGGACTAACACCCATAAAATCGGTAGGCTTGGAAGCATATGCTTCGGAAGAGATATTGATGATGTGTTTCTCAGCCTCACCAACAAGCTGAATATCAAGACCTTTTTTAACTTTAATCATTCCAGACATTATACTTACATATCTAAATAAAAAAGAGGGTGCAAGTTTACGAAAAAAATCGTGAACTTTTAGAATCTGTTCATTCAAGTACAACTATTCCAGCTCGGTTACCCGTGTTCCCCATTCACCAAGTATGCCGGTTAGATTATTTGGGTGAAGGTGGTTTAGGTGGGGTTTTTACACCGGGTTTAGGGGGAGTTTTTGATTTGGAGGAGGTTTTAGGAGTAGGTGGGGATTTAGGTGTAGGAGGTGCCTTCGGTTTGCTCACCGCATGTTTCTTTGGGGCTTTAGCCGTAGGTGTTGCCTTCGATTTGCTCACCGTAGGCTTCTGTGGGGGTTTAGGTGTAGGAGGTGACTTCGGTTTAGGCGGAGATTGAGGTTTCTGGATCTCCGGTCCGTTCAGGGTCGCTGCCTTGACCGTATCCAAAACGGGGCTAAAGACAAGGAATAATGAGACGGCAATTCCAATGAGTGTGGTTTTCATAGCTGAGATTTTTTACCCAAAGATAACGCCTTTTATTTAATTTTATCGACAAAATTGACGTGTGTTTATATTAAAACCAACCTTGTGAAACAGTATTTTTTGGGTATTCTCCTGATTGCTTCTTGCCTGCCTTTATTAGTTTTCGCACAAAATTCCTTCAACATGGCTGGTCTGGACAGCAAGCTTTCGCCGGAAGAACCCGGCGCTGCCATACTCGGAGTTTCTATCCCAAAAGATCTTTCTTCCCCTGGACATGAAAAACACATATTCCTGTGATTATTCTCATGATGCCGTTGATGCCGTTGAGAGGTATGAACCAGACTCACTTGGATTTTCTGAAGCCGTTGAGATTGCCTTATCAGCAGCCGGGTATTTGATAGGATCTGCTGATAATTGATCGTTGCACAAATAGAATTGTGATATATAAATTTAACCATCAATCATGAAAATCGTCACTACCGCTATTCTGCTTGGAATCACCCTGCTGGCTGTTCCGGCTTTCAGTTACTTCTTCGGCACCTCGCCCGGCCCGCTTGAGTGGCAGACAATTTCCATACTGGTGTTCATCCTGGCCATAGTCATTGCCTACTCCTTCATTGTTGGCGAACTCACCAACAACAACAGCCAGGTAGATAAGCTTTGGAGTATCCTCCCAATTATTTATACCTGGGTAGTCGCAAGTTATGGAGATTATGCACCGCGACTGGTGTTGATGAGCACACTGGTTACCATTTGGGGCATTCGGCTCACAGCTAATTTCGCACTAAAAGGAGCTTACCAGTGGGCCTTCTGGACCGGCGAGGAGGATTACCGATGGGAGGTCCTGCGTAAGAAACCTGAATTCAATCCTCGTTGGAAATGGACGCTATTCAACCTCTTCTTCATCTCCGGATACCAGAATATCCTGATCCTGCTTTTTACGCTGCCTGCGATTGTGGCACTTCAGTACCTGTCGGTCCCACTGGGTCTCTTAGATTATATCGCAGCAGGACTGATGCTCTTTTTTATAACGTATGAAACGATTGCCGACATCCAGCACTGGAACTATCAGAGTAAGAAATGGGCAAAGATCAAAGTCACTGAAGATCTTTCTGGCGATTACAAAAAGGGATTTTTAGACAAAGGGTTGTGGGCGTATAGCCGCCATCCGAATTATTTCGCCGAGCAGGCCATCTGGGTCTGTTTTTATCTTTTCAGTATAGCCACCAGTGGGCAGTGGCTGAACTGGAGTATTGCAGGCTGCCTGTTGCTGATTGTCTTGTTTCAGGGCAGCTCCAGTTTCAGTGAAGAGATCAGTGCAGAAAAATACCCTGATTATACTGCTTATCAAAAAAAGGTCCACCGTTTTTTCCCATTTGGCCGCAAATCGGTAAGAAAATAAAAATTTGAACCCGGAGCCATGAAAGAGATGATTGTAAACCCAGTTAAACACCATCCCTCATTGAGAGAGGTATTGGCATCGTATACTTTCCCAAATGAGGAGATGCCTATAAAAGGAGGATGGGGTTATTTCAAAGAGGATGCAATCATAATTGATAAAAATGACCCTATGGTCCCAAAGGGATCACCATTTGATGGTGTTGGCCTGGAATATATTCTTGTCGAAAAACGCAATGTTTTAGAATTTGATTACCTGCAAGATGAAAAGAATACCTATCGAAGTATCCATTGGAAAACCATTCATCAAGAGTTAGTACAGGATGAGGATCGGTTTTTTGATAAGCTGACGGTTGAGATAACTGCTCTCTTTTTTGAGGCCTGGAAGAGCCGAAGGAAAGAGTGGAAAGAAAATGGTCACATGCCCGATTTTGATAAAGAGCGGTTTATGGCTAGAAATGTTGAACTGAGCCAATATTGTATCAGAGAATTCTGGTTTGATATTTCCAGTTTTTTTGGACAGTAAGTTTTCGAGATGGCTACAACTTCTAAACACAACTGTATGCTTTCAGCACCGATGTGTTGAAAGAACTTTATGAGAAGTTCAATATCCTAATAGACGAACAGGCTGTTGCGCTTAGGGTGATGCCATATATTGAGAGGACTTTTTTGGGCGAGGATATTACGGCCCCCAAGGGGGTGGAGATCAACTTTGACTATTACATGATCATTGCAAACGACTGGGAGATGAAGCGCCTGTGCGGCTCTCCCCTCTGCGGGTAGAAAATCGGGAAATACAGCAACCTGCCGGATAAGCTGAAGAAAAAATATGACCCCTATACCCCCGACTGGATCAATCGGCAATGAGCCGGTTTCACCAGCGAAAAGTTGTTCACTTGTTTTTATTAGTGATATTTATGCGATTTGTTTCATGATTTTTAATACCTTTGTACTGCAAAATAGAAAGGTATGAACGAATCAACTGAGCCGAATAAGAGATATACTGCCATCAAAGGCTTCCTGACATCTTCCGCATTTATCAAACCATTCCTGGGTATTGTATTCGGGGCGATTGCCGGGTATCTGTATTATCATTTCATTGGATGCACCTCCGGATCCTGCGCCATTACAAGCAATCCCTATACATCCACGTTCCTTGGTGCCGGCTTCGGCTTTTTCCTAGTCAGTAGTCCCTGTGCCCGCAACAAATGCTAATCTCTCAGGCCGTATGACTTTTAGACAATACTACATGTATAAAATCAAGAAAATCGGCATCATGGTTTTCTTTCTTTCATTGGTAGGGATCTATCTCTATACATTGTTTTTCTGATAATTGAGAATACTAAAGATATCTGTATCATAGCTCAACATTCACAATCTGCCTTGTGTCATATTGTATTGAAGAAATACTTTCAATAACTGGATAGCGACTAAGTGTTAGACTAGTAAGAACTGGTATATCTATACCCGAAAGGGTAATATTTGTACAAGTAATGGCAGAGGAAGTACTAAATATCGGGATTGTAGTCCGCTCAAGCTTCATCTCGGTTTGACAGGAAAGCACCACGCAATCTCCCACTACTAATACAATATACAGTTAAGTACAAGTACCAACCTATGAGACAATTAGGCAATATTTTCCCTTGATTTGTGTGCAAAATAATCAAACCACAATCAGTACCACAACCAAAAAAAAAGTGAAACAGTTTTCGCAATTTTGTCTTCGTATCCTACTCTGACGAAATATCTAACTTTCCCGTACTTATAGATTTTATTAAAGTGGTTCATTTTATTAAGGATATGGCATGTCAAAGAAATTCCACATAGTTGAACGATAACGTTTTTATATCTACATTTGCTAAAAAGCAAATCATCTCAAAAGGGTATTTCGAATGTAAGTCTATAAACATCATGAAAAAAATTCCCTCAAAATATATCACCATTCCACCAGCAATCCTTGCTGTTGCTGGGCTTACCGGATTTCGTTACACGCCTGCCCCCGAGACGGAAACACCACCCAACATCCTGTTGATCATGGTAGATCAGATGCACACGCCACAAGAGGGGTATGGACCCAATGAGGGTGCTGTCCAAGATCTTAAGGAGATCCTGGGTTTTCGGCCACTCTCTCCCGGAAACTCCTACACTGAATTCTTTACGGGTTTTTTACGCTTGCGACAAAACGCTGTTGTCCTAAAAAAGCATTACATCGCCTCAGCTGCATCCGTCCCCAGCAGGTGCTGTATTATGACCGGTCAGTACTCAACGGTTACTGGTGTGGATCATACTGATGGGATATTCAAGTCGCCCGATGATGTTCCATTTCTCGACTCCATTGGCCCACCAACGGTAGGTGACTGGTTTCGTGCAGCAGGCTATACCACCCATTATTTTGGCAAATGGCACGTTTCTGAGGCCATGCCACCTGATTTTCTTGATCCCTGGGGATTTTCTGACTGGGAGAGCTCCTATCCTGAACCTCACGGTGGCTCAGCAAGTAATCTAGGGGTATTTCGTGATGTCGGATTCACCGATGATATGGTGAATTTTCTCAATACAGCGGGGACGGACACTACCAGCATCCCATGGTTCACGGTTTGTTCCCTGGTAAACCCTCATGATATCAGCGCATGGCCGACAAACTGGCAAGTACCAAATGGTGCCGGAGTTGTTCCCTGGAAAGATTATCCTCCCCCTCCTTCAATTCCTGCACTGGGAACTAAAAGCCGTATAGATACGCTGGTCAAAGTGGTGAACGGGGATACCGTAGTAAAGATTTTCCAGGTCGACCTGAATCCCGATGGCTTCCCTCAGAACAACAGCTTTCTGCCCCCAACCTATTCCGAATCTCTTGTAGACAAGCCCTTATGTCAGCAGGACTATGCATTAAAATGGGGACTTGCTTTTGGGGCAACGTGGGATAATAACTTTATTGTGGGAGGATTCCCATACACATCACCTCACCCATTTCAACTCCAGGGAGAATATGACGCTTGGTCCCTAAGCTACATTCAATTCTTTTACTATTGCCATTACCTTGCCGATCTTCAGATCCGACGGATATTGCAGGCCCTTGATGAAAGTGGCCTGAACAATAATACAATCGTGGTCTTCCTGTCAGATCATGGGGATCTGACAACAGCGCATGGTGGTATAATCCAGAAGTGGCATAATGCCTATGAAGAGACGGTTAGAGTGCCTATGATCGTTTCTTCCCCACTTGTAAATTCAGATCCGAATGAAATAAGGGAGATCTTACAACCTACAAGTTCAATTGATCTCGCCCCAACCCTGTTAGGCCTCGCAGGGTTAAATGAAGAGGCCTTGCGACGCAACATGCTAGCCATTCATGGCAAATCAGCCACAATTCCTTTTCCCGGTGCTGATCTTTCGTCATATATCAAAGGGATAAACACAGGACCGATTATAGGACCCGATGGAAATCTGCGAACAGGCGTCTTATTTATTGGTAACGATATGGTTACTGAACTTGGCCTCAATAATCCAGGCGACATGAGAATTGCCGCTTACGATTTATTTCTTGAGAGAGTTGATTCAGTGATCTCCATTGGAAATCCGCTTACGCAAGGGCCAGTTCGTCAACCTAATAATTCGAGAGCTTTTTGCACGGGCGACTGGAAAATAGTAAAGTACGTAGATCCCCATGGAGTTGAACCTGATCAATGGGAACTCTATTGCCTGACCTATGATCCCATTGAATCAATAAATCTGGTGGATTTCTCCACTGGTGAAGTACGCGACGACGTAATCGTGCCGGGCATGACAACAGAAGAGATAAGGTTGAAAAACGATGCATTAAGGCAGGAACTTAACCACGCAACCGGTATAGCTGAAATCGGGCCCCCGCCAAGGAATATAAAACTCTTCCAGAATTCGCCCAATCCATTCAACATACAAACCACCATCTCTTTCTATCTCCCTGAATCAGGCATGGTCAGGTTAGCCATCACCGATCTGTCCGGGAAAGAGGTGCACCACCTGGTAAACCAAACTCTGTCAGCTGGCTTCCACACCTATGATTTTGCTGCCGGGCAGATTCCCTCCGGGGTATATCTTATCAAACTGAACGTTGATTCGCAGCAGTCGGTGAAGAAAATGATCCTGATGAAATGAGGTCAATTCGTTATTTTGCAGCGTTGCTTTTAATTCTCACAGGTGTATTGCATGCACTACCTTTTTTTAACTTGCCCAAAGACCCAAATACTTTGTCCATGATGGCTTTTGGAATTGTGTATTTTACTATTGGCATTTTGCTGATTCTGAACCTGAAAATCTCTCCCACCCTGGGAATAATTTTCCCCCTGATTGGTTTGGGAACTGGTGTTTTTATGATTGGGTTTAAGAATTGGGGCATGATGCTCACTCTTCTGTTTGCAATTGATGCCGTTGTAATACTTTGTTGTAGCATTTTATTCTTTTCCAAGCCAAAATGAATTGTAGCCCTGTTCTGATAAATATACATCTCAGGTTCCCATGAGACGGTTCAATGCCCATTTTTTAACATTCGCAGGCAAACGTTTATATTTCAGTTCATTGGCCATGAAATCAAAGTAGGGTTCGGTGTGTTCATAAAAAAGTCTGAACCCGGGGCACAGGTAGTTTAATCCAGGCTCTCCGTCAGGCGTATTGATGATTCTGTTTTTGGGACATTCCCCGTTGCAGAGGTCAAGAAATTTACATTTTCTGCAGAAAGCCGGAAGAGAGTCCCGTTTATTTAGCCCGAATTGTTGCTGAAACGGAGAGTTCATCAGGGTCAGTAATGATTGTTCATGGATGTTGCCCAGTTTATATTCAGGGAAAACATAATGGTCGCAAGCGAATACATCCCCGTTATATTCCATAATGCCTGCATTACCACAGATTTCGGCAGAGACACAAACGGGTGGTGGAACACGCATCCAGTTGCACAGAACGCTGTCGAAGGTGATCACGAAATAATCGCCAACATCTTTACGCACCCACTCATCAAATATCCTGATCAGGAAATTTCCGTAATCGATCGGATCAACGGTCCAGTCAGTGACTTCGGCATTTTTTACAGTATCCGGGGGCAATATTTTGAGTTCATCTGGTTTCGCAACAGGATCAACCCATTCAACAACCGGAAGAAACTGCATGAACCGGCTTCCAATCTTTTTTAAAAATCGGTAAACGTCATCCGGATAGTTTGAATTATAGTCATTAACTACAGTAAGGGTGTTGAATTCTGTCTTGTGTTTCACCAGCAATTCAAGGCCTTGCATGCATTGCTTGAAACTTCCCTGACCATTCCTGTATACCCTGTAATGATCGTGACAATGTTCGGGACCATCGATTGAAAGACCGATCAGGAACTGCTGGTCAGTGAAAAAGCGGCACCAGTCATCCTTCAGGGTGGTTCCGTTTGTTTGTAACGAATTCTCGATCACTCTTCCATCTCCATACTTTTTTTGCATCTGAATGATCTTTCTGAAAAAATCCATCCCTCGCATGATGGGTTCGCCACCATGCCATGCAAAAACAATCACAGGATCTTTAGAAGAATAAATCGTTTGCCTGATATACGTTTCAAGAAGTTTTTCACTCATGGCCCAATGCTGTGGATCACCAGGATAGAGTTTATCTTTTTCAAGATAATAACAATAGGTGCAGTTAAGGTTACATACTGAACCGATTGGCTTAGCCATCAGGGTGAAAGGGAGCTTCCCGGAAAAGGTCAGATTCATTATAATGATTATTACAATCCTTCCATCCCACCGAAGAAAGAGGAAGATTAAACTCAAGATACCCGCTAAGGTACAAAAGATAGCGGCATAGATAAGAATTTGATGATGTAACAATCAATTCTTACGGGTGTTCAATTTATATCGGCTTGAGATGATCAAAGCCATCGACGCGTCCAGGAAGATATCAAAAAAATTCCCCGCTAAAAATAACGAGGAATCCGTTTCAGTACCCTGAGCCGGAATCGAACCGGCACGGGAATTACCCCACTGGTTTTTGAGACCAGCGCGTCTACCTATTCCGCCATCAGGGCAAATGGACCGCAAAAGTACACATTTGCCAGATATTTTCAAAACTTCTTGTTTCTCTGACAACCTTCTAACTCTGTCAATAAATTATCCGGGTTAGGTATCGGAATTTATAGTACCTTTGGAAGAATTCTGACCCCCCTGGGAATGACTCAGTCCCTCTCTCCTCCAGAGAGGGATTGCCTTTTCGGAACTCCCCAGCTGGCCCGGAATGAAACCGGGTGTTCGGATAACCTATAAAAAGAGTTCTAATGAGGCAACTGGTCATCACCAAGCAGCTTACCAACCGGGAAACTGCTTCCATGGATAAATATTTGCAGGAGATTGGGAAGGTCGATATGATCTCAGTCGAGGAAGAGGTGCTCCTTGCCCAGCAGATCCGTCTGGGAGACCAGGAGGCATTGCAGAAGCTTACCCGGGCTAACCTGCGATTTGTCGTTTCTGTTTCCAAGCAATATCAAAACCGGGGATTAAGTCTTTCCGACCTGATCAACGAAGGGAACCTAGGCTTGATGAAGGCAGCCAAACGATTTGATGAAACGCGCGGATTTAAATTCATTTCATACGCGGTGTGGTGGATCAGGCAATCCATTCTCCAGGCACTTGCCGAACAGTCGCGAATCGTCAGGCTTCCATTGAATAAAATAGGATCTATCAGCAAGATCCATCATGCCAATGTTCGTTTTGAGCAAGAATTTGAACGGGATCCCGAAGTGTCGGAAATGGCAGGGATCCTTGAGATCTCTGAAAATGAGGTGCGGGAATGTATGAAAAATTCAGGACGTCACCTCTCCATCGATGCTCCGCTGATACAGAATGAAACAATCACCATGTGCGATACCATCCAGGGTGATGAAAATACCAGGCCCGATCGGGGATTGCTCATCGAATCGCTAAGAATTGAGATCGAACGGGCCGTATCCTCTCTCTCCATCCGGGAAGCCGAAATCATCCGTTCCTATTACGGCCTTAACGGAACACCTGTGCGAACCTCTGAAGAGATTGCTGAACGATTCGACCTTACACGTGAAAGGGTTCGTCAGATCAAAGAAAAAGCAATCCGGAAACTGAAACACATCTCACGCTCTTCGGTCCTGCAAACCTATCTCGGATAAGATTGCAAAAAACCCTTGCATCCTTATAATGAATCGCGTATTTTTGACCTGTAAATCCAAAGATTTCAACCATGGCAGTAAAGATCAAGATCTTCGCAGGAAGAACATCCAAATACCTCGGTGAAAAAATCGCCCAGGCCTATGGTGCTGAGCTGGGTAAGATGTCGGTCATCAATTTTGCTGATGGAGAATTTCAACCCTCTTTTGATGAAAATATCCGCGGTACCGATGTTTTTCTGGTACAATCTACCTTCACTCCTAGCGACAACCTGATGGAGCTCCTGATGATGATCGATGCCGCCCGTCGTGCCTCAGCCCGAACTATCGTGGCAGTGATTCCATATTTCGGGTTCGCACGACAGGATCGGAAAGACAAGCCCCGGGTTTCAATCGCCTCTAAGCTGGTAGCTAACCTGCTAATGGCTGCCGGAGTGAACCGGATCATCACTCTCGACCTTCACGCAGACCAGATCCAGGGCTTCTTTGACGTACCTGTCGACCATCTTTATGCCTCCTCTATTTTCATCCCATACCTTAAAACACTGCATCTTGAGGATTTAACTTTTGCCTCCCCGGATACCGGAGGAACCCGAAGGGCAGGATCCTACGCCAAATTCTTCCACACGAATTTCGTCATCTGCTACAAGCACCGCTCTAAACCCAATGAAGTTGGAAGGATGGCCCTGGTGGGTGATGTGAAAGGGAAAAATGTAATCCTCCTTGACGATATCGTCGACACAGGCGGGACCCTTTGTAAAGCAGCAGAAGTGTTGATGGAAAACGGCGCTACATCAGTACGTGCTATGATTACCCATCCGCTTCTCTCCGGTCAAGCATATGAACATATCGAAGAATCAGCGCTGGATGAGCTGGTAGTAACCGATACAATCCCTTCACAACGAGAGAGTCCCAAAGTGAAGGTTCTCACTACCGCCGATCTCTTCGCCGAAGTGATCAACCGGCTGAAAAAGAAGGAATCTATCTCCTCTCTCTTTAAATTCTAACATTTTTTTTCTTACCTTTGCGGCCCCGAAAAGGGTGGTGCAGTAGTTCCATGGTGAAGGAGGATTTTCATCCGGCATCTTGCATCCAGCATCAATAAAAAACAATTAACCTAAATTTAATCCATTATGAAACAGGTATCATTGAGCGGTTCTCTGAGAGAGAACGTAGGAAAAAAAGATGCCAAAAAACTCCGCAGGGAGTTTAAAGTGCCATGTGTCATGTATGGCGGCAAAGAGCAAGTCCATTTTCTTACGGATGAAAAACTCTTTTTAAAAATCATCTTTTCCCCGAATGTTTATATTGTCAAACTGGATATCGATGGTAAAGAGTACACCACTGTCATTCAGGATCTGCAATACCACCCGGTAACAGACCGGATTCTGCATGTAGATTTACTGCAGGTATCGGACGACAAACCAATCACCATGTCTGTTCCGATAAAGGTGACTGGTACTTCGAAAGGTGTGCTGAAAGGCGGACGACTGATCAAGAAATCTCGTAAACTGAAGATCAGCGCCCTTTTAAAAGATCTCCCGGATGAAATTGAAATCGATATTTCCAAACTCGATATTGGAGATTCAATCATGGTTTCTGACCTTTTTCGCGATCATATCAACTTCCTTGATGCACCAAGAAATGTAGTTATTGGTGTGCGTTCAGCCAGAGCTGTTGTTGAGGCTCCTGAAAGTGGAGTCCCTGCGGCAGCAGAAGAGACTGTTGAAGGAGGAGACAACGAAGCACCGGCGAAAGAATAACGAATCAGCTATGAGATACGGGATACGCGATAAGTGAATCCCGTATCCCATTTCGCTTATCGAGTATTGCAAATCGCGCATCATGAAATACCTAATCGTTGGTCTTGGTAATATCGGTGACGAGTATATGAATACCCGCCACAATATTGGTTTTGTCATTGCCGACGCACTTGCACTCTCCCTAAAAGCCCCCTTTGAATCCGGACGGCTTGCTTCGATGGCAAAAGGAAAACTCAAAGGCCGGTCCATCACCATTATCAAACCTACTACCTTCATGAATCTGAGTGGAAAAGCGCTCAGATACTGGATGAATCAGGAGAACATCCTTCCGGAGAATATCCTGGTGATCGTTGACGATTTGGCTTTGCCGCTAGGCACTTTCCGTTTGAGAAAACGGGGAAGTGATGGTGGGCATAATGGCCTAATCAGTATCATCGATACAATCCAAACCATTGAGTTTTCAAGGCTCAGAGTAGGAATTGGCAACGACTTCGCTAAAGGATACCAGATTGATTATGTGCTTGGCCGATGGACAAAAGAGGAGGAAAAAGTTTTAATACCCAGAATTGAAACCGCCGTTGAAATGATTCAATGCTTCATTCTGCAGGGAGTTGACCGAGCGATGAATCTCTTTAATTCGTAATTCGTAATTCGTAATTGATCAGATCCACCCCATCAGCCAGTAATAGGCAATTGCCGTATACTCACGCAGGATAAGAATCTCGTACTGCAGTTGCGTCCAGAATTGGTACCGTAACGTGATGCTGTCTCCAACATCAGGGACCCACCTTCGACCGCCTAGTTTTTTCGACGAAAATGTGATATCAGATTCGATATCGCTCCCAAATGCCGGCATTCCGTCAACCTGCTCAAACCCCGCTTTCCTAAATGTCAGTACAGCTCTGTAAAGGTGTTCGGGGGAGGTAATTAGTAAGAGAGACGATGGAAGAGGGACGAAGGATGAGTCAGGTGAGACGTGAGACGTAAGACGTGAGACGTTTAATGAGTCCTCTGAATTCGTAATTGGCTTCGCCGAGCTCCGCTTTGCTCCGGTTCGTAATTCGTAATTCGTAATTAATTCTTGGATCCGCATTGCCTGTGCCCTGGTATTTGTTCCTGAATCTTCAACCAAGATCCGTTCCTCTGTAATCTTCCTGAGAATCAATTCGTTTCGCATTTTATTGATGGAACTCATACTGTCAGATGTATCACCGGGAAGAGCTACGATGACCATGGCATCATGGAAATGTTCTGCGGCAACTGCGGTATAGTAGGTGCGCATCAACCCCGATTCACTGGGGATACCACTTCCACCTAAAACAATGATGTAATCGGGAGGGGCCGTGATCTCCGCTTGGGATGTGCCCAAACCATACCAGATCCAGAAAGGTGCAGAGGTAAAGGCTAAAATAATACCAATCAAAGCAAACGATCCTAAAACAAGAATTAGTCCCCTGCAAATTCGGAGAATCCAATTAAAGAATTGACGTTTTTTGCTATTCGCTTTTCGCATTTCGCTTCTTGCTACCTCGCTATTTTCTCCCTCAGTACTCCGGTAATCTCCGCCATCCCGATCCTCTCCTGTTGCATCGAATCTCTATTGCGAATCGTTACGGTGTTATCCTGAAGTGTCTGATGATCGATGGTGATACAATAAGGAGTACCAAGGGCATCCATTCGGCGATACCGTTTCCCAATCGTATCCTTCTCTTCATAAAAACAACGGTAATCGTATTTCAAACTATCCAGGAGCTCACGTGCTTTCTCAGGGAGTCCGTCTTTCTTCATCAATGGCAGGATCGCCACTTTGATGGGAGCCAGATGAGCAGGGATGCCCAGTACCACCCGTTCCGAACCATCTTCCAGCTTCTCTTCGCGGTATGCGTTGCTGAGCACCGCCAGGAAAGTACGGTCGAGGCCAATAGATGTCTCTACAACGTAAGGCACATAACTTTCGTTCAGTTCCGGATCGAAATACTGTAACTTCTTCCCCGAAAACTCCTGATGCGCCCCCAGGTCAAAATCGGTACGGCTGTGGATTCCCTCGATCTCCTTGAAGCCGATTGGGAATTCAAACTCGATATCGGCGGCAGCATTGGCATAGTGAGCCAGCTTATCGTGGTCATGAAACCGATACTTCTCAGCAGATATGCCTAAGGATAGATGCCATTTCATTCGCTCTTCCTTCCAGTATGCATACCATTTCATCTCTTCTCCAGGCCTGATAAAAAACTGCATCTCCATCTGTTCAAACTCCCGCATCCGGAAGAGAAACTGCCGGGCTACAATCTCGTTGCGAAAGGCTTTTCCAATCTGAGCAATGCCAAAAGGAATCTTCATCCGGGCCGATTTCTGCACATTCAAAAAGTTTACAAAAATGCCCTGAGCGGTCTCCGGACGCAGGAAGATTGCGCTGGCATCCTCATTCACCGACCCCATCTGAGTGGAGAACATCAGGTTGAACTGACGAACATCGGTCCAATTACGGCTTCCTGAGATCGGACAAACTACGCCCAACTCTTCAATCAGAAGCTTTACATCGGCCAGGTCGTTTCTTTCTAATGCCGGATAAAACCTTAGTTTGATCTCTTCGATCTTCTTCAGGTTTTCCTGCACCCTTGGATTGGTCTCCCTGAACATCTTCTCATTAAAAGTATCCCCGAACCGTTTGGCTGCTTTGTCAACCTCTTTCTCAATTTTATCTTCGATCTTCAAGATGAAATCCTCTATCAACACATCAGCCCGGTAACGCTTCTTGGAATCCCTGTTGTCGATCATCGGATCATTAAAGGCGTCCACGTGCCCGGAAGCTTTCCAAACCGTAGGATGCATGAAGATAGCAGAATCAAGCCCAACAATGTTCTCGTGGTATTGAACCATCGACTTCCACCAATAGGCTTTGATGTTATTCTTCAACTCAACCCCAAAAGGGCCGTAATCGTAAACTGCGCTTAAACCGTCATAGATTTCACTGGATTGAAAAACAAACCCATACTCCTTTGCATGGGCAATAATCTTCTTGAAAAGTTCTTCGTTGCTTGCCATGGTGCAAAATTACCGTAATTTTCCTATTTTCGAATTTCCAATTTCTAATTTCTGTCTTATGAAGACTTCCCGACGAAACTTCCTGAAAACCGCTGCCGCCGGTGTGGCAGCTGCCGGACTAGGCGATATCAGTACCTTGGCTTCCAATCTCTCTTCACCGATGAAACTCCCTGAACCTGCCCGTGAGGGTCGAAGTGTGATGGGACTTACCTGTGAACCATTGAGTACAGTGAGGATCGGACTGATCGGACTGGGAATGCGTGGCATGGAAGGGGTAGAACGACTTCTGAACGTTGAGGGGGTAGAGATCGTAGCCGTGTGCGATGTAGTCCCCGACAGGGTGATAAAAGCAAAGAAAATCGTCACGGATAAGGGAAGGAAGGAGCCTGCCGGATATGCTGCCGGAGAGGATGACTGGATGAAGTTGTGTGAGCGCGATGATGTGGACCTGGTATATAGTTGCACGCCCTGGTCGCTTCATACCCCCAATGCCGTTTATGCCATGAATCATGGGAAACACGCAGCTATTGAGGTGCCAGGGGCCACTACACTGGAGGAGTGCTGGGAGCTTGTCAATACGGCCGAAAAAACACAACGCCACTGCATGATGCTGGAGAATTGCTGCTACGACTTCTTTGAGCTCGCCACACTCAACATGGCCCGCCAGGGGGTTTTCGGTGACATCATGCATGCCGAAGGCGCTTACATTCACGACCTCCGCTGGCTGAAGTTTGACAAAACAAACGGCTATTGGGATATGTGGCGACTGCAGTTCAGTAAGTGGAAAAACGGTAACCTTTATCCTACTCATGGTCTCGGACCTGTAGCACAGATCATGGATATCAACCGGGGCGACCGGATGGAGTACCTTACATCCATGTCGACCAACCAGGTGGGGATGAGCCTTTACGCCATTGAGAAATTCGGCCCCGACTCACCTGAAGCCCGTCAGCGGTATACCCTGGGCGATATGAATACAACCCTGATCCGTACCTTCGGAGGGAAAACCATCATGATTCAACACGACACCACCTCTCCCCGTCCCTATAGCCGGATTCACCTGCTCAGCGGCACGAAGGGTGCTGCCCGGAAGTGGCCTTCCCAAAAAATCGCATTGGAACCAACCGCCCATAAATGGCTTAAACAGGATGCTTACGATGCCTTGATGAAGGAGTATGAACATCCATTGTCGAAACAGATTGGCGAAAAAGCCCGGGAGGTGGGAGGACATGGCGGGATGGACTTCATCATGGATTACCGTCTGATATACTGCCTGCGAAACGGTTTGCCTCTGGACCAGGATGTCTATGATGCCGCCACCTGGTCGTCGATTGTGGAGTTGAGTGAAATATCGGTCAACAACCGCAGTAACTCCATTTCAGTCCCCGACTTTACCCGCAGTGCTTGGGAAACCGCCAAGCCGTGGGGGATTGTTACGGTAGGGTGATATGAGGCAGGGAGGTAGGAAAAACAGTTACAACGACACTTTTTTATTAAACTGCTTTTCTGACTTGAAGTGATAGTGTTCTCCGGCTACCTGCAATGGCACATCTTGTTGGTCGACCACCAGGGTTATTTTACTTCCACGGTCGCGGGAACGGATCACGTTGGCAAGAGTCAATGCCTTCTCAATACCATCTCCCCGTTCGAAATTAACGACTTCGTCGGGAAGCGCAAGCCGGTTCCCTTCGTAGATTGATTCATTTGGCCATTCGAGTAACCGGCTATAAACTTCCGGCAGTTCCATCTCCCTGAAATAGGCTACGGATACTGGATTTCGCTCCATCACTGCCTTCAGGAAAGGTTCCCAATCGCAATAATCCATGAACCTGCCGGTGTACAAGGCCAGCTGGATGCTGTTGCCGCGTCGCTCCGCTCCTCGCAATGACAATGATGCCGGATATGCAATGCCGAATGACTGATCATCTGATCTCATATCACGTATCGCGTATCGCGTAACTTCCGTCATTATCTCCTCCCTGGTCATCTCAGGAGTTATTTCAAGTCTCCCCTCTTCCTGTGCCCTGTGCCCTGTGCCCTGTGCCCCTACCCACTCCTTCTCCCCTCCAGGCAACCGGGGAACTGTGTGGACAAATCGTTTCAGGTCCTGGCTGAACTCCTTATCGGGATCCAGGTCGGGGAACGAATTCAGAAGTGTCTCAATAAATTCATGGTAATCCTTTGTCTCAAACAGGGTATCCTTGCTGCTGATAATTGCGAGTCCGTCGTAAGGACAAGGGGAGAAGTCCTCATCGCCAATCTCACAGAGGAGATTTTTTGCGGTTTTGTCGCCTAGCCGGTTTTTGCTTCCGTGTTCATATCCAAACGCTTTTTCAACCGCCAGGTATTTTACAGTACCGCGACAGGGAACCGATAACTGGAATCTCTTCTGATGACGGCTGTAGTAGCGAAGGAAATTGATGAAAATCTCGTAATCGATCTTTATATTCAGAAAAGTTTTCAGCGATTCCCGAAAGCGGTGGTAATCATTTTCGTCAATCGTTGCTTCCGGGAAGATCGAATGAATATAACCAGTTTGGTGTGCCACAATGGTCACTTGCTCATGTTCGATGGCACGACGGGCAAGGGCAGAAAGTTCACTCCCATTGTACCACATCGTTTTGGTCACAATCCTCCTATTGTTTGTCAACACACCGTCATCCACCATCACGAAATTCTGAGAGTGCAGTGGGGTCCCCATAAGGAAGATCTGCTTCAGAGGGATGCGTGCCACAATAAACAGGGCAGCAGCATAGAGCGTTGCAAGTGACACACACTCCCCTGCCCCAGCCGGATGGTCGGGCTTGAACCTGAAGGCATTCATCGCTTCAACTGTCTCTGTTTTCCAATAGGGGATAATATCGGTGTCAAATTTATCAAGACCAAAATGACGACGGATATCGATATCGAAATAGTATTTGTCCCCCTCATAGCCGAAGAGGGCATTGGAATGCCTCAGCACATATGTATCAACGAACTCCCTAAAACGGTTGATCTCAGTCTCCTTGTCGGTAAGGCCCCACGTCTCCAGATCGAGATTGAAGTCGTAATGATCCATAATATACTGCTTCACCCTCTGGATCCGTTTCATCGGGGGCATGGCCTCAATCTTATGAAACCACTTGTCTTCCCTCCACTTCCAGATCTCGGGAGAAAGAATATTGGCAACAACCAGGGAGTAAAGAAGTTCCGGAAAAATAAAGATCTCCATGTCGGAGAGTGTGAAGGCGGAGGAGTACTTTTCGAGATCGCGGGAAAACATAGTCTTCTTAAAACAGTATATATGATTAACGGCAAAGGTAGATATTTGTTTTTTCGAAAAAACGATCAATATTTCTACCTTTGTTGGAAATTACCCCTCAAATGTACTACTCCGGACAAGAGATCATCGAGATTGCCGTCAGGATCGAAGAGAACGGCAACGAATTCTACACCAAGGCCGCCAAGGCCATCGGCGATAATAACGATATCAAAGGCCTTCTGCTTGACCTGGCTGAAAAAGAGCTGATGCACATCGCAATTTTTCAGAAACTAGCTGAACATTTTGAGGCGGAGAAGTTCGAGTTCAAAGCTGATGAGGAGTTTGATTACATCAGCTACCTTGCTGAACAGCACATCTTTGGCAAACCCGGAGCCGGAGCCGAACTTGCCACAACCGTCCACACCCCTAAAGAGGCTTTGGAGATCGCTTTAAAGTTTGAGAACGACAGCGTGACCTTTTACACCGAGATGGAGAAACGCACCAAAACAGACGCCAAGCAGCTCATCCACCAGATCATGGAGGAGGAGATGGAGCACGCGGCGGAGATCGAGCGATTTATATGACCATTCAAGCCCCTGAAGGGGACTTACTCCCTCCTCACAAAGGGATGGCCGAGGAGGGATCAGATTATCTCATCCTGCATAATAAGCTGCCACCAGAATTACCAGCATTTCTATCAGAAATATTATTCCGAGATAAAGTGATCGTCTGCGGATTCTCCTTTCCCATGAGAATAGTATAATCATTGGGACCAGGAGGGTGATGACAAGAGTAAGTGTCATGCTGAGACCATTCATGTCAAACTTCCCTGAAATTCCCAGCACCTCAAGCCAATAAGCTTCAAAGCGGAGGCTGCATTTGCAGTAATACAAGTAATTGATCCAGGCAAAGATTGCCCATCCAGCCTCGGCCATAGATCCAAGCAGTGCAGTCCATCTCACCAGATTGTCTCCGCGAAGGCCAAAGAGGATCAGTGCCATCAGAATGGGAAAACAGATAAGAGCCAGCGTTATCATAACGTTCTTGATTAACCCATTGGTGAACAACGATCCCACAAATTTACTAGTTTGATAACTTTTTCCCCAATTATGCAAATCAATACAATATTATTTTTACTTTAGACACCCAAACTTAACATCATCATTATGAACTGGTTTCTCACTACCTTTCGCGAGCACCCCGAACTCGCTGTTTTTCTTACCATTGCGGCCGGTTTTTTCATTGGTCGTTTTAAGTACAAAACATTCTCCCTTGGCAATGTGACGAGTGTCTTACTGGTAGGTGTCATTGTTGGGCAGATGCGGATCGATATCTCCAACGATGTGAAGCAGATCTTCTTCCTTATTTTTCTTTTTTCCGTGGGGTACAGCGTTGGACCCCAGTTTTTTAACAGTCTGAAAAAATCGGGGCTGCCTCAGTTATTGTTCACCCTCATTATCTCTGCCATAGCCCTGGTTGCCACCTGGTTGTTGGCAAAAATGATGGGATATAACGCCGGCCAAACTGCCGGTTTATTCGCCGGAGCCCAAACCATCTCAGCCGTCATTGGTGTTGGCGGAGACACGATCAACTCGCTGGGCATCGACCCAGCCCTGAAGAAAAGCATGATCAACGCCATCCCTGTCTGTTATGCGGTCACCTACCTTTTTGGAACCATCGGATCGGCTTTCTTCCTTGCCCAGGTGGGACCACTCTTTTGGGGAGGGCTTAAGAAAGCACGTCAGCAGTGTATCGACCTTGCTGCCAAGCTGGGAGTTGGATCGGATGACCCCTCCCTGATCTCCTCCTTCAACAGCGTTGTCTTCAGGGCTTTCAATATAAGTCCCGATTCCCTGTTTGTTGGGAAGACGGTTGACGAGGTACAGAAGATGTTTCTGGCTGACGGCTACAGGATATACGTTGAAAAAGTCAGGAGAAAAGGAGCAAAAGAGGTTCTTGAACCGGATCCTGATTTTCGTTTTGAAGCCCATGATGATGTTGTACTTCAGGGAAAGGGAGCTGTTGTTTTAACAGAAGAGAAGGTGATCGGCAAGGAGATCTTCGATCAGCATCTTCTGAGTTTTGAAGTGGAGGCGGTTAGGATGCTTCTTACCAGTAAAGAGGCTGATGGAATCACAATCAGGGAGTTGAGCCATCAGCGGTTCGACCTGCGGGTCTCCCTGCAAAAGATTACCCGGGGAGGAACAGAGATTCCTATGATGCCGGAAACCATCATTCAAAAAGGGGATATGCTTTATTTGATCGGTCCGAAAAAAGATGTCAATGAGGCTGTGAAACTATTGGGCATTTCTGATATCATGACCAACACTACTGATCTGATCTCCGTTGGTCTGGGGATCCTGTTAGGTGGTTTGATAGGTGTCCTTGCATTTCATGTCGGCAAAGTCAGCCTGAGCCTCAGTACAAGCGGAGGAGCGCTGATTGCCGGACTTTTCTTCGGATGGTTCCGGTCCAAACATCCCAATGTCGCACAGATACCGCAACCTGCTCTCTGGATCATGACCAACCTCGGATTGACAGCCTTTATTGCCGTTGTCGGTATTACAGCCGGACCCAGTTTCGTTGACG
>CAZXQU010000023.1:34581-42104 GCA_964642545.1 uncultured Prolixibacteraceae bacterium | reverse complement strand
GAAATTAGGAAATTAGGAAATTAGGAAATTAGGAAATTAGGAAATTAGGAAATTAGGTCAGGGAGGACAACCTGAAACCTGAAACTTGAAACCAACAACCGACAACTTTAAAAGTAACCTTAATAAAATCAAATAAATCATGAGTAAACTCTTAACCCTCAAGCCCGAATCACTCTGGAAATATTTCTATGAACTGACCCAAATCCCCCGCCCCTCAAAACACGAGGAGATGGTTAGTAAATACGTTGTTGACTTCGGCAAGGAACATGGCCTTGAAACCATTGTTGATGAGGTGGGCAATGTCATTATCTTCAAACCCGCAACTCCCGGAATGGAAAACCGCCAGGGCGTGATCCTTCAGTCCCATCTGGATATGGTCCCACAGAAAAATGAAGATACCAAGCACGATTTTGTAAAAGATCCATTGAAACCATATGTGGATGGTGACTGGGTGAAAGCTGAAGGTACCACTCTTGGATCTGACAATGGGATTGGAGTCGCCGCTACAATGTCAGTCCTCGCAGCTAAAGACCTGCAGCATGGCCCCATTGAAGCCCTTTTTACCATCGATGAAGAGACCGGCATGACAGGCGCTTTTGGTCTTAAACCCGGAGTTCTCAAAGGGGATATCCTGTTGAATATGGATTCAGAAGATGAAGGTGAACTCTACATCGGATGTGCCGGTGGCACCAATGCCAATGCAACATTTGACTACCAGGAGATTGAAGCCCCTGTTGGTATTGCGACGTTCAAACTGACCGTCAAAGGGCTCAAAGGCGGTCATAGCGGCCTTGATATTCCTCTTGGTCGTGGTAACTCAAACAAGATCCTCACCCGCCTGATGTGGGTTACCGAACGACAATTCGGCCTGCGTCTTGCCAGCATCGATGGTGGAAGCCTACGCAATGCCATCCCACGCGAATCGTCAGCGATCGTTGGAGTCCCGACTACAAACAAAGAGGGCTTCCTGGCTTATGTGAAAGAGCTGACAGAGATCGTCCGAAAGGAACTTTCCGCTGTGGAACCCGATCTAGCTATCCTGGTTGATCCCGTGGAAACACCCTCAGCCTGGATAGATGAAAAAACACAACATAACCTGCTCAATGCGATTTATGCATGCCCCAACGGTGTAATCCGAATGAGTAACGAGATGCCCGGATTGGTAGAAACCTCTACAAACTTGGCAATCGTGAAATCAGCCAATGGCGAAATCAGGATTCAATGCCTCCTGAGAAGTTCAGTCGACTCTGCCAAGTTCGATCTTGAGCAGATGATCCAATCTGTATTTGAACTGGCAGGCGCGAAGATTATTTTCGACGGACAATACCAGGGTTGGAAACCAAATCCGGAGTCTGCCATTTTAAAAGCTATGCAGGACGTTTACCAGAAGAAATTCGGGAAGGTTCCTGAAATTAGGGCAATTCATGCCGGACTGGAATGTGGAATCCTTGGAGGGGCTTATCCGAATTGGGACATGATCTCATTCGGACCAACCATCCGCTTCCCGCACTCTCCGGATGAAAAAGTAAATATAGGCACCGTGGAAAAATTCTGGGACTTCCTCGTTGAAACCCTGAAAGATATTCCGGTAAAATAAATTTTGAATTCTGAATTTATCTTTATACTTTTGCAGCCCTAAAATTCAGTTACCATGGCACAACCAACATACAACCCTTCGAAAAGAAAAAGGAAGAACAAACACGGTTTCCGCGAACGGATGGCCAGTGCAAACGGAAGGAAGGTTCTGGCAGCAAGAAGGGCTAAAGGAAGAAAGAAATTGAGCGTTTCAGACGAAAAGTTGGATAAGAATTAATTTTTTTAACCACCTTTGTAGAGAAAGAAGATTATGAAATATGATCTTCTTTTTTTATTTTCACCACTCAGCTAAATATACACCCATGAAAAAGTTCGATTTCAAGACCATCCTTCCATACATTACCGCCGTTTTTGTTTTTCTGGTGATTACCATGATCTATTTCAGCCCATTGCTTGAAGGGAAACGAATTCAGCAATCCGACATCATGCAGTTCACCGGCATGTCAAAAGAGATTGCCGACTTCAGGGAGAAGACCGACACAGAACCACTCTGGACCAACTCCATGTTCGGCGGGATGCCTGCATACCAGATCTCTGTCGTCTACAAGGGAAATATTCTGGGCTACCTGGATACAATTCTTTCACTCGGACTCCCCCATCCGGCCAGTACCGTATTTCTCTACTTCATCGGATTCTTTATCCTGCTTCTCGTATTGAAAATTGATCCCTGGCTGGCTATTGCCGGAGCAATTGCGTTTGCCTTCTCCTCCTACTTCTTCATCATCATTGATGTTGGTCATAACTCTAAGGCTCACGCGATTGCTTATATTGCACCTGTTCTTGCCGGAATCATCCTCACATTGAGACGAAAATACATTCTCGGAGGAATCCTCACAGCCATCTTCCTCTCGCTCGAGATCAAGGCAAATCACCCTCAGATCACCTATTATCTGGTAATCATGGTATTTATCCTGGGCCTCTTTGAACTGATTTTCGCAATCAGGGAAAAACGTATTGTAAAATTGTTTGCATCGGTTGGCGTCTTGATAATCGCTGCTTCCTTTGCCGCTCTCACCAATATCGCAACGCTATGGGCAACCTGGGAATACGGTAAAGATACGATCAGGGGAAAATCTGAACTTACAAGCAATCTCGAGAACAAGACTTCCGGACTCGATAAAGACTATGCCACCCAGTGGAGCTATGGTGTTGGTGAAACAATGACCCTCTTTATTCCCAACTTCTATGGCGGAGCATCCGCGGCAAAAATCAGCGAAAGCTCAGCTATCGTAGAAGCCTTGAAAGAGAATAACGTTCCTCAGAACCAGATCGCTCAATTCACCAAATACCCACTCCCCTTCCTTTACTTCGGGAACCAACCCTCCGTGGCGGGACCAGTCTATGTTGGAGCGATTGTATTCTTCTTGTTTATTCTGGGACTGATCATTGTGAGAGGACCGCTGAAATGGTGGCTCCTATCCGTAACGGTATTGTCAATTCTTCTATCCTGGGGGCACAACTTTATGGCCTTCACCGACTTCTTTATGGAATACGTCCCTGGTTACAATAAGTTTCGGGCTGTATCCATGGCACTGGTGATTGCAGAAATAGCCATGCCTATCCTTGGGTTAATGGCGCTTAAGGTGCTCTTCGAAAAGCATCTGGATCAAAAGAAGCTGGTTAAATCGCTCCAGATTGCAGCCGGAATCACCGGAGGAATTGCATTACTGTTTGTGATCATGCCCGGAGTATTCCTTAGTTTTACCGGAGCCAATGATGCCTCCATCCAGCAGCAATTCCAGTTCCCCGATTGGATGATGCAGGCCATCCGCGATGAACGGGCACGGCTCGTACGCCTTGATGCCTTGCGCTCCTTCGCCTTTGTCATCCTGACAGCAGGTGTACTCTGGGCTTTCCTGCTCAGCAAACTCAATAAAACTTACGTTTACATGATACTGGCAGCCCTGATTCTGCTGGATATGTTTGTGATCAGTAAGCGGTACCTGAACAACGATAGTTTCACCACGAAAACAAAGGTTGAGAAGCCATTTACTCCCACGGAAGCCGATCAGCAAATCCTGCAGGACCCCGATCCAGATTTCAGAGTCTTCAACCTCACAGTCAACACATTCAACGATGCCAGCACCTCTTACTTTCATAAGAGTATTGGAGGTTACCATGGAGCCAAACTGAGACGCTACCAGGAACTCATCGAAAATCAGATTAGCAAACAAAACATGAGCGTTCTGAATATGCTCAATACGAAATACTTTATTCTTCCTGGTGAAGACCGAAAGCCAACGGCACAACGCAACTATGACGCACTCGGGCATGCCTGGTTTGTGAAAGGATATGAGTTGGTCGACAATGCCGACCAGGAGATGGCCGCTATATCAATTTTCAATCCTGCCGATACAGCCATCATTGATAAACGTTTCGAAAATACGCTTACATCATTCACTCCGGGAAGAGATTCAGTGGCTTATATCAGCCTGACTTCCTACGCACCAAATGATCTGACCTACGATTATAACACAGGCAAAGACGGTTTGGCTGTGTTTTCGGAAATCTACTATCCAAAAGGCTGGAATGCCTATGTTGATGGAGAACTGACCCCTCACTTCCGTGCCAACTATGTACTTAGAGCAATGGTTCTTCCTGCTGGCAACCATAAGCTGGAATTCAAATTTGAACCCAATGTTTATGTGGTTGGAGAAAAGATCTCATTCATCAGCTCCATCATCCTTCTCTTATTAATCATACTCCTTGGTGTGCTTGAAGCCCGGAAGGTATGGAAATCCGCATAATGAAAAAGGTTCTGATAATCACCTACTACTGGCCACCAAGTGGTGGAGCCGGGGTACAACGCTGGTTGAAATTCGTGAAATACCTGCGCGGTTTCAACTGGGAACCAGTGCTGTATATTCCCGATAATCCTGAATATCCCGAACAGGATGATTCTCTTGAAAAAGACATTCCCGAAGGATTAACGATCCTTCGTCAACCCATCTGGGAACCATATGCCGCATATAAAAAGATGATGGGCAGGAAAAAAGAGGAGAAGATCAATGCCGCGTTCCTCTCAGAAAAAAAACAAAACCGGTTCCTGGAAAACATCTCTGTATGGATCAGGGGAAATCTTTTCATCCCGGATGCCAGAAAATTCTGGATCAACCCCTCTGTCCGGTTTCTGAAAAAATACCTTAAAGCAAATCATGTGGACGCCATTGTCTCTACAGGTCCTCCGCACTCAATGCACCTGACAGCATGGAAAATTACCCGGCAGTTCAATATCCCTTGGCTCGCCGATTTCAGGGACCCCTGGACCAATATCGATTTTTATAAGGACCTGAAGTTAACTGCCTCCGCTAATAAAGAACACCATCGGCTTGAAAGGATGGTTCTCAAGGATGCTTCGGCTGTTACAGTGATAAGCAATACCATGGCCAAGGATTTTACCCGGATTCTTCCCAGGAAATATGATGTAATTACCAATGGTTTTGATTCTGATGATATCCTTCTTGCCCCGGAAGCCGTGATGGATAAAAAATTCTCTATTGCCCATATCGGCACACTGGTGAGCACACGAAATCCTGAGGCACTGTGGTCAGTGTTGCAAACCCTCATCACGACCCACGAGGACCTGGCTGCTGATCTGGAGATCAAGCTGATTGGAAAAATCGATTATACAGTAACAAAGTCTCTCGATTCTAACGGACTTGCACGCTATGTAAACCGAATTCCTTACCTGCCTCACGATCAGGTGGTAATCGCACAACGTCAATCCCAGGTTCTTCTTCTGATCATTAACAATGCACCAAACGCAAAGATGATTCTTACCGGAAAATTCTTTGAATACATGGCTGCAAAACGGCCTATTCTTTGTATTGGCCCTCTGGATGGCGACGCCGCTGAGATTCTGAAACAAACCAATTCGGGCCTGATCTCGGATCACGGAGATATCGTCAGCATGGAGAGAAATATCCTTGACTTTTATTCCCGGTATAAAAACGGAACGCTTTCTTCTGAAAGTAAAAACATTGAAGCCTACTCGAGGAAGTCTCTCACCGAGCACCTCTCCATCATCCTAAATCGAATCACCACCCCCTGCCTAATTCCCTAATTTCCTAATTTCTTACTTTCCTCCCTCCCCACCCTCAAACCCTCACACCCCTTTCATCATACCTCACCACAGTTTTGCTTCTCCATCGTCCGGAGAAATAATAGAGAGCTGCAAGAACAACCCCGGTAAGCCATCCGATTGGGATCGACCAGAAAACGCCAAAAAGACCTATCTCAGGAAAACTTGAAAGGAGGTATGCTGCAGGAACCCTCACGGCCCATAACGCAAGAAGAGTGATTATCATTGGGATAAACGTTGCCCCTGCTCCACGCAGAACCCCGTTAATGATAAACATCGTTGTGAAGAGAACATAAAATGATCCGACGATCATCAGGTACATCCTTCCCAATTCAATCACTTCGGGGTCACTGGAAAACATCATCATCAGGTATTTCCCAAAAAAAACAGTCACTATGGATATGGCAACCGCAAACCCGGTAGTCATTAGAAATGTATCACGCAAGCCCCTCTTTACACGTTCGGGGCGATTGGCTCCAAGATTCTGCCCCACGAAAGTACTGAGGGCAGCACTGAAACTCATGGCCGGCATCACTGCAAACATGTCGATCCGTCCCGCTGCACTGTAAGCGGCATTTGCTACCACACCATACTGGTTAACGATCCAGTACAAAGCAAGCATGCCGGCTGCGACAAACGTTTGCTGGAACCCTGTTGGCAATCCAATCCGGATGCCCTGGTTAAAGATAAGCCTGTCGAATTTCAAGTCACGAAAAGAGAACTTCAGGAAACTGTGGTATTTGTTCAGGTATATGATCTGCGCTATAAAAGCAAACGCCTGGGAGAGCACGGTGGCAAAAGCCACTCCCTTGATACCCCATCCAAAACCGAGTACGAACAATAGATCAAGAAGGATGTTCAGTGTTACCGATCCAATCAAAAAATAGAGAGGGGTTTTGGAATCTCCCAAACCGCGTAAAATAGCGCTAGTCCCGTTATATCCGAATAAAAAGATCAGCCCCAAAAAAAAGATGATCAAAAAATCTTGAGCCTGCGGTATGATCTGCTCAGGTAAATCGACCAACCGGAAGATCCAACCGCTTAAAAAACTACCAGCCACACTCACGATAATGGAGGCAAAAAACACAAAAATATAGAGGGTGTTGATCGCTTTCTTCACCCGATCCATATCCTTTGCCCCGAAATATTGCGAAATGATAATGGTAAAGCCCATTGTAATCCCCATGATGAAGGAGATCAACATAAATATAATAGGGAAAGAGGTTCCTACAGCAGCGAGTGCCTCATTGCCAATGAATTTGCCCACAATGATCGTATCTACCACATTGTAGAGTTGCTGGAAAACATTTCCCAGCAACATTGGTACGGCAAATCTGAATATCAGTTTCCCTTCGCTTCCCTGGCTTAAATCTTTCATCACAGTTCATGGAGGGGCCCAAAGGTAGAAAAATGTCACGGATTTATGCTATCTTTGCATACCAGCAGTTCGTTCTGTCGCTCCGGAGAAAGTATATTTTTAAAACTTTTTCCGGGGAGGAAAGTCGGGACAACAAAGAGCACCATGCTTCCTAACAGGAAGGGATCCGGGCAATCGGGTTACAGCTAGTGCCACAGAAAATAACCACCTGTTTGGGCGACCCGCTGGGATGCTCAAACAGGCCAGGGTGAAAACGTGGTGTAAGAGACCACGATCTCGGATGGCAACATCCGGGGTGGGTAAACCTCATGGGTTGAAAGACCATGTACATCCCGCTGATGCAAATCACCTGGCTGCTCGCCAGGGCCGTAAGGCGACGGGAGGGGTAGGTCGCGAAAACCGTCCGGTGACGGCCGGTTCAGATAAATGACAGATTAAAACAGAATCCTGCTTACTGAACTGCTGTTT
>CAZXQU010000023.1:0-34571 GCA_964642545.1 uncultured Prolixibacteraceae bacterium | reverse complement strand
CATCGGGGCTCGTCCCCAGTTTGTCAAAGCTGCAACCATCTCCCGTGTCATCAGAGTTCACCCCGACATCAATGAGGTCATTCTTCATACCGGACAACATTACGATAAAAACATGTCAAGGCTCTTCTTTGAAGAGCTAAATATTCCTGAACCAAATTACAATCTGGGCGTTGGATCGGGCAGTCATGCCATCCAAACCGGAAGGATGCTGGAAGGAATCGAAGAAATCCTGATAAAGGAGAAACCCGATTGGACACTGCTTTATGGGGATACAAATTCAACCGTTGCAGGAGCATTGGCTGCCACTAAACTTCATATACCGGTGGCTCATGTAGAAGCCGGTTTGAGAAGCTTCAACAGGATCATGCCCGAAGAGATCAACAGAATTGTTACCGATCGGATTTCAGATCTGCTTTTTGCTCCAACAGAAACTGCGGTTACAAACCTGCGTAACGAAGGGTTAGCAAATGTAACCAGGTTCACCGGTGACGTGATGTACGACTCAGTACTCTACTACCGGGAGATCATTGAGAAAGATCCTGGAGCTTACTCCATTCAGGATCTTCCGAAAGAGTTCCTGCTGGCAACCATCCATCGAGCCGAAAACACCGATCACCCTGAAAATATGGAAAATATCCTGAATGCAATCAGGGAACTTCCTTACCCTGTCTTACTTCCAATCCATCCACGTACAAAGAAGATTATCTCCAAATTCCATATCCCTCAAAACCTTCATCTGATCGAACCTGTCGGCTACCTGGAGATGCTTTCACTTATCCTGAAAGCGCAAAAAGTGCTGACCGACTCGGGGGGACTTCAGAAAGAAGCCTACTTCCTGGGAACACCCTGTATCACACTCCGGACTGAAACCGAGTGGGTGGAGACCCTTCACGATAACTGGAACACCATTACGGCTACCGCTCCAGAGAAAATTATCCGGGCAGTTCAGCTACCTTTCCCAAAACACGCTCAGTCACAGGCTTTCGGGAACGGAAATGCTGCCGAAATCATCATCAGTTTATTCACCGAAACCTGTTGATAAAAACCTCGATTCTACTCCATTAAATCAGGATTCCGTATCGCTTTTTTTCGTACATTTGTATAGTATTAGTATTTTATATAACTATCTGATTATGACTGACATAGAAAAGGATTTGGCGAGTAAAAATTATACAGCTGACAACATTCAGGTACTGGAGGGATTGGAAGCGGTTCGGAAACGTCCCGCTATGTATATTGGGGACGTCAACATCAAAGGATTACACCACCTTGTTTATGAAGTGGTAGATAACTCTATCGATGAGGCTTTGGCAGGATATTGTACCCATATTGAGGTGACAATTCGCCCGGATAATTCAATTACCGTTGTTGATAATGGACGCGGCATCCCTGTAGATTTTCATGAGAAGGAGCAACGATCAGCCCTTGAAGTGGTAATGACTGTACTCCATGCAGGTGGTAAGTTTGATAAAGATACGTACAAAGTCTCCGGAGGGCTTCATGGCGTAGGAGTATCAGTTGTAAATGCCTTATCCGCCACTCTTATGGTCACCGTTAACCGCGATGGCAAAATCTACCAGCAGGAGTTCGCTTTTGGGAAACCCCTTTACCCCGTAAAAGTTATCGGTGATACAACGCACAATGGTACAGAGGTCACGTTCAAGCCCGACAATACCATCTTTATTGTTGAGCATTACGACTATTCCATCCTTGCTTCCCGTCTACGGGAACTTGCTTATCTGAACAAAGGGATTACGCTCTCTTTGCTCGACGAACGAGAGAAAGATGATGAAGGACAGTTCATGTCTGATACCTTTTTCTCATCAACCGGTCTTTCCGATTTTATCAGCTACCTGGATGCCACGCGTGAAAAACTCATTCCCGAACCCATCACCATGGAGGGCGAAAAGAATGGGATCCCGATCGAAATTGCCATGCAATATAACACATCCTTTTCGGAAAATATTCACAGTTATGTGAACAATATCAACACCCACGAAGGAGGCACACATATGTCAGGGTTCCGTAGGGCGCTTACCAGGACACTGAAGACCTACGCAGAAAAATCGGGAATGCTCTCCAAACTGAAGTTCGATATCAATGGCGACGACTTCAGGGAGGGACTTACTGCCATTATTTCTGTCAAAGTTCAGGAACCTCAGTTTGAAGGTCAAACCAAAACCAAACTCGGGAACAATGAGGTGATGGGGGTTGTCGATCAACTTGTATCCTCCCTTCTCTCCTACTACCTTGAAGAGCATCCGAATGAAGCCAGAACCATTGTGAATAAAGTTATCCTGGCTGCAACAGCACGCCATGCTGCCCGAAAAGCCAGAGAACTAGTTCAACGTAAAAATGTCCTCTCTGGATCAGGACTCCCCGGGAAACTGGCCGACTGCTCAGAAGCCGATCCTGCAAAATGTGAGATCTATCTTGTTGAGGGAGATTCTGCTGGTGGAACAGCCAAACAGGGCAGAGACCGAAAATACCAGGCGATCCTTCCGCTTAGAGGAAAAATCCTGAATGTGGAAAAGGCCATGCAATACAAGATCTTTGAAAGCGAGGAAATAAAAAACATGTTTACTGCTTTGGGCGTTACGATCGGCACAGAAGAAGACAGCAAAGCTCTCAACCTTGAAAAACTCCGGTACCATAAGATCATTATCATGACTGATGCCGATGTCGACGGAAGCCATATCGCCACGTTGATTCTCACTTTCTTTTTCAGATACATGAAAGAACTGATCGAGAATGGCAATGTATATATTGCCACACCACCACTTTACCTGATTAAAAAAGGGAGTTTCGAGCGTTATTGCTGGAATGAAGATGAACGGGTTGCATTGGTTGCTGAACTCACTGCCAATGGGAAAGAGAGCGGAATCCATATTCAGCGCTACAAAGGCCTCGGGGAGATGAATGCTGAACAACTTTGGACCACTACTATGAATCCTGAATTCCGTACACTTCGCCTGGTTACAATTGAGAACGGCACTGAAGCCGACAGGATTTTCTCCATGCTAATGGGGGATGATGTCCCGCCCAGAAGAGAGTTTATCGAAAAAAATGCGAAGTACGCAAATATTGACGCCTAATATTTCGTTTTTACTTGTTCGGTTGCTTGATTGGTCATATATTTGTGGTTTCAACATATCTTTCCTATGACAACAAAACGATACGTTTACATCTTTGCCGGAATTATCGTTCTGGCAATCATACTCTTTTTCATCTTCTCTAAATCTGAGAAAACCCAGGAGATCTTCGTTCAGGCCAAATTCGGTAGTTTCCCCATTGAAGTTACTACTACGGGTGAACTGCAGGCAAAGAGTTCTGAAAAAATCTATGGCCCCGATGGATTGCGTCAGATACGGGTATACCAAACAAAAATTGAGGATATTATACCTGACGGTACCGTTGTTGATTCAGGTCAGTATGTGGCAACTCTCGACCGTACCGAAATTACCAACAAAATCAAAGATGAAGAGACGAACCTCGAGAAGTTTGAGTCACAGCTGATAAAGACAAAATTGGATACCTCACTCGAACTCAGGAATGCCCGCGATGAGTTGATCAACTTGAAATACAACCTCGAAGAGAAAAAGATTGCTCTTGAGCAATCCAAATATGAACCACCTGCCACCATCCGGCAGGTTGAAATCGATCTTGAAAAAGGGGAACGAGCTCTTACTCAGGCTGAAAAGAACTATATGCTTCGATACGAGAAGGCAATCGCCACTATGAATGAAGTCAATGCTGAGTTTAATACTGCGCAACGCAAACTGGATGAGATGACAAGAGTGTTGCAACAATTTACAGTAATTGCCCCAAAGGCAGGAATGGTGATCTACAGAAGGAGCTGGGATGGTAGTAAAATGGGGATCGGAGCCACAATAAGCGCCTGGGATCCTATCGTAGCAGAATTACCGGATCTTTCCGAAATGATCTCCAAAACTTATGTGAATGAGATTGACATCAGCAAAGTAAAAGCAGGCCAGCTAGTTGAGATTGGCATTGATGCCTTCCCTGATAAAAAATTTACCGGAGTCGTCACGGAGGTTGCAAATATTGGAGAACAGCTCCAGGGGTCAAATGCAAAAGTGTTTGAAGTGAAGATTTTGGTTAATGAATTTGACTCAATCCTCCGTCCCTCCATGACCACAAAAAATACCATTCTCACAGCCACAATCGACAGTGTCTTGTATATTCCGTTAGAGTCTATTTTCAATAATGATAGTATTACGTTCGTTTATAAAAAAGATGGCTCTCTGGTTAAACAACAAGTGATACTAGGTCAGAGTAATTACGATGAAATTATCGTAAAAGAGGGACTTACCCTGGAGGACGAAATACTTCTATTGGCTCCTGAGTCCGACGAAAGAATTGATATCGTCATGCTTGCACCGGAAATTGTTGAGAAATACAACCCAAAGAAAGATACCATTCAAGAAAATGCTTTACCCGGCAAGGATTCGATCAAAGGAGATCGCATGAGAATGAAGGAAGGTGGGAAAATGCCCAATCAGGGAAACAGACCTTCTGGAAATCGCCAAAAAAGACCTGGCAACTAACCTATTCATTTTTTATACAGACTCCTGTGTTCGAACGATACAAATACATTCTCAACATTGCCCTGGAAGCAGTCTTTCTGAATAAATTCCGTTCCATGCTAACAGCTCTGGGGATTATCTTCGGAGTAGCTGCCGTGATTGCCATGATGGCAATTGGCGCCGGGGCACAAAAGGAGATTCTCGACCAAATGAAACTGGTTGGAGTCAACAACATCATCATTACTCCAAAACTAGACAAAGGAACCGGGACCAGCTCTGAAGATGCCTCCTCAGATGATCTGGATAAAGGTGTCAGACAGGAGCAAAAACGTTTTACACCAGGTCTTACATTGAAGGATGCCGAGAGTATCAGGGATATTATTCCAACCGTTGAACGGGTTAGCCCCGAGATTATCTACGAAACGGAGGTGATGAAGGGTGGTAGGCGAATTTCAACCAAACTCACAGGGGTTACTCCCGATTTTTTTGCTGTTTTTGGTCTCGACCTGCAGGAAGGCGATATGTTTAACCAAGAGCAGATGCGGGAAGGAATTGCCGTCTGCATTATTGGCCCATCAATCAAATCGCGCTTCTTTCCTAAGGAAAACCCGATTGGCAAGGAGATCAAGTGCGGCCATATTTGGTTACGGGTCATAGGCGTCCTTAAAAAACAGGAGATCAATCAATCCGCTGTTGACAACCTCGGTATCTCCGATTACAACAACACCATCTATGCTCCGATACAAACCATTCTCAGAAGGTATAAAGACCGGGCCCTGATAACATCAGCTTCAATCAAAGGAGGTAGTGGCATGTTTTTCGGGGGAGATTTTGCCATCTCATTCGGTAGTTCTCAGGAAGGAGTGGAAAAGAACCAGATCGACAAAATCGTTGTGCAGGTTAAAGAGAGTTCAATGATAAGCCCAACAACTGAAATCCTTAGCCGAATGATTTCCAGGCGTCATATGGGTGCAACTGATATCGAGATTAAAGTCCCAGAGCTCCTGCTTCGTCAGGAACAACGCACCAAAGATATCTTCAATATCGTATTGGGGGCAATTGCGAGCATCTCGTTGCTTGTGGGGGGTATCGGTATCATGAATATCATGCTCGCTTCTGTGATGGAGCGAATCAAGGAGATCGGAATCCGCCAGGCAATTGGTGCTACCAAAAACGATATTGTATTTCAGTTCCTCTCCGAAGCTATCATTCTTAGTATCACTGGAGGATTGATTGGCATCATCCTTGGATTGGCATTCTCCAAAATCATCATGGAGGCCGCAGGAATATTGACCATCATTTCGCCAGTCTCAATCCTGATCTCGTTTGGGGTTTCCGTTACTGTAGGAATTGTGTTTGGGTATATGCCTGCAAAACGCGCTGCCATGCATGATCCTGTTGTTTCTCTCAGACACGAATAACAGATTTCTGAACCTATGAAAAAACTCACTCGCGTTACCATACTATCTGTCGTTACAGGTTTCGCTTTCCACTCAATACAGGCACAACTCCCGGCTCGAACTCTCACACTTGAAGATGCTATTGGAATAGCTATGGACCAATCGCCTGATGCCCTGAATTCCAGACAAACCTTTCGGGCAAGTTTCTGGGAATATAAATCATTCAAAGCGACAAACCTTCCCCAGTTGGGTCTCGATGCAACTTTACCTCAGTTTCAGCGAACAATATCCCAGCAAACAGATATCAATACTGGTCAACAGGTTTTTGTCCCACAACAATATATCAGTGCTGATGCAAACCTCTCAATTTCCCAGAGAATTGGATTCACTGGTGGTTCTGTCTTTCTGAGATCAGGATTGGAAGCAGTTTACAATATCAATGATTCCAGCACCATTGCTTCCTTTCTCTCTACCCCTGTGAATGTCGGATTGTCACAACCCATTTTTCAGTATAACTCATATAAATGGGATAAGAAAATCCAGCCCAAGAAGTACTCTCAGTCGAAACAAAAATTCCTGGAAGATATCGAACAAATTAGCATCACAACTACAAATTACTTTTTCACGTTATTAAATGCTCAAATCGAGCTGAAAATTGCCTATACAAACCTATCCAATTACGACACCCTGTTCCGTATTGCAAAAGGGAGATATCAACTTGGGAAGATTGCTGAGAATGACTTGCTTCTACTTGAGTTAAATTTTCTTAAAGCCCAGGCTGCAGTCGAAAATGCAGAACTTTCCCTCGACAACGCACTCTACCGGTTTAAATCATATCTGCGAATAAAAGATACAATTCCCATCAAATTAACGCCTCCGGCCAGGATAGATTTCTTTACAGTTAATCCGGAGGAAGCAGTTCAACTCTCCATCTCCAACTCTTCCACATTCATCGATTTCCAGAAACGCCTCCTGGAAGCAGCGAGAGATGTAAATCAAGCAAGAATGACAGGCCGTTTTGATGCAGAATTAGTAGCCATTGTTGGGTTGACCAAGAATGCAAACACCCTTAGCGGCGCCTATCAGGATCCTCTTGACCAGCAGCAAGTCTCACTTGGCATCAATATTCCACTATATGACTGGGGCGTTGCAAGAGGGAAGATAAAAATAGCTGAATCACAGGAAGAAATTGTAAAAAATTCGGTCGAGCAGGAAACACTTGACTTTCAACGAAATGTATACCTGAAGGTAGTTCAGTTCAATATGCAAAAAAATCAAGTCACAATAGCTGCAAAATCTGACACGGTAGCCAAGAAAAACTATGACGTAACCAAAGGTCGTTACCTCATTGGAAAGATGAATAGCATCCTGGATCTGAACAACGCCCAGATTGAAACAGACAATGCAGAAAAAGGTTATTACCAGGCATTGCAAACATACTGGAGAAGCTACTTTGAACTCCGTAAGCTCACACTTTTTGACTTCATGTTGAATCGGCCGATACAGTTCAGCTTTGATGATATCAAGTTATAGGTATAATCATCCTTCCTATCTTCTTCAAAAATGAAAATGTATGTTTCTGAACAGAAATGGGTTCATGCAGGAATACCTTTGGGTATCCTGCTGTTGAATATCTTATATAAGATACTATTCTTAGGATCAAGGGACATCAGTATCGATGAACCCTTTACCCTTTTCTATTCGCAGATGCCTTGGCAGGAAATCTTTCACATGCTGGCAGGAGAGAATAACCCGCCGCTTCATTTTTTACTAATGCATGTCTGGATTAACCTTGTTGGTATAGACCCATTCAAGGTAAGATTGTTGTCATTGATTTTTGGAGCCTTATCCTCCATGCTCATCTATTTCATCGGGACCCGTAACTTCTCACGAACCGTTGGAATATCGGCAGCACTATTGTTTACATTCTCCAATTTCAACACCTTCCTTGCCCAGGAAGCAAGGGTTTACTCTTTATTTATTTTTCTGACTCTGGCTAGTGTATATCTATTTTTGAACCTGGTAAAAGAGTTCAAAACAAAAACCTTTGTCTATCTGATAGTGATTAATATCCTACTAATCTATTCTCATTTTTTTGCTTTTTGGCTTCTGGTTGTTGAATATCTCTTTGTATTTCTCAACCCTCATACACGGAAACAACTTTACAAACCATTTTTATTAATGGGAGTGCTTCTATTTGTTGCATTCCTTCCCTATTTGGTGATTTTTATTAATCGGGTTTTAGCTTCTTCAGGAGGCACATGGTTGGAACCACCAACTATTTCAAGCCTTTATAATCTTCTATGGAAATTCTGCAATCAACCTGTTCCAACTGTAATGGTAATCCTCCTTTTATCACTTGGACTGGGCAAGTATATTTTCTCTTTCACTAAAAGAAAGTCTGCGGCTGATAAACCAACACTATTTCTGATTCTTTGGTTTTTATTGCCTACAATCGTCACCTACTTCATCTCTTTTTTATTGCCAGTTTTTTATGAAAAATACCTCGTTTTCATTGCTCCCGCGATTTATTTACTGGTCTGTAAATCGGTTGAGTATCTTTCTAATAAACACATTATCAGATACGGTCTTCTCCTTCTCCTTATTTCAGGCTTTATAATTACTTCAACACCACAGCCATATTGTACAAAAAGTATCTCATCGCTGTCAAATGATATCAACGCATTACGAGACAACCAGAATCCCGTTGTCATTACACCTGGATATTTCGATAAAACATTTATATACCATTATAATCGCCTCTGGTTTAAGAACTATCAATTTTTCGGCGAAACACTTAAGAACAATTACATAATTCCGGTGTACGATACCACAACCAATATTGGAAATGATCTGATTGATTGTAAAAAGGTCTTCCTGATTGAAGCGGGTTCTCAATACCTGGATCCATCAGCAATTATTCTTCAAAAACTGAAACAGCAATTTGATTCTATTGAAATGATTGAATATGACGATGTTCTTAAGCTATATATCCTCCGAAAAGTAGATTTATAATGCAGAATCTATCTCTTATTGATAAACTTTCTAAATAATTTTATACCTTTGCAAAAAAACAGTAACCCTAAATAGCGTATATCATGGCAGTATTAGTTGGAAAGAAAGCCCCATTGTTTGAAGCTGATGCAGTTATCAACGGAGGCGAATTTGTTGAAAAATTTTCTCTGGAACAGTACATTGGCAAAAAGTATGTACTCTTCTTTTTCTATCCCCTGGATTTTACATTCGTTTGTCCGACCGAGTTGATCGCTTTCCAGGATAAAATTGACGAGTTTGAAAAAAGAAACGTTGCTGTAGTAGGCTGTTCCATCGACTCAAACTTTTCACATTGGGCATGGCTCAATACCGAGAAAAAGGATGGCGGGATTAAAGGTGTGAAATATCCCATTGTTTCCGACCTTTCCAAAACAATCTCAGCAAATTACGATGTCCTTGCCGGAGAGTATTACACCAATGAAGATGGAAATCTTGAATTTGAAGGCGCCCCGGTTGCCTATCGCGGCCTCTTTCTGATTGACAAACAAGGTGTTGTCAGACATCAGGTTGTGAATGATCTTCCACTTGGCCGCAGCGTTGACGAAGCACTCAGAATGGTTGACGCCCTTGAGTTCTTTGAAGAAAACGGAGAAGTTTGCCCTGCAAACTGGCATAAAGGCGATGAAGGTATGAAAGCAACAGCCGCAGGCGTTGCTGATTATCTGAGCAAACACTAAAACGAATAAACGAGTGATATTCCAGGTCCTGTCGGTGATACCGGCAGGACTTTTAGTTTACTCTCGTTTTTAACAACAAGTTGTCCGATTGCAAATCCCAAAGCGGATCCAACAAAGACATCTGATGCCCAGTGTTCATTGTCGTAAACCCTTGAAAGTGCAACTCCGGTAGCAAGGCTGTAACACAGAACCGGGACCCAGATTGTATGCTTATAAGAAATAGCAACAACAGTAGCAATTGCAAAGGCAGCAGCTGAGTGTCCTGATGGAAATGACGTATATTCAAATCCCTGAAAAGGGCCCTCCCAGAGGGCTGGATTTAGTGGCTCATCCTGGAACGGCCTATGGCGGTGAGTAAGATATTTGATGATCTGACTTGTAACCCCGGCTAGAATAAACGCTTCAACCCCCTTTAATGCAGTTAGCTTGGCCCGGTCATTATGCCAGATAAGCCCACAACTATAAAGGATACCCATTACCGATAAACTGTATAATCCACTGCCAAGAGGTTCAAAAAAATATTTACTTACTTGATCCAGCGCGGGAGTTTGGTTTGAATTCATAAATTCCTGAATTCGTGCGTCCTGAGAGAAAAGTAATACAGTAGTTCCAACAACGGCTGTCACCCCTATCCATTGGTACGTATTCCATCGAATCGGTGAGATAGAAATATCCCTTGCATCCGTTAGATAAGATTTAAAATAATGTTTATCAAGAAAAGATTTCTGTCGTTGAGAAGAGACTGAGTCTGTCTGTCCCATTCCCAGAATTGGAATGAATAGAAATACAAAGAAACATCTTTTCAGCGTGGGATGCATTATTTTCCTTCCAGTTTTTTTGCTTCCTTCCAGAACTGATCCATCTCTTTCAAGGTCATCTCCTCCAATGGTTTGTGAGCTTTTTTTGCCTTATCCTCAATGAATTGAAATCGTTTAATGAATTTTTTATTTGTCCGTTCCAATGCATCTTCAGGATTTACATCGATAAATCGGGCGTAATTTATTATTGCAAAAAGCAAATCTCCTAGTTCGTCTTCCTTTTCCTCTTGAGAACCGCCATTTTGTTCTGCCTCCTTCAATTCTGAAAGTTCTTCTTGAATTTTCTCCCATACCTGCTCAGGATGATCCCAATCAAATCCAACACCACTTGCTTTCTCCTGAATCCTGTATGCTTTTACCACTGCCGGTAATGATCCTGGGACACCCGATAACACAGACTCATTTCCTTTCTCCTGGAGTTTAATCTTCTCCCAGTTATCCTTCACTTCCTTTGCATCTTTCACTTTCACGTCTCCAAAAATATGTGGATGCCGATGGATCAGTTTTGCATTGATATTGTTGAGTACATCAACCATATCAAATGAGCCGGTTTCCGATCCAATTTTCGAATAAAAGACGAGATGCAGCATCAGATCACCTAACTCCTTTTTAATCCCATCCATATTCTTTTCAAGAATGGCATCCGATAGTTCATATGTTTCCTCGATTGTCAGATACCTCAAGGTTTCGAGTGTCTGCTTTTTGTCCCAGGGACATTTCTCCCTGAGTTCATCCATTACGTCAAGGAGCTTTCTGAAAGCCTCAACCTTCTCGTCAATTCTGTTCTTCATATCGGCAAAATTACTTATTTCTACGGTTTCGTTGATTCAATTTCCTGATATAGGTGAATCCTGCTAAATTTGCTGCAAAGAATATTTCTGTTGAGACTTCTTGATTATACTTACTGGGGGGGGAAATATTTTTCCACTCTTTTGGTTGGACTATTTAGCATCCTTCCCTTCTCCGTAATCAGCCAGCCACAGCATAAACTTTATACTGCCAACCTCTATATCGAAGGAAAGGTTCATTATGGGTTCCTTTATGCACACCACTTAAAACTTGAGATTTTTAATGCGCACTTTCCTGCATTTGAAATAAGTATTCAGAAACAAACCTATGGAAAGCATAAATGGGAGAGGGCGTTTGCTTATCCAATCATTGGGATTACATGTTGGTACTCTGGTCTTGGGAATTCGCCCTATCTAGGTCAGGCAATAGGGTTAATGCCGTTTATCAATTTCCCTCTATATCGTCACCGTGACTTTTTTTTCGGATTTCGTTTTGCACTTGGAGCCGGAATTCTGACAAAAAGATTTAACAGGATTGACAATTACAAAAACATTGCCATTGGTAGTCACCTCAACGCGGCAATAAACCTGATGTTTGAAGCGCGATACCGAATAAATACCTGGCTTACAGCCTCGGTCGGAATTAGCCTGCAGCACTTCTCAAATGGTTCACTGAAAATGCCAAATTACGGGCTTAACGTACCGATGATCAACGTGGGTCTTGCTTATTGGCCAAAACGAGAGAATAAAGAGATTGGAGATCGGTTTTATCCTCCCACTGAACCTTATTCAGCGGTTATCCAGCGTTACCTTGAGTTTAATGTTGGATTTGCTGTGGGGTACAAGAATATGGAAGCCGTATATGGGGAAAATTTTTTTGTATTTCATCTCTACGAAAACACCTTTTATCAGGTTAGCAGAAAAAGTAAAGTTGGCCTTGGGCTGGATCTTTCTTACGATCCATCTCATATTAAAATTCTTGAGTCTCAGGGAGACACGATTGCCAATCCATTAAGTATTCTTCGTCCGGGTATTAATGGTGCTTACCAATTGATTCTTGGGGAACTGGGATTTATTTTCAATATCGGATGTTATCTTGGTGGTGCCGAAAAAAGCAATGGTCCTTTGTATGAAAAGTTTTCTCTTCAATATAACTTCACAAAAAACTTATTTGCTAACCTGATGCTGAAGGTTCATTTTGGCAGAGCCGACTATTTAGGGATTGGCGTGGGGTACAGATTTATCGTTCCATTCGGAAAAAAGACTTTAAAAGGATGAAAAAAAAATTCATTGTATTGTGGGTTCTTCTTTTGTTTAGCATTCTTCTTATCAGTTTAGGATGTGGAAAGAACAATGGAGATTGCATGACAAGTTCAGGAGAGATAATACTTCAAGAGAGGGATATCCCCGCATTTGATTCGATTGAAGTCTATGATTATGTTAACCTATTTATTTCCCAGGATACCATATATAAAATTGTAGTGGAGAGTGGGAAGAATATAATTGGGGGGATAGAAACAACTGTGGAAAACAGGAATCTTGTAATCCATAATACGAATGGTTGTAATTGGGTAAGAAATTATAATAAGCCAATAAATGTGTACATTTCCACACCGAATCTCTGGAAAATTTATTATAACTCTTCCGGAAATATCACCAGTCTTAATACGATTACAACAGATTCCATTAAAGTAGAAGTTTGGGGAGGTTGCGGAAAAATTGACCTCAACCTGGATGCCTACATCGGGTTCTTTTACTTACAGATTGGAACCGTTGACATCCTATTGTCAGGTAGATGTGGAATAGTTTCTATGTATACCGGCGACTTCGGTTTGGTTGATGCACGAAACTTGAATACGGCATTTGCCTTCGTATCCAATAAATCATCCAACGACTGCTATATTCAGGTTCACGAAGAGTTCAGTGCAACCATTCAATCGATCGGAAATATATACTACACGGGAAATCCTAAAAAAATTGAGACTACAATAGAAGGGTCTGGAAGTGTGATTGCTTTCTGATCAATAAGCCCGGGCGAATAGAACACGTTCGGAAGATGGCTTCCCTGAGAAGACACACAATCCATCCTCCTTAGGATTATCCATAGGAATGACCCGGATGGTAGCTTTTGTTTTCTCCTTGATCTGCTCCTCTGTTTCTGAAGTACCATCCCAATGAGCATAGGCAAAACCACCTTTATTCTCAATCACATCAACAAACTCCTCCCAGGTATTTACGGTAAAGGTATTTTGTTCCCTAAAATGGAGATTCCTGTTGAATAAATTCTGTTGAATATCTTCCAGTAATTCAGGTATATGCCGGGTAATATCAGAGATGGGAATCACAGATTTCTCCAGGGTGTCCCGCCTGGCAACTTCAACAGTCCCTTTTTCAATATCCCGAGGACCAATCGTGAGTCTAACTGGAACACCTTTAAACTCATATTCGGCAAATTTCCATCCGGGCTTATGTGTATCCCTGTTATCATATTTGACTGATATCCCTTGCTCCTCAAGTCTCTTTTTTATTGGAACTACCTGCTCTGAGATAACTCCAAGCTGGTCACTATCTTTAAATATTGGGACAATGACAACCTGGATTGGGGCAAGTTTTGGGGGAAGCACGAGTCCATTATCGTCAGAATGAGCCATGATAAGTGCTCCGATTAAACGAGTTGACACTCCCCAGGAAGTTGCCCAAACATACTCCAGTTTGTTCTCCTTAGAAAGAAACTTAACATCAAAAGCCTTAGCAAAGTTTTGTCCGAGAAAATGGGAGGTCCCCGATTGGAGCGCTTTTCCGTCTTGCATCAACGCTTCAATGGCAAACGTATCAATTGCGCCGGCAAAACGTTCTGAAGCTGTTTTTACTCCTTTTACAACCGGAACAGCCATCCACTTTTCTACAAACTCAGCATAAAGGTTAAGAATCGTGATGGTTTCGTCAAATGCCTCCTCCTTTGATGCATGCGCGGTATGTCCTTCCTGCCAAAGGAATTCAGCCGTTCGTAAGAATAACCTCGTGCGCATCTCCCATCTAACAACGTTTGCCCACTGGTTTATCAACAATGGAAGATCCCGATAAGACTTTATCCAGTTTTTATATGTATCCCAAATAATAGTCTCTGAAGTGGGGCGGATAATCAGCTCTTCCTCCAACTTGGCATCCTCATCAACAATAACACCCTTCCCATCGGGAGAGTTCTTTAGCCGATAGTGGGTTACAACGGCACACTCCTTTGCAAACCCCTCCACATGACTAGCCTCTTTGCTGAAAAATGATTTTGGAATAAATATAGGAAAGTACGCATTTACATGACCTGTATCTTTAAACATCTTATCCAGAACCGATTGCATCTTCTCCCAGATAGCATATCCATAGGGTTTGATCACCATGCAACCACGCACTGCTGAGTTTTCAGCTAAATCAGCCTTAAGTACAAGATCATTGTACCATTGTGAAAAATTTTCTTCTCTTGTTGGGAAATCTTTTGCCATTGTTCAAATACGGTATGATATTTGCTATAGTTTGACTGTTTGAATCATTGCACAAAAGTAATAAAAAATAAAGGGCCTCATTGAATATAACCATTCCCAATAATCCAAAGGAGAAACAATCATGAAAAAAGCAGCGTTAATCATCTTCATCCTGGGCTTTATCTTATCAGGTTCTTATGCCCAACAAAATCAAGGTGCTGTTGATAACGATGACGTTTATTTTTCGGCATCCAAAACAAAAAAGAATAATAAAAAGAAGAAGAAGGCAGAGGCCACCAGCGATTCTACAAATGCTGTTCAACAGGTTGCAGAGCCAGATAAATCCTCCGCAGATCTCAAAAAATCATCCACTCTCATGGATGATTACAACGATTATGCCTATTCGGCCCGAATCAAAAGGTTTCATAATACTGAAGAAGATGCGACCTATTTTGATGACACCTATACCGATCCGGCTAATTATGACACAGTATATGTAGAGGAGACTTCAATTCCTGAGGTTAATCTATACCTGGGTGCCGGTTATGGATCTTATTATGGCCCATCATTTTCATTTGGTTTTGGCTGGGGCTACAACCCTTGGTACTGGGACTATGGCTGGGGTTGGGGATATCCATATTATAGCAGCTATTGGTACAATCCATATCCGTATTATTGGAGTCCTTACTATAATAGCTATTGGAATGGATATTATAATGGTTATTGGGATGGGTACTACGGTTACCCTTATGGGGGGAACGACTGCTATACTTACGGGAATAATACCTATTATGGACGTCGTCAACCAATCACCTCAACCGGAGGCACTAATGTAAATACCAACACCACAGAAGTGAAGCCAAATAGTCCTATTGGGCAAGACGGAAAGGCTAACACACAGTCGGAGAATCAACAAACCACAAATAATAAACCTGTGAACGAACGGACTATTGCTAACAATGATGTAAACTCAAATTCAAAGCAGACCAATCCAGTTCCTGCAACGGAACGAACTACATCTACAAAAGTCAATCAAAATACAGGTCAGCAGAGATACGAATACACAAGTACTCAAAAAGAACCGCTCCCTTCCTCATCCAAAAACACTTCCCAATATGCTCGTCAACAACAGCCTACCCCTAAGTACGTTAAACCCGAGCAGACAAGGTCAACTCCAGGCACCACAAGGACTCAAAGCTACACCTCCCCAGCCTACAGGCAGCCAAAATCCAGTCAGGAGTACTTAAGTCCCAGGACACAACCTTCCAGAACTACCATGCAACAGCCAACCAGAAGTGGGCAACCTACTACTACCAGGCCACCAGAAACTCAAACACAAAGACAGAATGTTATTCCCACTACAACAAACAGGCAAACCCCCAGTTCAACAGGTACTCGGATCAATACAAATAGCACCCCTGCCAAGAACTACACTCCTTCAAGAACTACTCCTACGAAGTCGAATAATTACTCAACCCCATCCAGATCAAATAGTTATTCGACACCTTCCAGGTCAAATAGCTACTCAGCTCCTACCAGGTCAAGCAGCCCATCCTACTCATCTCCTTCCAGATCCTCAGGGAGCTCGGGAGGAGGAGGATCTCGCGGGGGACGCAAGTAATAAATCTAAGGAAACTATAAATCTCTAGGAAAAATGAAAAAATCCCTATTCATAGCGATCCTTGTCACCACCATATGGATTGACCTTTCGGCCCAAACAGCTCAGGATGCACTTCGATATTCACGGATCTTTTACAATGGGACCTCCAGATTCATGTCAACTGCTGGTGCATTTGGAGCTGTAGGGGCAGATTTCTCAACCCTTTCAACCAACCCCGCTGGACTCGGATTATATCGCAGTGCTGAAATAACAATTTCCTCTAACTTTTTCAACAGCTTTAACTCTGCTGATTACAACAGCTATAAATCCACGGATAATAAATTGAATTTTGCATTGGCCAATTTTGGTTATGTCTATACATTTTATACCGGGAAAGCTAACAGGTCAGGAGGAATTAGATCCATCAGTGTCGCTTTTGGGATGAATCGCCAGAATGATTTCAATAACCATGTATATATCCAGGGACCGAATCATTCAAGCTCTCTTTTAAACTCTTTCACTAATGTTTTAAATACTACTCCCATACTTAATCCGAGAGATGTACGATATAATTACCCATTTGACATAGGGCTGGCATATGATTGCGATCTGATCTATTATGATAGTGCTCAAACCAGTTATCTCTCTGACATGCCTAATGGAGGAGTATTTCAGGATAAATCCATCAACACCTGGGGATCAATTAATGAATTTGAGATAGCATTTGGCGGTAACATTAGTGACAAGTTGTATTTCGGCCTAACCATTGGGATCCCAAGCATTCGTTACTTTTATCAGAGTAGTTACTGGGAAGAGGATTCCGGAGATTCTATTCCCTATTTTCAATCACTTCGGTTTGATTATACTTATGAAACACATGGTACGGGTGTAAATTTCAAGGCAGGACTTATTTTCCGTCCTGCTGATTGGATCCGGATTGGAGGAGCTATCCACACTCCAACCTGGTATCCTTCCATGTACGACTACTATTCCTCAGCCATGACTGCAACATTCGACAGCGTTCTTGATAATACGGTTCAATATTCACCAGACGGTGCCTACGACTATAGGATGATGACTCCTTTTCGCGCCATTGGAAGTATTGCTTTCTTTGTCGGGAAATACGGGTTCATCAGTGGGGAATATGAATATGCAAATTATAGCCAGGCCAGGTTTAATGCACAAACAGACTCTTTCACAGATGTTAACACAACCATCTCAAGTGACTACAAAGCTCCTTTAAATGTGAGAATTGGCACTGAATGGAGAATCTCCATGTTCCGGATTAGGGGTGGGTTTGGATATTATGGTTCTCCTGATAAATCAGGAAATATCAGTGACAGATATACAGTAACCGGAGGATGTGGAGTATCAGTAAAATGGTTTTTTGCTGATCTGGCTTATCAGTGGGCAAAATCGGATGCGAATTATTATATGTATAACCCAACCCTGGTGAATGCAGCTAACATTACAACACGAACCAACTCTGTTAATGCAACAGTTGGATTCAAATTTTAATTCTGAATATTTTTTAATCTGCTGAGACCAGCCTTTGCTTTTTGACGAAGGCTGTTTTCGTATTCATCATATTTCATTGAAGCACAGAGCCGAAAATTTATATCTGCAGCAACATAATTACCCTCTTCTTCATAAATCCATCCCAGATTTAATGCAGCGTTGGCAGCGAAGTAATGTGGAAGATTGCGTCCATTTACGATAGTAGATGTATAGTATTGAATAGCTTTTGGCATATTTCCCAGTGCATGATAAATCCTGCCTAAGCGATACGAATATTCAGTTAGGTCTTTTTTACTATGCAAATAACTCTCAAGCGATGTATTTAATAAGACTTTCAGCGCGTCATGGTAATACCCTCCATCAAAAAGAAGCCGTGCCTTTAATAATGGAATTGCCGGAATAATCCCAACATTATATTCCGAAAGTGCCTGCTTATCTTCATCAACGATCGAATTTCCTTTTGTTCCCGCTTTCTCGATCTCCTTTCTATACGCCAACGTATCATCCTGAAGCAGATATGACCATGCCAGCTTCTGGTAGCCAGCTTTTATATAATTAATCCCGGCAAACTCATTAATGAAACGGTTGAGAAAGATGATGGCCGATGTATCCAGCCGGTTTAACCTGGCAATTCCTTCAAGGTAAGTAAGAAAAACAAATGGGTATGTATTGGGCAAAGGATGATAATCCTGAAGAAGAGCAATTACTTCATCGTTTCTCCCATTTTTCATATATATACTCGACTTTGCATAAATGATCAACGGGCTTTGTTTAAATTCCTGAAGGTAAAGATCATTATCAAATCGTTTAATCAGAGACAATGACTCTTTCTTATTGTTTAGGAGATTCACATCAACGAAAGCCAGGTAAAAACATGCTTCAGGTTTAAAAAGTAAGAAAACCGGATTATTACCGTTGTATTCTAACACACTATTCAATTCCGAAACTCCTTCTTTAATAGTTCCTTCAAACCCGGCAAGATTAACGAGCCACTGATACTTTTCAGGGACAAGTCCAACAATGATATGGAGTATTCCTAATCCGATCTGGTTGGGGAGAAAATCAGGGAAAAGCTTCTCATTTTCAGAGAGAAGAATGTATGCTTTTCTAATCTCGAAAGCAGCTGTAGTATATTCCCCGAATTTTATACGCACAAATGCCCATTGAAGTGTTATCCCTGCAATGCAATATCGATAATAAGGAGAATTTTTATCTCCACGTTCAATAATATTGAGGCGATCTGATTTGTTTCTCTTTAAATTTTCGAAAACCAGTTTATCTTCACCCGTAAAGAGTTTGAAAAAATCGATATAATTTTCAAGAAAGACTGGGAGCAAATTATCGGGATGCTCATCTCTTTCCTGATGCAGAAGTTCGTTAGCTTTCTGAAAACGGAACATCAGAATCTCTTGATACGCTTTTTGACACTTATCATCAAAAATATACTGAGAGTATAGGGATCCTGATAAAAAAACGAAAGTGCCGACCAGGAAAAAAAAGTTCCCGCGCAGCGCTCTTTTTGTAATATATATAAAGGACATTATTTTACATAATTGACGATCCCATCATCAACTAAGATTCTCCCGCAATATTCGCAAACAATGATTTTCTTATGCATCCTGATATCAAGTTGATGTTGAGGAGGTATTTTATTGAAACATCCTCCACAAGCATCCCTTTCAATCTGCACAACTGCAAGACCATTCCGAGCATTTTTGCGAATTCTTGAATACGCAGTTAGAAGACGGTCTTCAATATAATTTTGATTCTCCTCCGATCTTGATATCAAATCATTCTCCTCCTTTTCAGTCTCTGAAACAATATCATCCAACTCGCTCTTCTTGATTTCAAGATCGCTTCTTCTTTCTGCGAGAACACTCTGCAACCGGTCAATTTCTTGCTTCTTTCCCTCCATCGTATTTTGAAATTCCTTAATACGTTTTTCGGAAAGCTGTATTTCCAGATTTTGAAACTCAATCTCCTTGGTTAATGAGTCATATTCCCTGTTGTTACGAACGTTCATTTGCTGTTCTTCATAGCGCTTGATCAAAACCTGGCTCTCTTTAATAGCGTTCAATTTCTCCAGCATTGATTTTTCAATCACAACAGTCTCCTGAATATAATTATCGACACGTGTTTCAAGTCCGGCAATTTCATCTTCCAGATCCTGAACCTCTAGAGGTAGTTCTCCGCGAATAATCCTGATTTTATCAACTTGAGAATCTATCTGTTGAAGATTATAAAGTGCAACGAGTTTTTGTTCATTTGAGAACTCCAACTTTTCATCAGAGGGCTCTCTCTTTTGTTTAACCTTAGTTACAGGAGGTTCTTTCACAACAATTTCGTCCTTAAGCTCCTCCTTTGTGGTCACTTTCTTTACCACACTCTTCGTTTTGGGTGCTACTTTCTTTTTCAGCTTTGAAGGTTCAGAAGTTGCAATTGGATCACTTGTCTTTTTAGCCATAATTCAGCTCTTAAAAATATTTTATCGGGTTTGACTCACGTTCTGAAATGAGGACCGCAAAGTTAGGAAATTTTTCGATTAGTATTTCCTTCAGCATCTCTTTAACAAATTCTTCACTCTCGAAATGACCAATATCTACTAGTAGTAAGGTCCCCGATACTTCCTGAAAATCATGATACTTAAGATCACCTGTTAAAAAAGCATCAATGCCATTTTGACGAACGTTCCGAATGAGAAAAGAGCCTGATCCGCTACAAATAGCTACAGTTTTTATCAATTTATCCCCTGAGTTTGAATGACGTACGAGTTCTAACTCATAGGTTTGTTTTACCATCTTGAGAAAATCTCCAGCTTTCATTGGATGAGGAAGTAAACCAGAAATACCTGATCCAACCTGGTTAAAAAGATTATCCAGGGGATAAAGGTCATACGCTACCTCCTCGTAGGGATGACTCTGGAGTAACGCTTTAATTAATCCTTGCTCAATGTATTCAGGAAAAATAACCTCAATTCTAATCTCATCTTCAACATGAGTTTTATTCTTTTCTCCTACAAATGGATTTGCCAAATCCAAAGCTCTGAAGGTCCCATGTCCAGGTATATTAAAGCTGCAGCAATCATAATTGCCTATATATCCAGCCCCTGCATCAAATAGTGATTCTCTTATACTATCCGCATGATTCGAAGGGCAAAATGTAACAAGTTTTTTCAGGTATCCTTTTCTGGGTTGAAGGATCTGCATTTTTTCCAGGCCTATTTTACTCCCTAGAAGATGATTCAGGCTATCTTTTTTGTTATCAAGGTTTGTATGCAGAGCGAAAACTGAGATATCATTCTGTATCGCAAACTGAATTGCCTTGTATTCTGGTATATGAGGCGTTATCTTAGTTACTCCCTTGAAAATCAAGGGATGGTGAGAAATGACAAGGTTACAATGGTGAGCATGTGCCTCCTCAAGTACCGCCAGGGTTGTATCCAGACTCACCATCATGCCGGAAATTTCATTCATGGGATCTCCAATAATCAAACCTGAATTATCCCAATCCTCTTGAAATGATAAAGGAGCCCAGGATTCCAGAACAGAAATGACTTCTTCTAGTTTCATCAATTCGTTGTTGTCGCATCAAAGGTAGTAAATGGGCCTCATAAAACCAACATACCTACGATTGAATAGGATTGTTCAAAACCTTGTTAATAAAAAACATTAAAAGAAGCACATAGTGACCAAAAAAAGTGAAATCTTTGACATATGAAATCAGCGCTGATTTTTATTGTAGACAAAAACCCGATTCATAGCAGCCTTCTTAAATATCATTTGACAATTAAGAGGTTTGTCAATGTTCAACTTTACCATTCGGCCGAAGAATGCCTTTACCGTCTTCGAAAGGGAGTTATACCCAATTATCTCATTACAGAATTTGACCTCGCAGACCATTCTGGGATGGACTTTCTTAGAATGACAAAACAACTCTCTCCCACAACCCAGGTTATCTTCTTTTCAACTTTTGATGATCCAATTTTGGCAATGCAACTTATCGATTCAGGAGCTTCGGATTATATCATGAAAACAAATAAACTGGACTACGGAATAAAAGATTTAGTAAAGAATCTTGAATTTCTTCAACGAGAGAATATCCACAATAACTAGCAGGAAGTCTCCTGCCACTGTTAGGGATTCTTCCTAACAGTGTTGGTTCTTTAATAAATTCTTTGTAATTTTCGGCTCTCCCGAGCGAAAATGAAATTTTATCAGGCCCTTTTGTTTCCCTTTTCTCTCCTTTATGGGATAGCTATGGCGTTCCGAAACTGGCTATTTTCATGCGAATGTTTGCCTTCCAGGAAATTTGACACACCAATTATTGTTATCGGCAACCTCTCTTGCGGTGGGACTGGCAAGACGCCTCATATTGAATATTTAATCAGGCTTTTACAGGACCGATTTTTTGTGGCAACATTAAGCCGTGGTTACGGAAGATCCAGTAAAGGGTTTGTACTCGCATCCAAGAGATCGGCCTATAAATATGTTGGGGATGAACCATTGCAATATGCAAAAAAATACGAAGACATTAAGGTTGCTGTTGATGAGAACAGGGTAGAAGGTGTTGAGGTATTGCAAAAAAAATTTCACAAACTTGATGTAATCCTTCTTGATGATGGATTTCAACACCGACATGTAAAACCTGGATTGTCAATTCTCCTGACAGACTTTCATAAGCTCTACACTGATGATTTCGTGTTGCCTTCCGGTACTTTGAGAGAATTCTCGTGTGGAGCAAGACGAGCGGATATTATTGTCGTTACAAAAACGCCCAAGGTCTTTTCTCCTATTACAAGGCGTAGGATTATTGAAGAGCTACACCCACGCCAGAACCAGCAGATTTTCTTTTCTTTTATTAATTATTGCGAACCCATAATTGTATCCCCATCTTCTACAACTGTTTCTCCTTACTCCAGTTCAATGATACTCCTCTTTTCAGGGATTGCAAACGATTACCCAATCAGGGAGCATCTTCGAAGGCATTGCCGTGAATTGGACGTGATGCAATTTCCCGATCACCACCCCTATTCATTGGATGATTTGAAAAAGATTAAAAATCGATTTGACGCCCTTCCGACCCGCAAAAAGGTGATCTTTACGACAGAAAAAGACATTATGCGGATTAAAACTCCGGAACTGAGTACTTTTGTCAAACGATTGCCATTGTTTTATCTCCCAATTACGATTAAATTTCATGGCGATGAAAAAAGTCTTTTCGATCAAACTATTCTGAATTATGTTGAAAAAAATACACGAAACTATTGAGTACCTGGAGGGTAAATCATCTATAAAGCCTGAAGTTGGGATAATTTTGGGGACAGGGTTAGGAGGCCTAGTCAACGAAATTGAGATCGAACATACAATTCCATATGAGTTTATTCCAAATTTTCCTGTTTCAACCGTTGATGGTCATCATGGTCAGCTAATTTTTGGAAAAATGTCAGATCATCAGGTTGTTGCGATGCAGGGGCGCTTTCATTATTACGAAGGATATACCATGCAAGAAATCGCTTTCCCAATTCGGATTATGAATTATCTTGGGGTTTCAACATTGATTCTTTCCAATGCCAGTGGCGGTTTAAATCCTGATTTCGAAATTGGGGATCTAATGGTCATTGATGATCACATAAACCTGATGGGTGATAACCCCCTGCTTGGCCCAAACGATTCGGAAATGGGGCCACGATTTCCTGACATGAGTCATGCCTATGATCCGGGATTGATAGAATCCATATTTCGCATTGCCACCAAGCACAAGATAAGACTGCAAAGAGGCACCTATGCCGCTGTAACAGGCCCCACATTCGAAACACCCGCTGAATACAATTACATCCGGGTGATTGGAGCAGATGCTGTAGGAATGTCAACTGTTCCCGAGGTGATCACAGCCCGTCACCTAGGGATGAAATGTTTCGCTGTATCTGTAATTTCAGATCTCGGTGTCCTGGGAAAAATCGTTGAGATTTCACATCAGGACGTGATCGAAGCCGCCAGCAGGGCTGAGCCAAAGATGACAGCGATCATCAAAGATCTCTTGAAAAAAGTTTAGCTAGTACGGAAACCCATCCAATAGTTTCAACCGCCACTTGTTTCCAATGTGGTACTTCCTGGTGCCCATTGAATACCACACCCCACCGGCTGCTGCCAATCCCATACCGATGGAAAGATAAAGCGGATCTACCGCTTGTTTATCATGTGAGATATTGTTGATAGAGGTAATTACCGTTAGAACACCACCTGCAATCATCACCAACATACCATTTCTTTTCCTGTTCCTGTATGTCTTTTCAATATAATCTATGTTATTGAAGGTGATCAGATAGCCCCCCCCTACAACAATTGAGGAGTCGCTGATCCGGAAGATATCATCCTGAATATCAAATTTCCCAATGATGGTTCTTAGGTGGATGATGTCTCCCTCTTTGAAGATGAAATATTTTCCCCTGCCAACATTCTCTAGAATCAATACTTTTTGAGCCAAAGTACTGAGTGTAAAAACCAGTAGTATGCCGGTGATAAAGTATCTCACACACCAATATTTGCTAACGAAATTAAACAATTCTTTGGTCTAAACGGGAAAAGGGAATGAGTAACTTTGCGCCTGATCATGAATCGGATACTGACAATTAGTTGTTTTCTCTTATTAATCACAGGTTTTTTACCGAAAGAAACCTTCCTAAATGAGACTAGGTCCTTCGGTGATACAGCCTCCTACCATGGAGAAATGGCAAGGACTCTACATCCATTATCCTATCTTGCCATTCCAAAAACGATCACTTTATCAAGGTTAACCCCTATATATGAAACTGACATCATTGGACACCTTCCAAAACAAGGAATCCAAAGAAATCCAGATATCCTGTTTACATTATCCAGATTACACAGTCAATATCCCGATCTGGATTTGAATGAACCAACCAGCCAGCGATTCCTGCTAGCCTATATTCAAAATGAACCCTATCCTTCCATGATAACTTTAAGCCATGAGAGATACTTTCACATTCAACTTGATAATGATATCTTCAACTATACAGATAGGTTTTACACGAATGGCATCCGGCTTTCACTTATCTCGCCCTGCTTAAGTCAGAATCCCCTAACCAAATTATTAATACCCTATTGGAATAGGGGAGTAAACTATTATGGTCTCTCTCTTGTCCAGGATATGTTTACACCCTCCACTACAAAAGTAGGAGGTATCCTCGTTGGAGACAGACCCTATGCAGCGTATCTTTACATTGGAAGCTTCAAGATTACAAATGACAACCTAAACCAATTCAGACTAACCAGTGAAATTCAAATTGGAATTGTTGGCCCAGCCTCCCTGGGAGAATATGTTCAAAGAACATTTCACAATGCAGTTCCAACAAACAATGAGCCACTTGGATGGGAATTCCAGGTCGGCAATGATCTTCTACTCAACTATTATGCAAGGTTTGAAAAAGGGATTGTCTCCTTCCCGGGACTTGACCTGCTGGTACATGGATCGGGCAGTCTCGGGACTGTATATACCAATATTGGAGGTGGTGCATACATCCGATCAGGCTGGTTCAACTCCTATTTCTCAAACCTTTATTTATCAAAACGATCCCTGAATAAATCTCGTCATGCCAGAAACATCCAATTCTACTTTTTTGCTGACTTTTCCGGTAAAATAATCGGGTATGATGCGACTCTTCAGGGGGGAATGTTCAATAATACAAGCCCCTACAAAATCCCGGGAGAAGATATTGAGCACATGATGTTTACCGGATCGGGAGGAATTGTCTTCTCTTATGGCGGAATTCAATTGAAGGGAGAACAATTCTTAATCAGTCCGGAATTCAAAAATGGTTGGTGGCATAAGTGGTTAAGCGTGGGACTGACCTTCAGCTTTTAATGTTGAAAACTTTAATGGACGAAATTTGAAGAATTCTCTTGTGGAAGTTTTACTTTTGACCAATGGAAGAGTTTAAAAACGAGAGTCCAGACACGCTGGGACAGGATAAGAAGCAATTACAGGAGAGTCAGCATATAGCAAGGAAGCGAACAAAAAAGAGTCCGGTTTCTGAATTGTTTCATGAGCATGGAAAAGTCCCTCCTCAGGCGGTTGACCTTGAGGAAGCTGTCTTGGGAGCTATGATGCTTGAGAAAGATCCGCTAACAGAAGTCATCGAAATCCTAAAACCCGAAATCTTCTACAAAGAGGCTCATCAGATTATTTTTTCTGCTATCCAAAAATTATTTGCCAGCACAGAACCTGTTGATATTCTTACCGTTACTGAGTCGCTTCGAAAAACAGGGGAGTTGGACCTGGTAGGTGGGCCCTATTATATTACAATGCTAACAAACAGGGTTGCATCGGCAGCCAACATTGAGTACCATGCTCACATTTTACTGCAGAAATACATCCAGCGAGAATTAATCCATATCTCTTCCGAGATTATCAAAGAGGCATACGAAGATACCACCGATGTTTTTGAGTTGCTTGACAAAGCGGAGAATAACTTGTTTTACATCAGTGAAAACAGCCTCAGACGGACATACAGATCCATGCAATCACTGATGACTGAGGCAATTCAAGAGATTGCTGCAGGTCAAAAGCATGAAGGGCATCTACGGGGAGTTGGATCGGGGTTTACGGAACTTGACCGTGTAACAGGAGGCTGGCAACGGTCAGATCTGGTTATTCTCGCCTCGCGCCCGGGAATGGGAAAAACAGCTTTTGCGTTGACGATGGCCAGGAATGCAGCGGTTGATTTCAAAAAGCCGGTTGCTGTTTTTTCCCTTGAAATGTCGGCCGTTCAACTCGTCACCCGTTTAATTGCCAGTGAAACAGGGATTCCAGCTGAGAAACTAAAGAAAGGCACACTCGACACCGATGAATGGAATCTCCTGAACAGCAGAGTCACAAGGTTGATTGATGCACCACTCTTCATTGATGATACTCCAGCTTTGACCATCTTTGAACTTCGTGCGAAAAGCCGGAGATTACGGCAACAGCACAATATTGAAATGGTCATCCTTGACTATATGCAGTTGATGCAGGGTGGGGCCGAACACCGAGGGAACAGGGAACAGGAGATCAGTAGCATCTCGAGGTCATTGAAGGCCCTGGCAAAAGAGTTGAATATACCCATCATTGCACTTTCACAGCTAAGCCGAGAAGTGGAAAAAAGAGGTGGAACCAAAAAACCGATACTCTCCGACCTCAGGGAGTCCGGATCCATTGAACAGGATGCCGATATGGTGATGTTCATCTATCGACCAGAGTATTATAAAATAGATGTGGACGAGCAGGGTGATTCTACCTCCGGCCTTGCTGAAATCGGGATTGCCAAGAACCGGAATGGTCCCACAAAGGATATCAAGCTGCGTTTCATTGCCAAGTATGCTAAATTCATGGATTACGAGAAGGATTATGCCTTTGCTGATACTATTTCCCCAAACGACTCGTTTGATGGGAAAGTGAGGACTCGCAATGTAATGTCCAGAATGGATGAAATTGACCATGAAGAGATTAGCCCGAATGACATTCCATTTTAGTTTACCTACCGGGATCCTTTTTACCTTTCTGGTGTTGCTGTCACATTTTACAATGGGCATGCATGTGTTGATTCCTATGGATGAAACACAGAAAAATCATATTAAAGCTTATGGAGTGGCATATTGGGTACTTCAAAAGGATGTAGAGGTCGATTGGTTGTTGAATTACCGGGGAGGCAGTTTTTTAATCCCTTATGCACAGGAGATCGAACAAGAGTGCCAGATTCGAGGGGTTACATCCCAGGTAATCAGCGATGCACAAGCGAATGCTATACTTCTCGAAATCTCTGACCCCCAGATTAACATGGAGACCGTTAAACTTCACAAACCTCCAAAGATTGCAGTCTATTCACCAAAAAACAAGCAACCCTGGGATGATGCTGTTACCCTGGTACTCACCTATGCCGAGATTCCATACGACGTGGTGTATGATGAAGAGATTCATCTCGGAGTACTTCCTCTGTATGATTGGCTTCATCTCCACCATGAAGATTTCACTGGTCAGTATGGAAAATTCTGGGCCGCATACAAACAAAGCACATGGTACCAGGAAGATGTGAAACTGAATGAAGATATGGCGTATAAACTGGGTTTTAGCAAAGTCTCCCAAATGAAATTGGAAACCGCTAAAAGAATCAGGGATTTCGTAGCCGGAGGAGGATACTTGTTCTCGATGTGTTCAGCGCCTGACAGTTATGATGTTGCCTTGGCAGCAGAGGGAGTCGATATTTGTGACGTCATGTTCGACGGAGATCCACCGGATCCTCAAGCTAACAGCAAACTAGATTATTCAAGGTGTTTTGCCTTTGAAAATTTCACCCTCAGCGTGAATCCATACGAATACGAAATATCTTCGATTGATGCGACAGAGACCCGCCCCCGTTCATTGAATCAATCGACAGACCTGTTCACACTTTTTGATTTCTCAGCCAAATGGGATCCTGTACCATCCATGCTTTGTCAGGATCATGAGACCATTATTTCCGGATTTATGGGGCAGACTACAGCATTTAAAAAGAAATACTTGAAACCATCGGTTCTCATTATGGGAGAGAATAAAGTTCTAGGTGAAGTAAGATATATTCATGGTGATTTTGGAAAAGGGACCTGGACATTCCTTGGAGGACATGATCCTGAAGACTACCAACACCTTGTAGGAGACCCCCAAACTGAACTTAATCTGCATCCCAATTCTCCAGGATACAGGCTTATTCTCAACAATATTCTATTCCCTGCAGCCCGTAAGGAAAAACGTAAGACGTGAGACGTAGGACGTAAGACGTAATCATTTTGTAACTCTGTCAAAAATAAAGTAGGTGTATCCAAAATCGTTATGTTCATCAGGTGGGTAGTCGTCTTTCGATACTCTCTCCCAGTCTAGTAAGTTCAATTCAGGAAAGAAGGTATCTCCATCAAACGACTTATGGACTTTAGTCAAGTAGAGCCGGTCGGTGATAGGTAGGAATTGTTGATAAATGGATGCGCCACCCATCACAAAGTTCTCTTCTGTAGCAACGCACAGTGTCTTTGCTGCTTCAATAGATGTAACCATTTCTGCTCCTTCGAAATAGTCATTAGGATTATCAGTAATGACAATATTTCTTCGGTTCGGTAATGGACGATTAGGAAGCGATTCCCAGGTGTTTTTACCCATGATAACACTATGACCTGTAGTTAGGCGTTTAAACCGTTTCAAATCATCGGGGATATGCCATAACAACTGGTTGTCCTTTCCAATGGCATTATTTTCAGCTACAGCAACGATAATTGAGATCATAGTTTTTGGTATTATACAGATATTTCTCCTTTAATATGAGGATGGCATTGGTAGTTACTCAGTTCGAAATCATCAAAGGTAAAATCAAATATTCCTGTTTTATCCGGATTGAGTTTCATGGTTGGAAGTGGATAAGGGTCCCTGATCAACTGCAGTTTTACCTGATCCAGATGATTCAGATAGATATGCGCATCGCCTAGCGTGTGAACAAATTCTCCTGGTTTCAGTCCGGTTACCTGCGCCATCATCAACAAAAGCAGAGTATAAGAGGCAATGTTAAAGGGAACTCCCAGAAAAATGTCACAACTTCTCTGGTACATCTGGCATGAGAGTCGTCCGTCAGCCACATAAAACTGAAACAGCAGATGACATGGAGGAAGCGCCATCTGATCGAGTTCCCCCACATTCCATGCTGAAACAATGTGCCGGCGTGAGTTTGGGTTGGTTTTTATCGACTCCACAACCTGGGAGATCTGGTCAATGTGCGAGCCATCAGCTTTTGGCCATGACCTCCACTGGTAGCCATAGACATGGCCCAGCTCTCCATTCTCATTAGCCCACTCATCCCAGATGGTAACCTTATTATCATTCAAATATTTAATAGTTGTCTCACCTTTCAGAAACCAGAGTAATTCATGGATGATAGAGCGCAGGTGTAATTTCTTTGTCGTCATCACAGGGAACCCGTCATCCAGATTAAATCGCATCTGGTAACCAAACACACTCATTGTTCCTGTCCCTGTACGGTCCGCTTTGGTTACACCATTTTTTAGTACGTGATCAAGCAGGTCGAGGTATTGTTTCATTTGTTAATAATTTGATTTCAATGGTGTCACATCATTATTCCAGCAAGTGTTGCTGACACATAGGATGCCAGTGTGCCACAGATCATCGCTTTGATCCCAAGCCTGGCCAGGTCTCGTCTCCTGTTAGGCGCCAACTCTCCAATACCGCCGATTTGAATTGCAACGGAGCTGAAATTTGCAAAACCGCAGAGGGCGAAACTGGCAATAACCAGTGCTTTGGGAGAAAGGGATTTGGCAGCAATCATTGGAGCCAGGTCGGTATAAGCAACAAACTCATTGATTACCAGTTTGGTTCCCATCAATGCTCCAACAGTATGTGCTTCTTTCCATGGAACACCCATTGCCCAGGCAAAGATAGAGAAGAATGAACCCAGAATATCCCTTAGTCGAAGGTCTTCGAGGTTCCATCCAATTACATTCAAACTCAATCCGGTTGTGGCCACTAAACTCCCAAGCCATCCCAGCAGTCCATCAACGAGTGCAATCAGAGCAATCATACCAATTAACATAGCTATTACATTGATGCTGATACGCATTCCGTCGCTAGCTCCATGGGAGATCGCATCCATCAGGTTTGCATGGGTTCTCTTCACTTCCAGCTTCACACGTCCTTTAGTCTCTGATTCCTGGGTTTCAGGATAAACGATCTTGGCGATTACCAGTGCTCCTGGAGCAGCCATCAGGCTGGCTGCAAGAAGGTAAGGAGCTGGAACTCCCATTGCGACATATACAGCAAGCACACCTCCTGCTATGCAGGCCATGCTTCCACTCATTGAAGCGAGAAGTTCCGACATCGTCATTCCGGAAATATAGGGTCTGATCAGGATCTGTGCCTCCACCTGGCCAACAAACGCACTGGCTACGTTGGAAAGAGCTTCACTCCCACTAACCCGCATCACTTTGTAAACTCCTACTGCAATGATAGCGACGATTCTCTGCAGTAGTCCGATATGATATCCAATAGCTACCAGGACACAGATGAAAATGATCGTTGGAATCAAAGTAAAAACAAAAATGAAACTGTTGCCGGGACCAACGATGGAATTCAACACATCTCCATTTGCAAGAAACCCAAAGCAGAAACGTGCTCCTTCCATACTGAAATCCAGGAGTTTTTGGACACCAAATCCAATTTTTTCAAAGATCAATTGCCCAATAGGAACTTTCAGAATGAAGAATGCTGTTCCAACCTGAAGAATGATGCCCGTAATCACAAGGCGGTAATTGATCGCCTTTCGGTTATTCGACATCAGAAATGCGATTCCAAAAATCAAGACCAGGCCAAGTACACCAGTAAATCTATCCATACAGTTTTTTCAGGCATGAAACATGCAATCATATTAAGTTCAATCTCGGAGGCCAACCCTAGGTCTCCCTTTTTCTTTTATTGATTTCGTCCCGAATTGTTGATGCCTTTTCATATTCTTCACCGTCAACCGCTTTTTTCAGCAACTGCTTTAATTCAGTCATCGTGTAAACTGATAGGTCATCTTCGAGGTTTGTGGGGATATCATCCTTTTCCACTTCAGAATGAATGGGTTCTGAGGTCTCATCGTCCATGATGATTCCGGCTGCAACTATGATATTTTCATAGGTATAAATTGGACAGCTAAACCGCAAAGCCAATGCAATAGCATCAGAGGTTCTGGAATCCACCTCTTTAACAGTTTTTCCATCAGAGCAGAGGAGTACTGCATAAAAGACCCCTTCACTAAATTTATTGATAATCACCTCCGTCACATTGATTTGAAAGGTATCTGCAAATGATTTGAAGAGATCATGAGTGAGTGGACGGGGTGTTTTAATTTTTTCAATTTCAATAGCAATAGCCTGAGCTTCGAAACTTCCAATGATGATAGGCAATCTTCTTTTACCCTCCTGTTCTCCCAGAATGATTGCATAGGCGCCACTTTGCGACTGACTGTATGACATGCCAATGATCTCAAGCCGGATTTTCTCCATTCCCTGCCAAGTTTGCTTTACACAAACCTACGTGATTTTTATCAATCCGGCAAACAACTGTGGAAAAATTCCGCTCTATTTTTGAAAAATGTCTTATTTTTGCCGGAATTAGATTATTAAAACTAAATACATTCATATGAAGCGAATTACAACAGTTTTGATTGCACTTCTTGTTCCATTTTTAAGTATGGCCAGCGAAGCAGACCTGGTAATACCTGAACTGACAGCCGCCCAGAATAATTTGTTATACCTCGGATTCATTATTTGCATCCTTGGTCTGTTATTCGGATGGTATCAGTATGCAAAAGTGAAAAAAATAAGGGCACATCAATCGATGCTCGACGTGGCTAATGTAATTTTTCAGACCTGCAAAACATACTTGATCCAGCAGGGAAAATTCCTTGTGATCCTGTTTGTCATCATCGGATTATGTATGGCATTTTACTTCGGATACCTACAGGAGAACTCTTTTGGTGGAGTCCTGTTAATTCTTGCCTGGACTGTCATCGGCATCCTGGGATCATACGGAGTGGCCTGGTTTGGCATTCGTATGAATACCCTGGCGAACAGCCGTATGGCATTTGCTTCACTTGAAAGAAAACCGTTGAAATTATTGAATATCCCGTTGAATGCCGGGATGAGTATTGGAGTAGCCCTGATCTGCGTTGAGCTGATCATGATGTTGATCATTCTTCTCTTCGTCCCTCGTGAATACGCTGGTGCCAGTTTTATTGGGTTTGCTATTGGTGAGTCATTAGGCGCATCAGCTCTTCGTATTGCCGGTGGAATTTTTACCAAGATTGCTGACATCGGTTCTGACCTGATGAAAGTGGTTTTCGGAATCAAAGAGGATGACCCAAGAAATCCTGGTGTCATTGCTGATTGTGTTGGCGACAATGCTGGTGACAGTGTTGGTCCAACTGCCGACGGATTTGAGACATATGGTGTGACGGGTGTTGCACTGATCGCTTTCATCGTGCTGGCTATCACCGATATTGAGTTCCAGCGACAGCTGCTCACCTGGATCTTCGTGATGCGTATCCTGATGGTTATCACATCGATTACTGCTTTTTACATCAACAAAATGATCAGTAAGGTCAGATACAGCAATGTAGACGACCTCGACTTTGAGAAGCCATTGACCCACCTGGTTTGGATCACATCGGTATTATCCATCATCGCTACCTTTGGCGCCAGTTACTGGCAACTCGGGGCATTGCCCAACAATATTTGGCTTGTTCTTTCCATCATCATCAGTTGCGGAACTTTAGGTGCAGCGTTGATTCCCGAATTTACCAAGATCTTTACCAGTCCCAAATCCAAACATGTGAACGAGATCGTTACCGCTTCCCGTGAAGGAGGTGCTTCCCTTAACATTTTATCAGGGTTGGTAGCGGGTAATTTTAGTGCTTTCTGGCAGGGCCTGGTATTTCTTGCTCTGATGTTTATCGCTTTTGTGGCCAGTCAGTATGGCCTGGGCGAGACGATGATTTACCCTGCTATCTTTGCTTTTGGCCTGGTTGCTTTTGGTTTTCTCGGCATGGGGCCGGTTACGATTGCAGTTGATAGTTATGGGCCGGTTACAGACAATGCTCAATCCATTTATGAGTTATCTCTGATTGAGGAAAACCAGGCAGAAGTTACAGTTGAGATTGAGAAGGAGTTTGGGTTTAAACCCGACTTTGAGAAAGCTAAACACTACCTTGAAGCCAATGATGGTGCTGGAAATACCTTCAAAGCAACTGCCAAACCGGTACTTATTGGAACTGCAGTGGTTGGTGCCACCACGATGATCTTCTCCCTGATCCTGATTATCCAGAAACATTTCGGAATTGCACCAGAACAGATTCTGAATGTCTTAAACCCCTATACTATCCTGGGATTCATGGCCGGCGGAGCAGTAATTTATTGGTTTACAGGCGCCTCCATACAGGCGGTAACAACAGGAGCTTATCGTGCCGTTGAGTATATAAAACAGAACATCGTCCTGGATGATACAGCCGAGAAAAAGGCATCCATCGAGAAATCAAAAGAGGTTGTGAAGATCTGCACACAATATGCACAAACAGGGATGTTGAACATCTTTGTAGCTATCTTCTCATTTGCTATTGCGATCGCTTTCTTATCGGGTTACAGGAATCTGGGACTACCAGAAGGTGATCCAAATGTATATGCTGCTGCCTCCTTCTTTGTTGCCTATCTGCTCTCAATTGCATTTTTTGGATTGTTCCAGGCTATTTTTATGGCTAACGCCGGTGGTTCCTGGGATAATGCCAAGAAGGTGATTGAGGTTGACTTGAAAGAGAAAGGGACTCCATTGCATGAAGCATCCATTGTAGGCGATACTGTTGGAGATCCTTATAAGGACACCTCATCGGTGGCCTTGAATCCGATCATTAAATTTACGACCCTATTTGGCCTTCTGGCAATGGAGATAGCCATTTCGGAAGATTTTTACCGGATGGCTCCATATATTGGAATCGTATTTGGCGTAATCGCCCTGTACTTTGTTTACAGGTCCTTCTATAACATGAGGATTCCGCAAAAGAGTTAAAAAGTTAAACCTGACGCAATGAAGACAATTATTACACTCTTAATTCTTCTTACAAGCCTTTCTGTCA
>CAZXQU010000022.1:0-42561 GCA_964642545.1 uncultured Prolixibacteraceae bacterium | reverse complement strand
GCTTACGCGCTCCCATTCCGCCACGATCTGGTTATTCAGGGCGCTGTAATCCGGATCTTCGGATTTGTTGCAGGAAAAAAGCGCAGGGCTCATCACCAGGATCAGTACGAAAAGGGTTGATTTCATGAAGAGGTTGTAAAAAAATTAAAAATCCGAATTGATTATCAGCAGTTTATTTATTGTTCTACAACGATGAACTTTCGGGTGACCATGGCTTTTCCGGCACGGATCCGGCAAAAGTAGATCCCGGGCTTTGCATCCCTACCGTCCCATGTAACAGTATAATGTCCGGCTTGCTGTGGTTGATCAACCAGAGTCGTTACAACTCTCCCGTACAGATCATAAACAGATAATACAACCGAAGCGGCTTCCTCCAGTCGGTATAATACCTTTGCCGGAGAGGTGACGGGATTGGGAAAGATCGGTTCGAGGATCACTCCACCGGCATCCTTGTTCTGGTCATCAATTCCGAGCAGGGTATTCAAAACGCCGATGGCATAGTTCAATTCCACATCAGTGCTGTCAAGATAGAGCTGGTCGATGACCGTATCGTTGATAGGGACCCGGATATCGGGCACCACACCACCATGCATGGTGGAGTCGCTGTCGAGCTGGATCTGCCCGTTTTGATCCATTGAACGGCCCACCGGGTATCTGAAGTATAGGTCAATGGGAGGAAGGTAGAGATAATGCTCCGACCACGATTGCATCATGCCAAACGAGCCGTTGCTTCCGTAAAAGCTGACTACCTTGTTGTTGGGCAGCTTTTGCAGCATCATCGGGATTCCTTCGCCGGAGCTGATCTCCCGGGGCCCAACCAATATCATCACCGGGTGTGAAAAGGTGATTCCCTGCGGTTCGGTGAAGAGAGTTCCTGTGGGGTAATTGGGATTGATATAAGTACCTAAGGTTTGCCTGTCGAAATGTGGTTCAGGCAATGGCCATAGTTCGAACTGACCGCTATAGGGATTGTAGAAAAACTGCTGTTCATACAGGAGCGTGTCGGTGGTGAAAAAACCAGAGAGCGCGGCCGACAGCATATCTGCTCCTCCGCTGTTCACGCGAATATCCAGGATCATTCCGGATACATTGTTCGCGTTGAAGAGGTTGATTGCATCCCTGAAGCCGGTATATAGATTCGCCAGAAAAGCCGAATCTCCGTGTTCGGTAGTGAGTTTCAGATATCCATACCCGCTAGGTTCAAGTATTTCATAGGAGACCACTGGTCCCGGATCCAATGGTGAAAGGGAGGTTTGATCAAACGTAGAATACTTGTCTTCAACCGCTGTTAGTGTGGCGGTTATGGGGTTAGCTGCCCCTCGGTTCCGGAAGCTTATCTTAAGGGTTGTGCCCACAGGCGCGCGTCCGATAAAACGGCATTGGTTCAGTTTCTTACATTCCAGCGTTGCCGGATTTGCTTCAGCCCAGGAAACGGAAACTGTATCGAGAACTGCATTTACAGGTTGATCATTGACGTCAAGGATCTCTGCGCCAAATTGCATTCCGGCAAGGTGAGCCGGGCTTCCGGGGTTGACCAGCCGGGCTGCAAGGCGTCCGTCGTCCAATTCGGTGAGCGCAAACCCAAAGCTTCCTCCTATCTGCTGATACCGGGCCGTCTCTTTGTGGTTGGCCCATCCGTCACCCCGGAGGGAGACATGACCGTCGGGAATAGAGGCGACATATTCGCGCAAGGCAAGATAGAATGCAATGGTATCGGACGAGATTCCTGCATCTGTAATTTTTGGCCTGATGCGGTTATCCAGGGCATCCCATTCAATCGCTTTCCAATTTCCAAAAGCATACCATACCTGAACACGCTGGTGCATCGAGTCATACGCTGCAACAAAACCATTGGTTTGGGATTGAATATGGAATGAGCCAGAGAGAACTATCAAGACCGATAGCATCAACTTTCTCATGGTCAGTGCACCGGTTTTATGATGCGAGGATAAAGATATACGAATTTATCTAGATCATCACCATGTCAGAAGAAGATTAATCGGAATTTAATGAGATTCCTGAAGGGGCGGTTTACATATTGGCGATGATCTCCTCCCCAAACTCGGAGCACTTCAGCTTAGTGGCGCCCTCCATCTGGCGGTGAAAATCGTAGGTCACACGTTTGTTGGTGATACCGCCTTCGAGCCCTTTCACAATCAGGTCGGCAGCTTCCTGCCATCCCATATACTCAAGCATCAGTACACCCGATAGGATGACCGATCCGGGATTTACCTGGTCTTTGCCGGCATATTTGGGAGCTGTGCCATGGGTAGCCTCAAATACGGCATGTCCGGTTACGTAGTTGATGTTGGCGCCGGGAGCTATACCGATCCCGCCAACGATGGCGGCCAGTGCGTCGGAGATATAGTCGCCGTTGAGGTTGAGGGTGGCTATCACCGAGTACTCAGCCGGACGAGTCAGGATCTGCTGGAGGAAGGCATCCGCGATCACATCCTTGATGATGAGCTTGCCTGCTGCAATAGCTTCGTCCTGAGCCTTGTTGGCTGCCTCTTCACCCTTTGCATCCTTGATCTTGTCGTACTGCATCCATGTAAAGACCTTGTCGCCAAACTCGCGCTCGGCCAGTTCGTAGCCCCACTGCTTGAACTGCCCTTCCGTGAATTTCATGATGTTGCCCTTGTGGACGATGGTTACCGAAGGTTTCCCTTGCTTCAGGGCATATTCAATCGCAGCCCGAACCAGTCGCTCAGTGCCCTCTTTTGAGACAGGCTTGATGCCTATGGAGGAGCTCTTCGGGAAACGGATCTTCTTCACGCCCATATCATTGATCAGGAAATCGATCACTTTTTCAACTTCTTTACTCCCCGCAATCCACTCGATCCCGGCATAGATATCTTCAGAATTCTCCCGGAAGATCACCATATCGGTCAGTTCCGGACGTTTCACCGGAGAGGGAACGCCTTTGAAATACTTTACCGGCCGCAGGCAGGTGTAAAGGTCGAGGATCTGGCGCAACGCTACGTTAAGGGAACGGATCCCGCCACCTACCGGAGTTGTCAGCGGTCCTTTGATTGCAACCAGGTACTCCCTGATTATATCCAGGGTTTCCTGAGGAAGCCATTCGCCGGTTTGGTCGAATGCTTTCTGTCCGGCCAACACTTCCCGCCAGATGATTTTCCGCTTTCCGCCATAGGCTTTTTCCACAGCCGCGTCGAATACACGCACACTTGCATTCCAGATATCCGGTCCCGTTCCGTCGCCCTCAATGAAGGGGATCACAGGATGATTGGGTACAGTCAGAATTCCGTCTTTGATGGTAATTTTCTCTCCAGTCATGATATTTTAATTTAAGTTGTTCGCTTTTCGCTGTTCGCAATTCGGAAATTCTTCATTCTTCATTCTTCATTCGTAATTGTTTTATAAGTGCTCCCCACGATTTATCCACTTCAAAATAGTGCTTCATGTAATAATTTCCGAAAAGGAAATGGGCTTTCACCACTTCAATTCCCCGGGCTTCCATGCTGGCAAAAAAGCTTCCCATGATTGCCGAACCCAAGCCCCTGGATTGAAGCGCGGAAGTTACGACAATTCCGTCAAACAGGACGTTTTTTTCATCCATAAAATGCCAGGTAACGCCTCCAACTACCCTGCCATCAGTATCAGTAACAATATATTGCCGGTCATTCTCCAGGGGTTCTTTCGGATATTTCTCACGGTAGAAAATCTGGTAAAGCTGTCCGATCTCCCTCGGCTCAACCGGCTCGCGCAGGATATAATGACGACCTGGTTTATCTTCCAGATCAAACTGCACGATCACCTGATCACTTGTCTCCTCCCCTCTTTTTAAAAAGTTAACGCGCTGCCTGGGCTGCAACCTTGGGAAAACCATCCGGCTGAGCAGGTCCCTCTCTTCCGGCAATTCAATCACCGATTGTAGCTCCGAAAGTTCCAGCAGCTGGATAGGTAGGGAAGTGGGGCTCTCCTGCATGCGTGCAATCAGGAGGTCAAACACCATTGTAACCTCTCCCGGCATCTCTGCGAAATAGGTATGCCGGTAAAAACTGTATCTTACCAGATCGGGATATGCATGCAGTTTATACAGCTCCATCAATTCTATGATAGTTTGCTCCCGGGCCGAGGTGGTAGTGAGCGGGTTCATGCGGGTCCATTCCTGGTACTGGTCAATCGCGCAATAGAGAGAAAGTGGCATGTAAAACTTCGGGCAGACGGTCTGAAGGTAAGCTTCCAGGTGCTCCTTCAAACGGGTATTGTCAAAACAATAAACATCCTTCTCCTTCAGTTCAGCCAGTAAGGTCTCCAGGAACTTCCCCGCCCCGGGTTTCCCCAATGCTTCTGTACAGGCATCGAAGATCCACCTAACCTGCAGTTGCTTCCGGCACCAGGGATACAATGCCGCTGTTTTGCAGTAATAATCCTGCACCATAGGTTCCACAAGCGATAAGGACCCCTTATATGAAGCCCACCCTGTAAGTGAAAGGATCACGGCCGTCTCACTGAAATCCATCTCCGGGATCACCACATTTGCCGGAGAGACAGTTCCGGGAACGATCTGGTAGCCGCTATGGTGCCAGGCTTTGAACACAACGGTGAATGCTTTGATAAAAATCTTTCTCCAGGCGTTTTCAACTACATACCCTGCTGATAGCTGGATTTCTGAGAGTTCGCGGATCTTGTCCCAGGCCGTCAGTCCCCCGATATACTGTGTGCTGAGCGCCCCATAAGTTGGCTTGTTGCTCCCCAGCAACGGAGCAACCGCCGGACCATAAGGGAATCCTGCCAGTGAAGCCAGCCAGTAAAACAGATCATGGTTAGGCCTGAACTTCGGATTTTCGCTCAGGACCATATGGAGATCGTAGTGGTTGCCCTCCCCTGTGTTGATGCTCAGCCTGTAGTGGTTGAACTCCTTAAATGCAAGCAGTCGCAATACCCAGATGCCATTTTCAGGGATGGTCTGGAGATTGAAGTGCACCTCATTGACACTGAGTAATACGCTCTCCGCCAGGAATGTGGTTTCGTGGAAAAGAGTGAGAATCCGTTCCTTTTCCTTTTCGGTAATTCCGTGCTCGAAGGTAACCCTCAGCCTCCAATCGTCGATTGGATAAACCGGGGTTTGCCGGGCCATCGTCTCTTCAAATGCCCCGGCAAGCTTCATAAAGAGCTCCTGTGCCCTTTTGGAAAGCCACGGATCTTCCCTGAGCAAAGCCCACCGCGAGAGTTCCGCCCTAACGGGGCCATAGAACTCCATGTTATGGATGGCAAAATTGTACAATAGGATCAGCACATCCGAAAACTGCTTCCGGTTTTTCCTGTTGGTAGGCCACTTCAGCTGGTTGCGGTAATAATAGAGACGCTTTTTGAGAGCATCCAGCCTGTGTTTCCCGAAATTTCCCTTTACAATCTCCTGTATCGACTCTTCATTGAGAAAAGTCAGTCCCGATTCGATGAAGGCCGGCATGTAAGGGATCTTCTCAGGACGCGGAGCCTTGAGCAAGATGATCTGGTAAGCAAGGGTACGCACCTCCTCGTCGGGATGGAAGGCGATGGCCTCCAGCCTGTGCCGGACCACATCTGATAACCGGGGTTCCATATCGGGGAAGAGGTCTCCCAACTCACGGATAGCTGCAACAGCATCCTGGCGGCTGGCAAAAATGGCTGTCGAGAGAAGATGGTTGATCCTGATCAGCTGTTGGTTTCTGATTCCCTCCGGTTGTGGAATGCAATCGCCGGCCCCACAGATGAAACGGGCGATGTAAATTGTCTCGGCCATCTTTTTCACCGGCACATCCCATCCCTCCTTAACCGGGAAAAAGCCGACGAGCTCAGGGTTTCCGATCCACAACCCGGGCTGCCTTGTAAATACGCCCAGGTCGATTACCTCCTCATGGATGAAGTATTTCAGGTCGCCGATCCGAACACTTCCATCGCTGGCGGGCCGGAATGTCAATTGCCGGTTGTTTCTCCTGTTGATCAGTTTTCCTGCCCTGAACACGATATCGCTCTCAAGAATCCCCAGGTCGCGGAAAAGCCATTTAGGAATCTGAACAGTGCGTCCCGGGGTTTCAATCCTGACAAAATTACTGGTATAGAGGGCGTCGATCTCCCTGCTGAAATTTTGGGCAATCGTTTTCCGGTTAAACGATCCCTTGGCCGTAAGCTCTCCCTTTTCTGCACTGAAGACGCGGTCAAGAATGGCAAAATTCACCACCCGCTCATAGGGGGCAACATCATGATTAGCGGCCGAAATGATCTGCCGGTAATATTCCCGTAGCTTTTCACCACGCAGTGACTCACATATCGGATCCTCGGGGTCGGGAACGACCAGCAACACATTGTAAGGCTGATTGTCCCCGGCAAGGAAGCAGGATTTGATCCCGGGAACCCCGAAAAACTTCTTCTCCATCACCTGAGGGGCGACGGTTTGGCCCCGGTTGTTCTTGTAAATGTCTTTCACCCGGTCGACGATCCGGTAATAGCCATCCTCTGAAACCGCGAACACATCGCCGGTTGACAGCCATCGGTCCGATTCCCCGGAAACCGGAAAAGGAATCTGATCCCCGGGACCTGCTTCTTCGAGGTACCTGGTGATGTAATGGCCGCGCAGTTCAAGCTCCGAGTCGGAGATCAGACGGGTATATACACCCGGTAACGGTATACCCACGGTTCCTTCCCGATAGTTCCCGGGAGGGGTCATGGTAACACCACCTGTACCTTCGGTCATGCCAAACCCACTGCAGAGATGAATCCCGTACTGGTTGAAGAAATGAAATACACGGGGGTCGAGATACCCGGCAGCTGAGAGCCCCCAATGGAGGTTTTCCCCAACAACCGACCTTACAGCCCTGGTTCGTAACGCGTGGTCGTCCAACATGCGGATCTGCTCCTGGCACAGGTCATATAGCTCCTGCCAGCGCAGAGGGATAGAGATGAAGCCAGTAGGACTGATTTTGGGAAAGAGAGAGAGCAGGGTCTCAGCCGAAGTATTTCCGGCAAATACGTAAGTTCCGCTCCAGAAGATCGACCCGGTCATCTCCAGGTAGCGGCCAAAGGTGTGAAACAGGGGCAGGAAGCAGAGAAATGTCTCCTCTCCTACATCGGGGAGAGTGGCAGCCCTGGCAAAACGTTTGCTCACGATGTTGTAGCCCGAAAATGACACGCCTTTCGGAACCCCGGTGCTTCCTGATGTGAACATCGTGGTGATCACATTTGAGATGGGAGCTGGAGTTCTGTGGTCAAGAGTTTCGACGATCTCCTTCAGCGAAATCCGCTTGCAGGCTTCCGGGAGGAAAAGAATGTCGTTGCCCGCAGGAATACCGGGTTGAAGGGTAAAGATCCGGAAAGGAGTGGCAACCTTATCCGTTATCGATTCGAGGACGGCAAGATGGCTGGCCGAATCAGTTACCACATGCGTGATTTGCAACTGGTCGAAGATCGGGATCAGGATCTCCTGCCTGAAGTGCGGGCTTAACGGGGTGACAAAAATATCGTGTGAGAGACAGGCAAGGTCCGTAGCGGCTCCTTCCAGGCAGTTCTCAGTATAGAGGGCTACCCTCGGGTTATCGGAATTGCGGTAAAAAAGGGCAGCGATCTCACGGAGGTGCCGGTATACCTGTTCGTAGGTCCACTCCACCTCCCCATGCGACGAAAACTCCCGCAAGAGAACCCTGTTGGGGTGCCTGCTGACCCGTTGCCGGATCATATCGAGCATTGAATAGTTGGTATGCTGCAGGACCATAAATACCATTTCGGCCCATCGGTTGCGGGCTGCAGCAGAACCAAGTGCCTGGAGATAGTCAGGGTGGCGGGTGGTGTCAAGCAGATCGAGCCACCATTCACGCGGGAACCGGGCGTGACTTCCCGATGCAAGGATTGCCTCAACAGCGGTTAGAAGGTCTCGTGCAAGCGCATCTGACTTTAACGGTTCAGGTCTGGAATCTTTCCATGATCTAAGTAACGAATCGGCTTCTGGCATCTCTCTTTCCAACATTTTTTTTCAGATGACAAATTTATTATATTCAAATTGGTAAATTTGTACTCGATTCAATTAATTTCCACAGAACCATGATGATTGACCTCAGTTTAATCCGCGAAACCTACCGGAAACTCGCCTCCGGTGCAGATTCTGCAAGAAAATTAACCGGCCGTGCACTGACACTGACCGATAAAATCCTTTACGGGCATCTGTTCGACCGGATGCCGGCCTCTACATACAAAAAAGGAGCCGACTATGTGAATTTCCAGCCCGACCGGGTGGCGATGCAGGATGCCACCGCCCAGATGGCGCTGCTGCAGTTCATGACGGCCGGACGCAAAACGAGTGCCGTTCCTGCCACCGTACATTGCGACCACCTGATCCTCTCCAAGGATGGAGTGAATACAGATCTTCCGCAGGCATTAATCACAAACAAGGAGGTTTACGACTTCCTCCAGACTGTCTCCGCGAAATACGGGATCGGATTCTGGAAGCCGGGCGCCGGGATCATCCACCAGGTGATCTTTGAAAATTACGCCTTTCCGGGCGGGATGATGATTGGAACCGATTCCCATACGCCCAATGCCGGCGGACTTGGCATGGTGGCTATTGGTGTTGGCGGCGCGGATGCCGTAGATGTGATGTCGGGGATGCCTCTGGAGCTCAAGATGCCAAAAGTATTTGGGGTGGAACTAACCGGAAAGCTCAGCGGATGGGCCAGTCCGAAAGATGTGATCCTAAAGCTCGCCGGTATCCTGACGGTCAAAGGAGGGACAGGTTTCATCGTGGAATATTTTGGCGAGGGTGCCGAAAGCATGTCCTGCACCGGCAAGGGAACCATCTGCAACATGGGCGCTGAGATCGGAGCTACCTGTTCGGTATTTGCCTATGATGCCAAAATGAAACTCTTCCTGGCTGCCACAAAGCGCTCTGAGATCGCTGCCCTGGCCGATGAAAATGCTCACCTGCTTTGTCCGGATGACGAGGTGATGAAGAATCCGGAAGTCTACTACGATCAATATATTAAGGTTGACCTTTCGGCACTGGAGCCCTACGTAAACGGCCCATTCTCTCCAGATGTGGCAACACCTGTTTCGAAGCTTGCCGACTTCCTCCGTAAAAACGATTTCCCCGAGAAACTCGACGTCGGACTGATCGGCTCCTGTACTAATTCCTCCTATGAAGACCTTACACGAGCTGCTTCTGTTGCGAAACAGGCTGGCGAGAAAAATCTCACAGTAAAAACCGAATATGTGATCACACCAGGATCGGAACAGATCCGGTATACCTCCGAACGTGACGGATTGCTAAAGACATTCAACGAAATCGGTGGCGTGGTGATGGCCAATGCCTGCGGACCCTGCATCGGACAGTGGGCGCGCCACATGGAAGATCCCACTCGAAAGAACTCCATCATTACATCGTTCAACCGCAACTTCGCCAAGCGCAACGACGGCAACGCCAGTACGCATGCCTTTGTGGCCTCTCCGGAGATCGTCACTGCCATGGCATTGGCTGGATCTCTGGCATTCAACCCCATGAAAGACACCCTGAAAAATAACGAGGGGAAAGAGGTGATGCTTGATGAACCTACAGGGCATGAACTTCCTCCAGACGGATTTGACGTAAAAGATCCTGGATTCCTGGCTCCTCCTGCCGATGGAAGCGCAATCAGTATCGTTGTAAACCCTTCCTCCGAGAGGCTGCAACTGCTTGAACCCTTTACCCCGTGGGATGGCAAAGATCTCACCGGACTGAGACTCCTGATCAAGGCAAAAGGAAAGTGCACCACCGACCATATCTCGATGGCCGGCCCCTGGCTGAAGTTCCGCGGGCACCTCGACAACATCTCCAATAACCTGCTGATGGGAGCCGTTAATGCCTTTAACGACAAGACCAATGCTGTAAAGAACCAGACCACTGGCGAATTTGGAGAGGTCTCCTCGGTAGCAAGAGATTACAAGAGCAAAGGGATTGGATCGATCATCATCGGCGATGAAAATTACGGCGAGGGATCCTCCCGTGAGCATGCCGCCATGGAACCCCGGTTCCTTGGAGCACGGGCAGTGCTGGTGAAGTCCTTCGCCCGCATCCATGAGACCAACCTGAAAAAGCAGGGGATGCTTGCCCTCACTTTTGTCAATCCGGAAGATTACAACAAGATTCGCGAAGATGACACTTTCGACATCCTTGGGATGGAAACCTTTACTCCCGGAGCCCCGTTAAAACTGATGATACACCATGCCGACGGGACGGAAGAAACGATTCCGGTCAACCACAGTTATGGAGCACTGCAGATTAAGTGGTTCAAAGCCGGCAGCGCGTTGAATTACATGAAGAAAGTATGAAAGTGTGAGAGTGATAAGAGTAGGAAATGAGAAATTTGCGCCGTTTTTCCGTTATAAGTATTCTCCTCTGCTGCATGATCCTTCCTGCGGCTGCCCAAAAACGTTCAAACCTCAGGCAGATCGGTGTGACGCAACTTCAGAACGCAATGTACCTGGAGGGGTTGAATACCTTGAATGATGCCATCAGGTTTGAGCCTACGGCTTCCGATCTATATTTTTTCAGAGGCTATGCAAAATATGGTCTGGATGATTATATCGGGGCGGAAGCAGACTATACAACATCCATCGAACTCTTCCCCTACCAGCCGGATGTTTATATCAACAGGGCCATTGTACGAAGTCAGCAAGAGAAGTTCGAAGGGGCCTTTGCCGATTTCGCCCAAGCACTGGAGTTGGATAGCAAAAACGCTACGATCTACCTGAACCGCGCCCGGATCAACCTCGTCACCAAACATTACGACGATTGCATCAACGACTGTTACAGAGCCATTGACCTGGAAGATAAAGATGCGATGGTGTACCTGCTGAAAGGGAGTGCCGAAATGGGCCTGGGCAACCATTATACGGCGATCACTTCGTTTCTGAAGGTGATGGATATGGATTCCACGAACCCCTTTGGCGCTATTCAGATGGGAGCGGCATGGATGGAACTGGACCGGCCCGATTCGGCTCTTATCTACCTGAACAGGGCATTGATTCTCGATTCCGGCAACATTTATGCCCTCTTCAACCGGGCTTTGGCACGCGTTAAAAACAAAGACAATGAGGGTGCACTGAAAGATCTCAACAAAACCATTAATCTCTCCCCATACAACTCCTACGCCTACTTCAACCGTGCTATTATCCTGAGTGAGATGAAGGAGTTGAAAGCCGCCATCCGTGATCTCACGACAGTAATCCGTCTCAACCCCGAAAACCTCATCAGCCACTATTACAGGGGATTGCTGAGGATGGAATCCAATGACCTGAAGGGTGCTCTCGAAGATTTTGACAGAACCATAGAACTCTTTCCTGATTATACCGACGGCTTCATGGCCCGGTCGGGCGTGAAGGAGAAGCTGAAAGACCCGAAAGGGGCAGCCAGGGATCACCAGCTGGGACTGGAGGCCGCCAAACGAAATGAAAACCGGCCAGACACCCTCGATTTCGACGAGAAAAACTACCTGAAAAATCTTATCACGCTTTCGGGAAACTTCGAAGAGATGAACACCATGTCAAGCAAGTTCCAAAACCAGTATGTTGACATCCAGCTCTCTCCGGTATTCAATCTTTTCTTCGGCCAGGCCAGGTATGAACAGATCGAACTTTACGACTCTTACCCCAAGGAACACTACTATACAAGCATCATCTCCCTGGCCAACAAGCCATATCTTCTTAGCGACTCGGCCCGGAGAGATGTGGTTGCCCGGCAAACACTCCTGCTTGATTCCGTCTCCCGCAACCCGGAGTCCTACCTGATCCGTGCCGTCTCCTATACAGGACTTAATGAGTTCGCCCTTGCCACGGCCGACTGTGACTCGGCAATAAGTCTGGATCCCGGTTTTGTGCTGCTTTATTTTTCCAGGGCGAATGCCATTTACGGACTTTACCAGGCCAGGCTGGAGGAAGAGAAGTCAAAGCGGCTTCCTGGCATCGGTGAGATTCCTGAAGAGGAGGTAGATTCAACCAGGATGAAGGAAGATGCCATCCTTGTTGATGTCATGTTGCAGAATTACAAGAAGGTGATCCAGCTCGATCCAGGATTTCCGTTTGCCTATTACAACCGTGGCATTCTGTATGCTTCTCTGGGCAATTACCAGGAGGCGTTATATGACTTCCGCAGAGCTGTAGACCTGAAGAAGAATTTCGCCGAAGGGTATTACAATCTCGGGCTGATCTACCTCCTGATGAAAGACAAGAACGGCGGCTGCAAGTACCTCAGTAAAGCCGGCGAGTTAGGCATTCCCGATGCCTATAAAGTGATGAAGCGGTTTTGTTATGAATGACCTTAATGACCTAATTTCCTAATGACCAGTTACACCGCATATTTCTCCGACAGGGCGGACAACGAGCGGAGTTCCTCCTCCGTTAGTTGAAACCTCATCGCTCCGGCGTTATCCTGGGCATGTGAGAGTTTCGTGGCGCCGGGGATTGCTACCACCGTATCGCCGTTTGCATAGAGCAACCAGTTGAGAGCCACCTGGGCTGCTGAAACCTTGTATTTTGTTCCCAGCTCTTTCAATTGATCGATCAGTGGCTGGCTTTTTTTCATGTTCTCAGCTTTAAACGGGCCGGAGCTCTTCCTCCAGCCCACGCCTTTCAGTAATTCCGGGTTGTCGTGAAACTTCCCGGTAAGGATGCCCTGTGCCAGGGGTGAGTAAGCGATGATTGTGACTCCCAGCTCTTTGGCCGCCTTTAATATTCCGTTGTGCTCGATCTTTCTGTCAATTAAGCTGTAGCGCACCTGGTTGGAGATGAGCTTCAGTCCGTGCTTATCCAGCTCCGCCGCCGCTTCCCGCATCTTTTGCTCCGAGAAGTTGCTCACCCCAACGTATCTGATATGTTTCTCCTTCACCAGTTCCGCCATCTGCTTCACCTCCTCTGTAGCGGATGAAAATCCAAATGGCTGATGTACCTGGTATAGGTCGATCGGGAAGGGGGATAATGCCCGTAAACGAGCGCCAATGCTTCGCGGGATGTTGGAGGCAAACCGAAACATCGGCCACCATTTGGTGGCGATAATCACTTCTCCTGGCTTTTTTCCTGCCTTCTGGAGAGCATCGGATAACGCCAGTTCGGACGCACCGTTGCCGTAGATTTCGGCGGTGTCAAACCAGTTGATGCCCAGCTCGAGACTTGCTTTCACGATATCCCTGACCACCTCATCATCGAGGCTGGGCCAGAACTTTCCGGCCATATTGTTGCGTTTGCTGAACTGCCAGCAGCCGAGACCGATGGGAGTGACCCGAAGGTCAGATTGACCGAGGGTCCTTAAAGAAATAGAGTTCATAATCTACGGTTTTTTATTTCATACTTGCCCCCAAACCCCCTAAAGGGGGCTTCCTCTGCTTCGCAGTCAAATCCTCCTGAAAGGAGGAGCAAGTCCCCTTCAGGGGATTTAGGGGTTACGGTTTAGTTTTATGTACATGGCCCATTCTCGCAACAAGGTCCTAGATGGCATTCAAAAAAGGCGGAAACCATGTTGGCAAAGGCGAGAAAAACCACCAGGTAAAAGATGATTTTCTCGATGGTTAAGGGCTTGCGTTTAGAATCCTTTTTCTCTTCGGTAATGAGAAATAAAAATATCACCGATCCAAGGATACTGGCGGCATAAATAACCACAGCCCAGCTATAAAGATGCATTCCCATCACGGCAGTTCCGTATCCTGTTGGTTCCCCGGGAGCAGGGCAGATGTGCAGCAGGATTTGTCGGATGGAGAAAACGGCACTTATCAGGGCCGCCAGGATGACAAGCCCGAAATGCTCTTTCCTGAATCCGAACCAGGTATTTAAGCTTAGGCCGAGGATCACCCCAAGCATTCCCATCCGCTGCAACAGGCACAATGGGCAGGGCTCTTCGTTAAACCCAAACTGAACAATGAATGCGCCAATCAAAACTGAGGAAACAATCAGCATAGCGGCGCTGTTTGCAAGGTATATTCCGTTCCTGTTCATGGCTAAAAGTTCAGGTTAAGGGTGGAGGTTGCATGATAGAGGAACATCAGGATGCTCAGCGTTGTGCTCAGGGCAAAGAAGGCGTATGCCCATTTTTTCTTGTGCTTCCACACGAAGAGGAAGGTGACAAGGTAAGATAAGAAGAGAAAGGCCATGGCGGAAGTCGGAATTTGTTTTAGCAAAAGTAAGAAAATGTATTTTAAGTTACCCTACGACTTTCCTACCTCCCCACCTTCCTACCTAAACCCCAGCCCCTAAGATCATCCCGCTCAGCATCGGGATCATCCAGATGATCCAAACGATGACACTGAATTTGTGGAAGTTCAGGATCAGTTTTTCATCTTTCCGAATCAGCACCCATGTGGCCCAGATGGCATGAAAGAGCATGATGAGGATGGCGGCTTTGCCTGTGAAACCGTGAAAAGTAAGTCGCCAGAAAGAGCCGGCGATGACAAACATGGCTGTGGTGCCAATGGTGTCGCAAACCAGTCCGCTCCAGAAAAACCAGAGATGCCACCACTTCAGCTTCCGCTGGATCCGTTCGGCCCACACGCCAACGGAGTACAATACCATGGCGAGGTTGATGAAGATGATGGAGAGGAGGAGTTCGATGCTCATGCACCACAAATATAAGAATTCTATTCACCCCTACGACTTCACAAAATAATAGGAGAACAACGCCACAGGCCGGTAGATGGCGTGGGCGAATTTGGAGAAAGCGAAGAGGATCACCAGCTCCATCGAAATGATGGTATGGATCACAAAGATTACCTGGTTGAGGATGGTGTGGCCGCCAAGTGCGACTGCTACCTCCAGCCAGAAGCCTGTGAAGCCTGCTATCCAGAGGAATACCAGGAACATCCAGTCGGAAAAGTGGGTCTCAGTGTAAGTCTTGGTCACCTTCTTTATCCTGTAATATATGGCCATGGAGGTGCCGTACATCATCAGCAACCCGGCCAGGGTTCCCAGGATCCGGCTGGGCCACCAGATGGCCAGTGCCGGATCTTTAAAAAGGAAGTCGAGGGTAGTGGCAACCAAAAGTCCGATAAAACCCCACATGATCGACCAGTGGACAAACCAGGGTTGCTGCCATTCGGGCTTCCCAACCCAGAAATCCTCTTCTTCGTCGCCGCAGTTGCGGTACCTCTTCAGCAAGGCCATCTCATCCAGCACATACCTGAATGCTCCCGGAACCTTCTTCCATTCGAACACCGGCTTCTCGTTTCCGCTGTAAAGATGCCGCATCATGTTGATTGCACCGATCACAAGGGCCAGTCCGGTGAGTCCGAAGATGATCATGCCCAGGTCGTGTATCACGTCGAACGGCATCCAGTTGAAAATCCAGCGGGAGACATCATGATCTGGCTTCAGGGTAAAAAGGAAAAACCCCAGTAACACAGCCAATGCCACGGTAAACACGATGGCAAAGGGGTTGCTTTTAAAAAGCAGCTTCGTGAGACCGGTGGGCTCATAACTTGCAATGGCATAGCGCCTGACTGCCGACATATATGGCGCCGGTCCTGCCTGGCGCGGACACGCTTTTGTACACTCACCGCAAGCGTAACAGAGCCACACTTCGCGGCTCTTCAGAATATCCTTTTTCAGTCCCAGCATCCCGAACCGAATAAACATCCGAGGGAAGTTGGCCTGCTTTTCTGTGAGATCGCACACGGCGGTGCAGTTGCCGCAGTTGTAGCAGGCGGCGAAATCGCTGGCCCCGTATTTGGCCAGCTCGTTGGAAAATGAAGTATCTACTTGGTTCATGATAACCGGTTTTTAGGCGTGTAGAGGAAATAGGCATCATCGTCGTCCATGCCTGCCGCTTCAAGGATATGGTATTTGTTCATAGTCATAACGTGGTAAGTGACAAGGGCACTCTCCTGCTGCATCTGTTTTGCTATCTGCGGGATGGTGAGTGGCTCCCTGTTGATCTGCTTGAGAATCTCTTTCCAGATGACGGGATACTCTTTCATCAAGCCCTCTCCTGTACCACTTTCACTTCCCGGTTCGGCGATTTTTTCCTCCAGGATGATCGGTTCCATGAAGCCATCGATCATCGACTCGATCTCCAGGTTGGTATATTGCGCCACCTCGATGGCATCGACCGGACAAACCGGTGCGCAGATTCCGCAGCCAGTACAAGTGGCTCCGTTGATGCCGGCAACTACTTTCCCGTTCGTCTCCATCTGGAAGATGGCTTCGTAATCGCACACTTCGGCACATTTTCCGCACCAGGTACAGGCCTCGTCGTTGACCCGTGCCACAATAGGCTCCATCTCCAGGCTCTCCTTACAAAGCAGCGCATTGATCTTGGCGGCGGCTGACATGGAGGACTGGACCGATTCGGTGATGTTTTTCGGACCCTGGCAAGATCCTCCAAGCATCACACCATTGATGACCGTCTCAACCGGACGAAGTTTGGGATGAATCTCGTTGAAAAAGCGGTCGTTCCCTACCGGGATCTTAAGCAACTGTGCCATCTCTTTGCTGTCGTCACGGGCCTCCATCCCAGTAACCAGCACCAGTAGATCGGGTTTGACCTCCAGTTTCCGTTTCGCAGTGAGATGATCTGTTACTTCAATCTTCACGTTCTTCCCTTCCACAGTAACCACCGGCGGCTCTTTCTCTTTGTACATCAGGAAAAGGTCTCCCTGCCTGGATGCCTGATCGTACAGCACCTCCTGCTTTCCGTAAGTCCGGATGTCGCGGTAGAGGTGTATGGACTTCATGTCGTCAAACTTTTTGTGCAGCTCCAGCGAAGCGTGCATCGTGGAGGTGCAGCAGGTACGGGAGCAATATTTGTTTGGTCCGCCACTCTGGCGCATGCCCACACAATAGATAAAGGCGACGCTATGGATCTCTTTCCCACCGATGTTAAGTTTCCCTGATGCCGTTTCAATTCTCTTTTTAAATTCGGGAAGGGTAATCACCGATTCTGACAAGCCGTAACCGAACTGACCCTCTTCGGGGATGTTCGGGCTGAACCCTGTGGTGACCAGGATCGCTCCGGCAGGAAGCTTCAGCACCTCTTCGCTATGGGAGCCTACTTTCACCTCCACGGTGAAGTTCCCCAGGCTTCCGGTAACATTCGTTACGTTAGAGCTGGTAAACAGCTTGATGGATGGGATCCTCCGGATCTGCTCCAGCATCTTCCGGGTCAGCTCTTCGCCGGAAGTTCCTGTCGGGTAGAGGCTGTTCCATCCGGCCACGTGTCCGCCTGCCTGAGACTCTTTCTCCACGAGGAAGACTTCGTTGCCCATGCGGGCCAGTTCGATCGCCGACCTCATCCCGGCCACGCCGGCGCCCACGATCACCACACTCTTGATGGCCTTGATCTTCACCGGTTCCAGTGCCTCTGAATAGGAGACGCGTTGGATCCCCGCCCGGATCAGTCCGGCTGCCTTCACAGATGCCTGATCGGGATGGTCGGAATGAGCCCAGGAACACTGCTCGCGTACGTTGACCTGGACGTAGTTATAAGGATTCAATCCCGCCCTCTGCGCCACGTTGCGAAAGGTGTGCAGGTGTAGTTTGGGGGAGCAGGAGGCTACCACGATGCCATCCAGGTTGTTCTCCCGGATGTCCTTCACCATCTCCTTCTGGTTGGAGTCGGCACAGGCAAACATGACGTTTTTGGAGATTGCAACGTTCTCCTCCTTATCCATCATGTCGCGGAGTTGTTCCACGTCCACGTAATCGGAGATATTTCCGCCGCAGTGGCAGATGTAGACTCCTATCCGCTTTTTCTTCTCTTGATTTCCCATATCTGTGAGGGTATTTTTTATTGTTCAATCAAACTGAGGTATGCAGCCACCTCTGAGGCGGCACAGCCAGCCGAGAGGATCGAATCGGGGATGTCCATCGGTGCCGCCGCAGTACCGGCAACAAAGACGCCATCTACCGTGGTACGGGCAGGGCTCATCAATGGATCTGCCTGGCGAATAAACCGGAATTCATCCAGTTCGGGGGCATCTCCGTTGAAGGTTTTAATGATGCCGTTTTCGGGTCTCACACCTGAGGAGAGTACCACCATGTCGTGGTTGAACTCCTTCACCTGTCCGGTCTCGATGTCTTCGATCCGCACGGTGAGGTCGCCGCTCTTATCCTCTTTCTCTTTGATCTTGGCTACTTTTCCCTTGATGAAGTTGACTCCCATCGAGGAGGCTTCCTGGAAGAACTCGTCATATCCCTTTCCAAAGGAGCGGATATCGATGTAGTAAATCGTGATGTCGGCCAGTGGTAGCGCTCCCATCAGAAGCTGCGCCTGCTTGATCGAGTACATGCAGCAGATCTGTGAGCAGATGGGATTGTTGGCGCATTCGGATCCACAGGAGGGATAGTTTTCCAGGCTTGAATCACGTGAGCCGGTACAAAGCACATAAGCAATATTGTCGGGGGTTTTTCCATCACCCGGACGAATGACATTGTTATAGGGCCGGGTAGGTGCGATCAGCCGGTCCATTTGAAGAGCGTCCACCACATTGGGAAATTTCCCAAAGCCGTAATGCGGTTTCTGGGTAGCGCTGAAGAGCTTGAACCCCGAGGAGATGATGATTGAACTGGCATAGACCGGCACCTCCACTTTTTTCTGGGAGAAGTCGATGGCTTCGGCCGGACAGGCAGAGATGCATTGGTGGCACTCGCGGCAGTTGCTGCAGTCGAGGCATCGGGAGGCGCTCATCCTGGCCTCCTCTTCCGTATAGGTCTTCTCGACATCCCGGAAGTCTTTGATCCGTTCTTCGGGCTTCCGGAAGGTATCAATAATCGGTTTCATCGGCTCGATCTGCTTGTGCGAGAGCAGCTTTTTCTTATCGATTGGCTCGAGTTTGTCGCCAAAGCTAAACTGTAAGAGATCTTCCCCCTGCATGAATTTATCGAGGTAGAAGGCGGCTCTCTTGCCCTGTCCTACTGCTTCGATGATGGTAGTAGCTCCGGTCACCGAGTCGCCGCCTGCGAAAATCCAGCCGGTGGATGTCTGGAGGGTGGTGGAATCAGCCTGGATGGTGCCATCCTTGCGGATGGAGAGTTCGGTGGCAAAGGGAGAGGTGGATGGACGCAGTCCGATCGCCTCGATCACGAAGTCGACCGGTTCGGTAAAATTGGAGCCTTTGACTTCAACTGGCCTTCTCCTACCACTTTCATCGGGTTCTCCCAGCTCCATCTTCACCAACTCAACATGGGTAACATGGCCATGCGAGCTACTGAAACGGACCGGGTTGCTGAGGATACGAATGTTGATTCCCTCCTCTTCGGCCTCTTCGATCTCGGGAGCAAAAGCGGGCATCTCTTCCCGGCTTCTGCGGTAGATGATATCCACGTTGGAAGCTCCCAGCCGCAGAGCTGTGCGGGCGGCATCGATGGCCGTGTTCCCGCCGCCGATCACCATCACGCGCTTACCGGTAAGGTTGGCCCGTTCGCCAATGTTGGATTCCTGCAGGAAGTCGAGACAGGAGACAATACCTTCAAGTTCGGCCCCTTCGATCATCAGCTTGCTGGTTTCGTGGGTGCCAACTGAAACAAAAACGGCATCAAACCCTTGCTCTTTCAGCTTTTTCAGATTCGAAACACGATGGTTACAGACAATCTCTACTCCCAGGGAAGTGATATTGAGGATGTCGCGGTCGACCACCTCTTTCGGAAGCCGGTATTCGGGAATGGTTAGTTTGAGCATGCCTCCCGGTTCGGGTGCAGCTTCAAAGATGGTGACTTTGTGTCCGTTGAGTGCGAGGAAATAGGCAGCTGTGAGTCCGGCCGGGCCGGATCCAACAACGGCGATACTTTTTCCAGTAGGGGGTTTTAGGGAAACGGTGGGAGGTTCAGGGTGTTTTCCATAATACTCTTCCGCGAAAAACCGTTTGATGCGCCGCATGTCAACAGCACCATCCACACTGCTACGGGTACATTCCCCCTGGCAGGGAGCATAACAGGCACGACCCAGGCTTCCGGGGATCGGAGCATCTTCGAGGTGCAGGTGCATGGCCTCTTCATACTGACCATTACGTACTAACGAAACGTATCCATAAGGCTTCACCCCTCCCGGACAAGCGGCGATGCAGGGCGCCGACTCGTCCTGCCGGTCAATCACCGCGATACGGGGATTGGCCAGTGTGAAAGGGATGTATGCTACTTTCCGCCCTACCAGGTTACGGTTGTATTGATCAAGACGGATCTCCGGACAAGCCTGTTCACACTCCTGACACCCGGTACAAACTTCCGGCTTCACATAACGAGGATTCTTAGTCACCTCAACATGAAACCCCTTCTCATTCCGGTCTATCTTTTTGATATCGCTGTTGAGCATAACGGTAATGTTGCCATGGCGAGCTGTCTCCGACATCTTCGGTGTAGTGATGCAAGCTGCACAGTCGAGGGTAGGAAACACCTTCGACAGCTGGATCATCTTCCCTCCAATCGAGAGGTCCTTCTCCACCAGCAGCACTTTGCGGTTCATGTTGGCAAGGCTCAGGGCAGCTTCCTGTCCTGCAATCCCTCCGCCCACGATCAGCGCATCATATTTTTCTTCGTTCTTTTTCATCTGCAATCAATTACAGTTTTTCCTGATATGATTCTCCGGTAAACTTCATCCCGCATCCGGACCGATATCCGCAAGGATCTTGCTGAAGTTGTTCATATGGCTCACAAACGGCTCGGCACATACCGAACAGAGGGCCGCCATCCGGATCCGTTTCGGACTGATGCTTTTCTCTTCCATCAACCGCTGTGCCTCTTTGATAATGGTGTTCGTACGGTCGGGACAGGTAGCGCTGTAGGAGCACTCGTGGCCGTCGGCGGCAATGAATACCCCGTCGAATCCCTGTTCGAAGGCGTGCATGATCCAGCGGGGTTTGATCCCGGAGGAGCAGGGCATACTGATCACATAGACAGAAGGCGAATAGTGCAGTTTCCGCAGTCCGGCCTGATCAATTCCCGGATCTGAAATCTTATCTGTAGAGAAGACCAGGATTTTTGGTGATTTTTTTGTTGGTTCCATGTTGTTCGGTTTTGGACATAATACACCCGGCAAATCCCCTTTTTTACCCCTAAATCCCCTAAAGGGGACTTGCTCCCCTCTCCCTGAGGAGAGGGGCTGGAGTGAGGTAGATCCTGCGAAGCAGAGTAAGCCCCCTTTAGGGGGTTTGGGGGTTTACGCTTTCCTCATAAACAGTCGTGAATAACTCGGTTCTTCGATGATTCCCAGGAATTCGTGGCTCATTTTCTGGCACCATCGTGGGATGTCGTTTTTGGTTCCTTCGTCGGAGGAGTAGATCTCCATTATTTCACCCGAGTTGATTTCACCGATGGCTTTCTTGGCAGCTAACAGTGGTCCGGGACAGGCAGTTCCACGGGCATCAATGATTTTGTTAGAGGTCAGGATTGTCAGTTCTTCTGTAGTCATGATATAAAGGTTTTATGTTGTCAGTTGTTGGTTTCGCTTTTCGCTATTTCGCTATTTCGCTATTTTCTTTTAGATAAACAGCTGTACTTTACTTTCAGAGGCGTCGCTCAGGAAAGTTGCTACACCACAAATAGTCATGTGCGGATAGTCGATCATTTCCTCTTTTTTGAAACCCATCAGGTTCATGGACATTTCGCAGATAGCGATCTCCACGCCCATCTCTCCACCTACCTGGATCAACTCCTCCAGCGAGGCCACGTTGTTCTTCTTCATGATCCCTTTCATCATTGCGGTTCCCATACCGCCCATGTGCATTTTTGAGAGCTTGGTTTTTTTGCTTCCCTTGGGGTGCATAAAGCCGAGCATGGATTGAATAAGATTTTTTCCTTTCCCGTGCTTTTTGGGGTCGCGCAAGGCTGCGATCGCCCAGAAGGTAAAGAAGAGTTTCACTTTCATGTCGTAAGCGGCTGCGCCTGTGGCTATGATCATCGCTGCAAGCAGTTTGTCAAGATCTCCCGAGAATATCACCATCGATATCTGATCCTTGGTCCCTTTTTCCAGGTTGTCGAACCGTTTTTTGAGATCTTCCAGTTGTTCGTTTAATAACAGATCCATGTGTTAATTAATTTAGATATGATTATATGCAGATATGTGAGTGCAAAGATATAGCATAGAGAACACGAAAAAGAAAATTTAGTGTGATTTGTATTGCGCTAGTGTGTGATTTGTGTCACACTGTGAATCGATTAACGTCTGATCGAAGCTATTTCTGTGATGGCTTTCACAGCAGCTTCTACGTGTGATTTTTCGTTAAATGGCCCCAGACTGAGGCGAACTGTACCATGAATATTTGTTGTGCCAATTCCTTCATGGACAAGTGGAGCGCATTGCAATCCGGTACGGCAGGCAATGTTGTAATCCACATCGAGCATTGTCCCTACATCGCCCGATTCGAAGCCCCCGACGTTGAGACTCAAGACGGGGTTTCTGTTTTCGGAGTTATCCGCACAATAGGTAATAACATTATCTATCGACTGGATTCCTTTGCGAAGGGTATCCCATAGTGCGATCTCTTTTTGGTGGAGATTCTCGATCCCCTGCTCTGTCACCCACTTCACCCCGGCATTCAGTCCGGCCACTCCAAGCAGGTTAAGTGTCCCGCATTCAAGCCGATAGGGAAACTCCTCGAGGTGTGTTTTTTGAGCTGAGCGAACTCCTGTGCCCCCAAAACGGGTCAGTCGTACCGGTACGCCTTCCATTACATAAGAACCTCCGATGCCTGTGGGGCCCATCAGGCATTTATGGCCGGTAAATACCAGAACATCAATTCCCAATTCCTTCATATCAATGGGTATGGCTCCGGCACTTTGGCTGGCATCCACGATAAAGAGCAACCCATGATTCTTGCAGATGGCCCCAATTTCGGCAAGGGGCTGCACGGTACCAATTACATTCGAGCAATGGTTGACAACCACCATGGAGGTATTCTTTTGAATCGCTTTCCGGAAGTCGTCGGGGTTGACATATCCGTTGTTGTCGAAAGGGAGGTGTGTCACCTCGATAATCCCATCCTGTGAAAGATGGAACAATGGGCGAAGGACCGAGTTGTGCTCCAGCATTGTGGTAATCACATGGTCGCCCTTGTTAGCCAACCCCTGCAGGATCATATTGAGCGAATCACTGGCATTGTAGCTGAAGGTAAGCCTGTTGGGGTCATCTCCGTTGAAAAGTTCTGTCAGCAGAATACGGGTATCCTGCACCATCTCTTCGGTTTCAATCGCTGCATCAAATCCCGAACGTCCCGGACTTACACCATGGCTTCGGTAAAAGCTGTTCATGAAATCATAAACCACGTCGGGTTTAGGAAAGGAGGTGGCTGAGTTGTCGAGATATATCATAGGTTTCGGGTTTAGAGTTTCGGGTTTCAGGTCTCAGGTTTCAGGCTTTTTTATTTCGCTATTTAGCTCCGCCGAGCTCCGCTTCGCTCCGGTTCACTATTTCACTATTTAATAATAAGTGCTTCCGCCACGATCTCCGCCATCGTTTTGATCTGCACATTCAGCTTGTAATAAGCATTCAGTTGGATGAGCTGGTCCACGCAGTTGTGGCAAGGGGTTACGACGATCTTCGCCCCGGTTTTCCGGATCTGTTCAGCCTTGATCGCTCCTGCCCCGATTCTCCGTTCGTTGTATTCGCTCATTGATAGCATTCCTCCTCCACCTCCGCAACAATGGTTATCGGTCCCACAGGGGGTCATCTCTACCAAATTCTTTACAAATTGATTCAGGATAAACCGTTGTTCGCTGATGACACCACCATTGCGGACCAGGTTGCAGGGGTCGTGAATGGTTACCGTTTCTGTGATCTTTTCGGGATCTAGTCTAATCTTCCCTTCCCGGATATAGTTGGCTATGCACTCCACAGAACTCATCACCGGAAAAGGAAATCCCCGGTCGAGGTAATTCGGCGACTCCCACCTGAATGCTCTGGTGCCATGTCCGCATTCGCCCAGCACCAGGCTTCCGGCTTCGAGGTGTTCCATCTCCTCAAACAGCCGGTTGGCAATGATGCCGGCTTCCTGGCGGTTCCCGGAAAAAAAGGCATAGTTAGTAACGTCATACATTCGGGTGGACAAGGTCCAGCTCTCCCCTACTGCATAAAAGATCTTTGCCATGGCAGCAATGGAAAGCGGGTAAAATTTAGGTTCCCTGGGATTGAGTGTGTAGAGGATCTGTTTCCCCGGCTGATCCAAAGGGATGATGGCATCCGGGTCGCCAACCTCGTCGGCCATCTCCTCCTCCATCCATTTCACGGTATCAATATAATCTTCTGTTGTGATCGCCATGTTGTTTCCCGTCTCGAGGGCCGCATCCACTGTCGACTGCAGGGTAGCTGGAACCATCCCCATATTCGAGAGAATCTTCCGTCCAACCTCCACGAGATACGAAATGTCGACGCCAATGGAACAATGGATCGTGCATCTTCCGCAACCAGTGCAGGAGCCAAATAGAAGGTCGACCATCTCGTCAACCGTCTCTTTATCGAGATCCCTGGCATTCACCAATCGGGGAAAGTATTTGCCGGTGAAAGTATGGTAGCGTTTGTAGATGGAGGCGACCAGGTCAACTTTCCGGGCTGGAGTGAGACGAGGATCCTTGGTAGCGAGGTAGAAGAGACAACTCTCAGCGCACAGTCCGCAGTGTACGCAACTGTTGATCTGTGTCAGCAGCCTGCTGTCTCCATTGCCGTTAAGGGGTTCGAGTCCTTTCGAAATCTGTTCTTGTGTCAAACAGTCAGTGGTCATTGGTCATATTCTGTTCGCTGTTCGCATTTCGCCGTTCGCTTTCTTTCCTACTTCCCTATTTTCCTAATTTCCAACTCTCACACCCTCACACTCTCAGACCCTCTTACCCTTATACCCTCTCCCCGGTGGCCATACTCCTCTCCTTCCGAAAAAGAATCCAAGATGGTATCGGGCAGCAAAGAAATAGATCACATGTTTTAGTTTGCTGAGGGGTATATATAGGAATAGAATAGAGGCTTGAATAAAGTAAGCTGGGATTAGTGCAGGAATTGAAAGTGACAGAAGTGTCCCAACCTGAAAGAGGGTCACCAGAATATTGGAGAGGTAATCGTCGGGGTTAGAAAGCTCCCGGAGTTCCATTTTCATCGCCCGTTTTACCAGGATCCCGATTCCGCATACTGCTGTTACAGAAAGGAAACAACTTAGGATGAAAACCATCACCCCTGAAATGGGAATATGAAACCATATAAGTAAAAAGAGAGGGATTGACAGAAAGGTTCCCAAGTGATACAGGATTCCTGCTATATAGGTTTGAAGATGGAGGTAAGCGCTCTCCTTTTTAGCCGGGTTCATGGCGCCGGTTAAAGCATACCTGACCGCAGGTGCCACGCTGCCGGCAGCAGGTGCATAATCACGTGGATTCCCCAGTTTGATTAACCGGAAGAGGTAAAAAAGGGATACCCCCAGGGAGATTCCAGCGGCCCCCAGAGCGATCCATTCATACCAGGTCATCGGCGAGGAGAGATCAGACACAACCATCGGGTTTGGGCAGTCCGGCAACCCTGCAGGCACCACGAGCAGGTCCCAGGGGGAATAACTCATAGATCTCCCGCAACTTGACTCCGGTTTCCTTGCAGATGGTACGGATCATCGGAGCCATCCCTTTCTCGTCAAAATTCTTTCGTATAATCCGAACAATAGCCCAGTGCTTGTCATTCATCGATTCGATGCCGTCATATCTGGCAAAAAGTTGTGCTACTTCGTCGTTCCAGAGTTGAGGGTCGGTGAGAAAGCCATCCCCATCCACCTCAAAGAAACGTCCATCAATTTCCATTGTAGGCATATGCAGTTATTTTCTTGGTTTTACAATGTGAACCAGGTTTTCACATCTAGTGAGCTCCCGAAATCAGTATTGTGTTCGAATTCGTTTGTACGTCTGTTGTATTTGTAGTCGTTACCCCATGATGCATGGTTCTTCTTTACCTGTTTCAATGCATCAGCGATATAGGTCACCTCCTCTTTCACCATGGTTGGGTGCAGGGAGAGCCTAACCCATCCCGGCTTCAGAGAAAGATCCCCATGGTTGATGAGATTGGTAATCTCGGCCGATTGTTCATAACTCACATTGAGCAGGTAATGTCCGTATGTGCCTGCACAAGCACAACCACCACGTACCTGGATGCCATACCGGTCGTTAAGAAGCCTCACAATCAAGTTGTAGTGGATTCCCGGCATATAAAAGGAGATCACTCCAAGCCTTTCCCTGATGCCGGTGGCCAGGATATGAAGGTCGGGGATCTTTTCAAGTTCTGTAAAAGCAAATTTCACAAGTTCATGCTCGCGTTGCTGGATCCGTTGAACCCCCATCTGTTCCTTCAGTTCCATGCTCAGAGCAGCTTTGATCGCCTGCAAAAATCCCGGCGTTCCGCCATCTTCACGCAGTTCGATGTTATCCAAATATTTGTATTCTCCCCAACGATTTGTCCAGTCAACAGTTCCACCACCAGGCTGATCGGGAACCGCATTGTGATAAAGACTCGAATTAAAGATCAACACGCCGGAAGATCCTGGTCCGCCCAGGAATTTATGGGGTGAGAAAAAGATGGCGTCTAACTGCTCTTCCGGATCATCGGGATGCATATTGATTTCATCATAGGGAGCAGAGGCGGCATAGTCGATAAATGCAACACCCCCGTATTGATGCAGCAGTTTCGCCATTTGGTGCACTGGCGTTCTGATTCCGGTTACGTTTGAACAGGCAGTAAAGGATCCTATCTTGAGTTTCCGGTCCTTATACTTGATTAGAGCCTCATCCAAACGGTTGAGGTCAACCAGCAGATCATCGCCCGGGTCAACCACAACCACATCTGCAACCGTTTCATACCAAGAGGTTTGGTTTGAATGGTGTTCCATATGGGTGACGAAGACGACAGGCCGGTCTTCCTTATTCAGGCTTTCGTCTCCGCTACTGGTTCCGCAGACTTTCAACCCGAGTATACGCTGAAATTTTACGATTGCCCCGGTCATTCCGAATCCGGTGGTGAGTATTACATCATTCGATCCGGCATGAACAAGCTCTTTGATCCTCTCATGTGCATACCGGTATGCCCGAGTCATAAGCATGCCACTTTCAGTGGATTCGGTATGTGTATTGGCGACAAAAGGGCCAATCTCCCCTATCATGCGCTCTTCAATCGGTTTGTAGAGCCTGCCACTTCCGATCCAGTCGGCATAAAGCATCTCCTGAAGCCCGTAAGGAGAACGGAAGGGAGCCTGCTGACCGATAATTTGTTCCCGAAACGGTGTGAACCAGGTTTCAGTGCTGATGAACTTCTTCATAGCTCAGGGACAACAACAAGTATTGGATTCGCTCTTGTATTCGTGTTCAAGGAAGTGCAAAATCGCATTAGTAATCAGATTCTCTTCTGTTGCAATACACTCCATATGATTCTCCCGGATCAGTTCACAAAACTGGATATCGACGTTGTTCACCAGAACAATAGTGCAGTCCTCAATCAGGGATAGTGGGCCTTTGCCCTTATCGAAATAGGTATTAAACCGGTTCTTCCTCAATTCTTCTGACACCATCTCACCTCCTTGAATGGTAATGACCAGAAAGGCTTCCGCCTGACCAAGATCAGTGGTGATTTTCAGTCCGTCGCGTGTAGGAATAGCAATTCTCATAATAGGTCAATGTTGAATGAATACCTGCTACAAAACTACACACCCAGATGGATCAAAAAGCATCTACATTGGTGATTATTACTATGTTGCTGAGTGTTTCATTTAACATTATTATGTGTTTTTCATTTTTTCTTTAATTGTCGTGTTGCTCTTTATTTTGTGTTGTTTATCACTTCTTGCTATGGTATTTTTTTGCACCTTTGTACGCAGAAATCATACTACCCTATGCTATAAAGCCATGTTCAACGATTCAGAAAACGAGATACCTTCCTGCCGGGATTGCAATATGCGACATTGTGCTGCTGCAGCGCTTGGTATCGAAGAGTTGGACCTGATCAACTCCAGCCGGCATGAAGCCTCCTTCAAGAAAGGGGATATTATCATCCATGAAGGCTCTCCTACCTCCTACATCATCTACCTAAAATCAGGACTCGTTAAGGAGTACATAAAAGGGAATCAGGAGAAGGAGCAGATCTTGCAGATCGTGAGAAGATTCAGCTACCTGGGTCTCTCCTCTCTATTCGGCGATAAGGTCAATCATTATTCCTATGCTGCCCTTGAAAATATTACCGTATGTTACATCGACATCTCTGTTTTTCATCAGCTGATCAAGCAAAACGGAACATTTGGCTATGAGATTCTTGTCTCTGTGTCCCGCGACAACCTCAACAACTTCAACCGGTTCATGAAGCAGTCGCAAAAAAAGACTTATGGCCGCGTGGCAGATGCCATCCTCTATTTCTCGAAAATTATCTACGAATCGAAAGAGTTTGAACTTCCCTTTACACGCCAGGAGCTTGCCGATCTGATTGGCATCTCCAGGGAAAGCGCAACCCGTGTGCTTACCAAATTTAATGAAGATGGCATCATAAATCTTACCGAACGTCATATCCGTATCGACAATCTTCCTTTGCTGCAGCAGATTTCCAAGAACGGGTAACTATCTTCTTGCTTTGATCCTCATCGTCAGATCATCCACAAACCATGTCCCCGCCGATGGCTTCCAGGCATAAACTCTGATATAATAGTTTGGCCGTCGGAATTCAGTAGGAACGCTGTAGGTAAGGGTACGCTGGAACCACTTGCCAGGTTGATAGGCGCCTGGTTTGATATATTCCGACTGCCACTCCACCTGGATGCCGCTGGGGTTATCCCAGATCTCCATCACCAGGTGAAGGCTGGTTGCCAGGTCGGATGAATAAAGCCAGGCAGAGACTTCCACCTGATATACACCTTCAAGGTTGATGGAATCCATGTAAACGATAAATCCGGGTGAGAATGCCCTACTATTGTCGAGGATCAGACTTTTTTCGCCCGATTGAACAATTGAATCTGTCAACAAATCCCAATGACCGGGAATGGGATTCTCAAAATCGTGCAGGCCCTCATATGCCATCTCCTCACGTTGTTGTTCGTTCTCATCCTGCTTCCGGTAATCCCAGAAAAAGAGGAGAGCAAATCCTCCGGCCACCAGGATAACCAGGAAAAGGAGTCGGGACAGACTGGTTTTTCGGTTCCTGGGAGCATTGATCCATCTCCTTCCTTCCGACTCGACATGCATCAAAAGAAAAGCGATGCTGCAGGCAGCAGCAACAAAAAGAATCCCGATCAACATAGAGGCGATTGAATTTCCCAGTTTGTTGGCCAAACCAAGAAAGGGGGACCGTAGGAATCCATGTACAGCAAAGAGGTACATCGAGATCACCCCAATGGCAGATACAAGAGAAAAGAGTCCCTTTATCCGGGCTTTTATCCCGATGAGACCCTGGATCGTCACGACCAGAATCACTGCTGCTGCCAAGTTGGCGAAAGGCCATAGCCACTGATAAATATTCCCACCTACAAGTATTGCCAAGGCTAGGAGAAATCCCCACCAGGGTAGTTTGACCTTTTCGCGTGTAGCTAGAAAGATGCCAAGGCAAAGTTCAGGTAGATGGCCCATGAAAGTAAAATATGGATTCAGGCTAGCCTGATTCATGGGTTGGTAAAAAAATATGGTAAACAAATAACCAATGATAACCAGGCCGGCAAGACCCACCGATCCAATTTTCCTGTAAATCCACATCAGAAACGGAAAGACCAGGTAAAACTGAAAAATAAAGGAGTAGAACCACCAGGGGCCGGTAATGGTCATCGCTTTGCCAGGAACCAGGTTAGCGAAGAGAGTAAACTGGATTCCCAAGTCTTTTAAGGTATTTATCCCAATCAAATTTCCTGTTGTAAACAGTGTGAAGATAATATAGCCAATACCGGCGAGGATTAGGGAAGGATAGAGCTTGTCGAACCGATGCAGCACAAACTTCCCGTAGGGCGGTTGGGATTTTAAGTAAGACCGTGTTAAGCCATATGCACTGATCACAATAAAAGCCTGGACGCCGTAATGGCCAAGAAAGTTGAAAAAGACATGGAAAAACTCAAGTGGGTTGTTTCGTAAAAAGATCCAGCTTCTGTTGATAGCCAGCGCATTAAACCAGAATTCGTTCTCGCCTGTGACCGGAATTATCCACCTGTAGTAGTTATGCAGAACAATCAGGAGGATGGCTATTCCTTTGAGGAAGGTAGTATCTTCGCGTGAAAAAAAGCGGATCGTGAAGTGGAATTTCATAACCAAAAATAATAAAATCCGCGATCATTGAATCACTTTTACTATCTTGCATTATCAATTCGGAGCCATGAAACTAACAGAAGTTAACAATCAGAAAACAAAGAGGGAGTTCTACGACGTAGCCCGTTCTCTTTACAAAAATGATCCTCACTGGGTATGTCCCCTGGATGTTGAAATCGAAGACATTTTCAATCCCACCGATAATATTCTGTTCCGCGATGGTTCTGCAATTCGGTGGATCCTTCGTGATGATAACGGCAAGGCGATCGGTCGAGTTGGGGCCTTTTTCAACCGCAATAAAGCCACCAAAAACGAGCAGCATACGGGCGGACTCGGATTTTTCGAGTGCATCAATGACCAGGCTGCCGCCAACATGATGTTCGACGCCTGCCGCGACTGGCTTAAAGAGAGAGGGATGGAAGCCATGGACGGCCCCATCACGTTTGGCGAGAATATTACAAACTGGGGATGTCTGATCGACGGGTTTACACTTCCAGCATACGGCATGCCTTACAACTTTCCCTACTATAAAGAGCTCTTCGAAGGGTATGGATTCACCACCTATTTTGAACAGTTCTCCTATGAGAAAGACCTCTCCGAGCCTTTCCCCGAAAGGCAGGTCAGGTTCTCTTATCATCTAAGGGAAAAGTTTCAGGTTGAACATTTCTCTTATGAGAAAAAAGAGAAGTACCTGAACGAAATCTGCACGATTTACAATACAGTATGGAAAGATTTTCACGAAGATTATACACCACTTGATTATACTGAGATCGAAAAGGTGCTGAATAAAGCCAAACCGATTATAAATGAGGAGCTTATCTGGTTTGTCTACGACCAGGGAAAACCGATAGGAATGGTTATTGTATTTCCAGATGTCAACCATATCCTGAAGAAACTAGGGAATGGCCAGTTGAATTTCTGGAATAAATTGAAATTCTTCTACCACAAAAAGGCCGGGACTATGACCCGTGCAAGGCAGTTGATTACAGCGGTAATTCCTGAATACCAGCGCACTGGTGTAACAGGACTCCTCTTTATGACCATGGTAGATGCCGTGAAAAAGAACAAGTTCAAGACCCTTGACATGTCGTGGGTGGGTGATTACAACACTACTGTTAATAAGATTTATCGCTTGATGGGATTACCGGTAGTCAAAACACACGCCACCTATCGTTACCTTTTTGATCGCACTAAAGAGCCTCAGAGGTTTACCAATTTTGAGACCGAGAAGGCGAAGCGGCTGGGAGTCGAGGATTAAGTTCCTTAAATCGCATATGCCAGGTAAGTGATTTCATCTCCTTTTCGCTTGATTTCATCCTTGTTTCTTGCCCACGGGCCTCAAAACATGCCAAAATAGAGAAGTTGTCTCATCATATGGGGCAGTTTTTCTGTACCATTTTTTCTTATTGGCTATTTGATAATTAATTGAATTCTTCTGAATATTGCAATATAATAACTATATATATCCTGTGTCTTGCAATTCATCATTTGCTTTGACCCAGGGGAAATCAAGACAAAATTCAATCACTTTAAAAATCAAGGAGGTACCTATGAGAGTAGTGTTATTCTTTCTTTTCATTTCAACCTATGTCACTCTGCAGGGATCACCCAGTTCGCCGGGAGATACTAACAAATTAATAGGCGTTCACCATGAGTGGGGCAAACTGAAAGAGGTCATTGTTGGAATCGGAGATGACCTGTCCTATCCTAGTTACAATGAAGCCGTCTCATTTTTTTATGAGCCCGAGCACATCGAAGGCATGAAACTATTCGGTGGTATCGATGCAAGCGAAATAGATGCAGAGGGGGTCCGGGAAGCCAAGGCGCAGATCGATAATCTGGCAAGGGTGTTAGACAGCCTTGGTATTGTTGTTCATCGGAGTCGTCGGCTGGCCCCGGAAGAGATGAAGTACCTTGAATATATTCAGAAAGGGAGCGTTTTTTTATATGCCCGCGATCTCATTCTTGTTATCGATACGAATGTCATTGAAACGGCGATAAGCCTTCCTTTCGGTGAGAAAGTACGGTATGCATTACGACCGATCCTGCTGGAACGCCTGCCCGGAAGTAACGCGAAGTATGCTGCCATGCCTGCTCCCTCTCCTGTTTTCAATAGGAATCAGATTTTTCTTGAGGGCGGTGATGTATTACTGAATGGGTATGACATTTATGTCGGAATCTCAGGAAATGCAAGTACTCCTGAGGGGGTTGCATGGTTACAACAGTACCTGGGACCGAAGTACCGGGTCCAAATGGTGAAGATGACTCATGAATTCCAGCATCTTGATTGCGTGCTTTCCCTGGTTCGTCCCGGACTGGGTATTCGTTGCCCTGAGGCCTTTGCAGGTGAGTTACCAGAATCTATTCGGGATTGGGAGTTCATTGATGTCTCCAAGGAAGAAGCCAAACGATTAGCGGCAAACATTATGATTCTTGATAATAAGACTGTAATCATTGACAAGCAGCACCATCGAATCGGAGAGGAGTTGAAGAAAAGGGGCGAGAATGTCATTGAGATCCCTTATGACAAGGTAGCCAGTTGGGGTGGAGCTTTTCGTTGTTCTCACCACCCTCTGATCAGGGAATCCAATCTTGATTAACAAGAGGGAACTATTTGCTGTTCATAATTTTGTTAAAGAATTCTCTGATCTTCCGGTCGTTCACATGTTCAAAGCCTTATTTTTATCGGGAATTATCTCCTTTCATGAAGGTTACCACGTGCGTATTGATTTTTCTTTTTCTTGGCTGCTTCTTTGTTTCCGGGCCATTTGCCCAGTCCTTTCACAAAAAGCCTGATCCTGGATTTGCCAACCGATGGAATCTGGGCATCTCGCTGGGGCCCGATTTTTACTACGGTGATTTGACTTACGGGAATACCGGGCCAAATAGAAATCTCAGCATGGCCGGAAGCCTCCTGATCGGCTGGCAAATCAGCAATGTTTTTGGCACACGCCTTCATTTCACGGGCGCCTGGCTTAACGGGGCTACTGATTCACTAATAAATGGAGAGCTGGTTGAAAATCCCCTCACCGGGATGCTGTTGGGAGGAAGCCTCGACGCAGTGATCAACTTTTCCAACATCTTCTCCCACTACCGTTCATCCCGCTGGTTTTTTCTTTACGGGACCGTAGGATTGGGCTATGCCGGGTGGTATACCGAATTTTCAAACCAAGCTTATGATGCCGGAATAATCAACACCAACAATCCATTGAACAACTTTCATGCTTCCTTGATGGTACCCGTTGGCATCGGGGTACAACTCAGGCTGGCCGACCGGCTGAATGCTTCGGTAGAGTATACCTTTCATCTGATGATGTCGGACCTTCTGGACCAGACTGTTGCTAATTCCAACAACGACCGGTTCGACTACCTTGCTTTCGGGATATCCCTCAACCTCGGAAAAGCGAGGGTAAAGACCCAACCGGTCTATTACCAGCCTCCACCGGCCCGTCCAACACCCCATCTGACACCCCGGATCATGGATCCCACTCCTCCCGTTCCAAGGGAGACTCCCCAGGAAACACCACGGATGCCCGAGCCGGTAAAGCCTCCAACGATTACTCCTACACCCTTTAACTACTCAGTACAGGTCTGCGCTTTTGCTGAGCATGCCTATACCACTCAGTGGATTCAGAAACATTACAAGATCCCCATGGATGTGCGCATGGAAAAGAGCGGAAAGATGGAGCGGTTCATGGTAGGAAGATGCAACGACCTCCCCTGTGCCAAACAATTACGTTCGCAGATGGTCAGGTTAGGAATCCGAGATGCCTTTATCGTGGTGTACCAGAATGGCATCAGGCACCACATCGTGAAAGAATAGGCTAGCCTGGTCTGTTCAATTCAGTGGTTCGAGGTGCATCAGCAGTTTCCCCTCTACCACCAGATCCACAAATTCGGCAGGCAACGGTCCGTTCAGCACGCCGAATACCCTGAAATAGAAAAATTGCGCTCCCAGGTATGGGCGGATGTTGGTGTTGTTGACCAGCAATACCACGCTGGTAGCATTAGGGTCGTTGTTGACAACCGATCCTATTTCGCTTGCAAGGGAAAATTCGGGGTTGTCCGAAATTTCGCCGCGGGCCGAGCCCAGCCACCCAAAGGTAAGGGCTGAGGGCTGGGCGATGGATACCGTGCACTCGATAAACTGCGTATTCCCCACTACTCCTGCAGAGAAGCCGTTGGCATTGAGAATACTGTCGAGGTTGGCTTCGATGGCACCGGAGAAGAGCAGCTCCTCCCCTCCCCCTTTCATCGCTGAAGGGATATAAGTGAAAGTGGTTGGCGGTAAGGTGTAAATGACATCAAAAGCTACCAGCTCCTTGATGCTGTTGCAGGTGGAGAAGAAGAACAATGGCATCAGAGCAGCAATGCTGATGGCAATAAATGTGCGTGTTTTCATGGTTAATAGATTGAACGGTACAATATACAACAAAAACAGCAGATATACAACATGTGCCATACTATTGCTTACATCACCTTAATCGGCAGTGTTTTGAACCACATGTACCAGGTGAGGGAAGTCGGATTTTCCACTACCTTTGCTTTTCTTTTTAGAAAATGGGAGGATTGAGATGAAGGATTTAGTGAGCGGGCCAACCCGGTGCCTGTTGGTTCAAACAAAATTTTCGGGATTCAGTTTCTGGAACTACCAGGATGTATGTGACATCGTTGGAGCCCGGTACCCAGCTTCCTCTCTCGGTCTGATGACCGTTGCCGCACTCCTGCCACAACACTGGGAATTCAAGTTGATTGACGAAAATGTGGAGCCATGTACCGATGTCCACCTGAAGTGGGCCGATCTTGTTTGTGCGGGCGGGATGCTCCCCCAGCAGCAGAGCATGCTCGATTTTATCCGGCGGGCACATGACCTGGACCGTATTGTAGTGGTTGGCGGTCCCGACCCCACCTCACAGCCCGACCTGTACCACGAAGCCGATTTCCTTGTGCTTGGAGAGGGAGAGGTGACCATTCCCCTCTTCCTGTCCGATCTGCAGAATGGAGCAACAAAAGGAAGGTACATTTCAGAGGATAAAGCCAATATGCTGGAAGCCGTCGTTCCGCGCTACGACCTGATCCGTTTCAAGGATTACATAATGATCGGACTGCAGTTTATCAGGGGATGCCCGTTCGACTGCGAATTTTGCGACATCATTGAACTCTACGGCCGCACACCAAGATTCAAGTCGAACGAGCAGGTGATCAGGGAGTTGCAATCGCTATTCGACCTGGGCTACCGCGGGCACATCGACTTCGTTGACGACAACTTCATTGGGCACAAAAAAAGGGCAAAAGAACTTCTCAGGGAGGTGAAAATCTGGACGAAGGAGCATGGCTACCCCTTCTATTTCTCAACGGAAGCCTCCATCAACCTGGCCGACGATGATGAGCTGATCCAGCTGATGCAGGATGTCGACTTCAGATATGTCTTTCTGGGAATCGAAACGCCAGAGGATGAAACGCTCAAACAGAACAAGAAATCCCAGAACGTCAACAAATCAGTTGGCGATGCCGTAAAAAAACTCCTCTCTTATGGTATCGTCAGCAACGGCGGCTATATCATTGGCTTCGACAGCGAAAGTCAGGAAATTGCCGATCATATGATTGACTCCATCCAGTCATCTGGGATCTGCATGGCCATGATCGGGCTGCTTTATGCCCTGCCAAACACACAGCTCACCCGCCGCCTCGAATCGGAAGGCAGGTTGTTCCCTATGTCATCCAAATCTGTCGGAGAACACGATATTGACCAGTCGACAAGCGGATTGAACTTTATCACTCGCAAACCCCGCACCGTTATCCTGAAGAATTTCATCCGGGTGATAAACTCCATTTACGAACCATCGAACTATTACAGGCGGGCGATCTTTACCGGAATAAACATCCAGCCGAAATATAAATTTACCCCCGGCTTCAGGGAGTGGGTGCTCTACATGCGATCATTCCTGAGGGTTTGCCGCTCAGCAGGGTTCAATGCCGATACCGGTTTCCATTATTGGAAGATGTTTTTTGTCGTCCTCTTCCGTAACCCAAAAGGTGTGGAAGCCGCCGTGAACATGGCTGCCATGTTCATCCACTTCCGAAAGCAGAATATCTACGGATCTGCCATAATGAGCCAGGCCGTTGAGGAGTTGGAAAAGAGCGGGGAAGAGGCTTTTTATGCAAAAATGATGAAAACGGGGGCAAAGAGCATCGATTGAGAATTTTTCAATATAATAAATATGAACCATGAAAACTTCTACGGCGAAAAATAATTATTCATATATCTATTTATTGATAGGTTTTGTATTCCTTTTCTTTTTTAATGGGAGATGGATTATTCCCATAGCTGCATTTATAGCACCTATATTTTTAATCCGCTTTTTTAGGTTTCAAAAACCATTTAAAGGATTTTTGTTTATAGTTCTAGCAGGTTGGATATCAAACATATTCATTTGGAAAGGGATGATGCCCATGTCAGGCTTATTCTATTATTTCCTTATGTTTATGATGAGTGTTTTTACCGCACTGACTTTTTTAATCGACAGAGTTTACACTCAAAAACTGAAAGGAATAATTTCAACTCTGATTTTTCCATCTGTTTACGTATTAATGGAATTCATTGTTGTATCAACTAATCCTTCGGGTTCGTATGGTACTTTAGCACATACTCAAACATCTTTGCCATTGTTGCAGATTATTTCAGTCACGGGTATTTGGGGCCTAGTTTTTATTATTCTCTGGACATCCTCAATAATAAACTGGCTTTGGGATAATACTTTTGATAAATATGCATTACGCAAAGCTTTGTGGGTTTATGTAGTACCGGTCACTATAGTCATTCTTTACGGACAGATCCGTTTAGCACAGGAGTCTAACGAAGCTACAGTGAAAATCGCTTCTATCAATGTTTCAAAGATGGAAATGCAACATATTTTTTGTGATAATCCAGACTCCATCAATGAACAAATTAATAGCACATTTCTGGACAACTGTCATATTGCTGCCATGTCGAAAGCAAAAATTGTTTTTGGAATAGAAATCATGCTCAATATGACTTCCGACAAAGAAAGTGAATATATAGAGAAGGCAAAAGAGGCAGCACGAAAGGACAATATCTACCTAGGGCTTCCTTTGTTGATCTATCCGAAAGACAATACGCGTGCAAGACCGATGAATAAGATTACTTGGATTTCGCCCCAAGGAGAAACACTGTTTACATATTATAAGGCAAAGCCCACTCCTGGTGAAGGATTCTATGGCGACGGCGTGATACGATATTTTGATTCGCCGTACGGGCGTATTGGTTCTGCTATATGTTTCGATATGGATTTCCCAGCATTGATTCAACAGACCCATTCAATGAATATCGATATAATGCTTGTCCCTGGCAATGATTGGAAAGAGATTACACCCTATCATACGTATGTCGCTTCTTTCAGAGCTATTGAGCAAGGATTTAATTTGGTTCGGGCAGCGTCGCGAGGATTGTCCGCTTCATTCAATTATAAAGGGCAGCTTATATCATCTCAGAATTATTTTACCACAAACGATGTAATTCTTTATTCCAATGTACCAACAAAGGGAAGAGAAACAATTTATTCTGTTCTTGGGGACTATTTTGCATGGATGTGCATTGTTTTCCTGACGATTATTAGTACGATTTTTATAAAACATAAATTTGGAAAACAGATTTGAAATGAAAAATGCCCAGCTGCCAACACGCAATATAGCAAAAAGCGGTGAAGTGCCTAATTGGAGCGGTTTTAACCCGTTTCAACTTCATCTCGGTTTGATAGTGAATCGTTCGCAATCCGCTTCATGCCATATTGCCAACCGTTCCGAAACATTTCTGAGTATAAGCCGGGCGTTTATTTCTGCCGGATACAGATTGGAAATGAAATGGTAACGAAGAAAATAATTAAAGTCAATTAATATAGTCATTGCGAACCGGAAGGAAGGTCTGAACACTCAAGCGAAGCAATCTCATAAAATTGCACAAACCGAATTTGAGATTGCTTCGTCAGCTAACCCCCAAACCATCCTTTCTTCCTCTCAATGACGGTAGGTGTAATGATTTGGGATTTGTCCCATAGGGGCCAATTTGGGTAAATTTATTTTTTTGGAATTTCATCATTATGATTACCTTTAGGCAAAGTAATCAAAAACAAGTGTTGCGCACCCTCATCATCGACGATGAAGCCCATGTCCGTGAATCGTTAACCGACATGTTGAAACACTATTGCCCCAACGCAAAGGTCATAGGGCAGGCTGAGGGAGTGAAGACTGGCATCAAAGCCTTCAAGTTTAGTGCACTGGATTATCTGTTGAAACCGGTCGAATCGGTTGATTTAAAAGAAGCCATTGGCCTGGACAAGGTTTAGCTCGATATCTTTATCCAGGAACTGGATCAGATCTACAACTCAGGTTATACAGAAGAACTTATTGCCTCAAAACCTGAAAAGTTCGATTATGTGGAAAAAAAGGTTAAATTGACCACCCTCAGGTCGGTGTAAGCTGTCATCTGAATCCGCTTTATTTATTGCAATGCTTTCGGATTAACGTCTTTAATAAATTTTTATCAATAGGTTTTGAAATATAATCATTACATCCTGCTTCTATCGCTTTTTCCCTGTCATCAATAAGTGCATAGGCTGTTTGTGCAATAATGACCACGTCAGTGTTAAATTGTCGGATTTGACGTACCGCTTCATAACCATCCATTCCAGGTAAATTAATATCCATCAGAACCAAATCGATATCAGGATTGTTGCGGCAAATTTCAACAGCTTCAACTCCGGTTCTTGCTTTTAGAATTTCTTTGCTAACTATTTTGACTACAATTGAAAGGAACATTTCCGCTAGTTTATCATCTTCGACAATTAATAGTCTTAAGTCTTTATTTTGAGCTTTTGCAGCGATTTCAGAAGAAACATCTTTGATGACGATTTCCGCTTCCGGATTAACATTGTAAGGAATGGTGAAATAAAATACAGAACCCTTTCCAGACTCACTTTTTACCCAAATTGCTCCACCCAGCATTTCCACATAAGCCTTCGAAATGGATAATCCCAATCCTGCACCTTGATAATTTTTGGCATGCGATTCATTGCCTTGCCTGAATCTTTCAAAAATGACCTCCTTCTTTTCCTGACAAATGCCCTCCCCAGTATCTTTCACAAAAAATTCAAGGTATTTGCCTTTTTTTTCATATCCAAATTCAACGGAACCTGTTTGAGTAAATTTAATGGCATTACTGACAAGTTTGGTAAGAATGGCATGAAGTTTCTCGTGATCTGTTTTAATGATGGCTTCTTCGGACGGTAGGGTGTTTTTAACTAAAAGTTTCATTTCTTTAGCGTCTGCTTCAAACTTAAAGAACGTAAAAATTTCTTCCATTTGAGTGTTGATATTTGCTTTTGATAATGAAACTTCCATTTGTCCCGATTCTATTTTGGCAATATGGACAATATCGCTGATGATATTTAGCAAGCGTGCCCCACTTTTCTCTATGAATCCAATGTATTCTTGCTGATCATCCCCAGTAAGATTGGGTTCTTTCAGTAGTTGGGCAAAACCCAGAATGCCATTCATAGGGGTTCTGATTTCGTGGCTAATATTTGAAAGGAAGGCGGATTTCAGCCTTTCGCTTTCTTCGGCTTTTTCCTTGGCTTTGATTAATTCTTGTTCCACCTGCTTACGTTCGGTGATTTCAAGTTGAAGTTTTTTATTTTTTTCGGAAAGTTCAATTGTTCTTTCATTTACCCGCGCTTCCATTACTTCTCTATCTGCCCGTAACTTATTTTCACACTCCTTAATCCTGAGCATTACATTCACTTGTGCAGAAAGTTCAGCCGGATCAATTGGTTTTGTAAGAAACGCATCCGCACCTCCATTAAGACCTTTGATCCGACTCTCTTTGTCGGTTCTTATGGCCGTGAGCATCACTACAGGAATATATTTTGTCAATTCATCTTCCTTGAGTCTTTTACACACTTCGTACCCATCCATTTCAGGCATGATTATATCCAGAAGGATGATGTCGGGTAGCTCTTCTTTAGCAATCTTCAACCCTACTTTTCCCGACAGGGCAGTCAGAATTTTACAATCCGGTATGTGACTTTTTATTACCGCCTCAATGGTTGTCAGGTTGTTTTTTTTGTCGTCGATGGCTAGAATCTTTCTCATAGTATTTGTTCAGGTTTCATTCTAACGCATGTATACGTCTTCAAATCAATGTTCATTAGCAATGCCTAATTTCATATGTCTGATTTAGTCAAAGTTACAACATTTTATAACACAATGGTTTAATTGTGTTTGTTCTAAAAAATAATTTCTGCCTCTGATATACCGTGGTTTTCGTTAAAGTGGCGCAAAATTGCGACTGGTTTTTTTTATTTGATATTCCGGTTGTTAATCAAGATTCAACCTGTTCAATCTTGTATTGTAGTGTAGGAGATAAGCCCTTTTACATTTCTCATTCAGGAATGAGTTGCGGGTCAAGGTCTCAATCATGGGTTGCGTCTCAAGAAAAGGTACACTGAGTTTCCTGATCCGGGATTCATTCATACCGATCCTTCTCCCTAACTCTTCAAAGTCAGCAAAGGCTGCATGTCCTCTTTTTTTCTGTGCTTCTGAACGGAAATCATCTGTGAAAAGACCTTTATCCAGTGCAAAATCAGAATCATCAACATGAATTCTGGTATTGATCAGATCATAAGCAGGACTCATTAAATAGTCGCCTGAGCTGGTTTCCAGAAGGGCGAAGTTCTTCAAATGAGCATCCCCGTTTGAAATCAAATAGTTGAACAGCACGAGCGTAAAGAACTTCTCTATCTCAATCCTCCATGCCGGTACGAATTTTTGGATCAATAATCCTATTTCCTCGTAACTGTAATCATATTTAAAATTTGGCCCGGCATTGTCAGAAGATTTGCCGGCAAGCGAAGCAAAGTCTTCCTTACCCCATTTCATGTCATCCCCTTTTACATCAAATCGCCTGGTGATGTATGCAGGGGTGCCATCCTTAAAGAAGATCATCGCGTTTTCGGCTGTGTTGAGTCCAAAGACCTGCCGGGCAATCTGCATCGTCAAATGTTCATTAGCCGGCACCTGGTCAGGATATCTGACATCCCTTGGAATCGGCTTCAGAATGTATGTCCCCTGTTCCCCTTCCCTTGTTAGCCTCAACGCATTTTTTTTCAACAGCATACTCAATTTTTCCTGGACACCGGAAATGGAGATCCTTTTACGGTTTTCCATGAATTCCTTTGCAACTTCTTCATCATGCCCGGTCGTATCATACGGCAAAATATGACTTACCTTTCTGCCGTTAAACAACCTGCGCAGGCATCCCGGGTTGTAGGATGGAAACCCTTCAGCCAATGTTCCTGGGCAATATTTTATTTCATTCATCTTCATTTTTCTGAACAGGTTTAATGGTTATAGCTCCAATCGTATCATAGTTAGCAGTCGCCATCAGCAATCCGAAATGATCCATTTCATCAATCCTCAGTAATCTGCTTTGAAGTTTCCGGTTGAATCCTTCACTAAGCATATTGAAGAAAAATGGGAAGAGGCAATCATTCTTGTATTCCTGCCGGTTCTTGGGCATAGTAAGGCTTACCGATGGTTTCCTTTCATTGATGAACCATGCATCATCATACCGGAATCGGTATTTATCGCGGGATTCTTCCGTAAGAATACCTACCAGTTCACCATTGTAATACACTTCCGCTGACCTCATAATCCTATAAGTTTGCTTTTCTTACTTCAAGTTTGAGTTCCAAGCCAAGTATTTCAGCCCACTTACTTAGCGTTTCAACGGTCGGATTTCCCTTTCCGCTTTCAAAGGCTTTCAATGTCCTGAGCCCAACACCCGATAATTCCGCAAGATGTTCTTGGGTGACTTTCAACGCCTCCCGGCGTTCTTTTAATACTTTTATTAATTCTTTCTGGTGCATTATATCGCTCTTTTTAATGCAAATATACGAATTTCTTAATCAAATGTTTCAAATAGTGCAATATAAAGCATATTCCGTCTCATTCCTTCATTTAATATTTCCTAAACTTGCTTAAGTGCAATTAAATGCACCTTGCTCGTTATTTTTTTGATAATTGAAGTTTATGGCTTTTTTCTTTCAAATCCCACCAAAGAAAAAAGTTGACAAAAAAGAAACCCATTTCCCGCCACACGGTTTAGCTCGAAATTTTCTTTCAAAGTTACCTTACGAATAATTCGCTTTTAACAGAAGGTGCTTAAAACTGTAAAGGGCGACCTCCTTTGGGAACTATCGCTTTCAGTGTATTCATTCTGCAAGTACGGAATGACCCACACCCTTGACATTATTTATTATTCCAGGTTATAGCCTTTGGCGTAAAAAATTTCATTTCTAACCTTAAAACACACGCCAGATGAAA
>CAZXQU010000021.1:0-45189 GCA_964642545.1 uncultured Prolixibacteraceae bacterium | reverse complement strand
GTGAAGGAGGTGTATGTTGACATTCATGACTACAGCAGGAGCACGGTGTAGAGGTAGGGAAGTAGGGAAGTTGGGAGGTAGGGGGGTGTTTTGAATTGCCGTTGGCTTTAGCCGACGGGTAACGGGACGCCATATAGTTGGGCTTTAGCCCCAATTGAGATCAGCTCTAAATCCGAACTGAAGTGAAGCTGCGCTCGGCTAAGCCAAATCCAAATTAGTGTTGAACGACGAAGCGGGAGGATGATCGCTCGTTCGCAGAGACTATTTCCAGAAAATAGAGGCCATTAGTCCACCCTGAAACATCGAGACGGAGGTTAGTCTGATCCGGGGCAACAGAACATTCATAGGTAGTTTTTCCTGAAAATGAAAAAATCCGGACTTGCCTCCTTGATTTATCTAAGCCTGACAGGTCAATAGTTATTTCTGTTTCGGCTGGATTGGGAAAAAGAATAATCCCTTTGGAGGCTGTTATAGAAGGGTTAAAATTCACCAATTTATCGATGGCAAAATCTTTTAGATAAAGAGTCCAATGTGGATAGGAAGGCGAACCATTGTCATATGTTTTTACAACCTCTCCCCGAATCCATCCATAGATGGTATCTGTTGTTTGCGTGATTTGGAATCCGACATGCCGGTCTCCCCGATTATCCCAAAAGGATACCCTGGGATAATAGCCAAACCCCTGTACCCAGAAATCTGCCCAGATATAACAGGTATCCGGAAGAAAGGTATTGGTAGTTCCGATTGGCGCTCCTTCATGTAAGGCACTCGCGGCGTTGACAACAACGAACGTCGTATCGTAAGGAGGAATTGGCGAGATGAAAAGGGTGGTACAGGGTTCTTCAATGATTTTTATATCCGGAGAAAGTGGGAATATCCTGCATTTGGAGACCCATCCACCCATGCCTCCTCCACAATCAGCCTGGAAAAGGAGATCATCAGTACCGTCCAGATCAACATCCAGGTAGATCTCTTCTGTGTATCCATAGGTTCCCAAACTCAGGAACCCATGAACGGAATCATCAGGAACAATGTCTACATAGGTTCCCGATGGCGGAACCACCCCGGCCTGTATCCCTTGCCCAGAACAATAACATGAAATGATCAGGAGCAACAAACAAAGGAAATGAGAAATAATCCGTTTCATATACTTTGAGTTGGCTACCAAATATACACAAATTCTGCCAATCTTCATATTACCCAATGACCTCCTGACTCCAGCACTCCAACACTCCATCACTCAAAGACTCCATCACTCAAAGACTATATAACAGCCTGATCTCCTCCGCCCACAAACTCTCATCCGGTGTCTCCAGGATCAGCGGCATATCGTCGAACCAGGGATCGTGCATGATTCGTTTGAATGGGAGCAGTCCAAGAGTCCCTTTGCCGATGCTTTCGTGACGGTCGACCCGGCTGCCGAGTGGTTTTTTGGCATCATTGAGGTGCATTCCTTTCAGGTAGTAAAATCCCACGACATCCTGGAAATGGGCGAACGTTTCATCGAAGCCTTTATCGCTACTCAGGTCGTAGCCTGCTGCAAACGAGTGGCAGGTGTCGATACATACCCCAACCCGGCTTTTATCTTCCACATGGTCGATCATGAAGGCCAGTTGCTCGAATTCAAAGCCCAGATTGCTCCCCTGTCCGGCAGTGTTCTCAATGACCGCGGTTACCCCTTTGGTTTTATCCAGGGCCATGTTAATCGACTCGGCGATCAGCTTCATGCAGGCTTCATCGGAAATCTGCTTTAGGGTGCTTCCCGGGTGGAAGTTGAGCAATTCCAGTCCGAGCTGTTCTGCCCGCTGCATCTCGTCCAGGAAACCGTTGCGTGATTTAGCCAGTGCCGAACTCTCAGGGTTGCCCAGGTTGATGAGGTAGCTGTCGTGGGGCAGGATATGCTTTGGTGAGAAGCCGTATTTTTCGCAATTGGTTTTGAAAGCGCTGATGCTGGCAGCCGTAAGTGGTGCCGAGACCCATTGACGCTGGTTCTTGGTAAAGAGGGCGAAGGCTTTTGCTCCGATATCGTGGGCATTCACAGGGGCGTTCTCCACACCTCCCGAGGCGCTGACGTGGGCTCCGATGTATTTCATAGTGGTTAAAATTTTGTACAAGTATAAAGAAAATAGCGAAATAGTGAAATAGCGAGGTAGCGAAATTGTCATTGCGAGGAACGAAGTACCGCGGCAAAGCGAAAAGCTGGATATCGGATGCCAGATATTTCTGTGACTTCGTGTTTTTGTGTCTTTGTGGTGATGTCTTGTTAAAAATAAAACCTTGTATCTTTGAGCAAATAATTGATTTATCCCATGAAGAATCATCTCCTCCTCACCATGATTTTTTCGACCCTTTTCACACCGGTTCTCTTCGCTCAGTTGATGCCGTTGACCGGGAATGAATTGCCTGGAGCTATTTTGGTGAGCGCCGACAACTACACCCCCGAAACCATCTGGAACTATAGCAATGATGCGGCCCCGGTGCTTTCCGAATATGGCTTTACCGCCTTGCTGGTTCAGAAATTCATGGTAGGGATGGAGGACTTCAAACTCGAAGCCTACCTCATGAACACACCGGAAGCGGCTTACGGACCCTATTCCACCAGCATCCTGGGATGCACCAAACAGGACTCTGTCACCTCCTGGGATTGCCTCACCCAGTACCAGTACAAAGCAGCCTATGGAAGGTATTATATCATTATCACTAACCAATCGGGCTCCAAAACTGCACAACTATATAGCTATACTATCATGCAGAAATGGATGCTTCTCAATCCTCAGGAACCCTTGAAATTGCCGAATGTTTTCAACGCCCCCACATTTAAAGACAACCTCAACAATGTTGATTTTGTAAGCGGCATGCTGGGGATGCAAAACTCTCTCCTGGGCTGGGAGAATCTGATCGTACGGGTACGCTTCGCCATGTATGCCGTAATACTTCCCGATCCCCGAAGCCAGATCTACTTTGCCCAGATCACCTTCCCAACCCAGGGCGACATGTACACCTTTCTCACCAACGCTAAGCTGATGCAAAACGGTGTCCCCATCCAGGCCTATAACGATTACGGTTTCCTCTTCCGGGAATTCGTGATATCCGATCCTTCCACCCCGCTGACTATTTACTTCCTGCAGAGCTCTATTCCGATTGCGATTGCTGAGGTGACGGAGGAGTGAGTAAGGAGAGAGGGTTTAGTAGAGGGAGTTTGTTGTGATGGTAGTGATGGTGGTGGATGTTATGGATTTATTTTCCTTTGTTCATTTTCATTGATTTTTTTGTTCGAGCAAAGACCACAAGTAGATATTTTGTTTCCTTTACTATCTCAGGTAAAGGTTCAATATTGATAAAATTTGTTGCCTGAATAAGTTCGAGCCAAAACAATGTTTCATCGCATTCTTCGACCATTATACACATTTTGGCATAGTACTCAGCGTTTGACCTTGCCCTGCAGGCTGCACGAAAATTTGCTGCAACAGATGTCCCTGCCCGAATTAATTGTTTCCCAATTATCCGAAGTTCCTCCCTGGCCTTGAGATGCTTGTACAATAGAATTATATTCAAAGCCAGATTCCTGATACGGATCCGAAATCTTTCATTGTAATCTTCAGGAGAGTGTGTTTCCATGGTTTGTGTGTTAATAATTTCATATTAATCCACAAAAACATAAAAAGGTTATACATCCGGCTTAAATTATTTTTCACTACCCTCACCACTCTCACCATCTTCACCACCCTTCCTTACCCCCCCCATCAGGGTCTTCCTCCCTTTCTGTGTACTATGATCGTAAGGGCGAGGCATGCCTCTCCCCTACGATAAAATAACCAAACCGCATATATATGTAAAAAAATCCATACCTTTGCACCCACTTACCATAACTAAAAAAACGACGATGACGATGCGGTGGATTGTTCCTTTTGCCCTAATATCTCTGACCTTCCTGATGTCCTGCAATAACCTCTCAGCCCAAACAGATCCTGATACGCTGGAGATGGCAAAAGAATTACGCGACGCCAGCAAACTGAAAGCCGCCCTAAAACTCCTTGAACCATACCATACCGCACACCCCTCCGACCTGAATGCAGGATGGATCTACGCCCAGACCGCCTACTGGGCAAAAAAGCACAAGCTCGCCCGGAAGATTTATGACCTGACAATATACTACCATCCCGAAAATCTCTACCTCCAGGTCGACTATGCAAACATGCTGGTGAATATCGGAAAGTATAATAAGGCTATGCCATATCTGGAGAACTTTCTAATGGAATATCCGGATAACAAGGATGTTCAACGAACCCTTGCAAAAATCAATTATTACAAAGGAAAATATAAAGAAGCTTATGCCGAGGTTTCAGCACTAACGGAGAGAGATCAGTCTGATACGGAATCAACCACACTGATGAATGAGATTCTCCTGGCCAAATCTCCATGGATCGGCATCACGGGAAATTATTTTTCAGACAACCAACCACTCCAAACAATCTCTCCCATTTTGGCAAGCCAAATCTGGCTCCATCCTGCATCCACGCTGCGTTTCAGCGTTAGAACACCTCTCTTTTCACAAGGTGGGACCTACACAAATGCCATATGGCTGCAGGCAGGCAACAGCTTCTTCATCTGGTACGGAAACTGGAGGGTTACGATTAATGCTGGTGTGCTTAAGTACCCGTATAAAAATACGACCACGTGGACCGGCAACTTTGAACTGGAGAAACGGTCGTATCGTCACCTGCTTACCATTTTCCAGGCGGAAAGGAAGCCTTATTTTAATACAGGCAGCAGCATCGATACGGTGATCAACGAGTACCATGTAGCCGAAACCATCACCTGGGATAACTACGATTCGTGGAGTGGTCAAATCTCCTACAACTGGGACTATTTCCTGAGCGATTACAATGCCATCTACGCCATCGCCGGCTGGGGACTGACCCCGCCGCTGAAGGCTTCGGTGTTCGACTTCCGGCTTGGGTATGGCATCAGCTACAGCACCTCTACAGATGATAACTTTCAGCCTGTCGAAAAAAAATCAGATATCATTGCCAACTACGATCCCGCTGTCGGCATAGAAGGGATCTACTATCCCTACTTCACCCCAAAGCAACAGTTTGTCAATTCAGCTGTTCTCTCTATCGGAATTCACCCGGTAAAAGGATTCGATATCGGCATCACTGGAAATCTGGGATTCTTTGCCACAGCACAGATCCCCTATCTCTACCTGGATACAAATGGCGCCGGTGGATATAGGATTGAAAAAGATTTTAGCAATGAGCGCTATTTCCCCTATACCATCAGCGCGTATGCCAGTTTTCAGCTGTCGAAAAAAGTCAGCCTCCGAGCCGATTACAGATACAACAGCACCTATTTTTATTCCGAAAATTACGCGGGATTACAACTGAAGATCAATATCTGGAATGAGAAAAAACGGAAATAAAGACCTCTGGAGGTTCAGGGAAGCCGCACCAGTAACTCCCCTGAGCAAGTTCTTCCTGCTGGTGCTGGTGATCGCCGCCATCGCCAGCGTACTCTATTTTGCCGACTGGTGGTTCCGCGAAAAGCACATCAGCACCCTCTGGTTCTTCATTCTGTTGAGTCTCTTTTTCTGGTACGGTATTTTCCGCCTCCTCTTTATCTGGATCAACTACCTGCATATAAAAAGTCCGGATCCAATTGCTCCGGAAAAGGGCCTCAGCGTTGCGATCTTCACTACCAGCTCACCCGGTGAACCCATGGAGATGTTCGAAAAAACCCTGGCTGCCTGTCGCGATATCACCTATCCTCATACTACCTACCTGCTGGATGACACCCAGGACCCGAGGTTCCGCGAGGTGGCTGAAAAATATGGTGCTGTTTGGCTGGAACTGGTGGGGCTTCCGGGAGCCAAAGCCGGGAAGGTCAACAAGGCGCTTCAGCTTACCAATGAGGAGTTTATCCTGATCATGGACCCCGACCATATTCCCTTTCCCAACTTCCTGGATCATACTCTCGGTTTTTTCCGGGATGAGAAGGTGGGTTTTGTCCAGGTTTCCCAGGCATATTACAACCAGTACCGCTCCTTCACGGCAAAAGGAGCTGCAGAACAAACATACACGTTTTACGGGCCTACCCAGATGGGGCTGCACGGATTAGGAGGAGCTGTTGCAATAGGCGCCAACTGCACGTTCAGGCGAAAGGCCCTTGAAAGCATCGGCGGTCATGGCATCGGTCTGGCCGAAGACCTGATCACCTCTATCCGCATTCATGCAGCTGGCTGGAAATCAATCTTCAACCCGGTGATCGTCAGCCGCGGTCTGGTGCCCGAAGATTTCGGCTCCTTCTGCAAGCAGCAGCTCAAATGGTCGCGCGGGGTCTTCGAGGTGACTTTTGTGGAGGTCCCGAAACTTTTCTGGAAACTTACAGGATGGCAGCGGCTCTCCTACCTCATGATCGGAACCTACTACCTGGTAGGGGTGACATCGCTATTTTTCGTGCTGGTCCCGTTCCTCTTCTTCCTCACCGGGATCCTGCCCGCCAGCATGTCATTTGTAGAATTCCTCATCAATGGCTCGGTGGTGGCAATCCTCGCGATCCTCATCTATCTCTATGTACAGCGCTGGCTTGTTCACCCCGAAACGGAACGGGGAATACACTGGCGCGGAATGGTATTGAAATTTGCGAGCTGGCCTGTCTTCTTTTTGGGATTCCTGCTGGGCGTGGTGAATACGGATATTCCCTATATTCCGACTGCAAAGAAGGCTGTGACCGGTTACTTTACACCTTTCGCCCGGCCCCTGATCCTTCAGGTCGTCCTCTTTATTATTGCGGTTGTGGTCATCTTTGTTCAGCGAAGATTCTTCATTCCCGAGAGTGAACTCATCCTCTCGGCCGAAAAGACCTGGGCGATGATCGGATTTGCCTTCATCGCATTCCTGATGTCGTTAGGAGGGATTATCGCTGCCTGGCTAGGGAAATATATCCGCGTGGAAAGCCCATGGGATAATGTTGATTTGAATAAGATTAAAACAAGGAAAAATGGCTAAGAAATCACGCAGAATAGCTGCCACCATCGTGGCAATAGTATTGGGATTGTTGATCGTGATCGCGATAGTTTTTGCCGGAAACCAAACCCGCGGCCCGCTGGAGAACCTGTTCACCGGCATCGGGACAATGGTAAAAAATGTGGAACATAATTATATCCTCCAGAAACGGGAAAGCAAGCGGGACAAAAAACTCACCTGGTTTGACGTGTACAAGAATAACCTCGATTCCCTGAAGAACCCTTCAATTATCCTGCTGGGAACCTACGACAACGAAACCACCGAGTCGTTCGAATCGATCATCAACCTCGAGGACTCGCTCCATATGGCATTTCCCCTGATCCACCTTTTCACAGCCTGGGGAAGCAAGCCCGAGGAGCAGTTCCCGAAGCTCCAGGTGGAGACCATCCTGGAACTTGGATCCATTCCCTTCATTACATGGGAACCCTGGCTGATCGATTTTGACGAACAGGAATATCCCAATCTGCGTCCCTTGAAGGAGCGCGATATGGGCGGACTAGCGGATGTGGCGGCTGGGATGTATGACCCCTACATCATCAAATGGGCCAGTGAGGTGGCGAAGCTCAACACCCCGCTCTTCCTGCGTGTCGGCCATGAGATGAATGACCCTTACCGTTATCCATGGGGCCCGCAGAACAACACCCCGCAGGATTTCATTGACGCATGGAAACACATCCACGCCGTCTTTGACTCTGCCGGTGCCGAAAAGGTGATCTGGATATGGTCCCCGCATCCGGCCTATGGATACTATGACGCATTTTATCCGGGAGATGACCAGGTTGACTATGTGGGGGTTACCGCACTGAATTACGGCGCTGTGGCTAACTGGTCGCAGTGGTGGACTTTTGAGGAGATAGCCGGAAAGTACTACCCCCAACTAGCTGCCTTCAACAAACCCATCATGATCAGCGAGTTCGGTTCCCTTTCCGTTGGAGGTGACCGGCGTGCATGGTATGCGGATGCATTGAGAGATATCCCGCAGAAATACCCGATGGTAAAATCCGTGATATTCTTTCACTTCTCGTCGGATAACACTACCACCGAACAAACACTCAACTGGTATTTCATCGACGACCGGGAAACCACCCGGGCGATTGTTGAACAGATCTCCCTCTGGCCCGACTCCCTGAAGCCTGAATAAAGGCTTCTACAGATGAATCAGATGTGCACATTTTTTTAAGCTGCCCGGGTCACATACCTCTATTTTTTTACCTTTGTGACATCCGAGCCGTAGTCGATGAAAACACCAGTCTACCTTCTTTTTGTTTTAATGCTTGCAGGATGGATGGTTAGTTCCTGCACAAAGTCAACCACACCTGATACCCCCGAAAACACGAAGGTTGTCGCCTGGGCCGTTGGTTCCATGGATACCAACAATGTTGGCGTAATTCTGTATACCGACGATGCCGGTGATACATGGGAGCGACAGGGAGATGCCACCATGTTCCTGGGGGTAGACATCAATAATGTTTGGGCCATCGACCAGTCAAACGCCTGGATCATTGGCTCCGGCAACCGGATCTACCGGACCATCAACGGAGGATTGAATTGGATTCAGGTGATTACTCCATCGATTCAGGGAAATCCTGACCTCTACGGTATCTCCATCCTTAACAACACGAATATCTGGGTTTCCGGCGCTTCAGGAACCCTTTACCAATCGGCTGATGCCGGGAACAACTGGACTGTATATGATACCAATTCATTTCGCAGATCATTGCTTCAGGGAATTCATGCCATCACACAAAATATTGTTTACGTGGCCGGTGAATTCGTAACCATCCATGGACCCTGGGGATTTATTGCCCGGACGCTGAACGGTGGAATGACCTGGGACTCGATTTCCCTTCCCGGAGGCTTCAACCAGTATCCGTGGATCGGAGTAACTGCAACCGATTCAAACAACATCGTCGTTTATGGGAGGGCGGGCCATTACACGGTCACCCATAACGGAGGAAATTTCTGGTTTACTCCCGAACAGGTGGCTCCTGGCGATATCAACAGCCTTGTGATGATCAGCGCCGAGTCGTACTGGGGAGCCTTTGATTACGATCAGATATACAAAACCTTTGATGGGGGTGAGACCTGGCTGGCACAGACCAGCAAAGGACCATCGAATCAATTCCTCGTTGGAATCGACACCTACTATTCACAAACAGCACTCATAGTGGGTGAAGCAGCGGATACTCTCCGTTCCGGAAAAATACTGAAGACAATAGATGGTGGAAACAACTGGTCACTTCGTCACGTAAGCCCCGCGAAGCTGCAGAAAGTATCATTTGCAAAAATACAGCAGTAATATACTTCACACCAGCTCCAGCCTGTAAGCATCCTGCCTGATAAAGATGAACAGGAGAATGGTGAAGGCCCAGAGGGAAGATCCTCCGTAGCTCAGGAAGGGCAATGGAATTCCGATCACCGGCATCAGGCCGAGTGTCATTCCAATGTTAATGGCGAAATGGGTGAACAGCACGGCTGCCACCGAGTAGCCATATACACGGCTGAATTTAGATCGTTGTCGCTCTGCAACGATTATGAGCCGTATGAAAAGTATCATATATAGGACTATCAGCACGAAACTTCCCAGGAATCCCCACTCTTCGCCAACTGTGCAGAAAATGAAGTCGGTGCTTTGTTCGGGCACGAAGTTGTACTTTGTTTGTGTTCCGTTCAGAAAACCTTTCCCAAGGATCTGTCCCGATCCGATGGCAATGAGCGACTGGTTCACATTGTACCCTGCACCTTTCAGGTCGCTTGTTTTTCCGATCAGCACATTGATCCGTTGACGCTGGTGAGCTTGCAGGATATTGTTCACGGCGTAGTCGACCGAAAACACATATCCGGCTGACCCGATGAAAATTGCCATCACAATCACCAGGTGACGAAGTCTTCTCCGGCTCATCAGGAAGAAAACTATCGCTCCGGCGAAGAGGATCCCTACCAGGATGAATTTATTGACGACCAGAGACATGATGCCAATTATCGGGAGGCAAAGGATCGCAAGCATGATATAGCCACTGAGGCCAAAGCGGTAAAAAACAAGGAGAAATGCAAGAAACACCAGGGCCGAACCGGTGTCCCGCTGCAAGAGGATCAGCAGGGCAGGCACAAAGATCAGCAGGCTAGCCCGAAGCCATGTCGCCTTTTTTTTCAGGTTGAGATCAATTTTGCTGAGGTATTTCGCTACCACAAGGGCGGTTGCCATCTTTGCAAATTCGGCCGGCTGGATTGCCACAGTTCCAATGTGAAGCCACGACCGTGCTCCGGAGATATCACGGCCGATGAAGATGACCAGGACCAGGATTCCGATCAACCCGAAATAGATCAACCAGGCAAACTGGGAAAAAAATTTGGGATCGATGGCCAGGGTAACGATCGCAAGGATAAGTGCAGCTGCGATCCAGATCATCTGTTTCCCATACCGCTGACTCGCATCGAAGATGCTGGGTTGCGACTCATCATATACTGCAGCATAGATGTTGAGCCATCCGAAAAAAACCAGTGTCAGGAAGAGAAAAACCAAAACCCAGTCGATCCGTTGAAATATGCCATACTCCCGTCTCATGGCTTGATCAGGTTGCGGTTTATCATACGTTCCTTTAATTCCAGACGCGCTACCTTACCCTTCAGGTATTGCTCAATCATCAGGCTAGCGATAGGAGCAGCCCAGGTAGCTCCGTATCCTGCATTTTCAACGATCACCGATATCGCAATTTTTGGATTTTCTTTCGGAGCAAATGCGATAAAGATAGAGTGGTTATCGCCGTGAGGGTTCTGAGCTGTTCCTGTTTTAGCACAGATAGAAACACTGTCGAGTCGGGCATTGGTTGCTGTTCCTGCGAGAACGACCCTCTCCATTCCTTCAACCACAATGTCGAAATACGTTGGATCCACGGTGCAGTAATGTTTTTCCATGAAGGGGTTGTTCACGCTGTTAGGCTTTCCCACTCCCTTGATAACATGTGGCGTGATGTAATAGCCACGGTTTGCGATAACAGCAGTCATGTTTGCCAGCTGGACAGGTGTAACCAGAATCTCACCCTGTCCGATAGCGAGCGAGATAACGGTGAGGGAGTGCCACCCGTTTTTACCATAGTACTTATCGTAATAGGCGCTGGAGGGAATATTCCCTGAAAGTTCACTAGGCAAATCCAAACCAATCCGTTTTCCCAGTCCGAATGAGAGTGCATGATTACGCCATATGTTGAAGTCCTTATCTGTTGCATAAAACCCATCCTTTTCGAGGATCGACTTAAACACTTTACAATAGTAGGTGTTACAGGAGTACTGAATCGATTCAATCAGGTCGAGCGGACCGGCATGGTTGTGACACCCAATTACATGGCCGTTGCCAAGGGCAAAGCCCCCCGGACAACTGTAACGGGTTCCGGGAGATAAGACACCCTCCTGTAATCCAATCAGGGCATTGAGAGTTTTAAAGGTGGATCCGGGAGGGTATGTCGCCATGAGTGCCCTGTTGAAGAGGGGAATATTGATACTGTCGGCTGAGAGCTGAGAAAAGTTGTGGTTCCGGATACGGCCAACCAGGAGGTTTGGGTCATAAGTAGGACTTGATACCAGGCAGAGAATCTCTCCGCTGGAGGGCTCAATGGCTACGATACTTCCTTTTTTATTCAGCATCAGCTCTTCTCCCAGAAGCTGGAGATCAACGTCAATAGAGGCCCACAGATCTCTCCCTGGCAAGGAGATTGTATCGTAATGCCCTTCCTCAAAGGTTCCCATATCGCGGTTGTGAACATCCACCACACGGATTTTCATCCCTTTCTGGCCGCGCAGTTCCTCTTCATAGGATTTCTCTATTCCGCTGATGCCAATATAATCGCTGGCTTTGTAATAGGCGTTTCCGGCAATGATCGCAGGACTCGCTTCACCGATATAGCCCAGCATATGTGCCGCCGTTGGATAGGGATAACTGCGCAAGGTGCGGGGTTGAACGAAAAATCCGTGAAACCTGAACATCTTCTCCTGGAGGGCCCCGAAATTCTCCCGGTTGATCTGGGATTCAAACAACGAAGGTTTGTAGGAGGAGTATCTACGGGCTTTTGTCAGCCGCTCCCTGAAATCCTCAATGCTGATATCCAGCAACCTGCAAAATTCGACGGTATCCATTGCTTTCACCTGCCTGGGGATTACCATCATGTCGTAAGCGGCTTCGTTGTAAACAAGCAGTTTTCCATTCCGGTCGTAAATCAATCCGCGTGCAGGATATTGTGTGAGATAGCGAAGTACATTGTTGTTGGCCGATAGAATGTACTTCTCGGCCATCACCTGAACATAAAAGAGCCGGATAGTGAAGACAAGTCCTGTAAAGAGAAAAAGGCCGAGAATAATAAATTTCCGGTTCAGGTAGAGCTTTTCCATTCTCCTGTTACCTCCTGAGGGCTATATCGGGAGTGGAAAGCACATTGCTCTTGTTCAAAGCTCGGTCGTAGATGAAAAATTCAAGTCGGATCGTGTCGTAGGCGGGAGAGGGATCCATGATTAAGGTATCGGCGATGAAGCCTTTGATTGCCTTGCCGGGATAGTCGGGATTCAGAACCGGGATACGTGCACTTAATGGAGGATCTAGAATTACCTCAACATACCCCGAGTCGCGCTTTTCAGAGTATTGGATTACCAGGTTGTAGTAATAGCCGCCAGATCGGTTAAATGGGGGCAATGTATCACCCGGATTAATCCCGATATCACCGTCACCATCCTGGAAATCGAAGGCAAGAACTCCCCTGACAGCATATTGACCGGTATCGAACATCGTTACGAATTGCCTGTATGTAATCTCCGGAATGTCAGAGAATTCTTCTTGTTTAACACAGGAAGAGATGATGGATATTCCGATCAGGGATACAGCCAATACCCAGATCATAGTTTTGGGAATGTTCCGATTCATTTCGTATCTTTGATGAAACGCTAAATTACATAATTTTCCAATAGAGGAGATGTTCGCCAAGGGATGATTTTTTCAGAGAAAATAGGATCGATCCAAACAGAAGAGCAGTTTGACCGGATGGCTCTGGAGGCTTTTCGCTACCAGCTTCAGCGGAATCAGGTCTATGCCGAATTCGTAGATGCCCTTGGAACGCATGCCTCCCAGGTGAATCACTATTCCCGTATCCCTTTCCTTCCCATAGAATTTTTTAAGACACAAGAGGTCTATGCCGCCGATGATATGCCCGCTATCACCTTTAGCAGCAGTGGAACTTCCGGGATGCATCGCAGCAGTCATGCCGTGGCTGATCTCTCCCTCTACCGCTCCTCCCTCCTCGAAGGTTTCCGCCAGGTTTACGGAGATCCTTCCCACTACATGATCTGTGCCCTCACCCCGTCACCGGAAGAGAGTCCCAACTCCTCCCTGGCCTTTATGATCAATGCGTGGATCAATGCCGGAGCCAAACCCGGAAGCGGCTTTTTTCTGAAGGATCCGAAACGGCTGGCAGAACTTCTTCAGTCTGCAGTCCTCAGTCCTCAGTCTGCAATACCAGATTACAAATTGCCAACTGCCAACTGCCAACTGCCAACTATTCTTCTCATCGGTCTCACTTATGCCCTCCTCGACTTCGCCGAACAATACCCAATGCCCTTGACAGGTTCCATCATCATGGAGACAGGCGGGATGAAGGGTGAGCGGCAGGAGATGGTTCGTGAAGAGGTTCATGGCATCCTGAAAGAGGCCTTTTCGGTCAGTGAGGTTCACTCCGAATACGGCATGTCGGAAATGCTTTCACAAGCGTATTCGACTGGCCATGGAAGGTTCACCAGCCCTCCGTGGATGAGAGTCCTGATCCGTGATCCCAACGACCCGCTCTCATGGACACCCAGAGGTAAAGCCGGTGGGATCAGTATCATCGACCTGGCCAACTTTTACAGCTGTCCCTTCCTGGCTACCCAGGATCTCGGCCGCCTGCACGATGATGGTTCCTTCGAGGTACTCGGGCGGTTTGATCACAGTGATTTGCGAGGCTGTAATCTGATGTTAAGCTAAACCCCTAAATCTCCGGCATCCGGCATCAATCAGAAATCGGTACGATTACTTCAGGTATATCATTTTTCGGCGAATTCACCAGTTTCGAGATGGGAAATGCCTTCATGAGGTCGGCAGGGTAGGGCTTTAGGAGCCCCTGCAAGGTTGCTTCGTTGGTGTCGTCGAGCCACATCTTTTCGTTTTCAGGCAAAAGGATCACCGGCATCCGGTTATGGATAGGGGCCAACAATTCGTTGGGTTCAGTGGTGATGATCGAGAAAGAGTGTATGATCTCCCCGTCGCCGCTCACCCACTTCTCCCAGATACCGGCCATGGTGAATGGCGCGCCACTTTTTAAGACAATCCGGTAAGGTGTTTTTGCGATGTTCTTTTTCCATTCATAAAAGCCGTCGGCCGGTACGAGACAACGCCTTCGGTGAAACGCATTTTTAAACGAAGGTTTTTCTGTGATCGTTTCGGCTTTTGAGTTAATCATTTTGTTTCCAATCAATGGATCTTTGGCCCAGAAAGGAATAAGTCCCCATCGAAAAAACTGAAGCTCTGAAGGATCCTTGTTGCTGATGATGGGAAGCTCCTGAGAGGGTGCACAGTTATACCGTGCTTTGTAAATAGCCGATTGAACCGTGATGCCAAAACGCTCCTTGATCAGCTTATCTTCAATGGCAAAGGAGTATCTACCACACATAAGACGAGGATTAATTTTCAATAAAGATAAAAAAATCGATAGATTTGTCTGCAATTTTACCTCCATGACCCCTGCTAAGCAATCCAAAAAGAGACGACACTCCTCCTCGCATGAGGATAGATTTTCACTGAAAAGCGTGGAGACCCTTTTCTCAAAACAGCTGATGCGGGTCATCGGGATCCTATTCCTGGGAGCAAGCTTATGGTTTGCTGCCAACTCCACCGATACCATCTTTAAAATTGCTAAAAATCTTATCTCTCCAAAAGAGTTGATCGTCAAACAAGGCCCTGCTTCAGGCTTGGCGATGGATCAGGCTGTAACTGTAGTACCCCTGCCGGTGGCGCCGATCACCTTTCCCATGGTACTGATTACCTTTGCCATGATGGCAGGATGGCTGGTTTTGCAGTTACTTGCCCGGTGGAAACGACGCGCAGAGTTTCAGATCATCTCCGTATTTCTTGTATTTATCGCAATCCTGGCTATGATACACACCTATGGATGGCAAGTGGAACTCATATTCTCCCTGCTGATTGTCATCTCCAGCGGCCTCTATTTTTTCGGTCACCATCTGAGTCATAATGCCATCCGGATTCATTTTCTCTTCACCTGGGGGCTTTTCGCTCTCTGGTGGCTTCTGAAGATCATGATCAACGGCCAGCGCGACCAGTTGACTTCGTTCTTTATCCTGGCCTCCTTGATATTCCTGATTTTTCATCTGATATTATTGTTCAGGGGGTTTGCCGGACACAAGGTCATGAGCCACTATTTTGAGGTTTTTACAATCATCTCGAACCTGGGATTTTATTTCATTCTGATCACAGCTACAATCCTCAAGGTTTATGGCAAGCAACCGGTTTTTTCCTTCGCTCTCGCTCTTTCTCTCCTCTATATTCTTTCAATTCTTGCCATGGAGTATTGGGGGAAGTCATTCCGAAAGTTGCCATTCCTGATGTCGGCACTCGTGCTTGTCAGTCTACTCCTGCCATTGCTCTTCTGGAAAAGCCAGGTGATCCTTCTGTCCGGTAGCCTGTCGATGCTGTTGCTTTTTTACTCAAAACAAACAAAGGATCAGCCAACCATTATCATAGCATTGGGGTTGGTCGTGTTCATGGCCCTTGTTTTTACAAAAGAGTTGGTTTTTAGCTACGTTCCTGCTGCGTTTACAGGTGGACTTGTTGGGAACATCTCTTTGTTCTACAAAGGGTTAATAGCCGGACTTTTTATTGCGTTGGTAGCATTTGTTGACCGGATTCAGATGAAAAATCTGGAAATTAAATTTTCACGCAAATGGTTCAGCCGAAGAAGGTACCGGATGTTGCTGAAAGGAGTGTTCCTGGCCGGACTCTATTTTGGACTTTTCTTTCTTTGGCAATATATCTGTATCTCTATCTGTGGCTTTGAAGAGGTCACGCTGATCAGCTGGTTCGCTTTTCATTGCCTCTATTGTATTATCTCCATTCCCTGGTTGGCTGGCCAGAAATCCTCATTCCTTCCTGTAGCGATACTTGTATCTGCTATTCTAACCATTGTATACCCTTCGCTGCTGAGTTTACAGAATGTAAAACTTCTCGGTCTCTATGTTCGGGGAATTCCGGCCGGTCTTTCCGTTTTCCCTTTACATTATATCCCGTCAGGACTCTTTTTAATATACATTGCCATTGTATTGCAAAATGTTGGGAAGGCATTCAAAGGGAGTACCATGGCCAAACGGATTTTTCTCATCTATGCCATCGTGATGGTTTTGGATGTGGTGATTTCTGAGATGGTTCTAACTGGTGTTGCTATCCGCGCTACGTCACAATTGGAGGCCAATGAAATCCGTAACCAGCTCCTTCACCTGCCCTCCACACTCATTCTTTTTGGGGGAGGGGTAATCACATTAACCTGGGGTTTTGTCCGGCAAAAACGTTTTGGCCGCACACTGGCGATGATCCTGCTATTCCTTGCTGCATTCAAGCTTATCTATTTTGACCTGAGAAGTATTTCGCTCTTCACCCGGGTCATCCTCCTTTTTGTTGCCGGGTCAGTTTTCATTGGTCTGTCGCTTGGATATACACGGGCGCGAAAAGCCTTCCGAAAGAAACAAAAGCATTTAAGCAGGTCCATAACTCCCCGGTTTCCCATCTCAAATGAGAACTCTGATGACACACCCGAATCATGAAGCATCTGAATATCACAGTCGTTTGCCTTCCACTACCACCACAATCTCTCCCTTTACCTCTTTCTCAGAAAACAATACGGATAACTCCTGCAGTGTTCCTCTAATAGTCTCTTCATAGAGTTTGGTCAACTCCCGCGAAACCGATGCTTGCCGGTCGGGGCCGATGTGCTCAATTAGCTGAGTAATTAATTTACTCAATCTGTAGGGGGATTCATAAAAGACCAGTGTATAAGGCATGGCAGTAATTTCCTTAAGTTTGCTTTGCCGGCCCTTCTTATGAGGCAGAAATCCCACAAACAGAAAGCTGTCGCAGGGGAGGCCCGAATTTACCAGAGCAGGGACAAAGGCTGTAGGGCCAGGCAGGGACTCCACATCAAGTCCCTCTTTCAGGCAGGCTCGCACCAACAGGAATCCCGGATCAGAGATGCCAGGGGTTCCGGCGTCGCTTACCAGTGCTGCTACTTCCCCCAATTTTAAGCGGTTAATGACAACATCCAGGGACTTATGTTCATTAAATTGATGGTGTGAGACCAATTTGTTACGGATCTCAAAATGTTTCAACAGAATTCCTGTCTGTCGCGTATCTTCCGAGAGAATGAAATCAACCTCTTTCAGCACACGAATAGCTCGCAGGGTCATATCCTCCAGGTTTCCAATTGGAGTTGGGACAAGGTATAGTGAGGGTTGTCGGTTCATGTGTTGGTAACCAGTTTGAATCCGACACCATGAACGTTGATCAGTCCAACAGTAGGATCCTGTTTCAGATATTTCCGGAGTTTTACAATGTAAACATCCATACTTCGTGCATTGAAGTAACTGTCGTTGTTCCAGATCTCGGTGAGGGCTTCGCTGCGGGTTAGCACATTATTTACATACGTACACAACAGCTTGAGCAGGTCGGTTTCCTTGGAGGTGAGTTTCTGTTCTGTTGTTCCAATGGTAAGAGTTTGGCGGTGTAAATCAAATGTATATGCCCCAATAGGAAATACTCCCTCTTCAGGGACTGGTCTCGGATTATCCTCCAACCTTCTCAGAATGGCCTGCATGCGAAGCAGTAGTTCCTCCATGCTGAAAGGTTTGGTGAGGTAGTCATCACCCCCGATTTCGAATCCTTTTAGTTTATCCTCCTGCATCGATTTGGCCGTCAAAAATAGGATAGGCGTCTTCTTATCCCGGATCCGGATCTCTTTGGCTACAGTAAAACCATCCTTAACGGGCATCATGATATCCAGGATGCAGAAGTCGATTTGCTGTTTTGCAAAGGCCTCAATGGCCTCCTGCCCGTTAAGACAAAGTGTCGTTTGATACCCTTTGGCATCGAGGTAATTTTTGAGAAGATTTCCAAGATTCCGGTCATCTTCAGCTAGCAGGAGATGAATTATTTTCTTTTCCATAGTGTTTACTCGGATATTTTATAGGGGAGGAAGATTCTAAACAGTGTGCCTTTGTTAATCTCACTTTCGATGGTGATTTTCCCCTGGTGCTCTCCCACAATGGCCTTCACATAACTGAGACCAAGGCCAAATCCACGAACATTAACAATGTTGCCGGTAGGGATGCGGTAGAGTTTGTCAAATATCTTTTTTTGCTCCTGTTTACTGATTCCAATCCCATTATCCTGAATAGATAACGCAATTCCCTGGTTAGTATTTTCTGTAGAAATCGTGATCTCCGGTTTCCGGGGCGTATATTTTGTAGCATTATCCAGGAGATTGTAAACCAGGTTGGTGAGATGTACCTTGTCTCCTTCAATTTGTGAGGGTTTTGCCAGCAGGTTTGTATGGATCTCCCCATCTTTGATTTCGACCTGGATCCTTATGCTCTTGATAACATCTCGGATAATGGTATGAATATCAACCATTTCGAGATGCATTTTCATCTCTCCTTTTTCCAGCACCGCCGCCTGCAGGATCCTTTCAGAGAGGACCGAAAGTCGGGTGTTCTCTTCCCTGATCATCTCGATATATGTGTCGTAGAAGGACTCAGACCGCGGCAACTCGTTGTCTACCAGCGCCTCACAAGCCAATGATATCGTTGAAATGGGCGTTTTGAACTCGTGCGTCATGTTGTTGATAAAATCGCTTTTCATGTCCGATATTTTCTTTTGCTGGATCAGGATGGTGATGGTATACCAAAAGGTATAGACAATCACCACAATGAGAACAATCGAGATCAGCAGCATCCCCCACAACTCGGTCAGGAGAAATTGCTTCTCAAAGGGAAAGTAAATCAACAGGTACTCGGGGGTGGTAAACATATCGGCCGAAAACAAGGGGTAGGCATACCCTACCTGGATCAGAAGTTTCCGGTAATCACTCGATTTTTCCATGATGAAAAGATCGAATTCTGGCTGATAGATTCCGAATTGAAAACGTGTATCCACCCCACGGATGTTTAGTTCCAGCGAAATCAGCGAATCCATTTCATGGGGCGTTATAAAGAGGGAGAAGTCGAGATGCTTATTAAAGCTCAGCATTCCGGGAAATGGATTGATCTCTGCTGCTCTTCGTTTCTCCAGACGTTCAATCTTGTAAACCACTTTGGCTATCGCCTCGTTGACACTTCTCCTGAAACTGGCCTCTTTAACCGATGAAGCGCTACTGATCCAGTAGAGTTGCACACCCAGCAACCCAATCAGTGCGATGGTCATGATGATGATAATTCCAACAAGGACGTTCCGTTTCATTTCTACATACAAATGTAACGTAAATTGCGAAACAGACTTTTAACATTTTTTAACGATTCTTAGTATTCCTTAACACTTATCTGCATCATTCTGAATTACTTTTGTGCATAGTAAATTACTTTTTTCATCTGGATTTGTTTATTGATTTTTGGGGACTGATTAGAATCAGTCCCTTTTTTTTTATGTCATTCCGACCATTGCGAGGAATCCCCTATCTTTACCTTCTAAAACGAAACCATATGCACATCTCAATCGATATCAGCCAGGCACTCTCCTTTTTGCCAGAAGGAGCACTTGAAAATATCCGGCCACGCGTTGATACAGCATGGGATACATTAGTATCGGGAAGAGGTGCTGGAAATGATTTCCTGGGATGGGTCAGGCTCCCTTCCCAAACCGATCCCACGCTGATTGCCCGGATACGGGATCATGCTGCCAGGATTCAACAGATTGCAGAGGTGTTCATCGTGATCGGCATCGGAGGGTCTTACCTTGGATCCCGTGCCGTGATCGAAGCGCTCTCCTCCTCTTTTCCGGCCATGGTCCGTTCTCCAAAATCGCCTATGGTACTCTTTGCAGGAGAGAATCTGAGTGCCGATTACCATACCGATCTTTTGAATGTGATAGATCAATATTCCTGTGCGGTAGTGGTAGTTTCCAAATCGGGAACTACGACTGAGCCGGCTGTTGCATTTCGGCTTATTAAACAGAAGCTTGAAAGTGGATATGGAAAGGAGGGTGCACGTGAACGGATCATCGCGATCACGGATGCCTCCAGGGGGGCATTGAAGACGATAGCCGACAAAGAGGGCTACACGAGTTACATTATCCCCAACGATGTAGGTGGACGGTATTCGGTCCTCACACCGGTGGGACTGCTTCCCCTTGCCGTAGCCGGATTGGATATCGGGTTGCTGGTTGAAGGTGCTACAGAGATGGAGCGGGTCGCTTGCGTAACACCTGATTTTTCTCGCAATCCTGCCACCCTTTACGCAGCCGCACGTAACCTTCTTTACGAACAGGGAAAAACGACCGAGATCATGGTCACATACCAACCTAACCTGGCAATGCTGACCGAATGGTGGAAACAGCTTTATGGCGAAAGTGAAGGCAAGGAAGGTAAGGGCATCTTCCCAGCGGGTGTAACCTTCACTGCCGACCTCCACTCAATGGGACAGTTTATTCAGGAGGGAAGCAGGAATCTCTTCGAAACTGTTCTTTCGGTCGACACGCCCAACCATGATCTGATTATCCCCAACGACCATGAGAATAGCGATGGACTCAATTTTCTGGCAGGGAAATGCTTGTCTGAGGTAAATCACAAGGCAGAAGAGGGGACCCGGATGGCTCATGTCGATGGTGGTGTCCCTAACATCCGCATCTCTATCCCTTCACTGAATGCCTCGCATCTTGGGCAACTGCTTTATTTTTATGAGTTCGCCTGTGGCGTGAGTGGATACATCCTGGGAGTTAACCCCTTTGACCAGCCGGGAGTAGAGGCTTACAAGAGGAAGATGTTTGAGCTGTTGGGGAAGCCAGGATTTTAGGACTCTATCACCCCTTCAATCACCTCCGGATAATGCCGGTACTCCAGCTCATGTACCTTCGATGCCAACGTTTCAGCACTATCTCTTGGTTCCACAGGGCATTTTGCCTGGAAGATGATCTGACCTTCGTCGTAGTCTGCATTCACATAATGGATAGAGATTCCCGATTCAGGATCCCCGGCTTCGATCACCGATTCATGAACCCGCATTCCGTACATCCCTTTTCCTCCGTATTTGGGAAGTAGGGCTGGGTGAATGTTGATGATTCGAAAAGGGTAGGCTTGTAGCAGGTAGTCGGGTATCAGCCAGAGAAACCCTGCAAGCACCAGAAAATCGATGCCCTGAACCGAGAGAATGTCCAGGAGGTGATGGGAGTGATTAAGATCGTGGCGTGTGAAGACAACTGTTGGAACATGCAGGTTTCGTGCCCTTTCCAGCACATAGGCATCAGGATTGTTACTGAGTAGGAGTGTGACACGGATGGTGGGATGATCATTGAAATGTTCGATGATCCTCTGCGCGTTGGTTCCGTTTCCGGAAGCAAAAATAGCGATACGTTGCATATGAGAAAAGATGTTTCCGGTACAAATGTACAAAACGATCCTGATGTTTACCTTTTACCCTAACTGTCGCGTAATTAATGTATTGACAGTCAATTCAGTGATCCCCTCAAATGTTAAAAATCGTTAAAATCTGTTGTGTGGTAACAATATTATTCATTTCTTTGCACACCGTTAAACCAATAAAAGGAGAAATATGTCTGACATTGCAGCAAAAGTTAAAGCTATCATCGTTGATAAGCTTGGCGTTGATGAGAGTGAAGTAACACCTGAAGCGAGCTTCACAAATGATTTGGGAGCTGACTCTCTGGATACTGTTGAGCTCATCATGGAGTTCGAAAAAGAATTTGACATTGCTATCCCCGATGATCAGGCTGAAAAAATCAGCACAGTAGGAGACGCAACGGCATACATCGAAAACAATACGAAATAAGGAATATTTTCACGTGGATTTAAGACGGGTTGTTGTAACTGGCCTCGGGGCCATTACGCCTATTGGTAAGAATGCCGATGATTTTTGGCAGGCGCTTATCAATGGCGTAAGTGGTGCTGCAGATATTGTTAAGTTCGATGCCTCCAAATTCAAGACCAGATTTGCCTGTGAAGTAAAAAACTTCAATGCGGAAGACTATTTCGATCGCAAAGAGGCCCGCAAGTATGACCTTTACACGCATTACGGGATCATCTCAAGCGATGAAGCGATCAAGGATGCAGGTCTGGATCAGGAAGGCGTAGTGGACAAGACCCGTGTTGGTGTCATCTGGGCCTCCGGCATCGGTGGTTTGGATACCCTGATCTACGAGGTCTCCGGTTACCTGAAAGGTGATGGAGTTCCACGTTACAACCCTTTTTTTATTCCTAAGATGATTGCCGACATCACGGCCGGCCACATTTCCATCAGGTATGGCTTCATGGGCCCCAACTTTGCCACGGTTTCGGCATGTGCCTCATCAGCCAATGCCCTTGCCGATGCGTTTATGTACATCCGCATGGGTAAGGCCGATCTGTTTGTTACAGGCGGATCTGAGGCAGCAATTAACCCTGCCGGGGTTGGTGGTTTTAATGCCATGCATGCCATCTCAACCCGCAACGATGATCCAAAAACCGCATCCCGGCCTTTCGACAAAGATCGGGACGGATTTGTGATGGGCGAAGGTGGCGGCGCACTGGTCTTTGAAGAGTTGGGACATGCCCTCAGAAGAGGAGCCAAGATTTATGCTGAAGTGGCTGGAGCCGGACTTTCCGGTGATGCATACCACATGACAGCCCCTCATCCTGAAGGACTGGGTGCCATCCTCAGTATGAAAGCAGCAGTTGAGGACTCCGGATTGAAGAAGGAGGATATCGACCATATCAATACCCACGGCACTTCTACTCCGGCCGGGGATATCTCAGAGCCAAAAGCGATTATCTCCTTTTTTGGTGACCATGCTTATAACATCAACATCAACTCCACCAAATCAATGACCGGGCACCTGCTGGGCGCAACCGGAGCCGTGGAGGCCATTGCCAGCATCATGGCCGTTAAAAACGACATCGTACCTCCAACGATCAACCATTTCACCGACGATCCCGAAATCGACAGCAGGCTCAATTTCACCTTCAATAAAGCGCAGAAAAGAGTTGTGAATGTAGCTCTAACCAACACGTTTGGTTTTGGTGGCCACAACGCCAGTCTGATTTTTAAGAAGTACCAACCATAATCATTTTTCAGGCCAGGATTGTCCAGATTCATTAAATCTTCCACGGATAAGAAATTAGCCGCTTCGATAAAGAATATTCTCGGGTTTAAACCTGGCAATATTGCTTTGTACAAGCTGGCGTTCCTCCATCGATCTGTTGGACAGGAGGTTGTGAGGGGATTGAAAGTTAACAATGAACGCCTCGAATTTCTGGGTGATGCTATCCTGGATGCCATAACAGCCGACTTCCTGTTCAAAATATTCCCAACGCAGGATGAAGGATTCCTCACCGAAATGAGAGCCAAGATCGTAAGCCGTTCCCAGCTAAATAAACTTGCACAGAAACTTGGGTTGGATCAGCTTATCCACCTTGATGGCGGGAATGGCGTTTTCCGTTCCTATAAGGGAGATGCGTTCGAAGCGCTTATTGGCGCGATCTACCTGGATAAGGGGTATAAGTTTACCCGTAAGATCCTGGTTGAACGGATCATCAAACACTATTTCGATCTTGACGAACTGGTAAATCAGGAGCTGAACTTCAAGAGCAAAATCATTGAATGGGCCCAAAAGGAGCGAAAAAATCTTCAGTTTAACGTAGTGAACGAAATCGGGACCGGCTACAAGAAACAGTATGTTATTGAAGTCGTTGTGGATGGCATACCAATATCCCGAAGTCAACATTACTCAATCAAAGGAGCAGAACAACTGGCATCCGAAAAGTCCTGGGCTCAAATATCTTCCGAACATATTGACTAAGCCTTAATTTTTTACTACCTTTGCGAGAGGGACAAAAGATTAAGCAATGGCCAAACGGGTATTTCTGGAAGTACGATCGGGATCCAACTATTACACACTGGTGGGACTCTCATCGCAGTTGAAAGACTATCGACTCTCATTCCTGCTTAATAAACTTCCCGGATTCAGTTTCTCCCGTTTTGAGGATTTGATGGTAACTGTTCCGGAGGTTGAGGCGCCAATCCCTTTTTCCATCTACACGTCGAATGATGAAGAGAATTTTAATTACTTTACACTCCTCTCCAACCGAAGCAACGACCATTTCCTGATCCCGTCCGTCAAGCAAACCGATTATCTCCTGATGATTGAAGGCCCTTTTAAAAAACAGCAGATGGACAACCTTCTGAAAGCTCTCAGGACTATCCCGAACATTTTACTGGCAACAGAGATCAAAACAACATCAATCAAGCAGTTCGAAAGCCTGATTTCTGACCTTGAATTGCATGTTATGAAAAATAAACATTAATTACTCACCATAAATAAAATCGGAGGTTACCATGTTTGAGAATCTAAAAGAAACGCTGGACAAAGGGATCGAATATGCCTTTATGACCAGTGAAAAGATTGCCAAAGCAGCCAAAGAGCTTGCCAAGGAGAACAACCTCACCAAAGAGGAGGCAAAAAAGTTATTAGACTATCTGCAGCAGAAATCTGAGCAAACCAGAGACAATCTCGAAAAAACCGTACAGGATTTCATCAAGGCAAACCTGAAGAAGATGGATATCCCAACAAGGGAAGATATGAAGAAGCTTGAAGAGCGGATGAAGAAGCTGGAAGGCAAAAAGAAACCTGCAAAAAAGAAAGTTGTTTCAAAGCCTAAGGCCAAAGCTAAAAAATAGAACGTATTAGTAGCGGGAATATGTTGAATTTATTTAAGATAGGATCTGCTGTCAGTGAAATCGGACGGGCACGTGAGATCATCGGGATCATTGTGAAATACGGTTTCAATGATTGGATCAGCAAGAATGGGTTGGGGAAATACCTTGTAACAAAAAAGAGGCTGACCCGAATTGGGCAATATAACACCTGGGAACGGGTGCGAATGGCTTTGGACGAGTTGGGTCCCACCTTCATCAAGTTTGGTCAGATCATGGCCGATCGCCCGGATATTATTCCCGAACCTCTCAGGGTAGAACTCTCAAAGTTACAGGACGAGGCAGAACCGATGTCGGATGAAGTGGCTATCAAGGCGATTGAGAAAGAGCTGAAGCATCCGTTGATGAAAGTTTTCCGCGATTTCGACTGCATGAATATCGCTTCGGCCAGCATCGCACAGGCCTACCGGGCAACGCTTCAAACCGGGGAAGAGGTTTGCGTGAAGATTCAACGACCCAATATCGACCAAAAGATTGAGCTGGACCTTCACCTGATGGAATATTTCGCAGGAAGGATGCAGCGGAACAATCCGGAGATGGAGGCTATCGATATACTTGGAGTGGTCAGGGAGTTTGGAAAAACGATCCGAAAGGAGTTGGACTTCAGGCACGAAGCGGCAAATGTGGTAAGGTTTATGCACAACTTCGAAGGAGACCCGAATGTGTATGTCCCGAAGGTCTACAGTGAATATACGACCGATAAGGTTATTGTGGAGGAGTATATTTCAGGTATTAAAATTAGTGATACCGATGCATTGATTCAGGCCGGAAATGACCCTGTTATCATAGCCCAAAAAGCGGTTAGGACAATTTTCGACATGATTTTTAATCATGGGTTTTTTCATGCCGATCCACATCCGGGCAATATTTTCGTGTTGGAAAACAACGTCCTGACATTTATTGATTTCGGGATGATGGGATCACTCAGGGAAGAGCAGCTTTTTTTCCTTGGTAAGTATACGCTGGGATATCTCGAACGGGATGCCCACAATATGACGGAAGCACTTCTGCTTGTGTCGGGGAAGCGTCACTTTGTTCAACGGCGCGAACTGGAGTTTCAGATCGGGGAGATGATGGCCCATTACCGTTATCTGCCGATTGAGGAGATGGATTTTGGTAAGGTGCTTCAGGAGTCGATTGATATCATTGTAAAATTCGGACTCAAGATTCCACCCAGCATCTATTTACTGGTGAAATGCCTTGCTACTATCGAGCGTGTATCTGTCAACCTCTACCCCGGAATCGATTTTGCTGAGGAAATGCAACCCTATGCCCTCGATCTTTTTGCCCGCCAGTTTGATCCCAAAACCATTGCACGGGAAGTATTCGACTCTCTGAAAGAGTATTACAGGCTGGTGATGGAACTTCCTTCCGAACTCAATGAAATCATCTATAAGATCAAAGAGGGGAAATTTAAAACCCTCATAGAGGTCAAAGGCTTTGAACCATTGGTGGAGGAGATCGAACAAACGAGCAACCGTGTCTCTATCGCCATCGTCCTGGCAGCCCTCATTATAGGAGGGTCTATCATCTCACAACAGGAAGAGATCCGGTGGATCGGAACCACCATTTTCATCCTGGCAGGGGTTTTTGGCTTCTGGCTGTTGATTAAGCTATTGAGAAGAGGAAAGTACTAAATGGTTCCTGTAAACTGCTTGAGAAACCTCACGTCATTTTCGAAGAACAACCGCAGGTCGCGGATTTGGTATTTCAGCATGGTGATTCGTTCAATACCCATACCAAAAGCAAACCCAGTATAGGTTTCGGGATCAATGTTACAGTTTTTAAGCACCTGTGGATCTACCATCCCACACCCCAGGATCTCGACCCATCCGGTATACTTACAAATGTTACACCCTTTCCCGCCGCAGATGTTGCAGGAAATATCCATCTCTCCCGAGGGTTCGGTAAACGGAAAAAATGACGGGCGGAGACGAATCTGGGTCTCTTCACCGAACATCTCCCGGGCAAAAAAGTAGAGTGACTGTTTGAGGTCGGCAAAGGAGACATCGTTGTCGACATAGAGACCCTCTACCTGGTGGAAAATGCAGTGTGCCCTGGCTGAGATCGCTTCATTACGAAATACCCGTCCGGGGAATATTTTCCGAATCGGAGGATCTACCTGCTCCATCATGCGAACCTGCACCGATGACGTATGCGTTCGCAGGAGTATGTCAGGATCCCGTTGGATGAAATAAGTGTCCTGCATATCCTTGGCCGGATGTTCGGCAGGAAAGTTGAGTGCCGAGAAATTGTACCAGTCGTTTTCAATTTCAGGCCCTTCGGCCACAGAATAACCCAACCGGGAAAAGATATCCGTGATTTGATTTCTGACGATGGATAGAGGATGACGGGCGCCAAGTCTTACCTGGCCGGTGGGACGGGTAAGATCCTGGTCACTGTTATCCTCAGTGAGCCCATTTTCGAAGGAAAGTTTCAATTCATCCAGCTTCTCAGTGGCCCTGTTTTTAAGATTATTCAGGAGTTGGCCAACAACCCTCTTTTCCTCGTTGGGGATACCACGAAACTCCTCAAAGAGTGCAGAGATCAACCCTTTCTTGCTGAGGTATTTGATGCGGAGTTGCTCCACCATCTCCTCAGCAGAAGCCGTCAGGGTTTCAATCTCATGTTGAAGGTGTTCAATTTTCTCCTGCATAGCTGCGAGAAATAATTAGTCAATCAATTCGACGGTCATTTTGATATCCTGAACCGGACGGTCTCCAGATCCTTTCTGGATTGCTGCGATCTTGTCGATTACATCAAGACCTTCAGTAATCTCACCGAAGACAGTATAATCCATATCGAGAAATGGTGTTCCGCCGAGCGTTTCGTAGTCCTTTTTTTGTTCATCCGTGTAGGTTAATCCCTTTTGTGAGGCCATTCCATTGAGTTGGGCCTCCGAATATGTCTTTCCCTGGACGATATAGAATTGTGAGCCGGAAGATGCTTTTTTAGGATTCACCTGGTCGGCTTGCCTTGCTGCTGCCAGTGCGCCTTTCTTATGGATCAGGTTGCTGTTGAATTCGGCAGGGACTGTGTATCCCGGACCTCCAGCGCCCAATGCAACGCCTGGTTTTGCATTCCGTGAATTGGGATCTCCACCCTGGATCATAAATCCGGAAATTACCCTGTGGAATAGCAGGTCGTTGAAATAACCCTCCTGGATCAGTTTTGCAAAGTTATCCCGGTGCTGAGGAGTTTCATTGTAGAGGTATCCCTTCATATCGCCATAACTTGTATGGATAACAAATTTGGACACCTTCTCGTTTGCTTTTTTTTGCGACATAGCTGAAATGTTAAAGATCATAAATCCGATCAGAATAAAAATCCATCCTTTTTTCATAGATATTTACTTTTTTTAGTTGGAAGTGAGTGCAAAAATAATGAAAATTTCAGTGGGCGGGGTCTAACGCTGTTGGTTTTTCTTCGTTTCACCGAAGCATTTCCGGCACAGAGGTTCATAAGCATCCGTCTCCCCAAGCTTGATCCTGGCATCGCCGGGCACGATCCGGTGGGAGTAGTGTGCCAGGTCACCACATTGGATACAGATAGCATGCACCTTTGTGACATACTCGGCAGTAGCCATCAATGCCGGCATCGGTCCAAAGGGAACCCCGAGGTAATCGAGGTCGAGACCGGCGACAATCACACGAATTCCCTGGTCGGCCAGGGTGTTGCATACGTGTGACAATTCATCGTCGAGGAATTGGGCTTCATCAATACCTACTACCTCTACATCGTTAGTCAACAGCAGGATGCTTGATGCTGACTCGACCGGAGTGGATGGGATGGAATTTTCGTCGTGCGATACCACCTCTTCGTTGTGATAGCGTGTATCCACTTTTGGTTTGAAGATCTCCACACGTTGCCTGGCAATCCGGGCGCGCTTGAGCCGGCGGATCAGCTCTTCCGTTTTCCCGGAAAACATCGATCCGCAGATTACTTCTATCCAGCCAAGGCGATTGATCTGTCTGTTCTTTTCAAGGAGCATAATCCAGGTTAAGTTCTAAAGAAGTGAGAAATCTGTTATCTTTACACCACGAAGACAAAAGTAATAAATCGCCCGAAATATATCTGCTGAATGAACCATGAAATCATCTACAATCAGTTATCTGGTCTGCTGGAGGCTATCCAGGAGCAATACGACGCGATCCGTTTGACTGAAGGCCGCATTCCCCAGATTGAAATTGATATCCTTCTGGATAACACCAGGAAACTCTATGACCAACTTCAACTCCTTCAAAAATTGAATACTACTCCATCACCCGTACAGACGGGGCATGCCCCGTCTCTACCTCCCCAGCCTCCATCGCCCATCAAATCCATAGAACGCCCAAAACCCGAGATCAGGAAGGAGGAACAGGCCGCCAAAACACCCATAGCCTCTGATCTTGATCTCTTTGCCGAAGAAGAACCTACATTTAGCATGAGGCTTAAAGAGGCCCGGGAGCAAACTCTTCCTTCGAAAGCTGAACACGTTGAACACCTGAAACAGCTTATCAGTATTAACGATAAATTCATTTTCATCAATGAACTATTCGATGGCAACCTGAAGGAATACAACGAAGCCATCGAAACGCTCAACGGCTTCGAGGTGAAGAACGAGGCATTTAACTACCTCGACCTGCTCCGCACAAAGAACCTCTGGGATCTTGAATCCGGCACCCTGATGAAGCTGAAAGAGATTGTGGAGAGGAAATATGCCTAAATCCCCAATTACCCCCAAACCCCCTAAAGGGGGCTTATTCCTCCTAACAGGAGGATATTACTGCGAAGCAGCGTAAGTCCCCTTTAGGGGATTTAGGGGCAGATTTCACGAAGGATCTCCTCCACCTCCTCAACAGTTGTTGCTGTCACCAGGCTCTTTCGATAGGGTTTCATGTCGGGGATCCCTTTCAAATATCCGCTGTAGAATTTCCGGAATTCGAGGAGAGTAAGCCGTTCACCTTTGTAAATCAAAGATTTTTGGAAATGTTCACGCAGAATGGCAATCCGCTCTGCGATATCAGGTTGGGCGGGAATCAAGCCGGATTGAAGGTATGACCTGATTTCCCGGAAGATCCATGGATTCCCTATAGCTGCGCGGCCGATCATCAGTCCATCTACTGCCGTTTGATCAAGTCTCTCTTTCGCTACCAGAGCATTAGTGATATCGCCATTGCCGAAAATTGGGATGTGCATCCGCGGATTCCGCTTTACTTCGCCGATCAGCCTCCAGTCGGCCTGTCCGCCATATTGCTGTGCGGCAGTTCTGCCATGGATCGCGATAGCGGCGATGCCCAGGTCCTGCAGCTGTTCAGCTAGAGTGACAATAGGCTGGTCACCAGAATCCCATCCAAGTCGGGTCTTTACGGTGACAGGCAAACGTGTTGCTCTGATTACGGCTCCGGTTATCTCCAGCATACGGGGAATATCTTTAAGCAAGGCGGCTCCTGCACCTTTTCTCACAACCTTCCGCACCGGACACCCAAAGTTTAGATCGATCATATCGGGCGCCGCCTCTTCGGCCAATTCAGCCGCCTTCCGCATCGAATCCACATCGTGGCCGAAGATCTGAATCGCCACGGGCCTTTCCACCTCTTCAAAAGTGAGCTTTATCTGGCTTTTTACAGCATCCCTGATGAGTCCTTCCGAAGAGATGAATTCTGAAACAACCAGGTCGGCTCCAAATTTCCTGCAAACCAACCGGAAAGGGGAGTCGGTGATGTTTTCCATTGGAGCCAGGATAAGCGATGGCAGAGGAAGTGTGGTATTTCCAATTGTAATCAAAATAATCTATATTCGTGGCAAAAATAGTGAAATCGGCAACGCTATGAAAACCCCCTTGCTTCATGCTCTTCAGCCTTTCCCCCGAATCCTCTTTGCTGTCTTGCTGATCATCTCGTGCCTCTTTATCTTTTTCCTGGGTGGGATCGCACTGGCGATGCCCATATTCGACCTGTCTTTTTCTGAGATTCTATCCCTTTTAGCTGATTATGCCAATCCGAAAGCCATCTCATTACTTAAATACCTCCAGATCACCCAGGAGGTGGGGATTTTTATCGTCCCCCCGCTGTTGGCAGCTTTTCTGTTCGCCACCAAACCATTGCAATACCTTAAACTTACACATTCTCCCAGATGGGAAAGCTGGGTGCTGGCCACAGTCGTCATGGTGACATCTATCCCTGCCATCAGCCAATTGATTGAATTCAACGAAGCGATGCAGCTCCCTGTATGGTTAGCAGGAATGGAGGAGTGGATGAAAAATGCTGAAGACCAGGCCAAAGAGCTCACGGAGGCATTCCTGATGGTTGATACCCTCGGAGGATTCCTGTTAAACCTGTTGATGATCGCAGTGCTTCCGGCAATCGGAGAGGAACTCCTTTTTCGGGGACTTTTTCAACGGCTTTTTCACGAATGGTTTGGCAATATCCATCTCGCAATCCTTGTAGCAGGATTCCTGTTTGGAGCCATGCATCTCCAGTTTTACGGGATCCTACCCCGTGTAGTCCTGGGCATTCTCTTTGGCTATCTCTTCTACTGGTCGGGTTCGCTCTGGATCCCGATTTTTGCACACTTCCTGAACAATGCAGTGGCAGTTACCATCTCTTTTCTGGAGCGCCAGGGTGTGATTACAACCAGTCTTGAAGAGTTTGGCAACACCGACAACCTGCTCTTAATCCTCTCCAGTTTTGTTGTCACAGCTCTCGCTCTTTTTCTCTTCAGGCGTTTAAGTTCCACATCGAACAAACAAATTACGTTATAACTGTGAGCACATGAAAGTATATGTTCGCCTGTTCATGCTATTCATCTTGTTTTCTCTTATCCCGTCGATCCTACCAGCCCAGCAGCCGGATACAAACATGCTGCCGATACGTGAAAAGGGGAAGAAAGGGTGGACTTTTGGTGCGTTGCCGGTAGTCGGATACGACGCCGACCAGGGGTTTCAGTTTGGCGCCCTGGGACAGGTTTTCTATTATGGCGACGGCTCTACCTATCCTGAATACAGGCACACCATCTACGCGGAAGCTTCATGGTTTACCAAGGGAGGAGCCGCTTATCAGTTATTTTACGATTCGAAATACCTGATACCGGGGAACATCAGGCTGACAGCAGAGGTGAGTTATTTGACTGAAAAAGCACTTGATTTCTATGGGTTTAACGGCTACCAGGCCAATTACATTCCATCGGTGGCAGAAGAGGGAAGCGACGATTATATCTCCAGGATGTTTTACCGTCAGCAGAGGAAGATGTTACGTGTTTTGGTTGATTTCCAGGGACCGATTCTCGGGCAAAAATTCAGGTGGCTGGCCGGAATCAACTTTTTCAACATCAAAATGGCTACAGTCGACATTGAACGTATCAACAAAGGGAAGAAGGAGGATAAACAACTTCCGGATACATCCCTGTTATATGATCAATATGTTGATTTCGGACTGATTGGATTCCAGGAGAAGAGTGGCGGGAACATCATCTACCTGAAGCTGGGACTGGTGTACGATACACGAGACAACGAAGCTGCTCCCAACCGGGGAATCTGGTCGGAGGTAATCCTGATGAACGCACCGACTTTCCTCGGCAATGACCCATACGCATTCATTAAACTTGCGGTGACACACCGGCAGTACCTCACTCTTGTCAGGAATAGGCTGGTAGCAGCATACAGGCTGACATATCAGGGGACGATCGGAGGGACTGCCCCCTTCTACATCGAGCCATACATGTACAGCTCATGGTCGCTTACCACCAAGCCTGATGGATTGGGAGGGGCCAGAACACTCCGAGGAATTCTTCGTAACCGGGTGGTTGGAGAAGGAATTGCTTTTGGAAATGTGGAACTTCGATGGAAGTTTCTGCAGGGAAAACTGTTTAAACAGAATATCTACCTGGGGTTGCTTGGGTTTCTCGATGGTGGAATGGCTGTTCAGGAGATCAAGATTTACCGCGACCTCGTTCCGGATGATCAGCAATCATTCTATTTCAACAAAACTCACGACAGCCTGCACTGGTCGGCTGGCATTGGACTAAGAGCAGCGCTGAATGAAAACTTCATCATCTCGGTCGACTACGGATTTGCTTTCGACAAGCAGGATGGGAGTAGCGGGCTGTATATCGGAATAGGGAACGTGTTTTAATTGCTAAATACTGCGGACTGACTTACAGTCCCAGAAACTGTATCGAAAGTCCGCAAATCAGAATTGTCGCACCTGCAATGGCATGCGTATAGCGTTCCAGTTTTTTCATCGGAAGGAATTGGATCCCAAAGGAGGATACCAGCACAATCGTCATCATGGTTCCAATGGTGATCAGACCAAATACGGAGGCGATCCATATCACGCTCCAGCTTCCTGATGCACATGGAGGTGCTCTTCATGATGTGTGTGTAGATGGGAGTGTGCCTCACAATTCTGATGAATGTGAGTATGAGAGTGTGGTTTATTCCTTATGGCCCTCCTTATTCCCCAGATCATGTAAGCGAACCCAAAACCAATCAGCAGCCATGCAGCAATCTCTCCACGGAATGATTCGACAGTGACCAGGTTGGTTACTGCAATTCCCAGAGCGATTCCCAGCATCCCAAGCAACACAGAACTCAGGATGTGACCAACCCCGCATAAAAATGTGACCCAGGATGTTCCAGCCATTGACCAGTTTCTGGCTTTAGCCATAACGATGAATAGGTAGGTAGTGGTCGGGACCAAAGAGTGTATGGAAGAACCCAAGGGAGGCTGCAGTGATGGTAAGGAGCAGGAGTTCTTGTGACATAGTTAAAAAGCTGAATATATGGAGTAAAGTTACATAAAATCCATGCATCCTTTACTCCCAGATACCAAGGATAATTCCAGCAATTCCCATTCCGACGAAAAGGTAACAACCATCGATCAGCCAGAGGACAATAGATTTGCGCTGATAAAGGTAGTTGATCCCCAGTGTGCCCATGCAGAAGAGCAATCCGGTAGTGAAGCCAAGGCACATGCCACTCCTCCAGGAGATATCTTCATTCACATAAAGGGAAAGGAAGAAACTTAACCCGAGGACCATCAGAAACATGATAACAAAGCTGAGACCGAATGTGAGGGGCAGGTTCACTTTTTTCATTTCCTCATCGGTGAAACCAAGCTCTTTCTTCCAACGTTTGCCAAAGAGAACAGGGCTGTACCACAGGGCGCCCAGCGCCCAGAAAGCGATCGAAGCTACGATCACAGCCCAAAAATTTATCAGCGGACATGTCATAAATTATAGGTTTAAGGTTCGTACAAATATAATTTAATCTAGAACGATTCCAAAAAAAAGAAGCCGCCCTTTCGGAGCGGCCTCTTCTTCATTGAGAGAAAATTACTGAACGTAATCGTAACCCATGATTTGGGTGTCATCGAAGGTGGTCATTCCGGCAGCAGCCATGTCGTCGTGAGCCAGTCCATTCATTCCATACAGGAGTGATTTTGCATCGTACCCCAGTAAACGGAGGTAAGCAGCAAGGAATGAGCTGTTTTGACCAGTGTAGCAATAGACAGCAATGGGCTTGTTGGTAGGAAGTGTTTTCAGGTCGGCTGCCAGTTTAATGGAGGCCTTAGGAGTGTACTGAGCAGCGCCTGGGACATGTCCGAAGTCGGCATACTGATCGGCCGGCCAATAGTTAACAATGTAATAAGTAGCCAGGCTGCCGAATAGTGTCGCTTTGTCAACTTTTGCCGGGCCATATCCTTCGGTCAACAAAGCTGCAATACGTGCCATGAGAATCTCCGCTCCTGTTGTTTTACCGGTAGAGAGTACAGGCATATTGCCCATTGGGCCTTTGTCGGTGGCTGTTTTAACAAGTTGGGTGGCATAGGTATTGCCAATAGCATTCTGCCAGCCGGTTGCAAATGCTGCATTCCAGGAGCACATACCCCACTTCATCGAAAACACTTTTTCATATCCGGCTATCCGAAGCAGAAGGGTAGCAAACCCTGCTGTTTGACCCGAATAACATACAATGACTATTTTTGAATAAGGGGTTTGGTCCAATGCTTCAACGTGAGCTAAAACGTCGGCCAGTGACACATTATGGGAATTGAGAATGTGACCGGTTGCAAAATCGGCTGCCGACCTGATGTCGATAATGTAAACCTGGCCAGTAAGGTTAAGTGTATAGACGTCAGTAGCACTGGTAATCGAAGGCATGTCTGTGTTTACATAGTCTTTGCCAAGAGGCGAGCTGGTTGACTCCAGAAAGGTAGCCAGCACTTCGGATTCATTTACTGCTGGTGTTGGAATCGGTTCTTCCTCTTTCTTGCATGATGTAACAAAGACAAATGCTAGCAGGATACTCAGGATCCATAAATTTGTTTTTTTCATAGTTTAATGGTTGTTTGTTTAACGTATTTATTTATTAATTAGCAATGTGATGATAGTAATATGTCTTATCTAAACCATGACTCGGGTAACTTTCCATCGACCGTGATAGATGATGTTGCGCTAATTTCCCATGCAAGAAGATTATCTTCGAAGAGATATAACTCTTTGTTGACTAGGGTGCCTCCTTCGTTCCGGATATGGCAGTTGGAGGAGCAGGCTTTGCCGGCGGTCACCTGGGTGCGGTCGGTCCACTTGAGGATATTATGAGGAGTGGTGTAATTGTATGTTGGGAATACGTCAAAGTTGGCATACTGTGGCACACCAAAAAGTTCCCAGTTATCCGGTGCTGCGAGGGTGCGGCGCACCAACGCAAAGTCATAACCGGTCTTGATCGTGGGAATTGGGTTGCTGGCAATCTTGAAATCCATGTAGGAAGGAATCCGTGCACCCTCGCCATGAATATGGCAGCTTCCACAGTTGTTGTAGACCTGAGAGTGGCAAACCTGGCAGTTGAAGTCGTTGATGTGCATGGAGTGATAGGTGTTTGCCCCTCCTATTCCTGTATGGCAATCAGAACAAGAAGGAAGGCCTGCATAGGCATATCGCTGTTCAACCATGTTTCCATCTCCGTGAAGGTCAGTTGTTTTATGGCAATCCAGGCAGGTGTACCCGAGTTTGGTGAGGTGGACATCCGGTTGAGTCCCACTTGCAACTCCCAGGTAGGCATGACCTCCTCGTGAAACATGGCAGGTTACACAAACACTGAGCATATCAGGTGTCTTGGTGAATGCATGCCCATTAGGTAGTCCTCCACCACCCATGACTGGCCGAATCACATGGCATTCGCCGCAGGAGGCATGGCAATGTGCACAATTACTGTTGTAGCCTTCGATCTGATGTGCAGGAAGCTGGTCGAAATCTTGAGCTCCGTTCAACCCGCTGCGCATGGCCACTTTCCGTTTTTGTCCAGTACCGTGATGAAGGCTGGTTGCGAAATTTTCAACGATTGCCTGGTGGCAGGCACCGCATGATTCCTCAGCGAATACCGAGGGGTGGGAGATGAAATCACCCGAGTGAGCAATGTTTTTGTCCGCCGTATTGTCGGTACCTTTGTGACATCCGGCACACCCAACTTGGTAATGCCCGGACGCCTTGAATCCCAGGTATCCGTCGCCTCCCATGAAAACCCTGTCATAGGGCTCATAATGTGGAGCGCCGCCTCCACAACCCCCCGGAGGAGCAGCTGTATCAGGAGTATATACTTCCTGGAGATGGGCGTAATTAGTGTGACAACCTTCACAGGATGCAACGGTGAGAGGTTCTGGTTCAGGCTCAGTCTCTTTTTTCTTGCATCCATCGAGAATACTTAGTACAATAAGGAGAGACAAAGCCAGGAGAAGTGATTTAGAAATGAGTTTCATTTGTATTTTTTTATAGTTGTTAATCAACTAACAAAGTTCTCACTTTTTCCTTCATAGTCCAGCCAATCAGCTCTGTCACAGACCGGGACTCAACCTGTGGTTCAACATAAATATTACTGATATAGATCAGCCTTTTTCCTGATAAATTCATATATTTGTAGTTCGATTAAGAAACTTTCTATGGAACCAAAAGAGCCATTTACCAGTTGTACGATCAGCCCACATAGATGCCGGTGTTTTGATCGGCTGACCACGGAGGAGAAAAAGGTTCTGGATAGCCGGTCGGTGTTAGTGAAATACAAAAAAGGAGAGATCATCTGCAAACAGGGCGGTTTTGCCTCTCACGTGATGTTTATGGAGAAAGGATTAGCCAAAGTGTACATTGAAGATGGAGTCAACACATTGGTTTTGAAAATTATCCCGGAGGGAAATTTGTTGGGCCTTTCCTCCGTGAGCGATGAAAACAATAAATTTCAGTATTCAGTATTGGCCTATATCGATTCGGAGATCAAACAGATTGATATCCACTACTTCAGACAATTATTGGGTCAAAATCCTGCATTTGCAAAGGAAGTCATCGATATCATGGGGGCAAATAGTTCACAGATCAATGGCCGCTTCTTTTGCCTCACACATAAACAATCTTATGGACGACTGGCCGATATTCTTCTCTGCATAGCTGACAGGATCTTCAAAACAGATGAATTCATCCTGCCACTCTCACGAAAAGATCTTGCAGAGTTATCTGGGATGAGCTCCGAAACAGTCATCCGGATGTTGAAAAAATTCCATGATGACGGACTGATCCTTCTTGAGGGAAAGAACTTCAAAATCCTTGATTACGAAAGGCTGAAGCAGATCAGCGAAAAGGGGTGAATTACAACTGTACCTTTACCGAGATTGTAATGGAACCATCGTCTCCAGCGGTCATGGTTTCAACTTTTATCAATCCCTTCATTCCTGATGTCGTAATAAAGGCGAGGTATTTTCCTGCCGTGAGATTGGTGATCCTGGACTGGGTTACTCCGGCAGCTGTCTGCTCGACGATCACTGCATCATCCACAATAGCATCCGTTACCATTTTATAACGCGTGTTGTTTTTAATGGTCCATGTTTGGAGTCCATTTGTGGGGTTGGTGAAGATCAGGGCTGCGTGATCATCATCCGGAGCAGCAAGGGTACTCAGGTCATTTGCTCCGTAATAATACATCAGGTCAACATTTCCCTGGTTTAGTTTCGCTTGGGCAAGGTTATACACCGACCTGTAGAAAGAGGCGAATGAACTGCCTGTAGTCGAACTCTGTGCACCAAGGATCTTCATCAAAAATGTATTGATCGGACCTGCAATCACCATGGTTGTAAGTGTCAGACTTATCTCAGCTGATTGGTTGTCCTTTTCGGTGACTTTGTAATACCATACTTCATCACCTGCTACATTCTGCGATGTTGCAGTGATATCGATATTCAAAGCAGCGAGGTTAATCGTCGTATCCAAAAACTCTTCTGTTAAAGCCACTCCCGTAAGCTTTTCCCGGAATGGCGGCAGGCATTGATAACGATTTTCCCGGCAGTAATGGAGTCTTCGAGTGCGTCGTGGTGCTTGAACTGGATTCCCAGGTACATGGCTACATTCGAGAGACCATAGCCACGCTTTGAAAATTGGGACCAGGTTTGTCTGGCGACCTTAGCGGAGTCAAGCCAGTTAACTTGAAAAGGCTTCAGGTTGTATTTGTCATATGCCTTGTGAAAAGCCACTCGATCGAATGGCATATGGTGCACGACGATGTTGTGCTCGAAAGTTTTCCGCAGGAAGGGGTATATCTCGTAGAACTTTGGAGCTCCGATCACATGATGTGGTTCGATACCATGGACCCGGGTGTTGAAGTGGGAGAAATAAGCCTCGGGATCCACATAGCTTTTCCAGCTCTCGATCAGTTCTCCCTCCTCGAACAAACCAATCCCCACCTGGCAGATACTTCCGGCATCTGAATTGGCTGTCTCTACATCAAGGCTATAGAAGCGGGTGTTAGGCATGAAGTAAAAATAGATATTAATTTTTCAACGCGTTGCAATGCAATTCCTTCTCTTTTCCACAATAAGAGTGATGCAAAATTGGAAAATAGTTGCCACGAAAATGAACTTCATTACTTTTGCAGGGAAGGATCGTTTCCATTCATCGAAGATTGAACTTTTTTCATGCAGCTGTTGAATAAGGATTACAGGGCTTTAGGCTATTTGTGGAGATATATCAAACCATTCAGAAAGAAATTTCTTTTCCTGAATATTTTGTCTCCCATCTATTCCGCACTAACAGGCGCCTACTTTCTCTATATCAAACGATTGCTCGACGACGGATTCCTGGTTAACAATTCACATGAAATCGGGATTACCCTCCTGGCCCTTTTCGGAATCTTCATAGCCCAAACATTGATCGATCTTTTCCAAACCTATCTGCAGAACAAGACCACCAACACAATTACGATTGATATCAAGGACAGGTTGTACGATGCAGTTATTTCCAACTACAGGGCGATTCGTACCAGGCAGCAGGCTGGTGAGATTTTATCACGGTTTTATATCGATACCAGCAATTTCATCACACTGATAAATATCCTGTCCATGGAGTTTATCAAACAGTTGTTCACCCTGGCTTCTATCATGGCGGTACTCTTCTACCTGAACTGGAAATTTGCCCTGGTCCTTTTTCTGGCTTATCCGTTGTTTATCCTTCCACTGATAAAACTGGGGCACTGGTTGAGGAATCTCAGTCAACATTACCTGTATGCCTATGGCAGGTCAAACAGCATACTCTATGAATCGTTGTATGGATACCTGATCATCAAAACCTATAACCTGATTGATCATTTCAAGGAAAAATACAAGGCCAGCAATGAAAAACTGGTCAATAATCTCCTCCGGTCTACCCTGATCTCAAAACTGGTTGGGCCGATCAATGACCTGGCCTCTTTCGTGGGATTGGGACTGATTCTCTATTTCAGTATTTCACAGGTACAGTCGGGTAGCCTGACGGTGGGCAGCCTTGTCGCATTTCTTGTTGCCCTGATGAAGTTCTATCAACCGGCAAAGACCCTTTTCAACCTATACAACTCAATGCAATCGGCATTCCCCGGATACCTGAGACTAAAGAGCATACTTGAATCACACCAGGATACCATCAATAAGGAAGAGATCCAGCCTGCATCGTTCGAAAAGAGCCTTGAACTCAGCCATGTCACCTTCTCCTACGACAACCAGAAGATCATCCTCAACGATGTAAACCTGACAGTTACAAAAGGTGAGAAGGTTGCTATAATAGGGCGAACAGGCTCCGGGAAGTCAACACTTATCAGCCTGTTGCTTGGCTTGATTCAGCCGGAAAAGGGAGATATCCTGATGGATGGTAAACGATACACGGAATTAAACAGGGAGAGTATCTTCAGCCTCTTCTCATACATCTCTCAGGAACCTATTTTATTTAATGATTCGATCAAGTATAACATCCAACTTGGGAAACTAACCAGTACCACGGAAGAGCTTATTGAAGCCAGTAAAAAAGCTCAACTGCATGCATTCATTTCGACTATCCAGGAAGGATATGATACTCTGGTAGGAGACAGGGGCGATATGATTTCGGGCGGTGAACGACAACGGATTACTATTGCGAGGGCTCTACTGAGGAATGCACCTATCATCATTTTCGACGAAGCTACCTCCTCGCTGGATTATGAAACCGAATCGGATATCAAGGAAGCAGTGTTTAAGTTGTCGGCCAATAAAACACTTATCATTATAACACACCGGCTTACCACGCTAAAAGGAGTAGACAAAGTCTATAACATCAAGGATGGTAAACTTGTGGAGTTTAACTGGGAAAAAGGGCTAAATGCCGATTGAGTATACCACCGAGATGACCCTGGCGCTTGACATCCTGAATGTCAGTGGATATTTGTGGACACGCGTCAAAGCCGACAACTCGGCTCCCCTGATCAGGGAAGGAGATATGATTTGCCTGAAAAAATGTGGAGAGATGTTGAAGAAGGGGGACCTTGTTGCAGTGGATTACCATAAAATATTTATCGTACAACGAATTATAAAGATCGACGGAGATACCGTTTATACCAAGGCCGATCACTCCGAAAAAGGTCCCTTCAGCCAGGAAATCGGGTCTATTGCAGGGACGGTGGCCTATATCAAAAAGGAGAAGGAGCTGGTGAATATTGACAATCCCATCTGCGACCGCATTCATCTCCTCATCATACGGTTATCCCTCGGGCGCAGTAAAGTCAACATTAACACTGGCTTTTTCTACCGGAAATTTTTCCATAAACTGAGAAGGTCAATTCTGAAAAGGATATTAAAACTGGAACTCATCATTGGTAAACGATATGCGAAAAATGTTGATCCCGGAGTACAAATCCCTTGAATTTCAGCGGCTGAATAATCTGTTCATACTGCTCACCGATTATCGGGAAGAGAATCTGAAAGAGAGCTTACCACTTATCACCCGCTTCGAGATCAGCCAGTACTATCTCTCCTCTCTCGAAAAACAGAAGACCATTGAACAGGAGGTGGTCTCGCAGTTGGCCAAGCACAAAAAGGAGATTCTATTCAACAACCTCTTTTTCCTCAATCATGCTGCTCACCTACTGCAGCAGTTGAAGGAAAACAACATTGAATGCATTGCATTGAAAGGACTCTCTTTTATCAACCATCTCTATGAGGATATAAGCCTGCGATCATTTTGCGATCTGGATCTGCTCATCCACAAAGAGGATGTGAGAAGTTTTATTGATGTAACCAGCCAGAAGGGGTTCGCGCTGAAATGTGAAGTAAACGATCCCGACAATACAGATGATTTCGATATCTACAATGAGCAAACGAAACTCAAAGTTGACATTTTAACAACCTTAACTGGAGGCTATTACTTCAAACGCTATTTCGATCTGGACCTTTCTCAGGTTTGGGAACGTAAAAAGCCCTTGAAAATCCAGGAGACTGAAACGTTCCGTTTGAGTGAGGAGGACGAACTTCTCTATTCCATTGTTCACCTTGCCTTTCACCTTAATTTTCATGTCGAGATCAAATGGTTTTTTGATCTCTGGTACTACCTGGAGAAATACGGGAGTTTTCTCGATAGAGAATACCTCAATGAAAAGGTGAAAACTGCTGGACTTGAAAATGTCATCTTTGCAGTCACAGAGGTCCTGAACTGGATGTTTAACAAGGATTACAGAGACATTTTTGGAGTCGAAAAACCCCGTTTTCGCCTCTTCGACAGGACCTGGGTTCGTTTTTATGCATTTCCTCCCCGCCTCTTTGGGACTAGCCTGGAGTTTCCCGGAGTCGTGAACAGGATGGCGATTACCTTTATGAAATATGCACTGATTGCCTCACCCGGGAAGAAATGGAAGTTTGTAACCGACCGGATTTTCCCCGACTTTGACCGGATTAAATTTGCCTATACAAAGAAGTTCAGGATTCCGCTCAAATTCTATTTCCCAATGATATACATGCTCTTCCTGTTATTATCGCCTGTTTTTCTGACCTCTCTCTTCACAATTTTCCTGGTATCTACAATCTATATAAAGTTAACCCTTCTAAAGCATAGGTTTTTACATGGATGACCTTGATGGGATAAAACTGGATTTGGTGGCAAACCATTTGCGATCCGGTCAAACCGTTATGGTGAAGGCCGACGGCTTCAGCATGAACCCACTCATCAGGAAGGGGGATATCCTTACGATTAAGGGAATTGCCAATGAACCATTGCAGGCAGGCGAGGTTGTAGCATTCATTCGCAATGAACTCCTGTTTATCCACCGGATTATTGAGGCAGACAGAAACGATGGAATGGTCTTGACAAAAGGAGATAACCTGTTGATATCTGATAAGTTGTCGATACCGGACGAGATCATTGGCAGGGTAATCGAAGTCAATGATACAGTAGTTACTTCCCGGAGGCAGATTGACCGGCTGTTTTTTTATCTGTACAGGTTTTGTTTAATGGCAGGTAATCATACAAATACCCTTGAGAACCAGATGATCATCCAACTTTCAGTCGGGCCCCTTCGGTTCAAAATCAGCAGGATTGTCTTACGGGCTTATAGGTTTTTCGTTTTTCAATGAATTGTTTTCTTATTTTTGACAACCTAAAAAATCGATTACTATGAGCGATGTTGACTACAAACTGATAGAGGACTATTTTCATAATGTAACCAACCAGGGACTTGAGAAGTTCAATCTAAAGATAGGCGGAATAGGCCTTTCGGTGAATGCTGTAAGGGATGGGTTGTTTGATACGGCAATGACGAAGTACAAGGATTTCCTTACCCCGCAAGAGTTCCCCGAGTCTGTTGTATTTTATGATGTACAAACCCTCCCTGATCCGGAAGCCATTATCCGGGCATTTGACGCCTACAAGGAGATCTTTACGACCTCAGCCGACCGCCACTTGTATGTCTATCGTTGGGACTTTTTCGGAATCATTGATATTGCCGCCCGAACCGGAAAATTCATCCTCTTCAACACGACATTCATGACGTATGAATCCATTATCAGAATCTTTTATTCCCTGCTGGCAGTGGAGAATCATGGCTTCCTGATTCATTCATCTTCCCTGGTGCACAATGAAAATGGTTATGTGTTTTTTGGCATATCAGGCAGTGGCAAATCCACAGTCGTTAAGCTTTCCGAGTCGGATGAATGCCTGACCGATGAACTCACGTTGATAACAAAGGATCATACCGGATACTTTACGGCTGGAACCCCTTTTCACGGGGAACTTCCCATCTATCAGAACAAGACGGCAAAGCTGGAGAACATGTTTTTATTGACAAAATCCCAAACCACCTTCTTCCGAAAAATGAGCCGGTCGGAGATTTATCCGATTTTGCTAAGGAATGTACTGTTTTTCAGTGATGACTGGGAACTCAGGCAAAAGATCTTTAATACTGTAATCGACCTCGCCAACCAGGTGGATATTTATGAGATGAATTTTGAAAAAAATAATAAATTTTGGAGGATCATTGATAATGGATTTAAAAATGAAGATTAAACGGAACGGAAACAGCTCGTTTCAAATTGCTGATGGGAAAGCGGTCGTTATGCTGGCCGTGAATTCAAATATCTTTACACTGAATGAGATAGGTACTGTCATCTGGGGATTACTGGATGCTCCGAAAACCATTGAAGACCTGGCTGATGCCACGCAGAAAAAATTTCCGGAGGACAACCAGGAGACGATCCGGGAAGACATCCTGGTATTTATTAAGGATTGTTTGAAGGAACAATTACTTATTCAAGAGGATTAAGGTGCCAAATATTGAGAATACCGAGTCGTACCGGTTCCTGAAGAGAAATGCCGTAAAGAACCTCCTGCCATTTACAGCCCTTATTGAACTTACCTATAAATGCAACCTGGATTGTTCATGCTGTTATAATGTTAGGAACGACAAGCCACTTCTGAATTTACAGGAATATGACGCCTTATTTTCCGACCTGAAGAAGGAGGGGACATTCATACTAACGCTAAGTGGTGGCGAACCTCTTATGCGGAAGGATTTTTTCGACATCCTGGATCTGGTCAAAAAATATGGCTTCGGCTTTAGGATATTCACAAACGGGATCTTATTAAACGAAGAGAAGATCATTCGCCTAAAAAATTACCCTCTTCTTGGTATTGAAATGAGCCTGTGGGGATCCAACCCTGAGATTAATGATCCGTTGATGGGCAAACCCGGAACATTTGACCAGATCGTCAGAACTTCACAGGATCTAAAAAAACATGGTATCCCCTTCACAATCAAATCGACCATTTGTTCCAAAAATTATTTCGATTTCGGCAATATAAAGAAGCTGGTTGAAGACTTGGGAGGCGACTTTCGGTATACACCATGGCTAACGATGAGGCTCGACGGGGACTCAGCCAATATGAATTTCCGGCTCAACGAAGAGCAGGCCAAAGAATTTTACAAAATCCATGATGAGGCTTATGCCGATCAGGATCCGGCCGCCCAGCGAAAAAAGAATCTCAGGAAGACAACCATAGGCAATGCCGAAGACTATATGTGTCTTGCCGGAATCTCTACATTTGCCCTCAATCCATTCGGAGATGTCTCCCCTTGTGTCGATATACCTATTGCAGCCGGAAATATCAGGGAGACGAGTTTCCGGGAAATATGGAAGGAGGCTCCAATAATGAATACGTTGAGAGGACTCCGGAAATCCGATGCCAAAGGATGTGAAAAATGCGGGATGAAGCTCTATTGTGCCCGTTGTCCTGGTATTGCTATGGTTGAAACAGGCAGTCTGACGAATCCATTTCCTTATGCATGCTTGTTGGCAAAGGTTGAGAAAGAGTTTTAAAAATAGTTTGAAAAATATTTGCTTTTTGAACTACAGTTGCATACTTTTACGAAATAATTCTTGCTTTTAAC
>CAZXQU010000020.1:0-45817 GCA_964642545.1 uncultured Prolixibacteraceae bacterium | reverse complement strand
TTTTTTCATAACCTTCATTTTAAGATGAAACATTTCATTGATTTTCAAGCCAAATTACACCCTGCATATACCTTATATGAATGAAATACCTGAACGCCTGAGAAACATTCCTCAACGTTCAGGTTTTATGTGTGAATGAAAAGGGGGAAATTACCTGTTGGTGGATCGTTCCAGCTCTGCCAGATCGTGAGAGAGGTTCATTTCTGTGAAAAGTTTGCGTGCTTTTTCCAGGTATTCCTGCCCTGAAAGGCCATTGGCCAGGTGTTGTGCACCGTTTGCTGAAAGCCGCTTACCAAGTTCAAAACAGGTTCGGGAGAGTTCGAGCTTCCCATGTACTTTCTCGGCAGCCTCAATGGATTTGCGATAATGGATTAATGCCTGTTTCTTTTTTCCTGTCATCCAGAGGGCATTCCCCATGATGCGGTGCGATTCGATCAGGTTATTGGGGACAAGGCGGGATTGTTTGATGGCAGACTTACAAATGGAAAATAGATTTCGTTCGATTTCCCGGTCTTCAGGATTTCTCCGGAAATCTTCCGTCAGGACATACGCTTTTGCCAGAAAATAGGTGCTGTACCATATTTTGACCTTCTTTAATGGCGGCATGAGCTGTTCTATCTCTTTCATGTCGGCCCCGGCTCCCTCCGGATCATCATTGATTACAGAATTCATCAGGCGCATGGAGTAAATGATCTGCAGCATTCCCCTGTGTCCGGTCTCCTTTGTATAGTCTATTCCTTTTGTGGTCTCCTCCCAGATCCTGCCTGTTTTCCTGAACTTGAAGAGGGCTACCGCATTCAGCCTGTGATACTGAGCAATCATATGATCACTCTCAAACTCTTCACCTGCAGTTTTCATTTTCTTCAGAATCTCCACAGTCTCCTCTTCCAGGCCAAGTTCAACGCTGATAAATCCGCAAAAAAGAAGGTATACGGTGAGGGTAAAGATATCTCCGGTTTTCAAGGCAGAAGTGTACATCTCTTCCAACGTAGGATCCATCCGCCAATCTCCTTCAAGAAATTGGTGCATTTTTCTGAACATGTAATACTCCTGTTGAATATACAGAGGTCTTAACTCTATCTTTTGTCCACTGAGATTCAATATTTTTCTCGCAACAGATAATGAAATGCCCGTCCAGTTAAAAAGCATGGAATATGCTGATAATGTCGCCTGGCCATATTCATTGGAAGAAAAAGTAAAGCGTGAAAAATAGTTAAACGTGAGGACTGTCTGCCGGAACCATCGCCGTGAATCATAGGAGTATAGCGCTTTGCCATTGAAATAAAGAACCCTCAACAACCATTTTTCATGATCTGTGGCCTCTTTTCTGAATCGTATGCCAGGAATTGTGATGTAGAGAAAAATAGAGGTAAAATTTGAAACAAATGCTTTCATCTGTCCAACCTTTGTTCTCGGCTCCGCAATGCCATAATGCCTTAACACCTTTTCAAAATATTCAATGGCTTTTTCATTTTTGCCTCCAAGTTGGTAAGCGCTGCCAATCTTGCTGTATAATTCCGTCACCCTTACCGGATCAGGTTCATCACCAGATGTTTTCAAATAGGTTTTAAATGCCTCTTCAAAATAGGAAATAGCCTCGGATGAAGCTGCGGATTGCATGGCTTCATTCCCAGCTTTCAACAGATACTCTTCCGCCTTAATATAGTTTTCGGCTTTACTGTAATGCATGGCCAAGGTCCCGTAAAACTCGTTGATCCGCTCTGGGAAAACCTTCTCGATCGATTCGGCTATTTTGAGGTGCAAGGATTTTCGTTTCTTGTCCACCATCGAATCGTAGGCAGCCTGGTGTGCCAGGGCATGCTTAAACACAAATTCCAAGCTTTCTTCATCTCCAGCTTCCTGGATGAATTGCATATTCTTCAGGTATTGCAGCCGTTCACTGACCTCCCCGATGGTTTCCGAAGCTTCATCAAGGACCTTGAAGTAAAAATTTCGTCCGATGACGGAAGCCGTATCCAGCAAATCACGTGTTTTTGCGTCCAGTTTCCCAACCCTTGCCAGCAAGACTTCGTTGATGGTTTCAGGGATATTGATAACATCATCCGATGCCTTGAATGTAAATACATTGTCAGAAAATTCAATGAAATGCTGATCAATGAGTGATCGCAATACCTCTTCAATAAAGAATGGATTCCCTCCGGTTTTTGCAATGATCTCCCCAAGTAATGGAGCCGGAAGCTCACCGGATAAAATCAGGTTGGTGATCAGCTTCTGTGTGTTTTCCGGATTCAGATTGGATATTTCCAGCGTAATTTGATGGTCTGCATGATGATCGTGAAGATGTTTGACAAAAGAACCGGTTGTCTCCGGATATCCCGGTCGCATCACATTCAGAAACAAGATGGCGTGATTGTGGGTCAGTTCAACCAGCGATTTAAGCAATGCCAAGCTGGATTGATCGGCCCAGTGCAGGTCCTCAATGGCAATCACAAAAGGTTTACTGGCAGAGGCTTTTATCAGGAGTTCCCTGACTGCTTTAAGCATCAGCTTATCCAGCGCTTCGGGGTCTATTTCGGTTATCCGGGCACCTGCCTTGCCTCTTAGGGTCAGGCCGGTAAGCCGTGCGATGAAGGGGAATATATCTTCAACACCCTCGGGATAAATTCGTTCTATTTCGCCCCTGAGTTTCTGCTCGGCCACGGAAGGGCTGTCTTCTTCCCTGATCCGGGCCCACGCTTTGATAATGCCTGTGAAAGGATGGTAGCTCAGGTTATGGCCATGGGACAGTCCCCGGCCTTCAAGCCACACCAGCTGATCCAAAACCGGTTCCTTTTTCACCTCAGTCAGAAGACGGGATTTTCCTGTCCCTGCTGCACCCACGATGGTAATGATTCCTCCTCTTTGATTCGTTAAATCGATCAGGCGGGAGATCAATTGCCTCTTTTCAGAATCCCTCCCAACCATCTCAGAATAAATGGACCGGCCGGCCTGATCCGTTGGCACGAACTCCTTTTTCTTTCTTTGCAGCACTTTGTAAATGGGAACCGGATCCGGTTTTCCTTTCATCAGTATCGGTTCAAGTGGCTGAAAGTCAAATTCGTTTTGATGAAGTTTGTAAATATCGGACCCGGCAAGGATCTGCCCGCGATTAGCCATCTCCTGAAGCCTGATGGCAAAATCAACGACCTCCCCAACTACGGCTGCCTGTTTGTGTGTACTCGTCCCGATTTGTCCATATAACACCGGGCCAACATTCACACCGGCTTCCAGTTCGAGTGGTGTTGCAAGCGATATCTCGCCGGTGAGCTCTGTTATCTTATCCCGGATTTCGAGAAGAGCCTCTAGGGAATTGGAGGATTTTTTCGATTTGTCTGAATTTTCAGCGAAGAGAAGGATGACATTCTTTCCCGTGAACTGGACGACCTCTCCTCCGTAATATCCAGTCACCGATTCGATGATCTCCAGGCAGGTGTTGATCAGTCCGGAAGATTGTTCCAGGTCATCCGGGTCAGATTCATTGAAAATCCCCCGGATCCAGGCACAGCAGATGGTGGCCCGGATGTTCTTAAATTGTGTCGGTTGTTGAGCTGTCAAACCAGTTGTTTTTGACGTAAAGATATATCCTCCCGTTCACTCCTATTCACGATATTCCTGAAAGCGCCCCCCTGATACCCAAACGTCCGGAAAAAATGGTTAAACGTATTCCGGTCAGGCCGGTTATCTCAACTGATATTTTCCAGCAATGCGATGACTTCATCCCGTTTACGCGAGGCCACCGGCACCCTGGAGCCATCTACCATCATCACCGATCCCCCCTCCGCTTTTTCAAAATAATTCATCTTCCGGATGTTGATCATGTGTGACTTGTGGATCCGGAAAAAACTGTTCTCCAGGAGTTTATCTTCAAACTCTTTCATGGGCTTGGAAACCATCACCTTTCGGCCATCCGAGATATAGAATGTGGCATAATTTCCATTGGCCTCCACCCGGATGATCTCCGAGGCTTTCACCGAATGGATCTGTTCGCTGGTTCGGAGGATGATATTGTCTGATGCCTGCAGATCTTTCAGATCACGTTCCAGGAGCTGAATCTGCATCTTCTCTTCCTGACGGATCCGGTCAGTCGCCTTGTTGATCGCCGTGATGAATTTTTTCTCTTCTACTGGCTTCAGGAGATATGCCAATGCGTTGTACTCAATGGCTTTCATGGCATATTCCATATATTCGGAGATAAAGATCACCTTGAAATCGGGCTTTTGAAAATGATTCAGCAGATCGAATCCGCTGCCATCCGTCAGAAAGGTATCCAGGATCACCAGGTCGGGCTGGTGCTGGTTGAGGCTAAGCACGCCCTCTTTCAGGGAATCGGCCCGGGCATTAATTTCCATATCCGGACAACAGGCCTGGATCAATCCGGTGATTCTTTCAGAGGCACCGGCATCACCTGAAACGATGACGGCTTTGATCATGGAGCATGTTTTGTACGAAGATAAGGAAATATATCTATATCAGTCAATCGGCGGATAAATCGCCCTCCAATCCTCCTTCATGTCCACGACAACCCAGTTGTATTTCGAGGCATCGGTGAGTCCCTTCTGGAGATGACCAATGGAGGAGAGGCTGTCATAGGCAGCTTCCCTGATCGAATCGGTGTGATGGATGATCATCCCAAACCGGGGTCCTGGTCCGGTTGATGTCCATTGAAGCATGGCATAATCGCCATCGGAATTTCCGGCGGTAAAGACAGGCCGTTTGCCGATGTGCTGATGGATCCCGACAGGCTTATTCTCTTTGTCATCGACAAAGTTAATTTCAGGAAGCCTGAATAAAACCGGTTGGTCATCCCTTATTTCATACTTCACGATGTAGGAGCTTCCGATGACCTGGTCGGGTGGAATTCCATAGGCTTTCTCCGTCCACGGACGCATGAAGTCGATGCCGCTTCCCGAAACGATGAATGTCTTATATCCATGATCCCGCAGATAACTCAGCAGTTCGATCATCGGCTGGTAGGTCATTTCGCCATAGTGTCTTCCGGTATTCGGGTTGATGGCAGTGTCCATCCAATTCGTTACCGCTTGTTCAAATTCATCAGTTGTAGTGTTGGCCTGTGCGGCAGCTACGATCTTCAGCAGATCGGAAATACTGCTGGCCCACACCCTGGCCATGTCTTCTTCCAGCAACGCTTTGAAGGGCTGTTCCCGCTTCCATTCGGGATGTTCCGGAGCCATGGCCCTCACACGATCGAATGAAAACATAAACTGCGCATAGACGGGATATTCGTTCCAGAGGGTTCCGTCGTTGTCAAAGCAGGCGATGCGGTCGGCAACCGGGATAAAATCAGTACTGCCTTCTGCTGTTGTTCTGTTTACAAAATCAATGATAGCTTGCCTGGCTGGTCCATCATTCCATGAGGGAAGGGGATCGGTATTTAAAATTGCCGTCGTCACCCCTGATTCCTTTTTTTGCCAGGGATCATGGCAGCTGGTTATCTGCAACATCAAACCGGAAAGTAAAATGACTGCTGACAGTGCTTTATATTTCATTCTTATCATAGTTTTATTGGCTGGATGCAAAATAATATATAATTTATATTGAATCCAAATAATTGGGTTAATACTTTGTATCTTTGCATATATGAAGGCAGAGGAATCCATACTGTTAGAGAAAACCAAGAAAAATTATCCCAGCAGAATTTCCATTGCCAAAATTATCACCGATGAAGTTGGGCTTGGGACAAATTCGGCATTGGCTGCCCTTTGTGGAGAGGCCTTCCGGAGCGATCAGATCACTGAAAATGAGATACGTATACTTTATGGTGATCCGGTCTGTCAACTGGTTACCGGGTTAAAAACGATCTCCTCTCTCCAGGTCGAAAAATCCTCCCACCACTCCGAAAATTTCATCAGGCTTCTGCTCAGCCTGGCAAAAGACATCCGGGTGGTCCTGATCCGGATGGCGGAGGTCCTTCACAACATGCGGATGGCAGGACAGCTTCCGAAAACATTCGTCAAACGGCTGGCCGGGGAAGCCTACTACCTTTATGCACCAATTGCACACCGGCTCGGCTTTTATCATATAAAAACAGAGCTGGAAGAGCGGGCCATGCAGATCCTGTTCCCTGCCGAATACCAGCAGATCTCAGGCAAATTGAAGGAGACGGAACAGGGTCGAAACAAGTTCATCAGAACATTTATCGCGCCTATTGAGAATGCATTGAAAACCAATGGTTTCGAATTCGAAATCCGGGGTCGTGCCAAATCGGTCCATTCAATCTGGAAGAAGATGCTGAAACAGGGCGTGGGGTTTGAACAGGTCTATGACATCCTTGCCACCCGGGTCATCCTGAAAAAGATCCGGGAGGATGAAAAATCCGACTGCTGGAGGGTCTATTCCCTTGTTACCAATATCTATCCCCCAAATCCATCCCGGTTGCGCGACTGGATCACAACCCCGAAGTCCAGCGGGTATGAAGCCCTGCATACAACCGTTAAGGGAGCTGAAGGTAAATGGGTGGAAATACAGATCCGAACGGCCCGTATGGATGAAAAAGCGGAGCGGGGCGAGGCAGCCCACTGGGCCTATAAAGAGGGACGCCGGATGGAGGAAACCGAGGAATTCCTCGTCCGGATGCGTCATAAACTGGAGAATCCAGTCCCGGCCGTAACCGAATCCGAACAACCTTCCTGGATCGACCTGCGTGACTCACACATCTTCATCTTTACCCCGCAGGGCGATCTCATACGGCTTTCGCACGGTTCATCGGTTCTCGATTTTGCCTTCCAGGTGCACAGCGACATCGGAGTCCATTGTACAGGGGCGAAGGTCAATGGCAGGACGGTTCCCATCAAACATATTCTGAAAAACGGGGATACGGTGGAGATCCGGACATCAAAAAACCAGATGCCAAAACAGGACTGGCTGAAGTTTGTCGCCTCGCCCCGGGCCCGCCAGAAAATTAAAAAGATCCTTCGCGACGAGGAGTTGAAAGAGGCTGAAACCGGAAAGGAGCTTCTCCACAGGAAGCTGAAGAACTGGAAGGTTCCGTTAAATGAGAGCTCTATCGACCATGCTGTTAAAATGCTCAGGTTCAGTTCTCACATGGAGTTGTACCAGGCTATCGCCCTGGGAACATTTGATCCCGCTGATGTTAAAGATGCCATCCTGAACCCCCTGAAGACAGATGTGAAGACGGATCAGCCCGATGCCTCCCAGCCAGTTCATCTGATGGATGGTACTGGCGATGATGTTATTTTTCTGGACAAGGGCCTTGCCAGCGTCACTTATACGCTGGCAAACTGCTGTAAGCCTGTTTTCGGGGACCCGGTATTCGGGTTTGTTACGATTTCACGCGGAATCTCTGTGCACCGGAAGAACTGCCCGAATGCCAAGGATTTGCAACGAAGGTACAACTATCGCGTAGTTCGTGTAAAATGGCGGGAAACAACAGAGACAAATGCCTTCCAAACGACAGTTAAAATCCAGGGAATCGATCAGGTGGGGATGCTGAATATCATCTCAGACGTCATCACAAATGAGATGAACATCAACATCCGATCAGCAGCGATCGAATCAGATAAAGGCCTTTTCAAGGGTAACATCAAGGTGTTTGTGAAAGATCAGAAACAGCTGGAGAAGCTGCTCCACAGGCTGGCAAAAATAAATGGAGTGCTGAAGGTTACTCTTTAAGCTCAGCTTCCATTTTGTCCCGATCCTCGGCGGACAGAGCGGGACAATCAATCATCAATTTATTCATCGACTTCTTGAATTTCTTCCCAAATTCCTGATCCCTAACAAGATCTCCGTATTTTTCCTGGAATTCATTGTTAAGTACGGTAATCTCTGTGGTCATTTTATGCTTATCGGCCGAGTATTTCTGTACGTTGAGAGAATCATTTGCCTCCATCGCTGCCTTCAGATTGTTCTGAATTTCAATGAACTTACACATGGCCTCTGCCAGGGGAGCAACATCTTTGTCCAGCTTATCTGAACCTCCACAACCGAAAAATCCGATAAATACAATCGCCAGCAAGGCGATAATCTTTCCTTTTAATTGCATATGTAGATATTTTCGCACAAAGGTAGTAGTTTTTATGTTTCCGTTTATCTTACTACTTTTAACTGATTATATCTTCGTAACCTCTGGTAAAAACCTTTATCGCCATGAAAAAAAACACCCTTTTTCTTATTCTTCTGATGTTTATTTCGGTATTCACCATGTCTCAAAATGATGATCCCTCCCTGAAGGATGAAATCAAATCCCTGAAGTCTGATCTCAGCAACCTCTCCTTTGATGTTGACCAGGTACGAAAAGCGGTGGACGACATTTACTGGTATAACCGCGTGGGTGATGTCGCTTTCATCGACAAAGTATACATCACCGGCCCGCCGGTAAACCAGGCGACTGTCAAGAACCAAACAGCTATGGGCGTGAAAAACCCTGTCAAGTTCTATGCCTACATCTTCATCCCACGGGGAATTGACGGTGGCAAGAAATATCCCCTGCTGGTCTTTCCTCACGGAGGAGTCCATGGTGACTTCACTACCTATTACGCCCATATTATCAGGGAGTTATTGGCCCAGGGGTATATTGTGATCGCCCCCGAATACCGTGGTAGTACCGGATATGGAAAATCCTATTGGGAACGGATCGACTACGGCGGACTAGAGGTTGAAGATGCCGATGCCAGCCGCAACTACATGGTAGAGAACTATGATCTGGTTGATAAAAACCGGATTGGGATTCTTGGATGGAGCCATGGTGGAATGATCTCATTATTGGCAGTGTTTGACCATCCCGATCATTACAACGTTTGCTTCGCCGGAGTTCCGGTAAGCGACCTGATTGCCAGGATGGGTTACCAGGATGATGAGTACCGCGCACTCTATTCTGCTGATTATCATCTTGGCAAGACTGCCCAGGAAAATGTGGAAGAGTACAAGAAACGTTCCCCGGCTTGGAATACCAACAAGCTGAAAACCCCATTGTTGATCCATACCAATACCAACGATGATGATGTAAATGTGCTGGAAGTGGAACACCTGATTCAAGGGCTCAAAGCGGATGGAAAAAAGTTTGAATATGAGATTTTCCAGGATGTTGAAGGAGGTCACTCATTTGACCGGATCGACACGCGGACCGCTAAAACGATCAGACTAAAAATTTATGCCTTTTTGAATACCTACTTAAAACCGCCAACACCACTGAAGACGATCGGGGAGATTGACAGGGCGGCTTACAGGTAAAAGGGTATGAGGGAATCCTCCCCACCCACTGCGGGAACCTGAACAAAAAAAAATCAACCTGCCAAATTGGTGCCCAATTTTTCCTTCGCACTGGTTCCCATTTAAGCAAGGTCTTTTTGTGGTACTTATCTTCTTATTCCCCGAAGAACATATTATCGAGCAAAACTCCTGCATTAGGAACAACTCATTCTGCCGATAAAATATCCCGAACTGTTGATTATATTTTATTTCTGGTATGATCCGGAATACTTTCGCATCAGATATAAAAAAATATAATGCTATGAAAACCTGGAAAATTAAAACCATGAACTTACAAATCAACTCATATGGGTTAAAAACCGCACTGTTTTTAATATCCATGGCGGCTTTAGGCGGGTGTGCAAAGGATAAAGACACATCAGCGGTAGATACAACTGAACCTACAGTTAACAATTATAAGATGGTTGCAACAGGCCAGACAGCGCTTTATAATGCTGATGGCGACGAGGTAAGCAGTCTGGTTAGCGGGGATGCCTGTTACGGTCAGGATGCCAATTACTTAAAGGGCGCCACTATGTCGTATAAAGACAATGGCGATGCAACGGTAATCGATAATAATACCGGATTAATGTGGCAGCAAGTACCTTCATCAAGTGGTTACACCTGGCAGCAGGCAGTTGATTATTGCAACAATTTGGAGTTGGGCGGTCATACCGATTGGCGTATGCCAAGCTGCAAAGAATTGTATTCAATCAGCAATTTCGCCACCGGTTGGCCTTATCTGAATACTACTTATTTTCACCTTGCCAATGGAGTTACAAAAGATGAGCAATACTGGTCGAGCAACTATTATGTGGGTGTTACAGTCGAAGGTGGTTCGAAAGCCGTTTTTGGAGTTAACCATGTTACCGGGCACATTAAAGCATATGCTGCGGAAAGTTTTGGTCCTGCTGGAGGCAAAAAAGTTAGAGCCGTGCGTGGGGGTGATTATGGAATCAATGAATTTGTAAACAACGGTAATGGAACAATATCCGATAATTCTACCGGATTGATGTGGGCGCAATCTGACGGTGGTGAAAAGATGGATTGGGAACATGCTTTGGCGTATGCCGAAAACTCAACTTTGGCAGGTTATTCCGACTGGAGATTACCGAATGTAAAAGAACTGCAAAGTATTGTTGATTATACTAAATCTCCTTCAGCAACCGATGCATCGAAGATAGGGCCTGCCATTAACTCCATGTTTACTTGTACTCCTATCACCAACGAAGCTGGCGCCAACGATTATGGCTATTACTGGACTAGCACCTCGGCTCATTTCACAACAGGTCAACCTTATTATTATGCATGGTATGTTGCATTCGGAATGGCAGTTAATGGCGATGGCTTAGATTTCCATGGTGCCGGAGCGATACGTTTTGATACAAAATATGAGGGCGGCCCCTTAGGTGAAGGTGGAGAAAGGTATTACAACTTTGTACGCATGGTAAGGGATGCTAAATAAATTTAAAACTTTTCATGATGAATTAACAAATAAACAAAAAACAAAAAATATGAAAACAATAAAATCAATATTGGGAATAGCGCTCTTTCTAACTTGTAGTTTAACGTTTGCACAACCCGGCGGTGGTGGGCAAGGAAGACAACAAGGTCCTCCACCAATTCCTAATGACAAACAAATTGAAGAAATGGTTGGCGATTTGGCTGATGAACTTGCATTAAGAACCGATCAGGAGAAAAAAGTGCTTGAATTGTACAAAGCACATTTCGCACAAGTAAAAAAACAAACATCGGGGAATAGTCGCCCAAACAGGGAAGAAATGGAGGCTATGAAAACTGCCTTTGAAAAAAAGGTAAAAGCTGAATTAACCAAAGAGCAAACAAGCAAGTATGAAGCTTATTTGAAGAAACAAAGTAATCAACGACCACAAAAATAGAGTTAACAGTCACATTAGCCAAATAATTCATTTGCAGGCAGATAAATAAAAGGAAAATTTTCACACTTTAAAAATTTAATCATGAAATTGGCAAAAACATTAAAACCTTTAAGGTTAGTTTTGTTTATTGGGTTATTGTTTTCTACTACGCTTTTTAGTGGTTGCAAAAAAAGCTCTGATGGAAACAACATTACCACCAATCTCACCTATCCGATTGTGGATACATACCAGGGCTTATGTTACGGTATTGAAACACAAATCACTTGTCCTTCGGAAGGTGAAGCATTCTACGGACAGGATGCGCAATACACGGGAAATTCACCAAGTTATACCGACAACGGCAACGGCACAATTACCGACAATGTAACTGGTTTGATCTGGGCGCAAAATATATCTCCTTTTACAATGGAATGGTCTGATGCCTCGAAGTATTGCGATACGCTGACGACTGGAAGCTATACAGACTGGCGCATGCCCACAGTAAAAGAGCTATGGTCAATCAGAGACTTTTCAATGGGGTGGCCATGGGTAAATACCGACTACTTTTACCTGGTTGGTGACGGCTCTGATATGGGACGGCATCATTCATGGACAGCAACGCCTTACCTGGTTGAAGGCGAATATCAAAACGAACAGGTGATAGGAGATCCACATTTCATTGTTAACGATTGGACAGGTCATATCAAAGCAATGAGCGGTAGAAGGTTCGTGCGTGCTGTACGAGGTACTAAAACTTATGGCATCAACGATTTTGTTGACAACGGTGATGGAACGGTTACGGATAAAGCCACCGGATTGATATGGTCTAAGGACGACAGCGGCGAGGGATTTCTTTGGAAAGATACCCTGGCCTACGCTGAAAACGCAACAGTTGCCGGTTACGATGACTGGCGTCTGCCCAATATCAAGGAATTGCAGAGTATTGCAGATTACTCCGGTGTTTTCCCTGCAATAAATACAACCTTTTTCAACCTTACGCAACTTATCAATATAAAAGGGCAGACCGATTATCCGTTTTACTGGTCAAGCACTTCCAATCCGATCAAAGAGGGTGATACAATTGATGGAGGTACTGTTTATGCCTGGGTTTTAGCTGCAGGTTATAATACAGATCCAGGAGGTAATGATTTGCACGGAGCAGGCTCCATCGTTTTTTGTCCTAAATCGGAAGCGTATTTTTCAGATTTAGACCTTGAAATCCATCGTTACAACTATGTGCGACTGGTTCGCGGTGGTAATGTATCCGAAACACCTGACGGGAATCCAAACTGTATCAACCCCGACCGTATTGTCGTATTTCCCGATGGCGATCCAGGTGGCGGTCCGGATTTTACTCCCGGCGTAGAATATCTTGCAACTATAGGTATAACTGTAACTGTGGAAGAACTGGCAACAATAATCGGAGGTCCTCCTGCACCTACTGCATCTCAGCTTGTATCTAATTTTGCAGCAGTTAATATTACAATTACGGTAGAGCAGGCACAAACCCTGTTGGATACACTTAATTTGCCATAGTCACATTAGAAACCAAGCAAATGCTATTGTAGAAATAATAGTTGAATTTTTTATCAGAAATTAATCAAAATGTCAATTCAAAGTATAAACGGATGCATCGGTTGTGGCACGTGTGTGAAAACCTGCCCAACTGATGTTATTCGTTTAGATCAAAAATCCGGAAAGGCATTTATAAAATACCCTGCCGATTGCCAGATATGCCATTTATGCCGGATGTATTGCCCGGTTGATGCGATTACCATTTCTCCGGAAAAATCTATTCCAGTTATTGTGTCGTGGGGGTAATCATGGAAAAGCGTTTACGAACATACAATGTGATTGGAGCAATTTTGGTATTTATTGGAATGCCTTTACTACTATATGCTATAGGAGAATTCCCAAGGCGTTCAATCCTGAAAGAAGCCATTTCATTGTTAACACTTTTGGCTTTGAGCATGATGTTGGGACAATTCTACTTTGCTCGTAGCAACTATGTTTTGTTGAAAATCCATAAATTCATTGGATATTTCTTTGTTGTTATTCTGCTGGTACATCCTTTTTCCGTCGTTTTTCCACGCTACTTCGAGTCCGGGGTTGAACCGAAGGATGCTTTTTTAACATTGATTACCAGTTTCAATCGTCTTGGTGTTTTACTTGGCATGCTGGCCTATGGAACATTGTTGGTTATAAGCCTGACTTCTTACTTTCGGGATAAACTTGCGATGTCATATAAAACCTGGCGCCTGTTTCATGGGACATTGTCAATAGTGTTTATTGGTTTTGCTTCATGGCATGCAATCAATCTTGGCCGGCACATAAACAAACCACTTTCATTTTTCATTTTAATACTGGCAATTTTAGGTGTGCTCCTACTGCTTAATATCTATTTTTCAAATTCATCAAAGAAGTTGGAGGAAAATAAATGTCAGAAATAAATGGCATATCCCGTCGCAAATTCATGATTCTTGCTGGTGGAGCTGCAGGCTTGGCAGCATTGGCCTCCATGGGGATAAACGCAAATTGGGGGGAGAATAAAACCGATATTAAACCCGGGCAGTTAGACCTTAAGGAAAATGAAACCGGCGTACTGATTATTGGAGGCGGAATGGCCGGATTGTTCGCAGCAGCAAAGGCGCATGATGCCGGAGCCAAAGTCATGCTTGTTTCGAAAGGTCGTTTGGGCTCATCAGGTCAGACTCCTTTTGCGAAAGGCATATTCGTCTACGATCCAAAGCATGAAAAACTTAGCATTGATGAGTTTGTTGACACAGTTTCCCGCTCAGCATTGGGCTCAAACAATGCTGTTTATACCCGACAAATGGCCGAACATTCCTTAGCGCGGGTAAATGAACTACGGGAATGGGGGTTTTTTGACTCACCGCTTTACAACAGTTCCTTTAGCAAGCCAATAACCGAGCGAAATATCCCGGTATTGGAAAGGATTATCATCACTCATCTCATTAAAGAAGAGGGCCGGATTGCAGGCGCCGCAGGGTTTAGCCTCGATGAAGCTAGAATTCATATTTTTAATGCGAAGAGTGTTATTATATGTACGGGCGCAGGAGGGTTTAAACCCAATGGATTCCCCATCTGTGATCTGACTCACGATGGCACCATTATGGCTTACAACATTGGTGCGAAAGTCACGGGGAAAGAATGGAACGATGGTCATCCCGGGCAGGCTGCCAATGCAGCGGATTGTTTTGATGGATGGCATGGCATGTTTGAACGGAAACCGGGAACAACCGGAGTTGAGGTTCACCACGATTTGGGCGTTGACCTGAATTACAAGGCATACATTGCCGGAAACCCTGTTCAAATGGATCCCCCAGGGAAGGGCGGTGGGAATCAAATTCTGGGCGGGCCTTATGTTCCGGCAGAATTTCAAAGGGTTGGTCGTCGGGATGAACATCCAAAAGACGGAAAGGATCCAAAAGAAGGCGGTGCACCTCCGGGAATGAGTGGAGTTTCTGTTGGTGGTTCATCAGCTGGAATGGCAATCCACAAGTCGGAAGGGTTGGTGCCAATTAACGACAAATGCGAATCAACTATTCCTGGCTTGTATGCCGCTGGAGATGCTTTAGGTTCATACATGGCAGGTGCAATTTACACGCAGGTTGGTTCTTCCCTGGCGGGTTCTGCGGTTCAGGGGGCAGTAGCCGGGGAGGCAGCTGCAGATTATGCGAAAGTGGCTAAAATCCCTGTGATCGCTGAAGCAAAAATTAAGCAAATTCAGGAAGAAATATGGGCGCCTTTGAAACTAAAAGCAGGTTATAGTCCTGCCTGGGTAACACAAACTTTGCAAGGAATAATGATCCCAAATTTCATTATCTACATAAAAAAAGAAAACTTGCTGAAAGCAGCCCTGGCATATATCGAAGAATTAAGGGACCACCATATGCCAATGCTTCGGGCAGCCGATTTGCATGAACTTAGATTGGCACACGAAACCGCAAATATGATTGTAACCGCTGAAATGAAACTAAAAGCTTCAATCATGCGAACTGAAAGCCGGTGCAGCCATTACAGGCTTGACTATCCTGATATGGATGATAAAAACTGGCGCGCATGGATTAATATTTTTAGAGGAGCAGATGGCACCATGCAGTTTGAAAAACAAGCTTTTGGTACCTGGCCGACTTAAACTTGTTTAACAGGAATTAGATTCTGTAAATCATGGTGTGCCTGGCCAGCTAAACGCCTGCATATAGAACCATTCATTTCGCCGATAAAATATCCCGAACTGTTGATTACATTTTATTTCTGGTATGATCCGGAATACTTTCGCATCAGATATATAAAAATACAATTCAATGAAAACCAGTAAAATTAAAATCATCAGGCTTTTTGTAATTATATTATCAATAGGGATGATCTATTTCACAGCCTGCAAGAAAACAGAAGATACAACTACTACAACCGACAACCTGCCAAACATCACAGGTTATCCGATCGTGGGAACCAATCAAAACACCTTCTTTGACAACACCACGATTATGTCTGCTCCATCAGTTGGGGAAGATTTTTATGGACAAAATGCAAATTACCCGGGTACATCGCCCCGGTATGTTAATAATGGAGATGGCACCGTGACCGATATGGTAACCGGGCTGATGTGGCAGCAAACACTGGATCACAACGGCGATGGGTTAATTAATTACAATGACAAACTGACTTATGATGAGATATTAGCCATGGTTTCAACCTGCACAACGGGAGGGCATGAAGACTGGCGTCTGCCTTCTATAAAGGAACAATATTCTCTGATGAATTTCAATGGCCGTGATGTAAGTGGATACAGTGGTTCTACCGCCGGACTGATCCCATTTATCAACACCGAATATTTCGGATACAATTATGGTGAAACAGCGGCAGGCGAACGAATCATTGATGTGCAATGCGCCTCCACCAATAATTTCGTTGGGAACAATTCCATGGTTTTTGGGGTCAACTTTGCCGATGGGCGCATCAAAGGGTATGGGAAAACAATGATGGGGCAACCCAAAAAGTTCAACTACCTGCTGGTACGTGGAAACACAAACTATGGCAAGAATTCTTTTACCGACAATGGGGATGGGACCATTACCGATGCTGCTACTGGATTAATGTGGATGCAGGACGACAGCAAATCCGGGATGAACTGGAACGATGCCCTCAGTTATGCCGAAACTTTTACTTATGCAGGACATAGTGACTGGCGGTTGCCCGATGCCAAAGAGTTACAGAGCATTGTGGACTATACCCGTTCGCCGCAAACAACCTCATCGGCTGCCATTGACCCTCTCTTTAAATCCACCCAGATTACAAATGAAGCTGGCGAAGTGGATTATCCTTTTTACTGGAGCAGTACAACGCATGCGTCATGGGCAACCGGAAACGAAGGAGCGTGGGGCATTTATGTGTGCTTTGGCCGTGCCATGGGCAATGAGCTGGCGATGCCCGGTGGTATACCCACAGGAATAAATTGGACCGATATTCACGGGGCAGGTGCACAACGCAGCGACCCAAAAGAAGGAGACCCCGGCGCTTACCCTACCGGGCATGGACCCCAGGGCGATGCTGTTCGTATTCTTAACTACGTACGGTTGGTGCGGGATATTAAATAATTAAATAAAAATCACACTATTCACACAACCAACAATCAAAGCTATGAATCGAATCATTGTTTCTGTAATCGCGCTCCTTTTGAGCGTCCTTCAGGGATTGACAAGCCAGGCACAAAGCTATGGCGATTATACCTTTTACTGTCCCAAAACCAACAATAAGGGCTACCTTATTGATTTAAACGGAAACACCTATCACACCTGGACATTCGCCTCAAATAAACAGACCGGGTACTCCTCTTACCTGTTACCGGGCGGGGATGTGCTCCGAACGGTGGCAAAAACAGGGAACTATTTTACGGGTGGGCCCATCTGCGGCGAGGTACAAAAAGTGGACTACACTGGGAATGTCCTTTGGGATTTTGTTTATTCCACACCAGAGTATTGTACTCACCACGACATACACCCCATGCCGAATGGTAACGTGCTGCTGATCGCCTATGAGACAAAAACCCCTGCTCAGGTAACACAGGCAGGATGCTCACAAAGCATTACCATGTGGCCTGATAAAATAGTGGAGATCCAGCCTTCAGGCACAACCGGGGGAACAGTGGTCTGGGAGTGGAAGGTGTGGGACCATCTTTGTCAGAATTATAATCCGGCCAAAGACAATTATGTAACATCCATCGTTCTGAACCCGGGACTGCTGAACATCAATTACAATACCCAAAAAGACTGGATGCATGTCAACGGGATTGATTACAATGAAGCCCTCGACCAGATTGTTATCTCCTCACATTATATGAATGAAATCTATGTGATCGATCACAGCACGACAACGGCAGAGGCTGCAGGGCATACCGGCGGAAACTCGGGAAAAGGCGGTGATTTTTTGTACAGGTGGGGAAATCCTGCAGCATACCAGGCATCAGGCGCTACCATCTTTAATGTAGTTCACAATGCACATTGGATTCCGGCAGACTGTCCAAAAGCGAATTACCTGGTCGCATTTAACAACAATGGCGGAGCGGGAAACAAATCCTGCATCGATCTCATCGACCCGCCTTACAATGGGTACAATTATTTATTAACTCCCGGTACTGCATATGCACCCTCAACATATACCTGGAGACATACATACAGTGGATCAGCCACCCAGAGTGAGGGTTATTCTCAGCAACTTCCCAATGGAAATATGCTGATCACCATTTCATTGTCGGGTTATTTCTATGAAATAGATTCAAATCAAAATGTGGTGTGGTCAAAAACAATCAGTGGGGCCGTGACAAATGCCTTACGCTATACGGCCTGTTATGTCAACGGCCCTGTAACCGCGACTGCAAGCGCAAGCCCGGACCAGGGATGCCCGGGGATGACGGTACAGCTCAATGCTACACCTTCGTCCGGCACATCCAACACCTATGCATGGACGTCGATCCCTTCCGGGTTTACATCCGACCTGCAAAATCCTGTTGCTACTCCTGTCGTCACCACATCATACATTGTGAACATGACCAGCGGACCCTGCTCGGCAACGGATTCTGTGTTAGTAACTGTGGATGTTCTTCCTGCAACACCGGTGATCACAATTACCGGCGATTCCCTGATGTCAAGCTCCATATCCGGGAATCAGTGGTATAAAGATGGAACCCTGATCCAGGATGCTAACGGGCAATACCTGGTATTGACAGGTGCAGGTACTTACCAGGTGCAGGTCACCGGAAGCACTGGTTGCCTGTCGGCCATGTCAGACCCCTTTATATGGGTGGGCATCAGTGAGACTACCTTCGAAAATAGCATCAGGGTATTTCCAAACCCGACTACCGGAGTCATCACTCTTTCAGGAGAAAGCCTGGCGAACCGGTCGTTTGGCGTTACCCTTTTCAACGCACAGGGAAAGGCCGTCATGACATTTAAAAATGAATTTTCACATGATCTTTCATCGCTTCCCGGCGGGATCTATTACCTCACCATACTCACCGACAGGTCGGAATATACAAGCAAAAAAGTCATTATATCCAACTAGTAAAAAGAAACAATTATGAACAGATTTAAAACAAAACTGCTGCTCATCGTCCTGATGCTATCAGGAACCTTGATTCAAGCGCAGACCTTTACGAACTATACCTCCGCCGATGGCCTGCCTTCCGACAATGTTACAGGAGTAGCCATCGATGCAGCAAACCAGAAATGGTTTGGCACACAGGATGGAGTCGCCAAATTCAATGATGTGACCTGGTCAACATTTACGACCGCAAACGGATTGATCGATAATTACATCAATTGCATCGCCGTCGATGTAAATGGAGCTATTTGGGCCGGAACAGATTATGGGGTGAGTATGTATGATGGTTCTGTTTGGACCTCCTATACAACGGCCAACGGCCTGATCGACAATACAGTAAATTACATTGCCGGCGACCCCGACGGAAGTGTGTGGTTTGGTACCGGTTCAGGATTGTCGAACTTCAACGGTACCACCTGGCACAACTATACAACGGCCGATGGCTTGCCGAACAACCTGATCAGCTATATTACCGTTGATCAGGTGGGAAACACATGGTTGGGTACCTTTATCGGCGGATTGTCGAAATTTGATGGAACCACCTTTACCAATTATACCATGTCCGACAGCCTGCCATCCGACAATATCATTTCGATAGGCATCGGGGCCAACAATACAAAATGGATCGGCACATACAGCGGTGTGGCCGTTTTCGACAGCCTCGATCAATGGATGGAGACATACAGGATCACCGACGGACTTTACAATGATTTCGTCCAGGATATCGCGATGGACTCAAAAAATACCATGTGGTTTGGATTGTATGATATTTACACCCAGGAAGGTGGCATTACCAGGAACAATCAAACCGTGTGGAAATCTTATTCGCTTGCCGATGGACTGATCAACAATCTAGTGAAGAGACTCGCCGTGGATAAATCAGACAATGTCTGGATCACAACAGGTGGAGGCGTTTCAAAATTATTTGATCCTAATTCAGGTATAAGTGAACTGGCAAGGATCGGATTGAAACCCTATCCAAATCCGGCCACGACCAAATTATACCTTGACGGACTAACAACTACCGGCAATTTCGAGATAATGACCATTTCGGGAAGCACCGTTGTTTCACAACTTCTGGTACCAGGATCCAACGTCATCAACCTGCAAACTCTTGCACCAGGCATGTACGTCATGAAATACACCACTGGCTATTCAGGCTATTCAGGAAAACTGATCATTCGATGAGAAGACTCCCTGTTGTTATTTTCTTCCTGGCCATCCTATTCCCGGTGATGGCCCAGGAAGATTTTTACGATATCAGGAAGATCCAGGATATCCGGATCCTGATTCATGCAAAGAGCTGGAAGCAGGCACTCGACAGTGTATTCACTGCCTCCGGGGGAAACGATCGTTTGATGTGTGATATCCGGATAAACGGGCAACTTCTTGAAAATATGGGCATTCGATATAAGGGTTACAGTTCAGTGCATCTGGAGGATATTAAAAACCCGTTTAACATCGACCTTGCTTATACCGTAAAAAATAACAATTACAAGGGATTTACCAGTCTTCGGCTGAGCAATGTAAACTATGACCCTTCCTTTATCAGGGAGGCATTGTCCTATGAGATTGCCCGGAAGTACATGCCGGCAAGCCGGGCAAATTTTGCCAATGTATATGTGAACGATACGCTGCTCGGGCTCTATTCCAATGTTGAGGCAGTGAACGACAGGTTTATCCTCCGGTATTTCCCGGAAAAACACAACAGTTTCGTCAAGGGTTCTCCATCGACCCTCGAATACCCGTTCGGGCAGAATGCCAACCTTGCCGATACGCATGGCACAGATTCAACGGGCTATCAGCCGTATTATGCACTGGAGTCGGAATACGGCTGGTCTGACCTGTATCATTTCATATCTGTCCTAAACAAACAGCCTGACAGTGCGACAACGGTGCTGAATATTGACCGGGCATTGTGGATGCATGCATTCAATTACTCCATACTGAACCTCGATAGTTATATAGGATATTCTCAAAATTACTACCTGTACAAAGATGACAACGGGGTTTTCAATACCATTCCCTGGGATATGAATATGTCGTTCGGCAGTTTCCGTCATTCCGACGGATCAACTCATTTCAATGGGCTCACAATTTCGCAAACCAAGCAGTTGGATCCTCTTGGCCTCATGAATTTTGCAGTTTCACCTCGTCCGCTTATTACCAACCTGTTTAAAAACGACACGCTGAAAAGAATGTTTCTCGCTCACATGAGAACAATCTTGGCAGAGAACATAAACAACAACGATTATTTTGTCCGAGGGGAGTTTATGCAGGAAATCATTGATTCGGCTGTTAAAGCTGATACAAATAAATTCTATTCCTATGAAAACTTTCAGAAAAACCTGCTGTACACCGTAGGAAGTTCAGGTTCGGCTGATGAGTTTCCAGGGATAAAAGATCTCATGGAGGCCCGGTTGGCCTACCTCGAAACCTATCCGGGGTTCGCGGGCGCACCTGTAATATGGGGCGTTCACCATACTCCGGAAACTCCGGTGTCGGGCAACGAAACCAGCATAACAGTGCATACAATCGGCGCTGTCAGGGTTTTCCTTGGGTATCGTTTTCATACCTTCGATGCCTTCACCAGGATTCCTATGTTTGATGACGGCAATCATTATGACAGTTTGGCGGGTGATGGTAATTTTGGCGCTACCATCCTCCTGTCAGGTCCTGTAATCCAGTACTATTTTTATGCAGAGAATGACAGTGCCGGCGTTTTTCTCCCGGCCCGTGCCGAATATGAATACTATACCATTCAACCGATGATCCTCTCTGGAGATGTGGTTTTGAACGAGATATATGCCGGCAGCGGAGACCAATCCTGGATCGAATTACTCAACACCACAACGGAACCGCTTAATCTGCTTAACATGCAACTCTCTGATGATCCTGCCGTACCAGGGAAATGGATGCTGCCTGATACAATTCTTCCGGCGAAACACTATTTATTGATCCATGTTTCGTACAGTTCCGGACCGGAAAAAATGGCCGCTCCGTTAACGCTTTCCGCTTCCGGAGGTGTCATCCTGCTTTCAGAAGTAGAGGGAAGGTGCATCGATTCAGTATCCTATGCCCCTCAGGTGAGAAGTAAGAGCTCTGGAAGGTATCCGAACGGATATGGATCCATGATGTATATGCTTCCAACTATGGGGAGTTACAACACCATGGGTACAACTCCGGGAAAAGGATTCCTGTTATATCCCAACCCGGCAGGAAGCGTGATCAATATCGAACTTATGAACCATTCGGGGCCGGAGACCGTGACAATATACAACGGACTGGGCAAAACGGTAATGCAGCAGAATTACGCTTACGAAACAGGCCAGGATGCACCTGTGGTGCAATCAATCGATGTTTCTGTCCTTGGCAGCGGGATTTATATGATCAGGGTGAGTTGCACGGATGAAATCATGACAAAAAAACTGATCATTTATTAACCTGAATTTGATTGATTGACATGCTCCGGCGAGAAAATAAAAACAAAAATAATTACATCCCTATGACCTCAAAGTTAAAACAACTCATCACCCTCAACCTGTTATTGCTTCTGACCATCCCCATGATGATCTCCTGTGAAAAAGAACCAGGTTCAGGCGGCAAATCAACCATCTACGGAAAAGTAATGGTAAAGGAGTATAACGCAACTTTTACTGTCCTCCAGGAAACCTATTATGGTCCCGAAATTTGGGTGTATCTCATTTATGGCGATGACCGCGATTATGGCGACCGGATTCAAACCAGCTATGACGGAACCTGGGAGTTCAAATACCTACGCCCGGGCTCTTACAAAGTGTATGCATTATCCAAGGACTCGACGCTGCAAACCAATGCCATGATCCCTGTCATCATGGAAGTGGTGGTACCAAATAAAAAGCAAGATATTGAAGTCTCTGATCTAGTTATCTTTAATTAAAACCACATGAACCGAACAATCATCCTTGTACTTGCCCTCCTGATTGGGATCGCAGCACCTTGCCAAAGCAAGAAAGAGTGCGTGAAAAACAAGATCAAATCAACCACCGAATGGGAAACTACCATGGTTGACGGGAAATCGACCACGTATAAAATCTCCTATGAGGAATTTGACAAATCGGGCCGAACGCTGCTGAAAATCGATTATGCCCCTGATGGAAGCATTTCAGCCAGGACAACTGCTGTTTTTGATAGTTATGGGAATATAACTGCTAAAAGTGAATTTGATGCCGGTAAAAAGAGGGATATCAAATGGACCTACCGCTACAATGCCTTGAAAGATAAAATCGAGGAGATAGAATACAATGGCGGTGGAGAGATTCTGAAGAAAACTGTTTTCAGCTATGATGCGAACGGAAATAAAATTTCCGAAACGGAGACGGATGCCTCCGGAAGCTTCATTAAAAAAACAATGTACACCTATAATTCAAAAAACCTGAAGACTGGGAAAAAAACGACTTCCGGATCACAAAAGAAGGACAAGTCGAAAAAGTGGGAATATGTATACTATTGATGGGGTGAGGTTGCTTAACCGGATGGAATATGATAACTAAAAGGCTGGAGATTCTTCTTTTACTTATTCTGGTCTTGGCCGGAACCAATCTGCGTTCGCAGGTGAACGACGCTCAGCTATGGATGAGCGTTAACCTGGAGAAAAAGCTGACCCCTGCTTTTTCGGTACTATTTACCGAAAAGATCAAGATGGATGAAAACATCACTGAAGTAGGCACCCTCTACAGCGATATTGGCATCAGTTATCGTGTCTGGAAGAAGTTCAAAGCGGGTGCATCCTACAGGTTTGTACTCAAGCGCAGGCTTGATAACACCTACGAAAAATTTCACAGCTGGTACGTTGAAGGATTTTACAGAGAGAAATTCAAACCGGTTGGACTTACTTTGCGGGTACGTTACCAGTCACGGTATGCGGAGGCGTTTTCATCGGAGAAGTCAACGATTCCAAGAAGCCATATACGCACAAAGCTAACGGTAAAATATGATCTTCAGAAAAAGTTTGAACCGTATGTTTACGCGGAAACATATTTCCGTTTGGGTGAAACAGCCGCGCAATCATTCGACCAGCTCAGGCTTTGTGCAGGCATCGAATACACCTTCAACAGGATGCACATGATCGACCTGCGTTACCTTTTCTGCCGCGAATATAACACTGTAAACCCTGAAATGAAATATGTTATAGTATTGAATTATTATCTGACCTTTTAACCATACCTCTGTTTATTTTGCGTGAAAAGGCAAACTTTTCCTGGTCAAAAATGGACTAAAGAATTTTCCGGTTTGGAGACGAATGATTGAGCAGATGTTGATTTCATTTTTGGTAGGATTCAATACGGCGATTATGGGAATAAAAAAGGTAATGGAACACCTACCCATGGAAAAGTTCATGCAAGTGCATCGTTCATTTATAGTTAACTTAAGTAAGATTACAACCATTGAGCGCAACAGAATCCTATTTGACAATACTATTTATATCCCGGCAAGCGAACAATTTAAAGAAGCTTTTCAGAACTATATTGATAACAATTTTTTAAAATAAGCGAAGTGGTGGACCGCAGACTGCCAACTGCCAACTGTGTACTGCCAACTAGCCCTGAACCAGCTTCTCCAGTCCTGCAATCTTAAACACTTTTTTGATATCCGGTTTCGGGGATTTGATCCAGAAATTCCCTTCCCCCAGCTCTTTGTATTTCTTCAGACAGATACGTAAAAAGGTTGAGGAGATATAGTCAACATCCGAAAAATCAAACTCCATCTGCTTTCCGGTAACCGTGCCTTTGTCAATTTCAGGCTCAAGTTCGAGAGAGGCGATGGTGTCGAGTCGTCCAGATAAATAACAGATTATAACCTCTTCGGATGATTTAATGGTAAGATTCATATTGTCTTTGGATTAATAGTTCTTGTTGAATTCGGTTTCCAGTGTGTCGGCATCAACCGACTCGTCAAAGTAGAGGTCAAATCCCATATTGACCATCCGTTCATTCATTCGCCGTCGTGTAATACGTTGGATGTTAAGCAGATGACGAGCTGAAACGTTATCGGTTGTGATATTTTTCCCATAGGTACCACAACCCAATGTCAGCGAGGGTTCAAGGGTATTATACATAAACCCGACAGCTCCCTGCGAGGAAGGCATGTTGACCACAACTCTTCCCGCATTCATCATAATAGCGAATTTCCGGATTTTCTCTTCATCGTAGGAGAAGATAGATGCGGTATGTCCGATTCCTCCGTGGTAGTTGAGGTCAATGCATTTCCGGATGGCATCATCGAAATCATCCGCTTCATAAAAAGCCAGTATGGGTGCCAGAATCTCCGAAGAGAGTGGCTCTTCATCCCCTATCTTCTCCAGAGGGGCTACCAGAATTCTTGTGTTCTCCGGAACGCTGATCCCCGCCATGGAGGCAATTTTCTCAACCGATTGCCCGACAACTTCCGGACTCATCGATTTGCTTCCGGCAAACCAGGCTACCTTCTCTACCGCCTTTGTCTCTTCCGTATTCAGGAAATAGGCACCCTGGCGTTTCATCTCCTCCTTCACCTTGGCGGCAATCTCCTTCTCAACTACTAATGCCTGCTCACTGGCACAAATGGTTCCGTTATCAAATGTCTTAGAATGTATCAGTTGCTCAACTGCAAAGGGGATATCAGCTGATTTCTCTATATACACCGGTACGTTTCCTGCTCCAACACCCAACGCCGGGGTGCCCGAGCTGTAGGCCTCATGAACTAACCCGGTTCCGCCTGTTGCCAGGATAAGGGCCAGTTTCGGGTGCTGCATCAGGTATTGCGTCTCTTCCCGCGATTTGTGCGTTGACCACTGGATACAATCCTCGGGTGCATCAGCGCCCAGTGCCGCCTCGTAGCAGATCCTGGCTGCCTCGATCGAACATTTGGCCGCTTTGCGGTGTGGACTAATGATGATTGGGTTGCGGGATTTCAGTGCAATCAGGATTTTAAACATGATCGTAGAGGTGGGATTGGTTACGGGAATGACAGCCAGTATCGGCCCAATCGGTTGGGCAATTTCAATGATGCCTGTTTGCAAATCCTCCGAAATGATCCCTACGGTCTTCTGGTTCTTCAGGTTTTCATAAACATACTGGGTTGCCACTACGTTTTTCTTCACCTTATCTTGCCAGTTGCCCATTTGGGTCTCCTCAGCCGCCATCTTGGCAAGCTTTATCCTGTTGTTCAATCCTGCTTTGTAAACAGCTTTGACAATCCGGTCTACCTGCTGCTGATCATACTGGTTAAATATTGCTGCCGCGAAGGTGGCTCTCTCCAGAATATCTTCAATTTGTTGTTTTTGTTTCTCTTCCATCTGGTAGTTTTTGAACTGTTAAATATAACAAATATATTTATTCCACTTATGATTCATGATGTCCAAACCCGTTTTAAGCGATCAATTTCCGTACTTTTGCAACGAATTTATGAATAGACCCGAAATCACCGCGCCCGTCGGAACATGGGAATCCCTCTCGACTGCCATCCAGGAAGGTGCCGATTCGGTCTATTTTGGTATTGGGGTGCTCAATATGCGGGCCCGTTCATCGATCAACTTCACCCTCCGCGACCTGGTGAAAATTTCGCGAATTTGCCGAAATCATCAGGTCAGAACCTATCTCACGGTAAATACGGTAATCTACGATTCCGAGATAAAGGAGATGAAACGGATGGTGAATTCGGCCCTTAAAAACGGTATCAATGCCATCATCGCTTCCGACCAGGCAGTGATCCAATATGCCCGTTCGGTGGGAATGCCGGTACACATGTCCACGCAAACCAACATCACCAATCTGGAGGCTGTTAAGTACTGGTCGCAGTTTGCCGATGTGATGGTAACCGCCCGGGAATTGAATATCAACCAGGTAGCTTCCATCATTCGCGCCATCAAACGACAAAAAATTACAGGACCATCAGGAGAGCTGATCAGGCTGGAACTTTTTGCTCACGGAGCTCTTTGCATGGCAGTATCGGGCAAATGTTACCTGAGTCTTGACCAGTATAACTCTTCCGCCAACCGTGGGGCCTGCTACCAGCTTTGCCGGCGCCCCTACCGGGTGACCGATTTTGATGGGGAGGTAGAATTAATAGTAGATAATGAATACATCATGTCGCCCAAAGATCTCTGCACCATCGGATTTTTGGATCAGATCATGAAAGCAGGAGTCTCTGTTTTAAAAATTGAGGGCCGGGGCAGAAGTCCGGAATATGTGAAGACTGTGATCTCCTGCTACCGTGAAGCCGTTGATGCAATTGCTAACGGGTCCTATTCACAGGATAAGATTGAGGGCTGGCTCACCCGGTTGAAATCTATTTACAACCGAGGCTTCTGGGACGGTTATTACCTGGGGCAAACCATAGGCGAATGGGCCGAACAACATGGCTCTGTTGCTACCCAGTCGAAAGTGTATATTGGAAAAGTGACTAACTACTTCACCAACCTGAAAGTTGCAGAAATCAAGCTGGAGTCAGGATATCTGGCATCCGGAGACCGGATTTACATCCAGGGGCCTACCACCGGAGTGATTGAGAAGACCATCCCAGAGATCAGGGTCGATCTGAATCCTGTAAAAAAGGCTAAAAAAGGAGAGGTTTGTTCAGTCCCCGTAACAGAATTCCTTCGCCGTGCCGATAAAATTTACAAAATCATTGATAAAAGCTAACCGCCTAGGTGAAGCAACTATCCTCATCTATGAAATTCTATGCTCGGAAATCTCCATACACATACTAACTTTAGCGATGGCACCTCTCCCCCTGAAGCCTATATTGAAGAGGCTGTAAAACTTGGATTCTCGGTTCTCGGTTTTTCCGACCATTCTCCCGTTCCATTTCCCAATACCTTCGCCATTCCAGAGGGGGGATTAGGGGGGTATGTGGAATCAATCCGGAATCTGGCAGCCGGCATCAAGTCCTCACTCGGCAGCCGGCAGTCGGCAGTCAATAGTCATCCAGTGATCCAGATCCTTCTCGGTCTCGAATACGACTATATCCCGGGTTTGACTGTCCCCGTAAGAAAGCTTCGTGAAGAGTTTCCTTTCGACTATATCATCGGATCTGTACATCTGGTCAGGAACAGCCATCCCGATCTACTTTGGTTTATTGATGGACCCCAGGTAAAAACCTATGACAAGGGGCTTCGCGATGTATTCGGTGGGGATATCCGAAAAGCGGTGACCGCCTATTGGAGACAGCTTCAGGAGATGGTGGTACAGGAAAAACCTGATATCATCGGTCATTTTGACAAGATTAAAATGCACAACCATAATCGCTATTTTCGTGAAAACGACGCCTGGTATGCTGCTCTTGCTAAGGAGACGCTGGAGTTGATTCGGCAACAAAGGGCTGTTGTTGAAGTCAATACGCGGGGAATCTACAAACAGCGGTCCGATTCCCTCTTTCCTGGACCTGAACTGTTGAAAACAATACACTCTATGAACATCCCGGTTACCCTGGCTTCGGATGCACACAAACCCGAAGAGCTATCTCTCTGCTTCACCGAAACCAAAGAGGTTTTAAAAGCAATTGGATTCAAATCTGTTTGGCTCTTAAATTCGAATGGGTGGCATGAGACCGCGTTATAGAATTCTGATAACAGAGCTCATCGTTTTTTCGTAATTTCGCTTCAGGCTAACTTCTTGATATGATCACCCGGGACACGATCGATACAATCATCTCAACTATCCGCATTGAAGAGGTGATTGGTGATTTTGTCACCCTCAGGCGAAGGGGCGTGAACATGATTGGGTTGTGCCCGTTTCATAATGAAAAAACCCCCTCCTTCACCGTATCTCCGGCAAAAGGTATTTACAAATGTTTTGGTTGTGGTAAGGCAGGCAACGGTGTCAACTTCGTGATGGAGCACGAACATTTCAGCTATCCCGAGGCGCTGCGTTACCTTGCTAACAAGTACCAGATAGAGATTGAGGAGGAGGTTCAGTCGATAGAGATGCAGGAGCAGATAAGTGAGCGTGAAGCTCTTTTTAACCTGAATCAGTTTGCCCTGGATTTTTTTGAAAAAACGCTTCACGACACAGAGGAGGGGAAAGCAATCGGCTTGAGCTACCTGAAAGAGAGGGGTGTACGTGATGACATCATCAGGAAGTTTAAGCTGGGTTACAGCCCTTCAACATGGGATGCATTTACCAAACATGCCAGAGAACATGGGTATAAGCTGGAGGCTCTTGTGAAAAGTGGAATGACACTTCAGAAGGATGAGCGTGCCTATGATCGGTTTCATTCCAGGGTTATCTTTCCTATACACAGCGTTTCGGGCAAAGTGATCGGTTTTGGAGGCAGGATTCTGACCTCTGAGAAAAATCGGCCGAAGTATGTAAACTCTCCCGAATCAGAAGTTTATAACAAAAGCAAATCCCTTTACGGAATCTACTTTGCCCGTAATCCCATCACATTGAAAGATAACTGTTTCCTGGTAGAAGGTTACACTGATGTGATCTCCCTTCACCAGGCAGGAATCGAAAATGTTGTGGCTTCATCGGGAACCTCACTCACACACGAACAGATCCGGATGATCCTTCGGTATACAAAACAGGTCACCATTCTTTATGACGGCGATCCCGCCGGGATCAAGGCCTCATTCAGGGGGATCGACATGATAGTGGAGGAGGGAATGGATGTGAAAATAGTCCTTTTTTCTGATGGGGAGGATCCCGATTCATATGCCCGCAATCACCATCCTGATGAGGTGGAAAAGTTTATCACAAAACATGCCGATAACTTTATCCTATTTAAAACCAGAATGTTGCTTGGAGAAACCAAGGGAGATCCGATACAAAAAGCAGCCCTCATAAAAGAGATCGTAAACACCATCAGCTTGATTCCCGACGGCATCAGCCGTACACTTTATATCAAAGAGTGCTCGGCGCTGATGAATGTTCCCGAGCAGGTATTGATGAACGAAGTTCGCAAACTACTTCGGAATAAAATTAAAAAGCAAATCCCGGTAGTAGAGAAGCCGGAGGATATTGGATGGATGGAAGATACCACCGCACCATCGCAGGAAGAGATTGATCTGATGTCTGATGAATACCAGGAGCGGGAACTGATCAGACAGTTGCTGCTCTACGGTCGGGAAGAGATCACCCTGATGCGGCATGATGAAGATGGCAAGGAAATAGAGTTCTCTATGCAGGTAGCCGATTTCATTGTGGTGGATATTTTAAGGGACGAACTCGAATTCGAAAACAACTTGTATCGTAAGATTTTTAATGAATTCGTGGAGGCCCGCGAAAGGGATGAGATCCCCGACGATACCTATTTTAAACTCCATCGGGATCCGGATATTGCTCATGCCGCTATCGACATGATGGTATCTCAGTATGAATTGAGCGAAAACTGGGGGAAAAACAGCATCATCGTCGAGGAAGAGTCAAAACACATCAAAGAGTTGGTTCTTTCAGCTATGCTCTCCTATAAAGCCAAAAAGCTGGATAAGATCATTGCCGTAAAACAGAATGAGATACGAGAGATCTCCGATCAAAAAGAGGTGAATCGGCTACTGGCGGAATTGAGGGACCTAAAAGCCAGTAATATTCGGATCAACAAAGAACTCGGAAGAATTATCACAAAATAGTTATTTCTTGAAAATCAGGTTGTTGGTCTGCCATAGAGACCAATTGTCCATCAGTTCTTTAAAGGCGGCATAGTCTTCTGTTCCGATATTGTTCCTTTCAATATTTATCTCCTTCTCAACCTGTATCATGTTCTCTTTCTGTTTCACAAGGAATAGAAAAAAGCCGGCTTGGTTTTTGATCCGCACCTCCTGCTCTCCCGAAATCAGCTTCATGTTTTCGGGAATGGCAACGGTGAATACGTAACTCTCACTAATTGTTCCAGGAAGATCAACGAGCGTTTGCCGCTCCAACGGAAGATGTCCGGCATTCCAGCTATCTACCCCGGTGCTGAAGTAAGGAATAGCGAAATAGTACATATCACCGTCCTTTTTTAAGGCATCGCCCTTGTTCGTTTTACATGTGAACGAGGTTTCTCCTTTGGTCAATTCGGAAAAAGAGAGATCCGAAATTTTTGCTGATGATAAGCCTCCGCGAAAATAGTGTTTCAGTTTCTCTTCACTTCGTACAAGCGAAAGAGAAGGTATTGCAGCCCCGGTGAGTGTTCCGTTTAACTCGCCCGAAAAAATTAAGGCGGTGTCTATCACAAAGAGACCCGTGAGTGATATGTTGGTTTTATTTTCCCCGGGATGGGCCGTTTGAAATGTATTGTCCGGATTCATGGCCATGAAAACACCGCCAGGATCAAGTGTCATCATGTCGAATGCATTTGCCTGTTTTACAGAAAGATAGGTGGTTCCAAAATCAGGTATTTCCGTTTTTACAACCCACTCTTCAAGGCTGGAAAGATTGCCAATTTTCGTATCAAACATGTTGTTTGGAATGATGAGTGTTGGATCTGCGCTGATGCCTGCTTGTTTCAGCAACGCTGACATCAGAACCGCTTTTTCTGCCACTGTTCCTCCGTTACTGTTCCAAACCTCGATAGGAGTACGCAAACGATAACCGATAAACTCTTCCGGAATATCAAAAAGGTTGATCTCTTTCACAACACTTTCCTGGATTGCAAATACCAGATCTGTTTTCTTCTGACTTTCCTCAGCCAAACTGGCAACAAAACCATCCATAACAGTGTTGGTCTCATATAGGAAAGCCTTTTGGTCTGAGAAAAACCCGGCCAGTGGCAGATAATTGCTGAGTGAACTAAAAATCAGTGCAGGATAAATTCCTGCGGGTGTGGCTTGCAGCTTTTCCGATTCCATTGCCGGAATATCGCTGAACACCCATGTATAAACCCGGAAGCCATTTTCGACGGTTTCTGCTGGTTTAGTTGTGGCATTGAACAGGTGGAAATAGACGGGCTGATCCTGGGGGGTTCTTATTGAAACTGTCATCGTTTTTACGGGTTGTTCTTCAGCAAACAGGGTGCTGCCCATAAAAGCGGGGAAGAAACCCTTTTCGGTGTGGATCTGATAGTCGAGATAGATCGTTGATCCGACTTCAAGACCTGTGTGGGTAATTACCATCTCCCTCAGCTGATTATAGGCTGCTGCATGTGCTGCAAAATGCGGCAATACTACATTGAATGCGTTTTTGGGAGTGATTATTTCTTTCCCGTCGGCCATGATGGTATAGGCCTGATTCACCTGCAGTTTCTGGTAATCGGGATTGTATACCACAAAGGTCTCGCCATAAAGCCGGTTGAATGAGCGATAATTTTGAAGCTTAAGTACTTTGGCACACCGGTAGTCGATGGTTCCGTCGGAATTCAGGGTATACTCTTTGGTAAGCGAAAGATATACGGCATCATAATTTTCCTCCTGAGCGAAAATAGTTGCAATCGGACCGCAAAACAGCGATGCAATCAGGAATAGTGTTAATTGTTTCATGATATATTCTTTGGATCTGTTACTCTTAATTTAACTCTACAACCACCATTTCATCGGAGAACCGGTTTTGTGCTTCAACCACAGCCCTGAACTGGGGCCACTCGTCGGCCTCGTATATCCGTTTTCCAAGAGAGATCTTCTCGCTAAAATCAAGGGTTTCTCCCCGAAGGGTATAACCGGCGTCAATCGAGGCAACCGCTCCCTTATGATCAGCTGCTTCAGGCACCCTGATCGCTTTATTGAGAGAGGGAATCCGGATGGATTCCGTCACCTCGACCTGGCGCGAACACCTGTCGCGAAACGCATAATCGCGTTTTTCAAGGTCTGTATCAAAATAGAGCTGAGACTGGGCAGGGCGGAAAAGCTGGGATGCCATCAGTGGTTTAAAGAAAAGGGTTTTCCCTGAAACAACCGCATAGTCTGGGATTGAGAAGTCAATCACGATTTTCACCGGACCTGCAAGATAATCCATGGGGTCTCCGTATTCAAGGTGTGTAATGGTGGCTTTCGGGTGGATCCGCTGGAATTCCTGTTCAATATTTTGATTCCATTTGGTTTTGTTTGAATTTTTGAAGTATCCCCTCACCGCCCCGTCAGATTGTCCCTCTGCTGTAATTGTAAGGGTGCCTGTAAGGGTGCCGTCAGCCTGAAGTTCCGATTTGGATTTGACCTTAATATAATGGTTTTCGGGAGAAGAAAGCGGAGTTGTGCCAAGGTCGGCTCCTTCGGGAACCCCCATCAGGTATTGTTGTTGCTGCTCGGCACTTGACCACAGTTCCCGTAAAAACGGAACCCATGTCGGATCCAGAAGCTCGTACTTTCCATCCCCCTTTTTTACTACAGTCACACAATGGTTGAACTGGTCGGCTGGAATATAGTCAATGCGCGAACCAGCCATTGTCATAGCCGGGTAGGATTCAAACCCGGCTGCCCGAAGCATCGTTATCAGCATGCCCGCCTTGTCTTTGCAAACTCCACAACGGTCGGTAAATGTCATATCGCCGGTATGAAGTGTGAAACCCTCTCCCTCTCCCATGGATATTCCGGAATAGCGAATCTCATCAGCACACCAGTGGGTTAACAGGGCTATCGAGTCGTCTTCCGTTTTTGCATTTTTTAGAATCTCATCCACTTTTGCCTTGATGTCGGGAGTAGACTCAAAGCTTTTAAAGTCCTCATTAACACCAAAAAACCAGGTGGATTTCGCATACCAGTCGGGGCTGGTAGAGAGAAGCAGTTTGGGTGCAACATCTGACTGGGCAACCATTCTCGATTCTCTTGTCATTGGCCGCATATTGGTTTTGGAAAATGAGTAGACAAATTTATCTCCTTCGAGCCATCCCGAAACCTGAGCTTCTCCGTTGTAGAATTCAAACTGGAGTTGTTTCTCTTTGGGTACTATCACGCGGTAAACCTTAAGATTTACCGGATTTTCGCTAAAGAATTCCACAATATCGTAAAAATGTCCCCGCATGGGGGGGATGTACCTCTCGTCGTCATCCTGCTGTAAAAGTGCATAGGTAAAGCCTTTCCTGAACATCACAATCTCTACGGCATCTCCGGGTTCGAGTCGTCCCACTTCAATCATTTTCTCCCTGGCACCCCAATAGATTGCTCTCGCAGGTGCCGGGTAATCCATCACCGAGTTTAAATTCAGGCATACAACCTCTCCATTGTTTTTGTAAACAGTGGCTCTTTGTATTTCAACAAAAGCCGACTGGGGGTCGTACCCGAATGTAAGTACATTCAATTCCCGGGCCCCTGCGGTTGTAAGAATTTTATATAGAATGTGGTTTGTCACATAAGTAAGGCCGCTCTCTCTGACATCGGTAAGGGTACTGTCAAAAACAACAAGCACGTCGTTTTTTGGGAAAGTGGTGGCGTCTCCTGCCGTCTTTATCAGCTCCTTCACCGGATCGTTTGCCAACGCAAAAAGGGTAATGAGCTGGGCCAAAAAAAGTAAACTATATTTTTTCATTGTTTTGATGGTTTATTTCAGGATTAAAATTTACATATTCCGTGACATCAAGATAGGTTTGGTGCAGGGCAATTTTTTGGTTGAACTCGATTCGCCTGACATATGTTCTTACCCAGCGGATTTCTCCATCTGCTCGTACGATCCTGAACAGGGTGCGCTGGGGGGGTGTTTCGCCCTTGAGTCGTTGTTCGAGAAGTCCGAGCAGCCATTCCCTGTCTTCGGTTACCAGGAAATTAATAAGGTCTTGCGTCGTTAGCCTGGTTGCATCTTCAAGTGAGCACCCCAGGATATTAGCAAAAGCGTTGTTGGCAAAGACTACCTTGTCTTCCTGAAAGACCATAACCCCCACGAGTGTGTTTTCAACGATCGTATTATACAATTCGAGCACCTCGGTATTTTCCTTGGTCTTCTCGGCAAGAAGCGTCTCCAGTTTCTGTCGGATCTCCCGGTTTTCAACCTCAAGTTTTCGCTGATAAGAGGCAATCTCTATCGTCATTACCATTTGCTCCAGGTCATATGGTTTCAAAAGGTATCCGAAAGGTTTGATAAAAAAAGAGCGCTCATAAATCTCTTTAGAGCTCTGGCCTGTAAGAAAAATAATTCCGCAGTTGAATAATTCCGTAATCTGGCGAGCTGTTTCAATGCCGTCCAGCTCACCCCTCAGGTTGATATCCATAAGGACAATTTCGGGCTCATTATCCTCGTCTTTGAGCTTATGGATCTCCTCGATGCTCTTTTCTCCCCTGGCTGAATGTCCGAGGATTTGAAATCCCGATTCCTGTAACTGGTCTTTCAGGCATGCGGCGATTAACATTTCATCTTCAACAATGAATACCGTTGTTGCTTTTTTCATTTTTTTGAGCTGATCATTTTTAACATATTGATCTCCTTCTCTTCCAAAAAGCGCCATTTTCCCCTGGGAAGATTTTTCTTTGTCAACCCTGCAAGATAAACACGATCGAGCTTTTCAACATTGTATTCAAGTTTTTCAAAGATCCTTCTTACCACCCTGTTCTTTCCCGAATGAAGCTCAATGCCGATTTCCCGTTTATCTTTCCCATCGGTGATAAACTCAATGCTGTCGACCTTGATAAAACCATCATCCAGCTCCAGGCCATCTGCTATTATTTGCAGGTCGGTCTTTGTCAATGGTTTATCCAGAACAACGTGATAGATCTTTTTAATTCCATAGCGTGGGTGGGTCAGTTTTTTTGCGATTTCGCCATCATTGGTAAAAAGCAGCAAGCCGGTCGTATTCCTGTCGAGACGCCCAACCGGGTAAACACGTTCGGGGCATGCATCCTTGATCAGCGACATGACTGTATTTCGATTTTGAGGGTCGGTTACAGTGGTGAGGAAGGCCTTGGGTTTGTTCAGAAGAATATAACGGTTCTTTTCGAGGCTCAGTGTCTTGTTGCCAAATTCCACCTTGTCGGCAGGAGATATTTTGGTGCCTAACTCGGTCACTATCTTGCCGTTCACCATTACAGCGCCCGATTTAATTAGTTCGTCTGCCTCTCGCCTGGAACAAACGCCCGCATTGGCAATATATTTATTTATTCTGATCAGGTCGGGCTCTGTTTCAATGACTCTTTTCCTGATGGGTCGTTGGGATGGTTTTCGCTCTTTCATTCTTCCGGTTCGTATGGTGGGGTTATTTTCACGCCGTCGTAACGGGTTTCGATCCCGTTCCTATAGGTGATGATTAAAAATAGTGTTCCGTCGTAATTGTATTTTATCCAGTCTCCCTCTTTTTTCCCTGCTACAAAAGTCCCTTCGTCACGAACTTTTCCATTATCCCAGTAATAAGTATGCTTTCCATCAGGAAGATCATCCAGAAAATTACCTTTGAAAAGGGTCAGGCTGTCGGTCCCGGTTTCTCCTTTATTGAGCTGATAAGAGACCCAGTTTCCTGTTCTCAGTCCATCCCTGTAAGTACCTCTCTGATAAAAATCACCAATCAGCTGGAACCAGGGACCGTCTTCCAGGTCCTCTAGGTAATCGCCTCTTTCAATGATCGTTCCGTCTTCTGAATACTCTTCCGTGAGTCCGTCTTTTTTGCCACGATAATAGTTTTCTTCTCGTAAAAGCTGCCCTGAATCATAATACCACCTCCAGATTCCATCGGGCTTTCCCTGATTGTTATAAACTCCGGTTTGTTCTATTTTTCCGTTCATGTGGTAATACTTCCATGATCCGGTTTTCGTTCCATTATTGTAATCACCTTCGGCTTTTAGGGTTCCGCCTGGATAATATTCTTTCCAATGACCAGTGCGGCCTCCATCTTCCAGCACAAGCCCCTCCCCTGCAACCAATCCGTTTCTGTACTCTATGGCGGAAAGGATCATCCCCTCCGGAGAATATGCAATTGAGATGCCCTCCAGGATTCCGTTGCGATAGAGTCGTGTTGTTTTTACTTTTCCGTCGGCGTAATATTCCTTTTCTATCTCAAGCTTCTGTATTTCAACGGCTTCAGGCTGCATAATATCATCAAGAAACTTTGTGATCTTGATTAAATCCCCCTTTTCGGAGTACTCTTTGAAGTACCCGTTTTTCATATTGTTCTTATAGGTGCCCTCAAGTCGTATTTTGCCATTTTCCCAGAAACTCATCCACCGGCCTTGCTTCCTGTCATATTTATCTTTCCGGTTTATCTTTAGTCGCTCAACGATATAACCCTTTTTGTATTCGGTGATGGTAATGATATCACCAGTTTCGTTGTATTCCTTTCCTATTCCCTGTTCAAGGCCTTTGATATAGGGGATTTCAAGTTTTTTCCATCCATCAGGATGATAATACATCGTAAATTTCTCTTTGATATCATTGATAAAATATTCCCTGATTGTCTCCCGGTCGAGAAATGATGTTTTAAAACCATTCCGTTTCCCCTCTTGATATGTAATTTCAAGAACAAGTTTACCTTTCGGATTATAAAATTTCCAGATGCTGTCAAGTTTGAAATTCAACCGATTTCCTTCCGACTTTAACGTTCCGGTTTCATAGTATGATTTCCAATAGCCATCGGGCTGACCGGCTTTCATCGTTCCTTCGCTTGACAATTTCCCGTTTTGATAGAAAAATTGTTGAAATCCATCGTTTCTTATGGAGTCCTGACCAAAGGATGGAACAAGTAAATTGAAGAAAATTAATGCCAATAACAAATAGCGCATATTCAGGAAGAACTAGTTAGACAACTCAAGCATTTTAAGAATTGGTTTAACGGCCTGATCAATCAACTCTTTATCCAATATTATTTCAGGTTTCTCGTCTCTCAATGCCAGATAAATTTTTTCAAGGGTGTTTTTTTTCATGTAGGGACAATCATTGCATGAACAGGCCTCGTCTTTTGGAACAATTAAAAATTCCTTCTCCGGAGATGCTTTTTTCATCGCATGTAAAATTCCTGTCTCTGTTGCTACAATGTATTTCAATGAAGGATCTGATTGTGAAAAATTTAACAAATTAGTTGTCGAGCCGATATAATCGGCCATTTCGAGGATAATTGCTTTGCACTCAGGATGGGCAATCAGCTTGGCATCAGGATGATCTCTTTTAAGATCAATGATAATTTCTGTAGAGATGATATCGTGCACCTCACAGGATCCGTTCCAGAGAACCATATTCCGTCCGGTGATTTGATTCACATAATTGCCAAGGTTTTTATCCGGAGCAAAGATTATCTTTTGATTTTCAGGAAATGACTCAACAATCTTCACCGCATTACTGGAAGTACAAATCACATCCGACAAAGCTTTTATCTGAGCCGAACAATTGATATAGGAAACAACCACATGATCGGGATATTGATCTTTGAACGCCCTGAATTCAACAGGAGGGCAAGAATCGGCCAGGGAACATCCAGCCTCTAAATCCGGAATGATCACCTTTTTTGTTGGGTTTAGTATCTTTGCCGTCTCGGCCATGAAGTGAACGCCGGCAAATAGAATGATATCGGCGTTGGTTTGATAAGCTTTTTGTGCAAGGGCCAGACTGTCTCCAATAAAATCTGCAATATCTTGTATATCATGAACTTGATAGAAATGTGCCAGAATTATAGCGTTTTTTTCCTGCTGTAATCTTTTTATTTCTTCAATTAATTTTTCTTTTGAAAAATACATATTAATAATATAAAAAAATTCTCTTTATTTTATTGTTATTTATAGTAGGTGTTCATTTAGTTGAAAGATTTTTAATCAAAAGCTTGTGTTGTTCACTTCTTTAGGTTAATCAACAGGCTATTCACAAGTTATATTTTATAATAGTTTGATATATAATTGATTAATTGTAATAACAAAATAGTTAGGATTTCTCCTTGTTTATAAAAAGAAGCTTTTAGAGCATCTCAAAAGTGTTGAAATTCTTTGATAACATTGGATAACTTCAGGGATTATTTACAATTTTCGATAATGTTGATAGAAAATCAGTTTTTATCAGAATTTGATAACAAAGTTAAACAGTTGTCAACATTTTACTGTTTAAAATTTAAAATTGTGGTTTTCAGGGTATCTTGAAATCATATTAGCTACCTTTGCGATAAAACTATCAACAATGGCTGAATCTTTCGAAATTATTGCTATTGGAAGCGATCACGCAGGGTTTAATATGAAAGAATACCTGAAGAAGGTGTTGGTAACCTGGGGCTATGAGGTGAAGGATTTTGGTTCGTATTCTGATGAAAGCATGGATTATCCCGATCCCATTCATCCTTTGGCTGATTCAATAGAACACGGAGAATATAAGAGAGGAATAATAATTTGCGGAAGCGGCAATGGAGTAGCCATGGTTGCAAATAAGTACCCGCACGTCAGGGCTGCTCTTTGCTGGGAAGAGGAGATTGCTAAACTTGCCAGACAACATAATGATGCCAACATTATTTCAATTCCGGCCAGGTTTGTATCGAATGTTCTTGCGGCCGAGCTTGTTCATTTTTTTTTAATTACCAACTTCGAAGGAGGACGACACGAGCGCAGGGTTAAAAAAATATCAGCTACGATTCAATAATATTCGAATGAATTCAGCAGCCCATCAGTTTCTTGAAAAAGCGTCCCGAAAATCATTTGATCAAAACCACCGGAGAAGGCTGGATTTTAATATTGGCAAATATGATCAGGCTGTTTTATTGGGCAAACAGCATTACTGTGATCTTGAGTTGGCCAAACGAAGAGCAGCAAACATAAAAGGCAAGGTCATCAACAAGCTTGACACCTACCTCATTGAATTTCAGAAAAATTTTGAGAAAAGGGGAGGAAAGGTAATATGGGCTCATAGTGGACGGGATGCCCAAAAAGAGATCCTTCATATCATCAAGAAGGCAAAGGCGAAGGTCATTGTAAAACAGAAGACTATGGTTTCCGAAGAGCTGGAAATCAACGAATTGTTGGAAAAGAATAAGCGCGAAGTGTTTGAAACAGACCTTGGAGAATACATTGTACAGCTGGAGGGGGAAAAGCCTTATCACATTGTTACTCCAGCAATGCATAAATCCAAGGAGGACGTTTCTGCGCTGTTTCATAAAAAATTTGGGTTACCTGAAAATTCTCCTCCCGAAGAGATCACAAAATTTGTACGGGAGAAACTACGAAGTGAATTCATTCGGGCTGACGTAGGAATTACAGGGGCAAATTTTTTGATAGCAAATTGTGGTGCAGTTGCCCTCACAGAAAACGAGGGCAATGGGATTCTCTCCTTTGCTTTTCCTAAAATCCACATCGTTGTTACCGGAATTGAAAAAGTGATTCCGGCCCTGGAAGACCTGGATCTGTTCTATCCCCTACTCGCCACACATGGAACCGGACAGCGGATGACCGTTTACAACAATGTCTTGTTTGGACCAAAAAAGGCTGAAGAGCCGGATGGCCCGGAAGAGATGTATGTGATCCTTGTTGACAACAAGCGGACAGAGCTGTTGAAATATCCAGATCAACGCAAAGCCCTCTCCTGCATTCGGTGTGGTGCCTGCTTAAATGAATGTCCTGTATATAAAAGCATTGGCGGACATACATATGGAACCGTCTATTCGGGCCCCATAGGCTCGGTCATTTCACCCCACTTTCTGGGAATGAAGGAATATAACCACCTTAGCTTTGCATCGTCGTTATGTGGAAAATGCACAGAAGTCTGCCCTGTTAAAATTCCTCTTCACGAGCTTCTTTTATATAACAGAAGAGATGCTGTTGCCAGGAAATACACCAGTTTTATGTGGCGCAGAATGGTTTGGGGATGGAAATATGCCATGCTTCACAGATGGGTACTTGACAAACCCGGATCATCCATAAAGAACAGCGTCGTGACAAGGTTTGGTAAAAAGCTGTGGGGCCCCCGGCGAACACTGCCAAAGATCGCCCAGAAAAGTTTTAAAGAGTTGTGGAAAGAACAACACAAAGGAATTACCTAAATCAGGTAGTGACGATGTGCAGAAATCCTGTGGCTGATCAGGCGCTCGATAACGAAGAGGCCCCCACCGCAGATTAGTACGACCAGCGCAATAGAGTAAAACTTATTACTTGCAAGGTCTTTAAAGGAAGAAAAGAAAGCATTTACGGATGGCGATAAAACACCATACAGGTATTCGCCGGCGGGAATGAATTTTGCCATTGGAAGGCCTGAAAAGAGGTAGAATACGACGAAAACAACCACAAGCAAGATCCATGGAAAGATCGATTTTGCTACCTGATAGAAAGATTTTTTGTGAGGTTGATAACCCGGAATTGACCCGACCTGACGCATGACATTTCCCATAAAATCATCGGAAGGAGACTCCAATGTGGTCTTGTTCATGAGATTTGTCAAAAAATCATCCTTAAATAGTTCTCTCTTTTTCATGATGGTACAAAATTACACGATATAGTTAAACCGCCATCTGGTATTTCATTATCTCTGAGATCTCCCCGTACAATTTTTTCCGGATCCGGTGCAACCGAACCTTGACATTAGATTCTGTCATCTGGGTTATTGTGCTGATCTCTTCAACAGAGCTCCCTGCCCGATAAAAGAGGGTAATCAATAGGTTATCACCCTCCGGCAGCCGCTTGAGCGCCTTGTCAATGATCCTCTTTTGATCTTCAGCATCAAGCTCACCAACACACCCCCTAACCTCATCTTCAGTATAGTTTGTAATGAGGTGATCGTCCAGGGCAAGAAACTCTATTCGCTTTTTGCGTTTCTTTGTGATAGCGGTATTGTATGCTATCCGATAAAGCCAAGTAGAAAACTTAGACTTTTTTTCGAACGAACCCAGCGATTCAAAAGCTTTTAGAAACACATCCTGCGCAATCTCTTCAGCATCTTCACGGTTTTGTAAGATCTTCAATACAATGGAGAATACCATGTTTTTGTGTTTAGTAACCAATCCAGCAAAAGCTGAACTATCACCACCCACAACCAGATCAATATAATGATTATCGTCTTGGTATTTCATCCGGTGTTTAGACGTATTGAACGAAAACAGGTTACAATATATGTAATAATTTTGATTTTTGTATCTTTGCGGTATATTTTTGTATTAATTTAATCCAAGTTGTAAATAGAACCCTTCATCATGAAACAAACGAACTATTTTGTAAAACTCTGTGCTATAGCGGTATGGATGTTTTTATTTATTCCAATTGGAATTGTCGCCCAGGAAATTGATCCTTACGATAATCCCAATGTGGACCGAATTCCCTTGGAACTTTTACAACAATCGCAGCAACAGACGGATGCGCCATTGTCATCCGTTGTTACGATTGGCGATTACGATAATTTCAGCCTGGGTGTTGATTTTGCCGAAGGCAACATTGCGGAAAATCCAGCCATACCATCCTGGTATTTTGCCGCTTACAACACTAATGGCACCCACCACACAGAAGATGGTGTTGTATGGGCAATAAATAATCCCAACTTCGGAGTTACGGTTCGGGGCGACCCCGTTCAGACATACGATAGCCTGGGAAACCTCTATTATGAAAACATGTATGGCTCAAGCATTCTGGGCTGTAAGGTGGTTGTTTCCACAGACAACGGTGCCACCTGGTCGCCTTCAGTAACAGCAATAGCCGGCGTGGACAAGAATTGGCTGGCTGCTGACCAAACAGCCGGACCATATGCCAACTACGTGTACACAGTCATGACCAGTAATAGTGGTGGTAATTTCGCCCGCAGTATGGACCATGGTCAAACCTGGTCAACAACTTTCACGACATCCACCCAAAGCTTACCCGGTATGATGGTTTGCGTTGGTCCTCACGAAAACACTCAGGGTGGAGCTGTATATGTAGTTACCAATGGTGGCAACGCATTTGCCTCTAGATATACGTTTTTCCGCTCACTTGATGGGGGAGCAAATTTTACCAATATGTCGGCTCAATACTTTTCCGGTTATGTTGGCACCGATGTCAACGGACGAAATTCAGTTCAGAATATGCGAACCCGCCCATACCCATTTATCGCAGCCGACAATAGTTATGGCGCCAACCGCGGAAGGCTCTATTGTGTTTATGCATCCAACGACCCCCCAGGAAACGGAAATAAACCCGATATCTGGTGCCACTATTCTGATAATGAAGGAACTACCTGGTCAGCAGCTGTACGCGTTAACGACGACGCGAACACAACACAAAACAACCAATGGCACCCTGCCATTTGGTGCGACAAAGAGACCGGCCGTCTTTATATAAACTGGATGGATACCCGCGATACGCCAACATCCGACAGCGCCCTGATCTATGCTACCTACTCTGATGATGGAGGGGTATCATTTGTTACTAACCACCAGATCTCAAACAAAAAGATGAAGATCAACTGCACTACCTGTGGTGGTGGTGGCACCCCTCGTTACCAGGGTGATTACGGCGGAATGGTTTCTAACAGCAAGACCTCAATGTCTTCCTGGGCCGATTTTCGTAATGGCAACTTTTTGAGCATGACAGGCTACTTCCCCGATTTCGGAATGGCCATGGACAAAGAGGCCGACACGCTCTTTACACCTTTGGATGAATCCACATTCAATGTTGAGATACCGAGCGTAAAAGCTTACGATGATACGGTTCTTGTTTCTGCAAGCGTATTACCCACCCCCACGGCAGGAACAATTACATTTTCCTATACCAGTGGTACCGAGATTACCTCTTTTCCGGGATCACTACCTGTGACTGTAGAGGTAACCGGTTCTGTTCCTGCGGGTGACTATACAGTAACATTTGAAGGAAAAGGCCCCAACGGCACACCCGTTCACCGCCGCACTGCTATTCTGAAAATTGTTGAAGGCGGTGAAATTTTTGTGAATGCTTCTGCAAATCCGGATACAATTTGCACAGGCATGTCATCGCAGCTGGGGGCATCTGTAGTAGGGGGAACGCCCCCCTTCTCCTTTTCGTGGACACCAATTACCGGCTTAACCAACCCGAATATTGCAAATCCAGTAGCGTCACCAACCGCAACCATAAAATACTTTGTGACCGCAACGGATAATGCTTCAAATTCAGCAATAGATAGCATAGTGCTTACCGTAAATACAGCCCCACCACCTCCCGGAGCCATTACAGGACCTGCCAGCATCTGCAAAGATTCAACCGGAATTTACCAGATCGCACCAATGACAGGGGTAACCTCCTATTCTTGGACAGTTCCCGACAACGCTACCATTATTACAGGCCAGAACTCCAACACAATTGAGGTACTTTGGGGTATGACTTCAGGCGTGGTTTCTGTAATTGTTGGAAATGTTTGCGGCAATAGCCCTCCAAGCGCACTGGATGTTACAGTGTCTACAATTCTTCCGGCTCCGGGCGCAATCCTTGGTCCCGATTTAGGATGTACTGGAATTGAGTCAACTTTCAGGGTAGCTTTAGTAACTGGAGCAGTATCGTATGAATGGACCGTTCCGGCTGATGCCAGCATTACTTCCGGACAAGGCACCGAAGAGGTGACAGTCATGTGGGGTTCCATTTCGGGAGATATCGAAGTTGTTGCACTGAATGGATGTGGCAGTAGCCCGGCCAGTCAGCGTACACTTACTGCAACAAGCCTTCCTGGCCCTGCTGGTGATGTTACAGGTAATGATACAGTGTGCGTGAATCATGCTGGATATGTGTATACTATTCCTGAAATAACTGGCGCTACCTCTTACGTTTGGACACTTCCTGCAGGAGCAACCATTGCAGATGGACACGGTACCAATGAAGTGACAATTGATTTCGACTTGACTGCAGTCTCTGGGGATATCTCTGTATTTGGAGCCAATGATTGTGGCGATGGAACTCCAGCCGTAAAACCGATAATTGTTTCTGCCTGCGCCGGAATTAATGAATCTCCTCTTCGGGCCGCTATAACTCTCTATCCAAACCCGGCTGAAGAGATATTAAATCTCCGGATTAAGGGAAAGGAAACAGAAATTATGCTGGTGATCAGTGACGTAACAGGTAATGTAAAATTTGCTGAAAAACTGAGCAATATTTCAGCCGAATTTACCAAACAGATCGATATCTCTAGCTTTGCTGAAGGGCTCTATTTTATCAGGATGTCGAATGCCGACCGCTACTTCATCGAAAAATTTGTCGTTCAGCGATAAAAAGTATAGCAGAACTGTAACCTGGATAAAAATCGATGCGTCATAGGGATCAGAAATAAATTAAACCCTAAAATTCAATGTCATGAATAATGGAGAAATTTTAATCCCGATTGCATTTTTCGCTTCAATCATTGTAGTTGTCTATCTTCTCTTGCGAAGAAAAGAGCGAATAAGCCTGATTGAAAAAGGTCAGTCAGCTACTATTTTCGAAACCAGAAAGAATGTTCCACAAGCGTTAAAATGGGGAATGTTGCTGATCGGAATTGGAGTAGGCATCTTTATTGGAAGAATTCTGGCCCTTTATACAGCCATGGGGGAAGAGGAATCGTTTTTCTCAATGGTCTTTCTGTGCGGTGGAATAAGTCTTGTACTTTTTCATTTTATCGCCCGGAATATGGAAAAAAAGGACCCTCCGATGGGCTGAAAAAGGCCAACAGAATTTTTCTTGCTCATGATGAATTCCCCTGGTTGATGAATTGACCAAGGGAATTTATTTTTTCAGCAAAAACGACTTAATAATGTGGTATTCGGGCCCTGAACGAAGAAGGATACTCTCAAAAAGAACCAGTTTTTTAGCCATCATAGGAGCCGAGGCGATATTTTTATACGAATCCAGCACGGCCTGAAAGATTGTATGGTCTTGCAATGACCTGATTCGTCCAAGCGTAAGGTGAGGTACCGGATTTTGCCGGTCAGCAGAAAACCCTATTGTCGTTAGTTTGGTTTTCAACTGTTGAATGATCTGAAAAACTTCTTCATAGGGATGGATGCCGGCCCAGATAACCCTTGGATTGTAATTGCTTCCAAAAATACCCAATCCCTCATACCTGAAAGAGAAATCGGGAAGATCCACAGTCACGGAATCCATCACCCGACAAATATCCGGAATCACGGCCTCGCTTGTTTCACCAAAAAATTTAAGGGTGATATGGAGGTTTTCCTCCTCTACCCACTTGATGCTATGTTTCCGGAGATCATGCTTAAGGGTCCGGTAACTGTCAATGAACTCTGGATTGGGAGTCGCTTTGATTGCTGCAAAAAGACGTTTCAAAAGGAAATTTTTACACAAATGTAAAATTATTTACCTTTGCAATCCTTTTGGGGCATTAGCTCAGTTGGCTAGAGCGTTAGACTGGCAGTCTAGAGGTCAAGGG
>CAZXQU010000019.1:45535-46895 GCA_964642545.1 uncultured Prolixibacteraceae bacterium | reverse complement strand
ACCCAACAGGAGCAGCAGCAGATCACACAAGCGATCCGGGATGCGGAGATGAACACTTCGGGAGAGGTGCGGGTGCATGTTGAGAACTCCTGCAAAGGAGATGTTCTGGACCGTGCGGCCTACATTTTCAAACAACTCAATATGCACCGGACCAAGCTCCGCAATGGAGTTCTTTTTTTCCTTTCAGTCAAGGATCACAAGTTCGCCATTCTGGGAGATGTGGGCATCAATCAAAAAGTTCCTTCCGATTTTTGGGAAGAGATCAAAGAGATGATGGCAGCTAAATTTCGCGAAGGCGATTTTGCACCAGGATTAATTGAAGGAATTCTGCAAGCCGGGAAGCATTTGAAAAAACACTTTCCATATCAGTCGGATGATGTCAATGAGCTGGCGGATGAGATTTCGTTTGGGAAGACGTAATGAACCCCTAAATCCCCTAAAGGGGACTTACTCCTCCCGCCGGGAGGATATGACTGCGAAGCAGTGTAAGCCCCCTTTAGGGGGTTTAGGGGCAGAAAGGAGATTTGGAGAAAAACATACAATATGAAACAATACCGGCATATTTTCCTGACCATTTTCCTCATCCAGGGTTTATTGGCGCTCTCTCAGGAGATCCCTCCCCGTCCGGATCCTCCCCGCCTGGTGAATGACCTGGCCGGTGTTTTAACAGCCGAACAGGTTCAGCAGTTGGAACGAAAACTGGTTGATTTCAATGATACTACCTCTACACAGATCACTGTTGTTACTGTAAAATCTCTTAATGGTTATGACAGAGCTGAATTCGCCTTTAAAATTGGCGAACAGTGGGGTGTTGGGCAGAAAGGGAAAAACAACGGCATCGTTGTGCTGGTCAAACCAAAATACGGGAATGAGCGTGGCCAAGCCTTTATTGCCAGTGGTTATGGACTGGAAGGTGTGATCCCCGATGCCATCGGGGAACGAATTATACAACTGGAGATGATCCCAAACTTCGCGGAGAACAATTATTTCGGCGGACTTGACGCCGCCACGACCACTCTGATGGACCTGGCATCGGGAGAATTCACTGCAGACCAGTATGTGAAGAAGACCCAAAAAAGTCCCTATACCTTCCTGATTCCTCTCATCATTATGGGCATTGTGTTTTTCCTGATCCGATCCAGCCGTGCCCGGTCACATTCGGTCGGAAAAAGCATCCCTTTCTGGACAGCATTCTGGCTGCTCGGAAGCATGGGAGGCAATAGTGGCAGCTGGAATAATTTTCATTCTGGAGGCGGCGGTTTTGGTGGTGGCGGTGGAGGTGGATTTGGCGGCTTCGGCGGAGGCAGTTTTGGCGGTGGTGGTGCAGGGGGGAGCTGGTAGTTGCCCCTAAATCCCCTAA
>CAZXQU010000019.1:0-45435 GCA_964642545.1 uncultured Prolixibacteraceae bacterium | reverse complement strand
AGTTTTGGCGGTGGTGGTGCAGGGGGGAGCTGGTAGTTGCCCCTAAATCCCCTAACAACCCCTAAATCCCCTAAAGGGGACTTGTTCCTCCCTTCGGGAGGGTATGACTGCGAAGCAGAGTAAGTCCCCTTTAGGGGATTTAGGGGTAAGCCAGCGATTTAGGGGTAAGCAAGGGTTTAGGAATCTCAACAACTTGAAACTATTTAGTAACATCTGGCGTTTTTACGACGACGGCTTCCGGGCCATGACCGTCGGAAGAAAACTATGGGTTGTAATCCTGATCAAGATTTTTATCATCTTTTTTATTCTGAAACTTTTCTTCTTCCCCAACTTCCTGAATTCCAGATTCCAATCGGATGCTGAGAAAGGGGATTATGTGAGGGAGCAGTTGATTATCCGTGAATAATCCAAGATATATTCTTATTTTTGGATACCTCATCAATCATTCATCCATATGATAGATCAAATTGACCTTAGCATGGTTGACTGGTCGCGGGCGCAGTTTGCGCTGACGGCCATCTACCACTGGCTGTTTGTGCCGCTTACTCTGGGTTTGTCGTTTATCGTAGCTATTATGGAGACGATATATGTAAGGACAGGTAACCCGGAATGGAAGAAGATCACCAAGTTCTGGATGATACTCTTTGGGATCAACTTCGCCATTGGCGTTGCTACCGGCATCATCCTCGAATTCCAGTTTGGTACCAACTGGTCCAACTACTCCTGGTTTGTTGGTGACATCTTTGGAGCGCCGCTGGCGATTGAAGGAATCATGGCCTTCTTCCTCGAATCGACCTTCATCGCCGTTATGTTTTTTGGCTGGAATAAAGTGAGCAAAGGATTCCATCTCGCTTCATCGTGGCTCACGGCGATTGGAGCCAACCTCTCCGCCCTGTGGATCCTGGTTGCCAATGCCTGGATGCAAAGTCCTGTTGGCATGGAGTTTAATCCCGATACAGCCCGCAACGAGATGGTCAACTTTTGGGAGATCCTCTTCTCCCCCTTGGCCGTGAACAAATTCCTGCATACTATCTCCAATGGCTATGTCATCGCATCCTTGTTCGTGATTGGGATTAGCGCCTGGTTTCTGTTGAACAAACGTCATCAGCTCACTGCTAAACGAAGCATCCTCGTAGCTGCGATTTTCGGGATCATCACCTCAGTTTTTCTTGCTTTTACGGGCGATGGGTCGGCATACACCGTTGCCCAGAGACAGCCGATGAAACTGGCTGCCATGGAAGGACTTTATGAAGGCAAGGCCGGCGTCGGACTGGTTGCATTTGGCATCCTCAATCCTTCCAAAAAACCAGGTGACGGTGAAAACCCTTATCTGATGAAGATTGAAATTCCAAAATTGCTCTCCATCCTCGGATACCGGAATGCCAATGCGTTTGTCCCCGGCGTTGACAACATCATCAACGGAGGATACAAACCCTGGTTTACTGACATCCCCGAAGAGGAGCGGGAGATGACCTATTCGGTTGCCCAGAAGATTGAAAAAGGGAAGCTCGCCATCTCCGCCTTGAGGGATTATAAAACAGCGACCAAAGCGGGAGATACCATCCTGGCAAAATTCTCGCGGCAAAAGCTGGAAGAGAACTTTGCCTACTTTGGTTACGGCTATCTAAGCAAACCCGAATCAGTCGTCCCCAATGTCCAGCTAACCTTCTATAGCTTCCACCTGATGGTGATGCTGGGGGTCTATTTTATTTTGTTGTTCATCGTTGTCCTTTACTTTCTTAATAAGGGAATCCTTGAAAAACAACGATGGCTCCTCTGGATCGCTCTCTGGACGATACCTCTTGGCTACATGGCAAGTCAGGCCGGTTGGGTTGTTGCTGAAGTGGGGAGACAACCGTGGGTAATTCAGGACCTCCTCCCTACCATTGCAGCCGTTTCGATGATCGGTTCTGCATCCGTTAAAACCACTTTCTGGATATTTGCAGCACTCTTTACAGCACTGTTGATTGCCGAAGTTATGATTATGGTGAAACAGATCAAAATCGGACCTAAAGATGGAGGGCAAAAGTGATGTTTGAATCGATGTCATTACTCGCACTGCAACAGTACTGGTGGATGATCATATCCCTGCTTGCCAGTTTGCTGGTCTTCCTGATGTTTGTCCAGGGAGGGCAAACCCTGATCTATACCCTGGGCAAAACCGAACCCGAACGAAAGATCATTGTCAACACCCTTGGCCGGAAGTGGGAATTTACATTTACTACACTCGTCACCTTCGGGGGCGCCTTCTTCGCATCCTTCCCACTCTTCTATTCTACTAGCTTCGGAGGTGCCTACTGGGTATGGATGATTATCCTTTTTGCCTTTGTAATTCAAGCCGTTGCGTATGAATTCAGAACCAAACCGAACAATTTCCTCGGCCAACGCACTTATGAGATCTTCCTATTCATCAACGGAGCCCTCGGGACCATCCTTATCGGGGCCGCTGTATCGACTTTCTTCACTGGATCCGAGTTTTTGGTTAACAAGATGAACCTAACCAACATCGCCAACCCGGTCATCTCCCAATGGCAAGGACCGGCACACGGGCTGGAGGCTGTTCTTAACTGGCGGAACGTAGTCATGGGACTCACGATCTTTTTCCTGGCAAGGGTGCTTGGGATCCTCTATATCCTCAACTCGGTCGACAATGAAGCCATTGAGAAAAGAAGCTTCAGGCAACTATGGATCAATGCAGTTCCCTTTGTGATCTTCTTCCTTGCATACGTTTTCGCCCTGATGCTGTATCCTGGCTTTTCTGTGGATCCTGAAAACGGACGAATCTTCATGGAACCATTCAAATACTGGCACAACCTCACCGGGATGCCGGTAGTGTTCATCCTCTTCGCCCTGGGAGTGGTGATGGTACTTTTTGGAATCATCAGACCTTTGATGAATTTTAAAGGATGCCGCGACAAAGGCATCTGGTTTGCCGGACCCGGAACTGTGCTTACAGTTTTCGCACTCTTCCTGCTCGCAGGGTTTAACAATACGGCATACTACCCTTCTACCAGTGATCTTCAAAGCTCCCTGACGATTATGAACAGCTCATCAAGCCGTTACACACTGGTCGCCATGAGCTATGTTTCATTAATTGTACCCTTTGTTTTTGCCTATATTATTTACGCCTGGTGGTCTATCAACCGCAAAAAGATCACCGAAGAGGAGATGGAAGAGGGAGGACATGCTTACTAAATAGTTAAATAGTGAAATAATTCGTAATTCTTAATTCTTAATTCGTAATTATGTACACAGTCTCAATTCTCTGGTACCTGGCCTGGCCGGTGCTGATCACGGTTGCCACGGTCATCATTTATCATGCCGTCAAGAAGTTTGATTCAGACTATAAAAAGATCTCAGAGTCATGAAAAAACCTATGTACTGCTTACGCTGGTTTGCCGTATTGGCTGCCACCTTATTGACAAACGCACTGGCGATAAACGCCTGGCGGCATCCGGGAAGTTCTTTATAAGATAATGGAGACATTGACCGATTTTTACGACCTGCTCATTCATTCCGATAAGCTAATTCGGGTGGGAGGGTTGGCGTTGCTGTTGGTAATCGTCTACCTTGAGACAGGTGTGTTCTTCGGATTTATCTTTGCCGGGGATGCCCTGTTATTCAGTTCCGGCCTGTTGTGTGGCACCGAACTCCTTGACGTCAACCTGTTTGCCCTGCTTTTCCTTGTCACTGCTGCAGCTATCGCCGGGAACCTCACCGGATATTATACCGGGAAGTTTCTGGGGAAACGTCTCCACACCAAAAAGGATTCCTGGTTTTTCAAGAAGAGACACCTGGAGAAAACCCACTTGTTTTATGAAAAATATGGTGGCATGTCGCTGGTTGCCGGACGCTTTGTGTGGATCGTCAGGACCATTGTCCCAATTCTGGCTGGCGCTTCAGATATGGGCTTCAGGAGGTTCAACACCTTCAACGTGGCTGGTGCTTTCCTATGGGTATGGATCATGGTTCCACTTGGATACCTGGCTGGTCATCTCATCCCTAACGCAGAAGAGAACATTGGTTATTTCGTACTGGGTATCTCAATTATTGCCACACTTGTGCTGGCGAGGGGGATATATAATGTGACCCGACGGAAAACAGAAATATAAATTGCGTCATTGGTCATTCGTAATTCGTAATTGGTAATTGGTAATCAGCCTCACCCCATCCTCAATCAACTTCCTCATCCCCCGGGTGCCCGGCATTCAATAAAAAGTCGTATTTTTACAGTCTAAACCAAGCCATCATTTCCACACCTATGAAAAAGTTATTCCTTATCTCTTTATGGCTGTTTCTCATTACTTTAACAGTACATTCCCAGTCTGCCGACGCCACATCAATATCGTCAAATGATGCATCCGACAGCCCATCATGGGTATCTATGATGCAAGACCCGGATGCCAATTTCTTTGTTACGCAGGAAGCGTTCAACGATTACTGGAAAGATCGCCCCATCACCAAAGGTTGTGGATGGAAAGTGTTTAAGCGGTGGGAATATATGATGCAAAGCCGTGTTTCGCCCGACGGTGTAATACCCTCACCCAATGCTACCTATCAGGCCTATACAGACTATATCAAAAATATCCGTTCCACAGGAGGAGCCTGGACCTCACTGGGACCTTCCCTTATTCCCTCTCCGGGGCCAGCCGGTTACGAAGGCTTAGGAAGAATAAACAATGTTACATTCCACCCAACAGACCCCAACAAATGGTATATTGCGGCCCCTTCGGGTGGCATGTGGATGACAAGTGACGGGGGAACATCCTGGGAAACACACACTGACACACTGCCTACCCTGGGTGTATCTGCCGTTGTGGTAGATTATACCAACCCCAATATTATTTATATCGGAACAGGGGACCGTGATGCCGGAGATGCTCCCGGATTAGGTGTCTTTAAAAGCATTGATGGTGGGTATACCTGGACTCAGTCGACACTTGGAATGGGAGAGAAAACTGTTGGTGAGATCCTGATGCACCCGACCAATCACCTGATCATGCTAGCTGCTGCCAATGGAGGGATTTACAGAACTACTGACGGAGGAGCCAACTGGTCGAATTCGACAACAGGCAATTTCAAGGATATCGATTTCAAGCCCAACGACCCAAACATTGTCTACGCAGGATTGGGCGCGAATTTCTACCGTTCGGCCGACAATGGCGTAACCTGGACCCAGATCAACGCAGGCCTGACAGGCGGACAGCGCGGCACAATTGCCGTTACCGCTGCCAATCCAAATTATGTCTACTTTGTCCAGTCTGACAACAGCAGTGGATTCAAAGGCCTCTACAGGTCGACTGATGCCGGACTGACTTTTACAACGCGATCAACATCTCCGAACATCCTCGACTGGTCGTGCGACGGTTCCGGATCAGGGGGACAGGGATGGTACGATCTCTCACTTGAAGCAGATCCATTGAATGCAGAGACTATCTACGTTGGCGGAATTGATGTTTGGAAATCAACCAACGGCGGAACTACATGGGTCATCAACTCCCATTGGTATGGCGGATGCAGTGTTCCTGCTGTTCATGCCGACTGCCATATGCTCAAGTTCTCCCCGGTTGATGGGAAGTTTTACGCCTGTAATGATGGAGGAGTCTATAATACCAGCAATGGCGGAACCAGCTGGACCGATTTCACCGAGACGATGACCATCGGACAGATCTACAAACTGGGCCAGGCCCAAACAGTCAAAGAGAAGGTAATCAATGGCTTCCAGGATAATGGAACCTATACCTACATGTTACCCGACTGGTTGGCAACCGGTGGTGGCGACGGGATGGAGTGTGCCATCGACTATTCAAATGCTGCATGGACCTACCATACCATTTATTATGGAGATGTTTTCCGTAAATACAATAATGGCAGTGAAAAGAAAATTGCAGGAGAAGGAACCTACGGCATCACCGAAGGTGGGGCCTGGGTAACTCCGTTTATCTTGCATGAAAGCAATCCCGAAGCGATGTTTTTGGGAATGAAAAATGTTTGGAGAAGTGAAAACATTCAGGCAGGATCAATTTCCTGGACAAAGATCTCTGATTTAGGCACAGGGAACAACTGTGTTGTGGTGGAGCAATCTCCCGCTAACAAAGATATCCTCTATGTTGCCAGGTACGACAACAAGCTTTTCCGCTCCGATAATTGCAATGCTGCCAATGTCAACTGGGTTGATATCTCTTCATTCCTTCCGGCTTCAGGTTACCCTACCGACATAGAAGCTCATCCAACTAACCCAGATGTCGTTTATATCACAATGGCTAACGGTGTTTATAAATCGCTCGACAAAGGACTCAGCTGGACAGAGATCACCGGCGCCCTGCCCAATATTCCTATCAGCACCATCGCCTATTACAAGAATGCGATGGAAGGACTTTATATTGGAACTGATGCCGGAGTATTTTATAAAGATGCTTCGATGACCGATTGGATTCCCTTTAACGAAGGCCTTCCGGTGAGTGTCAGAATTACAGAGCTCGATATCTATTACAACCCGGATACCATTGCCAATGACGCAATCCGTGCCAGCTCCTATGGGCGTGGCCTGTGGGGATCTGATATGTACCATTCCTTCCCGGATGCCGACTTTGCAGCAGATAAAACCACTGTGCCAATTGATTGCGGAATTAATTTCACCGATCTTTCAACTGGTGTTCCGACTTCATGGCAATGGACCTTCGAAGGCGGAACCCCCTCCTCCTCTACCGAGAAACATCCGGCAGATATCGTATACAGTTCTGCAGGAACCTTTCAGGTAAAGTTGGTTGCAACCAATGAGGCAGGATCCGACTCCCTTACGAAAGTCGGATATATCACTGTTAGTGTCAACCTGCTTCCGGATGTCAACTTTATGGCAAATACCCGTGTGGTCTGTTCCGGTGACCCTGTGTATCTGACTGACCTGACTGACTTTTGTCCATCAGCCTGGAACTGGTCGTTCTCACCCAACAATATGACCTACCTGCTTGGAACGAATTCAAACTTCCAGAATCCAGTTGTGATGTTCTCGCAAAATGGAGCTTACAGTGTCACACTAGCCGCCACAAACTCCATAGGTACATCGACCGAAACCAAAGTCGATTTCATTGTAAACGGTGGCTACCAGCTCCCCTTTACCGATGATTTTGAGACCGGGTTTTCAACCCAATACTGGACCATCGATAACCCTGATAACCAGATCACATGGGATACGATCTCTGTTCCTGGCACAACGCCAGACAATAAAGCAGCCTGGATGAATTTCTACAATTACTTCTATATGCACAAGCGTGACCTGCTAATCAGCCCGGTGTTTGATTTCACCAACTTCGCCAACGTCATGCTCACTTTCCGACATGCATATGCCCAACGGGATGCGCTGAAAGATTCGCTGATCATCCTTGTTTCCGATGATTGTGGATCCACCTTCACGCGTGTTCTGGCACTCGGACCTGATGGAACTCCAAATGCCTTTGTCACACACGAACCTATGATGGACGAATTCTTTCCTGCCAGCATGAACGACTGGTGCGGGGGAACCTACGGTGTGAATTGTTATGAAGTGGACCTGAATGGCTACACAGGGAAACCCAACGTGAAGATCGCCTTTGAATCGTATAACCGCCACGGGAACAACCTCTTCCTCGATGATATCTCCATAACGGGAACTGTTGGTATCGATACTGGCGGTGACAAGGCCAATTCGGTCCGCCTCTATCCCAACCCAACTACCAGTGTTGTGAACATTTTGATTGACCACCTCATCGGAGATGCCCTACTGCAGATCCATAACGTCCAGGGCCAAATGGTTATCTCGGATCAGATTTCAGGAGGAACAGGAACGGTTACAAGTCAACTTGACTTATCTTCCCTCACCAGAGGTGTCTATTTCCTGAAGGTGACAACTCGCGAAACTACCATGGTAAAAAAGATCGTCAAGGAGTAACAGAGTAAAAATCAATAGATGAAACGACTTACAGGACTGGCTGCACTACTTCTCATTGCACTCGTTACCTGGGGCCAAACCAGCTGGCGCCCTGGCGAAATGGAAGCGAAAGTATCCCTTCAATCGGCTGAAGATGTCGCCTTGCTAAAAAGTCTGAAACTCATGGACGAACCGGCAATAGAGAATGGTGTGGCGATGGCATGGGTCTATGTAACTCCATCAGAGTTGGAAAAACTGCAGGCTTCCGGTCTCGAATATATCATTACAAACCCTGACCTGAACTCCCACAGCCTAAATTTCTGGGACCAGTCTATTCTGGAGAGTTACCACAACTATAACCAGATGGTCGAACTCTCCGACAGTCTGGCGACAAATTTTCCAGAGATCTGCAAGAAGATCATCCTGGCAACTACTCCGGAAGGACGGGAGCTGGGAATTCTGAAGATCAGCGATAACGTTGAGACCAATGAGAACGAACCGGAACTGATGTTTGACGGGGGAATCCATGGCGATGAGATCATGGGCCCTGAGATAGTGATCCGCTATGCACGGGAGTTGTGCCTGGGATATGGGAATGACCCTACCTACACCGACCTGATCAACAGCCGGGAGATCTGGTTGTGTTATATGATCAATCCTGATGGATATGCCAATGGCATCCGCTATAATTCAAATGGTGTTGACCTCAACCGTGATGTCGGTTTCATGTGGGGTGGTGAAGGCTACAGCCCATTTCCTTTCTCACAACCTGAAACGAGGATCCTGCGAAGCCTTTGGCTGGAGCACAACTTTGTACTGTACAACAATTTTCACGGAGGGACGGAAGTTATCTCCCTCCCTTGGAGTTACAGGGTCTCCCAGCCAGCAGACTGGACTCATATCCAGCAACTTGCATCAGTATATTCGAACGCTTCGGGGTATTCCAGTTTGGGTTACGGCCAGGGATGTGTCATCATGTACCAGATATTTGGTGCTACCAAAGACTTCAATTACGGTTCGCTGGGCCAGGTTGGGTGGTCGATGGAGATCTCTATGCTGAAAGAGCCTCCGGCCAGCCAGATACCGATGTATTATAATTACAATGTTCCAGCAATTACAGAGATGATCGATAGGGTTGGCCGGGGAGTAAATGGTGTGGTGACAGATTCGATTACCGGAAGCCCCGTAAAGGCAAGCATTTTCGTTAGCTCCTTCTATCCCGTTTATACGGATGCCACGCTGGGAGACTACCATAAATATGTGATGCCAGGAACCTACACACTTACTGTAAAAGCAAGCGGATATCAGACAAAAACCATTACCGGTGTTACCGTACCACCTCAGGGGGCTGTCACCACTGACATCCAGTTAACACCAGCTTCCGAAAGATACGCCTACCGTACCATCGTGACCGAAATTCCCTATTTCCCAAGTTCGGGGAACTATTCCGACGAATCGTATGTTCCCGGGATTATCGGACCACCCGATTCTATAAATTACAGTCTCGGACGTAGCGGCTATATCATTATCGATATGGGAGATACAATCTTTGATGGGACCGGAAATGATTTCAAGGTAATGGAAGGTGATGCTACCCCCGAAGGGTACTATTGCCATGTAAGTGAGACGATGGACGGACCATGGATCAACCTGGGATCTGCTACCGGTACCACTGCATTTGACCTCTCAACCGGACCAATATCCGGTATCCGGTATATAAAAATCACAGATGATGGAGACGATGCGACCAACGTAAATGACGCCGGATTTGATCTGGATGGAATCGAGATCCTCACGCTTCCCTTGATCGCTGATTTCTATCCCGGCAACAGCAAACCCTGCGTAGGAGATAGTGTGAACTTCTTCGACGCGTCAACCGGAAATCCAACGGCCTGGCTTTGGGAGTTTCCCGGAGGGAGCCCTTCATCATCAACTGAAGAGAATCCGACAGATATTGTTTATGCCGCCGCTGGTAGTTATTCGGTTACTCTTTCTGTTGTTAATGCATTTACCCAGCAAACACGAACTAAGGTGAACCTCATCCAGGTTGGTAATTATCTGGTGGTTCAACTTGGAGCCGATACGTTGATTTGTCCCTGGGAATCTGTCATCCTGGATGCTGAAAATGCAGGAAGCTTATACGAGTGGTCAACTGGTGACACAACCCAAACCATCACCGTGGATACAACCACATTTGGATTAGGTGAACATACTATCTGGGTGAATGTTACAAACAACGGAAGTTGCGAGGGAACCGACACTATCCTGGTATCCATTGATGCCTGTATGGCTGTTAACGATCCTATCCAGGCTCCATCGGTAACCATCTATCCTAATCCCAACTCCGGCGCGTTTTACCTGACTCTGAACATGCGTGAAAGAGGGATTTGCGAGATTCTTTCAATGCAGGGAAAGATTGTTTATACATCGATGGTGGAAAATCCCTCGGAAACAAGAAAGATATCTCTTCCTCATCTGAATAAAGGGATGTATATATTGCGTATTAGGTCTGATAATCAATATATCATCGAAAAATTAATCATCCAATAAGGAAGTTCTGCATGAAGAAACTGTTGCTATTTTTGCTCGTCGGACTGGCTGCCTGCAACTCGTCAGAAGAGCGCCAGAAGGAAGCCAGAAAAGAGATCCTGAGCACCGACAGGGCATTCTCTGTCCGAAGTGTGGATAAAGGGATGCAAGAGGCCTTTCTATTCTATGCCGCTCCAGATATGGTAAAACTTCAGGATGGGCACTTCCCGGTAATCGGGAAAGAGGCATTGAAAGATGTTTTTGCAGGGGCAATCGACACGATGTATCGTCTTAATTGGCAGCCTGTTAAGGCTGAAGTAAGTAAATCATGCGACCTTGGGTATACGTTTGGCAACTATGAACTATACGACTTTACACGCGGCGAGATTCGCTACGGAAATTACTTTACCGTGTGGAGGAAAGAGAAAGACGGAACCTGGCGATGGGTACTTGATGGTGGCAATGCAACACCAAGGCCCCAGTAACTCCTTCCCCTGATGTCATCTTCCCCGCCACGCCAACTCTGGAGCCGCAACTTTATACTACTGGCTCTGGGGAATTTGCTGATGGCTACCGGATTTTATTTCCTCATCCCAACGCTTCCCGTTTATGTTGTAGATGTACTCCACGCCAAAACCAGCGATGTGGGCTTTATCCTTGCTGCTTACACCGTTTCCGCACTGATCATCCGTCCTTTCACAGGACTTGCGCTGGATACCTGGGGCCGAAAATGGATCTATATCATCTCCTTACTGATTTTCACCTTAACCATCCTTCTCTATCCCCTGATTCTCACGTTTGGACTTCTGCTTGTTGTCAGGTTTTTTCACGGATTCTCCTGGGGCTCCACTACAACAGCCGGAATGACAGTTGTGGTAGATGTAATTCCTCCTCAAAAACGTGGTCGCGGAATCGGCTATTTCGGAATTTCTTTTACGCTGGCCATGGCAATCGCTCCTGTGCTGGCTTTGTTAATTCTGGAGAAATGGGGCTACTTTGAGATGTTTTACATCGCAGCGCTATTCTCTTTTTGTGGGTTTCTGCTTGTATTGTTTGTTCGATTTCCGATAATCCAAGCCCCACAAGAGAAGAGCAAACTCACCTGGAGTAAGTTTATTGAACCAAAAGGAATTCCAATTTCAATCCCCATGGCACTCTTTGGTATCACCTATGGAGGTGTCGTTTCATTCATCACCCTATACGACAAAGAGCTTGGGTTGGCAAAGGCAGGATCATTTTTCCTCGTACTCGCCGGCGGTGTCACTTTTTCCCGACTCTTTGCCGGACAAATATTTGACAAGCATGGGCCTACTTACCTTATGATAGGAGGTTTCCTTGTAAATATCGCAGGCCTGGCATTTCTTGGTCTCATGCAGAATTTAACCGGATTCCTTTTAGCTGCCGGTTTGATTGGATTAGGTGTTGGGATCATGATGCCAACATTGCAGACCATGGTGAACAATGTTGTCACTGTTCGCCGAAGAGGAGCTGCCAATGCTACCCTGATCACCGCGTTTGACCTGGGGATAGGTTTGGGGTCTCTCGGGTTGGGTTACCTCTCAGAGTGGATCGGATTCGACGGAATGTACATGGTTTGCACGGGATTGACAATAATCGCAATGATCCATTACTTCTTCCACGTGAGGGGATTCTATGCAAAGAATGTAAGAGGTGAGAATGACCTTAATAACCCTAATAAACAATAATCTATGAACCTTTTTTACAGTCCGGATATCACCCCCCCCTTCCATAGGTTCGACCGGGAGGAATCGACACATATTGTACGAGTGCTTCGGCTAAAAGAGGGAGATACGTTACATATGACCGATGGGAAAGGGACTCTTTATTTATGCGAGATCACAACGGCCGACCCAAAAGGGTGTGAAGTCGCTGTTCACCCCCATACCTTCACGCCCTCAAACCCCTATGCCCTACACATCGCCATCGCCCCAACAAAGAACATCAACCGGTTCGAATGGTTCCTTGAAAAAGCAACAGAGATCGGGATCAACAACATCACACCGATAATCTGTGCCCATTCAGAACGCAAAGTTGTAAAAACAGAAAGGTTACACAAAATCCTGGTTGCAGCGATGAAACAGTCGTTGAAAATGTGGTTGCCAACTCTCCATGAACCCAAACGGTTCGGAGAGTTTATCAGGCAAAATTTTGCAGGTCAGAAATTTATCGCTTACTGTGAGACCGGATCGGAGGAGTTGCTGCAAAAAATCTATACTCCCGGTAAGCCTGCCCTGATCCTGATTGGCCCGGAGGGTGACTTTTCACCTGAAGAGGTTAAGCAAGCGGAGAAAGAAGGTTTTGTACCAGTCAGCCTTGGTAACAGCCGGCTGAGAACCGAAACGGCAGGGGTTGTAGTGTGTACGATGGTACAGGTAGTAAAATAGCGAATTTTTGCACGCTGATCTCGCGGATCATTCGCGGATCTTCTCGGATTAAAAGATATAAAGTACATTTGTCCTGGAATTTCCCAACTAGCATGAAGCGAACATCTCTTTTTTTGATCATCCTGATTACCGGCATCTCAGCAACGCCTCCCTCTTTTCAGATTGCATTGCTGAAATACAGCGGTGGGGGCGACTGGTATGCCAATCCTACGTCATTACCAAACCTTGTCAAATTCGTCAATCAAAACCTCGGCACAAACATCAGTGAAGAGATTGCCACGGTAGACGTGGGAAGCAAGGAGATCTTTAACTTTCCATTTGTTCATATGACCGGACACGGCAATGTACTATTTTCGGGGCAGGAGGCTCAAAACCTGAGGAGTTACCTGCTGGCTGGAGGGTTTCTTCATATCGATGACAACTATGGACTGGATAAATACATCCGGCCACAGATGAAACTTGTCTTCCCCGAACTCGACTTTGTTGAACTCCCCTATTCATACCCAATTTACCATCAGAAATACGACTTTCCCAATGGACTCCCAAAAATCCACGAGCACGACAACAAAGCGCCTCAAGGGTTTGGCCTGATATGGGAGGGAAGGCTGGTCTGTTTCTACACATTCGAATGTGATCTGGGTGACGGCTGGGAAGACCCACGGGTTCATAACGATTCCGATGCCACCCGCCAGAAAGCGCTCAAAATGGGTGCCAATATCCTGGAATATGTGTTTGATAAAAACTAGGTACTGGATATTGCTGAAATAGTGTATGAAGCCTTACCTGGTTGATTTTTTGTTACTTTTGTGAGTACGTCATTAAAATACCGAACACTATGACCATCACGGAATTTCTGGCATATGAGCTGGTCAACCTGGGCAACTTTTCCCTCACAGTATCTGAACTGGTGATAATTTTTATCATCTTCCTGGCAACATGGTTTCTGTTATACCTGTTAAAACGAGTGGTAATCAGAACCATATCGAAGGACAAATATACAGCAGGCCGACAATACTCTGTCTTTCTCCTGGTAAAATACCTCGTCTGGATCATTGCTATCGTTCTGATCATTGAGACAATCGGCATAAAAGTTACATTCCTGATTGCAAGTTCAGCGGCTTTACTGGTTGGTCTAGGACTTGGTCTTCAACAGATTTTCCAGGATATCGTTTCCGGTGTTTTTATCCTGTTCGAAGGAACCATTAAGGTGGATGATATCCTGGATGTAGGGGGTATCGTGGGAAAAATCAAAGAGATCAGGCTGCGTACATCAACCCTTTATACCCGCGACGGCATAGTATTGATCATTCCAAACCATAAGTTCGTCAATGAAAATGTGATCAACTGGAGCCATAACCTTCAGCCAACCCGGTTTAAAGTTGATGTTGGAGTCTCATACACATCGGATGAAGTACAAGTGAGGGATATCCTTTATCAATGTGCGGCCGAACACCCTGAAGTAATAAACAACCAGCCGGAGATCAAGCCTATCGTACGGATTATTGATTTCGGGGATAGTGCCATAGTCTTTGAAATTCTTTTCTGGAGCCAGGATATGTTCTGGATCGAAAATATCAAGAGTGATATTCGTTTCAAGATTCGTGAAAAATTCAGGGAAACCGACATTGTCATTCCTTTCCCGCAGCGGGATATACATATAAAAGAACAATAACTTACATACCCTTGGACGCCAACTTCCCTAATTTCCTAATTTCCTAATTTCCTAATGTCCTTCCAGCTTCTCCTCCAGCACCCTGATCCTGGCCTCAGCATCGGATTTTTTCTTCCGTTCCATGTCGACTACCTGCTGGGGTGCACTGCTAACGAACCTTTCATTGCTCAGTTTTTTATCCACAGTGACCAGGAATCCACGGGTGTAGGCAAGCTCTTCCTGTAATTTCCTGCGCTCCTCTTCAGGATCGGCCTCTATGGCAAGGGGGATATAGAATTCGGTAGACTTAACGACGAATGAAAATGCCTCTGGCTGCTTTTCATTGACGTAGGTCAACATATCAATGCCGCAAAGTTTCATCACCACTTCATCAAACGAGGTATCAGCCTCTTCCTCATCATTCTTTTTAACCATCAGCTGAATCGCCTCCTTCTGAGGAATACTCTTCTCTTTCCTCACTGTGCGGATCGCCGTAACCACCTCTTTTGCAAACTCAAAGGAGTTCAGCAAACCCAAATCAGGTATCCGGCATCCGGGATCCGGGATCGGACTGATCATAATCGATTCCCCCTCCTTCCGCTCCACTAGCAGCTGCCATATCTCTTCGGTGATAAAAGGCAGAAACGGATGAATGACCCGCATCAACTCATCGAAAAAATTGACGGTAGCTTCCAGGGTAACAGGATCGATCAGCTTCTGGTAGGCAGGTTTTACCATCTCCAGATACCAGGCACAGAAGTCATCCCAAAAAAGTTTGTAGATCACCATCAGGGCTTCAGACAAACGGTAATCATTGAATAAATTTTCAATCTCTGTCAACGAATATTCAAACTGGGCTTTAAACCAGGAGACCGAGATACTGGCGGCCTGGGGTTGAACCAGCCTCTCATCCACCTGCCACCCTTTTACCAGCCTGAAAGCATTCCATACTTTGTTACAGAAATTCCTACCCTGTTCAATCAGCCCTTCTTCAAAAAGCAGGTCGTTACCAGCTGGTGAACATAGAAGCATACCCATTCTTACAGCATCGGCCCCGTGTTGTTCAATCAGTTTGATAGGTTCAGGGGAGTTTCCCAGCGATTTGGACATCTTCCTCCCCTGTTTGTCGCGTACAATACCTGTAAAATAAACGTTATGAAACGGAATATCCTTTCGGTACTCCTCCCCCGCCATGATCATCCGGGCCACCCAGAAAAAAATAATTTCAGGAGCGGTTACCAGATCATTGGTAGGATAATAATACCTGATATCAGGATTATGCGGATGCCGGATGCCGTCAAATACAGAGATCGGCCATAGCCAGCTCGAAAACCAGGTATCCATCACGTCGGGGTCCTGAACAAGGTCATCGGCAGATACTGGATGCTGAATGCTGGATGCTGGATTCTGGATGCCGGAGGCCGGATGCTCATTGTCCACTGCCAACTGCTCACTGCCAACTGCCAACTTTTTAAAGGCTTCCTCTCTAGTCCTGGCCACCACAACGGTTCCGTCAGGTGCATACCAGGCCGGGATCTGGTGTCCCCACCAGAGCTGTCGCGAGATACACCAATCCTGGAGATTATCCATCCAGTGGCGGTACATGTTCTTGTATTTGGCCGGGTAAAACCGAACAGTATCGTTATCAACCACTTCCAACGCAGGTTTTGCCAGCTCCTTCATCTGCAGAAACCACTGTACCGAAATACGGGGTTCGATCACTACGTCAGTTCGCTCCGAATAACCTACTTTGTTGGTGTACTCTTCAATTTTAACAATATGACCTGTAGCCTCCAGGTCGGCGACAATTTTTTTCCGGACAACAAAACGGTCCTCACCCACGTAAAGCTGTGCTGCTTGGCTTAACGTCCCATCAGGATTGAAGGTGTCGACAACTTCGAGATTGTGCTTCAGTCCAAGGTTATAGTCATTAACATCGTGTGCCGGTGTAACCTTCAGGGCACCAGTACCGAACTCCATCTCAACATACGCATCAAATATGACCGGCACCAACCGGTTGATCAAAGGGATGAAAGCCCGTTTTCCCCTGAGATGAGAATATCTTTTGTCGTCGGGGTGGACACAGATGGCAGTGTCTCCAAGGATCGTTTCGGGACGGGTAGTGGCGATGGTCAGCCACTCCTCCTTGCCCGATTTCGTCTCTCCTATCCCCTCCACCTTGTATCTGACAAAATAGAGTTTCGACTGCACCTCTTTGTAGATCACCTCCTCGTCGGAAACGGCTGTCAGCGCTTTAGGATCCCAGTTCACCATCCGGGCACCGCGATAGATCAATCCCTTCTCATGCAGATCGATAAACACATCGATGACAGATTCATAACGGGCTTCGTCCATTGTAAAACAGGTTCGTTCCCAGTCGCAGGAGGCCCCCAGTTTCTTCAGCTGCTCCAGAATGATCCCTCCATGCTTCTCTTTCCATACCCAGGCATGCTCCAGAAATTGGTCGCGGGTAAGCGACGATTTTTCAATCCCTTCATCTTTTAGCTTCGCTACCACCTTCGCTTCGGTCGCAATCGACGCATGGTCGGTACCGGGCACCCAGCAGGCGTTCTTTCCGGCCATCCGGGCTCTGCGCACCATGATGTCCTGGATCGTATTGTTAAGCATATGCCCCATGTGCAGGACTCCGGTCACATTTGGAGGCGGAATTACAATGCAATATGGCTCCCGGTCGTCGGGTTCAGAATGAAAGAACCCCTGCTTCATCCAGTAAGCGTACCATCTGTCTTCAACTAAGGCAGGGTTATATCTTGAAGGAATCTCCATGAAATAATAGGTTAAAGGAAACGGCAAAATTACTAAAAACCCCTAAATCCCCTAAAGGGGACTTATTCTTCCCTTCGGGATTACCCCTAAATCCCCTAAAGGGGACTTACTCCCTCCCCTTTAGGGGAAGGCTGGGGAGGGGTTGCAAGTGATCAGTAGAGTTTGCTCCGTTTCACCAGATAGGGTAGCAGCACCTGCTCAAATCCCTTGTTGATATCAGCTTCCACCAGGTCGATTTGATACTGACCACACTTTAGTTTCAAATCATTTTTGAACCGCTTCACGGCTTCCAGGTATTGCTGCTTCACCTCAAATGGGAATAGTTTGACTTGCTGGCCAGTCTCCATATCCACGAAGCGGTAAGGTCTGTTTTCAAAAGAGAAATCGAGCTCTTTCGACGTATCCGTTACATGGAACAGGACCACTTCATGCCGGTTGTGTTTCAGGTGCTGAAGTGCAGCAAAAAGTTCATCAGGATTGCTGGTATTTTCAAACATATCGCTGAAAATAATCACGAGCGACCGCTTGTGAATGCGCTCTGCCAGCTCATGAAGGGTATCTGCCACGGCTGTCTTCCTGCGTGTTTCGGTTGCAATTGGCTTAAGCAATTTCTCAAGTTCCGAGAAGAGGTACTTGTGATGGATATTGCTCGACTTGGTCTGGGTATGTAATTCAATCTGATCAGAGAAGAGACTCACGCCGGCAGCATCCCTCTGTTTGCGGAAAAGCTGGATGAGGGCGGCGCTCACGTAGACCGAGAAGGTAATCTTGTTGGGATGGTCAATATCGGGTTTATCAAGAACCGGATAGTACATCGATGAGGAGTTGTCAATCAGTATCTGGCAACGCAGGTTAGTCTCCTCTTCGTACCTTTTTACATAAAGCCTGTCGGTTCGTCCAAAAAGTTTCCAGTCGATGTTTCGGATCGACTCCCCTGAATTGTACAAACGATGCTCGGCAAACTCAACGGAAAAGCCATGAAAAGGGCTTTTATGCAATCCTGTAATAAACCCCTCTACCACCTGACGGGCTAGGAATTCCAATGAGCTGAACTGCTCCAGGCGGGAGGTGTCGATGGGAGGAGGCAAAAACTATAAATATTTCTCAATAATCCCCTTATACGTCGCTTTGGGTACCGCGCCCACTTGTTTATCAACAACCTCTCCGTTTTTGAAAAAGAGGACCGTGGGAATATTCCGGACCCGGTATTCAGCAGTTACTCCGGGGTTATCGTCAACGTTGAGCTCTCCGGCTATCAGGCGGCCTTCGTACTCTTCGGCAAGTTCATGGATAATTGGGCCTACCATGCGGCATGGGCCGCACCATGCGGCACTCAGGTCCACAATAACTAATTTTTCTGCTTTGATGACTTTTTCGTCAAAATTGGCGTCGGTGAATGTTTCGAACATTGGTAATCAAATTAAGAATTACGAAATAAGAATTACGAAATATATCTTTAATGATAGTTATTAGATGCAAAGGTAATGTTATTCCTGAGATACCCGTATCTCAAATTCGTCGGAATCGGCCAGTTGGTCCATCATTTCTCTTGGATTTACTTTGAATTTCCGGGAGGGAAGGTCAATCGTCAGGTCACTATCCTGATCACAAATCCGGATCCTTAAGTTACACTTCCCCTTGTTCCGTTTGGCAAGATCAAATGTCTTGTCTATCAACTCATCATTCACGTCGCTGAGTTTTAACGTGACAAAGAGGTTTTTAGCATTTTTTTCCATGATCTCGTTCAGCAATACCATGTTTGTCACCTTTACCCTTACCTGATCTGGCGCATCATAACGGGCCTCCACCCGGGCTTTGATATGAACGTAGGTGCCTTCGTCAAGCAAGTGTTTCCATTTCAGGTAATCTTCCGAATAGAGAAAGAAGTTCATGGAATCCAGGTAATCTTCCAGAGTGAATGACCCATATGGTTTTCCGTTTTTCCCTATCTTGTTTGCAGTGGCGATTATAATTCCGGCGAAGGATATATCCTTATTGCGGAACTCCTTCATATCGGCCTTCAGCTTCTCCAGTGTAATGCTACAAAAACTATTCATCTCCACCTTAAAATCATCCAGAGGGTGACCTGTCATGTAAAACCCTGTAATCTCTTTTTCATTCTTTAGCTGTTCAATCCTCGACCAGGGTTGGCATTCGGGTAGCTGCAATTCGGTCATTTCTATCTCCTCTTCCTCTCCGAATAGTGACTGCTGGGAAGAGTTCTTCCGGGCAGTGTAATCTGCAGCATGTCGGATGACCTTTTCCAGAAAGGTGCTCTCCTCGCCCGGTTCCTGAAAGAAATACTGAGCCCTGTGTGTATTTTCAAAGCCGTCAAAAGCACCAGCTTTGGCCAGTGCTTCCAGGCACCTCTTATTTACAGCATGGGAATTAACACGTGTTGTAAGATCGAAAATACTGGTAAACGGACCGTTTTTTGTCCGCTCCTCTACGATACTTTGTACCGCGGATTCCCCAACATTTTTGATTCCCGCCATTCCAAAACGAATCTCTCCTCTTTTATTGACGGTAAACTTCAACTCACTCTCATTTACATCAGGTCCCAGTACAGACAGATGCATCCGTTTACACTCTTCAATAAAGTTCGTGATCTCCTTCAGATCAGTGAGGTTCCTGCTCAGTACTGCCGCCATAAATTCAGCCGGATAGTGAGCTTTCAGGTACGCCATGCGGTATGCGACGTAGGCATAGCATGTGCTGTGCGATTTGTTGAAAGCGTAGTTTGCAAATGCTTCCCAGTCTTTCCATATCTTGATGACAACCTTTTCATCATGCCCATTCTGCTTACATCCTTCAATGAATTTAGGTTTCAACTCATTCATCATCGCTTCGATCTTCTTCCCCATTGCTTTCCGTAACGAGTCGGCTTCACCTTTCGTAAATCCCGCCAGCAACTGGCTAAGGAGCATGACCTGCTCCTGGTAGACAGTGATCCCGTAGGTATCTTTCAGGTACTTCTCCATTTCCGGGATGTCGTAGGAGATCTTCTCACGCCCATGCTTTCGGTTGATGAAGCTTGGGATATACTCCATCGGGCCTGGCCTGTAGAGAGCGTTCATCGCGATCAGGTCTTCTATCTTATTCGGCTTCAGCTCCCGGAGGTACTTTTTCATGCCATCCGATTCAAACTGAAAAATTCCGGTCGTCCTCCGCTGGCTGAAAAGTTTATAAGTAAGCTCGTCGTCAAGGGGAATGGATTCGATTTCGATAGTGACACCCTTCGAATTCTTTACATTTTTTACCGCATCGCTGATGATCGCAAGGGTTTTTAGTCCCAGGAAATCCATCTTGAGCATCCCAACCTTTTCGATATGATCACCATCATACTGTGTAACAAGTAGTTGAGATTCTTTTGACAACGTGACAGGGACATGCTCTATTAGGCTGTTTTTCCCGATGATGATGCCACATGCATGCAATCCAGTTTGCCGGATAGAGCCCTCGAGTGTTTCCGCGTACCGGAGTGTTTCTGCGATCAGTTTGTTGGAGGATGTTCTTAAAGCTTTCAGCTCAGGGACCTCGTCGTATGCCTGTTTCAGTGTGATACCCGGACGGGTAGGGATCAATTTTGTTATGCGGTTAACCTCATCAAGTGGCATTTCATGAACCCTGGCCACATCTCGAATCGCCCCTTTCGCTGCCATGGTCCCGAAGGTGATGATCTGCGCAACCTTATCCTGACCGTATTTCTCAACAACCCAGCTTAGTACCTTCTCCCGTCCATCTTCATCGAAATCGATGTCTATATCGGGCATCGAGATCCTGTCGGGATTGAGGAAGCGTTCAAACAGCAGGTTATAAAGCAGCGGATCAACATCGGTGATCCGGATGGAGTATGCCACCACCGAGCCTGCTGCCGATCCTCTGCCAGGGCCCACCGAGACACCCATCTCCCTGGCGGCGTCAAGCAGGTCTTCAATAATTAGGAAATAACCGGGATAACCCATCTTTCTGATCGTCTCCAGCTCAAAATCAATTCGCTCCCTGATCTCTTCCGTGATCTCCTTGTAACGCCGGGCAGCTCCTTCATAAGTACGGTGCCTGAGGTAGGCATCAGCATCCTCAAAACCCTCCGGAATTTTGAAATCAGGCATGACTGGATCGCGGTTCAGAGAAAATTTCTCGATCTTGTCAATGATCTCGGAGGTATTTTCCAACGCTTCCGGGATGTCGGCATACAGGGCGTTCATCTGTTCCTTCGACTTGAACCACTCCTGTCCGGTATATCGGAGCCGGTTCTCATCAGTCATTACCTTTCCGGTATTGATACAGAGCAACCTGTCATGCGCTTCCGCATCCTCTTCATTCAGAAAGTGCACGTCGTTGGTGGCAATCAGTTTGACTCCCGTCTTTGCAGAGAGTTCAACCAATGCTTCATTTACCATTGTCTGCCGCTGGAATACGGAAGCGTCGCGTGTAGGATCTGTCGTCTTGTGACGCATTAGTTCCAGATAGAAATCCTCTCCAAAGATCTCTTTGTACTCGAGAATCAGCTGTTCGGCTTGATCCAGGTCGCCTGACTGAATCGCTTTTGGAATCTGACCCGCCAGGCAGGCAGAAGAGGCAATCAATCCTTCGTGATAGGTTTTCAGCAACGCTTTGTCAACCCTGGGCTTATAGTAGTGCCCCTTGGTCCAGGCCAATGAGATCAATGTTACCAGGTTCGAATACCCCTGCTTGTTCTTAACCAGGAGGATCAGATGGTCTCCTTTCCGGTCGATCATATCTGTTTTATCCTCGAAATTTCGTCGGGCAACATACGTCTCACAACCAATGATTGGAGTGAAATCGGGATAGGGTTTGCAGGCCTCTGTAAATGCCTTCACTCCAAAAAGATTTCCATGGTCGGTTATGGCCACACCCCGCATCCCATCATCAACGGCTTTCTTCACTAATCTCTCGATATGACAAGCTCCATCGAGGATGGAGTACTGCGTATGAACATGCAAATGGACAAAATCTCTCATGTCGGTAAAAGTACTTAAAATCCCCCCGGCGGCAGGCCAATGTTAATAAAAATGTACTACCTTTGTTAAAAACTCAGGCCATGTTAAACAGCAGTTATTTTCACCCCATGACTGTTCATTTTCCGATCGCCTTGATAATGATCGGGTTTATCGTTGATCTTGTCAGTGTGTTCAATAAAAAAGATCCATGTTTGTCAAAAACGGGCTACTATCTTGAGATTTTCGGTATGATTGCAGCGATCGTTGCATTTGGCACCGGGTACTATTTCACGAGTATGTTATCAGGAGAAGCCGGATTAGCCAGGATTGAACACAAACTTTTTGCTACATTTACTCTAGTATTCATGATCCTTGCAACCACCTTCAGGGTTTTGATTGTCTATCTTAAGAAAGACAACAGCTACCTGAAATGGGTGGCCCTGAGCCTCTTCCTCTGTGCATTTATCTTTGTGATCTATACAGGGCACCTGGGAGGCATGCTGGTAGAGAACTACCTAATGGGAATTTAACCTAATTTCCTAATTTCCTAATTCATTATGAAACACCCCCTCCACCTGGTCCTTATACTGCTCCTGATTCCCTGTTTGTCGGGGTTCTCCCAAACCAAAACTGCTGCCAACCTCTCTGAAGCTTATCGGTTTGAATCGGCTAACAGTATCGTCTTTGCTGCCTATGCGGCGGATGCCGACAAGCAGGGACTACCGAAAGCAGCCACATTCTTTCGTGCTATCGCGAAAACCGCTTCAGTGCATGCCGGCAATTTCGAAAAGGTGCTCTCCCAGATGGGCATCACTGCTGAGCCTTCTACACCGGCCATCATCCTAAAAACACCTCAACTAAATATTGAAGATGCATTCAAAGAGGTACGGATTGAGGCTGGGATCAAATACCAGGAGTATCTCAACCAGGCAAAAGCCGATGGAGAAAACAGTGCGGCAAAGGCCCTTCGATGGGCAAAAGAGACAGAGCAGCAAAGCTTGCAACTATTTCTAAATGTTGCTGAAGCTATTGGGAAAGAGAACACCAACTCACTCCCTGAATTCTATTGGGTGTGTCCCAAATGCGGAAACCTCTATGGTGTTGTAAGCCCGGAGAAAGAGTGTAGTTTCTGCTATACCGAACGGGAGAAGTTTGTGAAGGTTCAGTGATGGGGTCATGAGGTAATCGCATATCGTTGATTTGTTTCTTTCAATTATATATGGTATTTTTGCACCCCAATTTCATAAACCTAGTTAACAATTCATTAAAGTAACATGCCAGCAAAGATTAGATTACAGAGAAGAGGTAAGAAGGGGCAACCTTTTTATCACATTGTGATTGCGGATGGTCGAGCACCACGTGACGGGAAATTCATTGAAAAAATTGGCTTTTACAATCCACTGACCAAACCGGCAGAGATTGAGATCAATTTTGAGAGTGCCCTTAACTGGTTACGCAAAGGTGCACAACCTACCGATACAGTCAAAGCCCTCCTCGCCTACAAAGGCGTTATGTACAAAAACCATCTTCTGAAAGGAGTTCAGAAAGGAGCGTTTACTATTGAAGAGGCTGAAGAGAGGTTCCAGATCTGGCTCTCCGCAAAGGAAACCCAGATCAGAAACAAGAAGAATGAGCACCAACTGAGTGTCAAAGAGGCAGATAAAGTTGCTCTTGATCACGAAATGAAGGTAAACGAAACCAAAGCACAGGCCCTTGCCAAAAAATATGCTAAGGAGCAGAAAGCCGCTGAAGCCGGTGCAGCTGCAGAGGCTGAAGTTGAAGTTGAAGCAGTAGCCGAAGTAGCCGAAGTAGTAGCCGAAGCTGAAGCAATCGTTGAAGCAGAAGCAGTTGCTGAAGTTATTGCTGAAATAGAAGAGGTAATTGAAGCTGCAGTTGAAGAGGTAGCCGAAGTAGAAGTTGTTGCTGAAGTGACTCCTGTTGAAGAGGAGGCAGCCTCCGCTGAAGATACCGCGGCTGAAGAAGAACCAACCCCCGAAGAACCAAAGAAAGAGGAGCCAACAGTATAACTCCCGAACTTTGGAATGATGAAGCCGGATGAATTCTATTATTTTGGGAAGATCTTGAAAAGACATGGCAATCAGGGCCACCTGATTGTACTTCTCGAGGTAGATGATGCCGGAGATTACGAAACTATCGAATCCGTTTATGTGGATGTTGCACATGAGCGGATTCCTTTTTTTATCGATTCGGTAGAGGTGGTGGATAAGAAAAAGTTGATCCTGAGATTTCAGGATGTATCCACTGCCGAGCATGCCGATGTGTTTACCGGAAAGGAACTCTACCTCCCCCTCTCCTCTCTTCCTAAACTCGACGGAAACCGGTTCTATTTTCATGAAGTCAAAGGATTTAAGGTTGTCGACGAGAAATATGGAGATATTGGATTCATTGAAGATGTTTTGGACTTGCCGCAGCAGGCACTTTTTCAGATCAGGCATCAGGGCAAAGAGATCCTGATCCCGGTGGTAGATGAAGTGATCCTGAAGGTAGACCGAAAAGCACAAACCATGCATATCCGTGCACCGGAAGGGTTAATTGAACTTTATACCAGGTAAAGATGTCGTTCCGGTTCAAACAATTCAGTGTTGAAGACTCTCACAGCACGATGCCTGTTGGCACCGATTCGATGCTGCTGGGAGCGCTGACTGATCCTGGGAATGCTTCCAGGATTCTGGATATCGGAACGGGTTGCGGGGTGTTGGCATTGATGATGGCGCAGAAATCAAGGGCGATGATCGATGCTGTTGAACTGGATCAGGAATCGGCCAATGAGGCTGCCGAAAATTTTCAGAAGAGTCCCTGGAACACCCGGCTGGCTTGTTTCCCTGTCGCCATTCAGCTTGTTGAACTCCTGGCCGACCGCCGCTACGACCTCATCATCTCCAATCCCCCTTTTTTCAAAGACTCCCTGAAGCCTGAAAGCAGAAAAAAGGCTCTTGCCCGACACGACCTCACACTGTCACTCGAAGAACTGATTAACGATGTTTCAACGTTGCTTTCCAAAGATGGCCGGTTTGCATTCATCCTGCCAGCCGACAGGTGGCCGGAAGCACAAACACTGGCAAAAAAGCATCAACTTTACCCCCTGAAGCTTGTCCGAATCTACCCCTACCCCGGTGGAAAGGTCACTCGTATAATCGCTGAACTATCGCCTGTTGAACCTGAGCAAATTCAGGAATCTGAACTAACCATTCTGAACGAGGAGAGAAAATACTCGGCGGAGTACCTGACCGCAGCCAAAGATTTTCACTATTTTTAGCCTTTGTTAAACCAAACCAGTCAACATGCACAACCTTGCCCTGCACATTTTTACCGTATTCATGGGATTCTTTGCCATTATGAACCCATTTGGCAATCTGCCTATTTTCCTGGGTATGGTCCAAAAATTTGACCAGAAGCTTCAACGCCAGATAGCTTTCAAAGCCTGCCTTACTGCCGTGATACTCGTTGGTGTTTTTTGTGTGTTCGGACACTACATTTTTCAGATGTTCGGCATCACCCTGCCTGCATTTCAGATTGCCGGGGGTATGATTGTTTTTGTTATCGGATACCAGCTTCTGAATGCCCAGGAAAATACCATGCACAACGATGCTCAGGCTACTCCTGATCAGATTAAAAAGCAAGCTAGCGACATGGCTATCTCACCACTGGGGATTCCGCTTCTTGCCGGTCCCGGAACGATCTCTTCAGCCATGAATTTCATCGGCGCCGACAAAGGCTTATGGAATGTCGTGCTGGTCATTGGTGTCTTCATCTTCATGTGCGCACTGACTTACATTGTTTTCATCTCTGGCAAAAAGCTGACCTCCAGGCTTGATCCGGCAATTATCAAAGCCATCAGTAGGATCATGGGATTGATCCTGACCATCATCGCCATACAGATGATCATAATTGGAATTCACGGGGCCATAAAATTGTTCCCGTAACATTTCGTATGATGTCACACAAATATCACTTCTTTATTCTGCTCCTTCTTGTGGGGTTGACCGTTGCATGCAGTCATGTTAAAAAAGATTACTACTCCAACGGGAATATCCGCTCTGAGATTACATTGAAAGGGGAACATTATCATGGCCCAGCACGTTTTTTCTATGATGACGGAACCCTTCAGATGGAGTGCTACTATCTCAACGACAACCTGGAAGGAAAACTTACCCGGTTTTTTGAAACTGGTGTAAAGAAAGAGGAGATGTACTTTCACCGGAATCGTCCCGACAGTATCTATCAACTCTGGAATCCACAGAAGGTACTGTTAATGGAATGTTTTTACAAGGACTCGATTCTTGATGGAAATTACAAAGATTATTACAATAATGGCCAACTTAAAACCAGCGGGAAATACAGGCAAGGAAAAGGTGAGGGTTTATGGCTTTTTTACGATCAAAACGGACATATAATCAGGCAAGAGAATTACGAATAAATTCCTAAGAATAGTTGAAATAAATATTGCTATTAGACAGAAACCATGTAATTTTGTACTTGATTTGTGAATATATTCACAAATAAGAAAATCCACAAAAAAACTATCAAAATCTACGAAAATGAATATTGAAAAGATCATGCACGACCTGGAAAAAAGGAATCCAGGGGAGGTTGAATTCCTGCAAGCTGTTAGAGAGGTATTGGAATCAATTGAAGAGGTCTACAATGAGAACCCTCAGTTTGAAACAGGTAACATCATCGATCGGATTGTTGAACCCGACCGGATCTTTACCTTCAAAATCAGTTGGGTTGATGATAATGGCAAGGTTCAGGTAAACCGTGGCTACCGTATCCAATTCAACAATGCCATCGGACCTTATAAAGGAGGTTTGAGATTCCACCCCAGTGTGAACCTGAGTATTCTGAAATTTCTGGGTTTCGAGCAGATCTTTAAAAACAGCCTTACCACCCTGCCTATGGGAGGAGCAAAAGGAGGTTCAGATTTTGATCCGAAAGGAAAATCAAACGGCGAGATCATGCGTTTTTGCCAGGGCTTCATGATGGAACTGTGGAAGGTTATTGGACCCGAAACAGATGTTCCTGCAGGTGATATCGGAGTTGGTGGAAGAGAGATCGGATTCCTTTACGGGATGTATAAAAAATTGGCCCGCGAAAATTCCGGCGTACTTACCGGTAAAGGGCTGAACTGGGGCGGAAGCCTTATTCGTCCGGAAGCTACCGGTTTCGGGACTGTCTATTTCGCAAAAGAGATGCTCAAAACAAAAGGTGATTCCTTTGCTGAAAAGATCGTTGCTCTCTCCGGTTTTGGAAATGTTGCCTGGGGCGCTGCACTGAAAGCAACAGAACTGGGAGCAAAAGTTGTTACGATCTCAGGACCCGATGGTTACGTGTATGACCCGGATGGTATTTCGGGCGAAAAGATTGATTATATGTTAGAGTTGAGAGCATCCAACCAGGATATCGTAAAACCGTATACCTATGAGTTTCCCTCCGCCCAGTTCCACCAGGGAAAACATCCTTGGGAAGTAAAATGCGATATTGCTCTGCCCTGTGCCACACAAAATGAATTGAACAAAGAGGATGCCCAGCACCTCATTGACAATGGCGTAATATGCGTTGCTGAAGGTGCAAATATGCCCAGCACACCGGAAGCTGTTGAGCTCTTCCTTGAGAACAAAATTCTGTTTGCTCCAGGAAAAGCAGTCAATGCAGGTGGCGTATCAACATCGGGACTTGAGATGTCGCAGAACTCGATGAAACTCAGCTGGCCATTAACCGAAGTTGATGATCGTCTGCATCATATCATGACCAGCATTCATGAGCAATGCGTGAAGCATGGCACCGATAGTGAAGGTTATATCAACTATGTTAAAGGGGCTAATGTAGCCGGATTCCTTAAGGTTGCCAGCGCAATGCTCGACCAGGGAGTTCTCTGATGTCATTCGTCTCTCCTTTATTTCTTTATGGCCTTTTTGCACTTGCGATACCGATCCTTATTCACCTGATCAATTTCAGGCGTTACAAAAAGGTCTGGTTTACCAATGTCAGGTTTCTGGCTGAGATTAAACAGGAGAGACAAAGAAAATCGCACATCAAGCAATGGATCCTGTTGGCCATAAGGCTGCTCGCCATTACCTCCCTGGTTTTTGCTTTTACTCAGCCATACCTGCCCTCCACCCTGCAATCAGACAAACAACAAAAGCAAGGAGTTAGCATTTTTGTTGACAATTCATTCAGCATGAATGCTATTGGAAGTGAAGGGAAACTGATCGAGACAGCAAAAGAAAAAGCCAGGGAGGTTGTTTCCGCCTATAGACCATCCGACCGGTTCCAGCTTCTTACAAATGATTTTGAAGGGTTTCGACAACATCTTGTCTCACGTGATGAATTCCTGAAGATGCTGGAAGATGTCCGCATCTCAACCGCCTCCAGGAAAATATCCGAAGTCGTATCAAGACAGGAGGACTTGCTTGCTTCATCACCCGGCATCGCCAGAAATATTTTTCTCATATCTGATTTTCAGGAGGAAACAAGCGATTTTAACAACCTCCTTCCGGATACAGCTACATCCTATTATATTCTGCCTCTTTCAGCCAATCAAACAGGGAACCTGTATATCGATACTGCTTTCTTTGAATCGGTTGTTCAACAGCCTGACCAACTCTCTCACCTCCGTGTCCGTATCAGAAATACAGGTACCGACCGACTCGAAAAGATCCCGATAAAACTTGTCATCAACAACATACAGAAGGCCCTTTCCAGTGCCACAATTGATCCCGGTGCGGAGACAGAACTGATCATCCCTTTTACGAATGAAACAGAAGGAATACAGTCTGGATATCTCGAACTACCTGACTATCCGATTACTTACGATGACAGATGCTATATCAGCTACCCCCTGGGTTCAACGGTATCTATCCTTAGCATCAACGAAGCTGGTGAAAATCCCTATCTAAATGCACTTTTTGGAAGTGATTCTACCTTCCGTTTTGTTAATTCCTCCGTTAATCGGCTGAATTACTCATCCTTCTCATCATTCTCCCTGATCATCCTGAATCAGCTGAACCATATCTCATCCGGTCTTGCTCAGGAACTTAACCGGTTTATACAACGCGGGGGCACGGTGCTTTCGATCCTGCCGAAAGATGCAAACAGAGCCGATTACAAAAGCTTTTTCGATCTGATGGAGATGCCCGAAATCGGAGTGGCAGATACCAACCGGCTTCGTGTTTCACAAATCAGTCTGGAAAGCCAGGTATACAATGACGTATTTGAACCCGATGCATCAGGCCGAATTGAACTGCCTAACAATGCTGACATGCCTGTTGTGAACCTCCATTACCAGTTAAAACTGATGACAGGCTCTACGATCGAACCTCTTCTGTCTCTTCAAAACGGGGACCTGCTGCTTGCAAGGAGTCCCCGAGGGAAAGGAGAGATTTACATCCTTACATCGCCTCTAGAGCTAAACGTTTCTAGCCTTCCTGCCCACTTGCTTTTTGTCCCGACATTCTATAAAATTGCCCTGTTAAGCCAGCCAGGGAGCAACCTGTACTATTTTACAGCCACAAACACCCCGATTGAGGTCCCCACTGATTCGCTATCGGACGATATCATGTTTAAAATTGTTCAGGATGACTCAGAACTTGAGATCATCCCCGAACTCAGGTTCGTTGATGGACGCATGGTACTTTACCCACACGACCAGATCAAAGAGGCCGGCCTCTATTCAATCTACCTCGCAGAGAAAGCTTTATCCAGTGTTGCATTCAACTATCCACGAACAGAGTCCAATCTCACCTACATGGCCCCCGGAGCCATCCGGGAGATCTTTGAACGAAAAGAGATTCGCTCATTTTTCTTACTCAAAGCCAACCAGCCATCCATGGCAAAAGAGATCAGGGAGACCGAACGAGGAAAGCCTCTCTGGAAACTATTTCTACTGTTTGCACTTCTCTTTCTGGCATCAGAAATCGCCCTCATCAGACTCTTCCCGAAACAATAGTGTCAAAAAAACGTACACAAGTGTCAAAATATTTGACACCTTTATAGTGTGTTTTTTAAGATAAACTTTGTATCTATCTGATATATGGTTTGTTGTGATTTTGGCACGAAATTTGCACTAGAGAAACTAAAGGGACCTAACTAAAATAAAAATATTAAAACTCCAACTCCATGAAAACTCTAAGCATCATCAACCTCCACAAAGCTGAAATCAAGAAGAATCAACTTGCAAAAATCAAAGGTGGTATTGAAGTAAAGTGTTACTGCTCTATCAATAATCCTTTCGTTGTCACAAAACAAAAAGGCGGTACGAGCCAGCTTTGCAATTGCGAAGATGCAACAGCCAGCACTGCCGGCGTTTACAACAGCACACCCGATTAATTTCTAAAAGTGTTAACTTTGCCAGTGCCCGAAACAGGCACGCACGTAATATGGCGGTGAAAGACTGATGAAAAATGCTGTTTTTTTCACATCTGGCAAAGGAAATAATTACCTGTACAGCCCGTACCGGAATCAGTTACAGTTGTGCCATCCCATAACCTCTCTCCTCTTCTCACTTGAAAATAAAGGTATTAACCTCACCCGGTGGATCTCTTCCATCCGCAAAGAAGGATTTCTGAATCTGAATGATTCAGTCACATTCTCCTATCCTGAAGTGAGGTACCAGTTAGAGAAATACCGATTCCTGAAACGCAATGATTTCCTGAAACCAGCCAAAGACATCAATATTGACGGGAGACTGAAGGTATCCGATGTCAAAAAAAATATCACTACCGTTAAACAAATCATCTTTGAAGTAACGGAAGATTGCAACCTCAGTTGTACCTATTGTACCTACAGCAAATTCTATATCAACAAGGAGAGACACGACAGTTATCTGACATTTGAGAATGTACGCCATACTCTTCAAGAGCTGATCTCCAAACGAACTCCATCTCCATCAAACCATCTCATAATCAGCTTCTACGGAGGAGAACCATTGAAGAACTTTGAGTTCATAAAATCGGTTGTAGAATTTACCAGCAACTATCCTCCCGATCAAATCTCCTTCACCTATTCCCTCTCCAGCAATGGTCTGTTGTTAAAGAAATACATCCACTTTCTGGTAAAACACGAGTTTGAACTCTCCATCAGTCTTGATGGCGATGAAGTCGCTAACTCCTTCAGGGTAACCAGAAACAACAAACCATCATTTAATATCACCACAAAGAATCTTGACTACGTCAGAAATCAATATCCCGATTATTTCGAGAAAAAGATGAGTTTCCTGACAGTCTTGCATAACCGAAATTCCATCAAATCGGTCTATGCCTTCTTTCAGGAAAAATATGGAAAAGTCTCTCAGATGTCTGATGTCAACCCAATTAATCTCAACCCATTATATGAACAGGAGTTCCGAAACACCTTACTATCAAAACCCATAACTCCTCAGGAGGAGAAAGAGACCATCAAACAGATGGAAAACCATCATCCAAAGGTGAGGGAGACAGCCAAATTGCTGGAATATTACTCAGGTTTCGTCTTCAAGAACTATCTGGATATGATCGCACGGAAACGCGGCAAGATCACCACTAAAAAGTTCATTCCAACAGCTACCTGCACCCCCTTTTCCATTCGCGCCTATTTCTCTGCCCATAGCTCCATTCTTCCATGTGAACACATCAGCCCGTTTCATGAGATCGGGTCCTATTCTGATTCCCGCCTCTACCTTGACCCTTCGGGAATAGCCAAACTCTATAACCACTATTACGACAAGATCTCAACCTTCTGCAGCAAATGCTATTTCATCGACAATTGTCAGGAGTGTATCTTCAATACAGGTGTTGAGACGGATCATCCTTCATGCTCCTCCTATATCCGGGAGTCAGGCTTCAGGGATTACCTGAAGAAACATTACTCCAGCATTGAGGATGAGTATGCATTCTATCAAAAAACCACTCAAAAATCTCTTCATGAAGGATAACTCACCCTGGCTCTTTGTGGAACCTTATGTGCATTTGCTTCGCCAGGATGACACCCTCCTTGTTTACAATACGGTCAGCAAAACGGTGCTGGAATTTGATCTTACAAACAAATTATCTAAACTTACAAACGAATTGGCTGATCCTGCTAATGGATATGTGGTCTCACTGTCACCCGATCTCCTCATTGATCCTTCAGTTCAAGAGTTCATCAACCAACTCAGAAGCCATTTTATGGGCGACCTTCTCGACCCCTCCTGGTCAGAAGGCAAACCTGTAAATATCATTCCCGAACCTATTGTCAAGCATGGCCTTCATCCTCCTCGAAGAGAGGCATCCGCCATGCAGTCAGGCCTTGATTTACGCAATTATCTCCAGGAGATGACGCTCTACCTGAACAGCGGTCCGGGCCCTGGTTCAAACCCGTTTTTGTACGCCGGACTTCAATTCTCTTATCCTGATCTCTTGTCTGAAAAAGAGACCGATATGGATATTAATCTCTTCCGGTCACTGATTGACAATGTCAATCAATATACACCCACACTGATCCATATCTCCGGCATAAACCTGATTTCTTATCCTTACCTCGAACAAGCGATTGAGCACCTTGCCTTCAGTCCCTTTCAAAAGAAATACCATCTCCTGATCAATCATTGGGAGGATCAGATCACCCCCTTTATCCTGGCCCAGAAGAATTCAAGTCTCGCTCTCTACATCACCTTCCCTACTCCTGCAGAAGCCGTCGCCCGACATCTGGAGAGACTTCCGGGTCAGAAACTCCTGAAAAAGACAGAGTTCAACTTTGTCGTAAGTAATCAGGAGGAACTGGACGCAGCATTTGAGACCATCCGGATTCTTGATCTCACAAACGTCTACTTCAAACCTCACTATTCCGGCGAGAATCTGGATTTCTTTAGGGAGAACGTATTTGTATCCCGTGAGGAGATCCTCGCCTCACAACCCGACCAGCAACAGGTGTTTTCCCGAAACTCCATCAACGAGAACGATTTCGGGAAACTCTCCATTCTCCCGGGAGGAGAGGTCTTTGCCAACATGAATGATGCAATGATCGGGAATGCTGCAAAACATACCCTTGCAGACCTGGTTTCAGAAGAGCTGGAAAACGGCATCAGCTGGAAACGAACCCGAAAAGGGGTCTCTCCCTGCAGTGGATGTATCTATCAATTCCTCTGCCCCCCTATCAGCTCTTATGAGATCTTTATGCAGCGGTTTAATTTCTGCGATGTCTATCCTAAAGGGAAAGTGTCATGAGCTGGAATTCTCTTGTAACATCCTACCGTTTCATCATGAAGAGCAAGGTCTTCACCGTCATTAATCTGACCGGCTTAACGGCAGGGTTAACGGTATCGTTCTTTCTCATGATTTATATTATCAACGAATTAAGCTATAACTCCAATTTCGACAAGAGCGAACGGACATTCCGTATCATCAAACACACCGAAGAGTCTAGCACTCCCTCTTCCCCATCACTCCTCCCCGTATGGCTTCAGAAACAATCAGTAGGAATCGTTGAAACAGGAGGTATTGTCCTGATGGAATTCATGACAGGGCCGGTTGCTGTTAAAAAGGGGCAGAATTTCCAGGAGGAGCCTGGTTTTTTCGCCGCTGACCCATCTATTTTCGATATACTGAATTTCAATATTCTTTCAGGTGAAGGCCGTTCCGGACTCCAACAGAAGGGTGCGGTGGCTCTTTCACAATCCGCAGCCAAGGCCCATTTCGGAAAAATCAACCCGATAGGCAAGAAACTGGAGATTCAATCCGGTGGTGTTCCAGAGACATTGACCGTTACCGGAGTTTTTGAAGACCTGCCTTGGAATTCAACCATGAAAATCGACTTCATCGCCGGGATGGACCTCCTGAAATCCCTCCTGACGGAGTTCGGTATTGACTATGATTCGGAGGCTGAGAACTTTGCAGATGATTATGCCGAGAACTATGTGCTCGTTGACGATCCCGGCCGGATACCTGGATTAATGGAGAGGATGTCGCCTATGCTTACTACTAATGGACTTATTCAGCGGAAGATATCATTCTCATTTCAGAACATCAGAGATATCCACCTCGGCTCGGAAGAGATTTCGAACGATTTTCATCAAAAAGGAAGCCGGTCGGCCCTATTTTACTACGGATCACTCGCTTTTGCGATCCTTTTGCTGGCAGGCATCAACTATTCCATCCTCAGCACGGCACGGTCGGCATTGAGATTTAAAGAGATCGGAGTAAGAAAGGTTTTGGGTGCCACAAAAAGGGAATTGCGAATCCAGATCCTTACGGAATCGATGTTGCTTACATCTCTTGCCATGCCTCTCTCATTTCTTGTGCTGGGGTTTGCGGAACCATTTGCTGATAAGCTATACGGATACGAGATTCAGTTGTACACGTGGAACATGCTTATCTACATTCCGCTTTTTGCAGCGATCACACTTTTAATCGGCATGATATCAGGTGGATACCTGGCCTTTTATCTCTCGGCTCTCAAACCGCTGAGAGCCATCAGGAACCAGGTATTTACGCGTCAGCGCTTTAGCCTGAGTAAGATCTTCATCGTATTACAGCTCTTTATCACCCTTTTCCTGCTGGCGTGCTTGTTGATCATCTTTTCCCAGCTCGACTACTGCCTGAACTCCAATAGCGGAATCCGGAAAAAAGATCTGTTGATCGTCTCATTCAATCCCCGAGAGTTTCAATCTTACGGCGAACTCAGGGACCAGATCCGGGCGCAAAACGATGTTCTCAATGTTTCGGGCAGTTCGGTGATCCCACCCACTAACGATCTCTCCAATATTAATTATACCTACCAGTATTCCGATACGCTGACTGTTGTACACTCACTGGAGAAGTATTATGTTGACGAAGACTTTTTCAACTCATTGGGTATTAAAGTTTTGGCAGGGGAAGACATAAAAGCTCCAGTGACTTCATCAGCGCAAACGCAGCCAGGCTATAAGACCCCTGTAATCCTAAATCAGGCGGCAGAGGAGTTAATGCATCTTCCAGAGCCCATCGGAACGTCTCTGGGAACCAGCATCATCACTGGTATTGTCAGGGATTTTAATATTCACTCCCTGCATTCGAAAATCACCCCGGCTGTGTTCATCTATGATCCTTCTGCATGTAAATACCTTATTATCCGGTGCAAACCGGAAACGATCGGCCAGGTACGTAAAAACTTGGAAATCCTCTGGAATTCCCTGGCACCCGATCTCCCATTCAACTGTACTACGTTTGATGATGAGCTGAACCTGATGTACTCTCAGGAGCAAAAACTGGGGCAGATGGTAGCCTCCTTCTCCTTCCTGGCATTTCTGATCACCGGGATGGGGCTCTTTGGCCTTGCCCTCTTGATGATCGAACGCCGGTTGAAAGAGATTGCCGTGCGGAAGATCTTCGGAGCCTCCAACCGGGACATCCTCTTCCGGATGCAGAAGGAGTTCCTGATTTATGTCCTGATAGCCTCGCTGGTTGCAGTGCCCATAATATTGTATGTCATGTATAATTGGCTGTCAACGTTTTATTACAGGGTTCCATTGCACTGGTACCTCTTTGTGATCGCAATCATCGGTATTACGGTCTTTGTTTCGTCGATCATCATGGTCAGAACCAGGGCAGTTCTTCGTAAAAACCTGATCAATGTGCTGAAATATGAGTAGATTTCCATTTTCACGGCAACTTGACACCATGGATTGCGGACCGGCATGTCTGCGAATGGCGGCCCGTTATTATGGAAAGAAATACTCGCTCTCTACACTGCGTGATTTATGCCACATCACCCGCGACGGTGTTACCATGCTGGGAATCAGTGATGCTGCAGAAGAGATAGGCTTCCAGACCCTTGGTGTCAAAATATGTTTGGACGAACTCATGACAGAAGCTCTGTTGCCGGCGATCCTTCACTGGCACCAGAACCACTTCGTCATCCTATACAGGATTAGTCAGAGAAATGGGAAGAGGTACTTTTACATCGCCGATCCTGCCCTCGGAACAGTAAAATACAACGAGAAGGAGTTTCTGAGCCACTGGCTTGCGGAGGTGAAACCCGATGAGGAGCAAAAGGGTATCTGTCTGCTTCTGGAGCCAACAGAAGATTTCCATCTCCGCAAGGATGAGGGAAGCGGTATGTCGAGGCTTAGATTCATCCTCAGCTACCTGAAGCCCCACAGGAAACTCTTTGCACAACTGGTACTGGGGATGCTATTGGGCAGCCTTTTCATGCTGATATTTCCATTTCTTACACAATCGATCATCGACATTGGGATCCAGAACCAAGACCTCAGTTTTATTTCCCTGATACTGATGGCCATGATGGCTCTTTTCCTCGGTCAAATAACAGTGGAGTTCATCCGGGGATGGATCCTTCTGCATATCAGCACCCGTATCAACATCTCACTGATTTCCGACTTCCTGATCAAGATCATGAGGCTTCCCATCGGGTTTTTCGACACCAAGAGAACCGGCGACCTGATCCAACGAATTCTCGACCACGACAGGATCCAGTCGTTTTTGACTGTAAGTTCCCTCAGCATATTGTTTTCGATCGTGAACTTCATCATTTTCGGATTGGTGCTCCTCGCATACAACACCACTATTTTTCTTGTTTTCTTCTCCGGAAGTCTGCTTTACGGCCTTTGGATATATCTCTTCCTGAAACGGCGGAAAGAACTTGATTATGCCCGCTTCTCCTATATGGCTGAAAATCAGGGAAACTTATTTCAGTTGGTAACGGGTATGCAGGAGATCAAGCTGAACAACTGCGAAAAAGAGAAACGCTGGGACTGGGAACAGATCCAGGCAAAACTCTTCCGGGTAAATTTAAAGAGTCTTTCGCTCAGCCAGTATCAGAATGTTGGAGCCCTCTTTTTCATCCGGACTAAAGATATCGTGATCATTTTTCTTTCGGCCTCCCTGGTACTCAAAGGAGAGCTTACGCTAGGGATGATGCTTGCCATTCAATATATCCTCGGCCAGGTGAACAACCCTGTGGAGCAGATGGTCAGTTTCATCAGGGAGGCACAGGATGCCGATATCAGCATGGCCCGGCTGGATGAGGTTGGAACCCTAAAAGATGAAGAGGACCCGGATGATGCAATGGTTCGGAAAATTCCTACTGAACACAGTATCCTGATCAACAACCTTTCATTTCAATACGAAGGGCCTCACTCCCCTTTCGTACTTAAGGATCTCAGTCTGAAAATCCCTGATAAGAAGATCACTGCTATTGTTGGGCCCAGTGGCAGTGGAAAAACTACCCTGATCAAACTGATGCTGGGGTTTTACCCACCGGTGGAAGGCTCGATCTCTGTTGGCAACCAGCCATTACAAACCATCTCGCCACGGTACTGGCGCAGTCTGTGCGGACCAGTCATGCAGGAGGGCTTTATCTTTTCCGACTCCATTTCCAGCAATATCGCAATGAGCCGGGAGCATGTGGAGCCGGAAAAGCTAACCCGGGCGATCAGGATCGCCAACCTGACCGAATTTATTGATTCGCTGCCAACAGGTCTCCAAACCAAGATCGGGCCCGAGGGACATGGCATCAGTGAAGGGCAGAAACAGCGAATCCTGATCGCCCGGGCGGTATACAAAGATCCGGAATTTATATTTTTTGACGAGGCTACCAACTCCCTCGACGCAAACAACGAACGGATGATCATCGACAACCTGAAAGAATTTTTCGCCGGGAAAACAGTTATCGTCGTAGCACACAGGCTAAGTACGGTTAAGAATGCCGATCAGATCGTGGTACTCGATCATGGTTCTATTGTTGAGCAGGGCACACACCAGGAGCTGATATCCGTAAGGGGAGCCTACTATGAATTGGTTAAGAATCAACTTGAATTGGGATATTAAGATGAAAAAACAACTACCTGATCAGGGAAAATACAGTCCGGAAGTAGAAGAGATCCTACACAAACAACCTTCACTGCTGGTTCGAAAGGGGATACTGTTTCTCGCCATCCTTGTTGTTCTGATCCTTTGCGGAACTCATTTCATCAAGTACCCTGACCGACTCGCAGCTTCTGTCATCATGGATACACTCTCCGTCAACGACTCTACTTTTTGCATGGGCGAACTGATCCTTACATCTGCGGCTGCATCAATTGTTACTCCCGGACAACAGGCTCTGATGCTTATACAATCAGGACCCGAGGGCATCCCGGTTGAAGTATCAGGAAAAGTATTAACAATTCTTCCTATCGGGTATGGAGATTACTGCAAGGTATTGATTCAGCCCGACACATCCATAAACGTTTACGGGTATACAGGTACAGCCCATATCATGATTGGCGAGACGAGCCTGCTATCCAAAATATTAAATCCGGTCTTAGCGGTTTTTCGTTCTGGTGACCATTAGAGTAAGAGCATTATGATAATTATTAAGGATTTAACGAAAGTGTTTCAGGCCGAGGATGTTCAGACCATGGCCCTGAACCGGGTGAATTTTGATATCAGCCAAGGGGAGTTTGTTGCAATCATGGGCCCTTCGGGTTGTGGAAAATCCACCTTATTGAATACCATCGGGATGTTGGATGAACCAACCAGCGGATTCTATGAATTTCTCGGTCATAACATCTTTGAGCTGTCGGAAAAAGAACGTACTGCGATTCGAAAAAATAACATCGGATTTGTGTTTCAGAATTTCAACCTGATAGACGAACTGACTATTTTTGAAAATGTAGAATTACCTCTCATTTACTTGGGAATTCCTGCTCCTGAACGCAAAATCAGAGTGACCGAAGTGTTGGAGAAACTAGAGATGGCTCATCGGAAAAAATATTTTCCTATGCAGCTTTCAGGTGGTCAGCAGCAGCGTATTGCAGTTGCCCGGGCACTGGTTGTAAATCCAGTATTACTGCTGGCAGATGAGCCTACCGGAAACCTGGATTCACTACATGGAGACGATGTCATGAATCTCTTTATAAATCTGAATGATGCCGGCACAACCATCGTAATGGTTACCCATTCGGCCCGCGATGCGGAGTATAGTACACGTATCGTAAACCTGTTCGACGGCCAGATTGTTTCGGAGAGATATTAACCCCTAAATCCCCTAAAGGGGACTTGCTCCCTTCGGGATGACCCCTCCTTAATCCTCACCTTAAAGGGGAGGAAATCCTGCGTTGCAGGAGTAAGTCCCCTTTAGGGGATTTAGGGGTGAGCAAAGGATTTAGGGGTCAAATACGAATCGTAAACACTGTACTTCCCGGTGAAGACTGCACCGTCATACTGCCTCCATGAAGCCTGATGATCTGGCGGGAGAGGCTCAGCCCGATTCCTGATCCTGATTGTTTGGTAGTAAAAAAAGGGACAAAAATATCATCGATCAATTCAGGTGGAATTCCTCTCCCATTATCACATACCTGTATCACCATCTGGTCCTGAACTGAATGAGCCTTCAGCTCTATAACCGGGGATTCGATCTCATCCAGTGCCTCTGATGCGTTTTTGACTAAGTTGATCATCACCTGCTCCAGCAATGCACCATCGGCACTGATAAAGAGTGAAGGATGGGAGTTGATCCTCATGTTGATACCGATGCCTTCAAATTGGGACTCAAACAGAAAAATAACCCGCTGAAAAAGATCCCTGATGTTGATAATCTTGAAATCGGGTTTCGGCAATCGCGTAATACTCCGGTAATTTTGCACGAAAGTGATCAGTCCCTTTCCACGAGAGTCTATCAGGTCAAGTCCCTTGACGGTTCGCTGTAAGATTTCGGGAGTGACTTCCTGAGGGTCAATCAATTCCGGTGTATCCTTGCGCCGTAGCTTCTTGTTGATAGTTCCAACCAGAGTCACGATAGGTGTCATCGAATTCATGATCTCGTGTGTAAGTATCCTAATCAGCCGCTGCCACGATTCTATCTCCCTCTCTTCCAATTCAGGTTTGATGTTCTGAAAAGAGACCAGGTGAAGCTCTTCGTTCATCGCCTTGAATTTGACCTTTTTGGTTGCCAGTTGAATCAATTCACCCTCCAGAATAATTGAGATCAGCTTCCGGTCGTTCGACTCCAAACCAATCAACATCTCACTAAAGCCATCCTTGATATTATTGAGTTTCCTGAGATTACGTAATACCTGTATCCCGAATATTTTCCTGGCTGCCTCATTGAAAAGCTCAACAGAACCATCTGTTTTAAAAGATATCAGTCCTACCGCCGTTTCATCGACAATCGTTTTAAAATAGTTATTCTGGATCTCATTTTTAAGCCTTGCCTGTTCCAGTTTTTCATTGACCAGATCGAAATACATATAAAGCGGACTGAACTCATCATTTTTGGTTCGTTTAATATTGGATGAGACAACTTCGCCACTCAGGTAGAAAAGAAAAAAATTCTCAAGCTTCTTGTTGATTGAGTTAAGGTAACTGACAAGGATAATTATCTGAAAAACAAAGAGGGAGCTAATAACTATGATTACAGAATAGTTTGGATAGATAAAAAAGGAGAGGCACAGAAGAAAACAGGTAAGTGAGATAAGTACCAAACGGATAATCAGGTTATAAAAATACCTTTTAGAGACCATACCGCTTCATTTTGTTATAGATTGTCTGCCTTGATATACCGAGTTCACGGGCAGCACTGGTCATATTTCCCATATGTCTGAGCAATGCTTTGCGGATGATCTCCTTTTCAAAATCCCCATATGATCCGTTCATTTCTGGCTGCAACGGTTGCCCCGGCATCTTTTTCAGGTAGAGGTCTTCCGGTTTTACCGTATTTCCTTCGGCAAGTATGACCGCTTTCTCAATGGAGTGCTCCAGTTCCCGAATATTTCCAGGCCAGGTGTAGGTTCTCATGGACAACAGGGCATCCTTGGCAAAAGAGAGCTTTCCCCGATCGTACTTGGCTGCAGATTTAATCAGAAAATGTTGAGCCATCAACTCAATGTCACTTCCCCTCTCACGTAGGGGAGGCAGGTCGATCTGAATGGTATTGATACGAAACAGGAGATCCTGCCTGAATAATCCCTCCATAACCAATTTGTCAAGGTTTTTATTTGTGGCGCAAATCAGCCGGATGTCGATGGGAACAATCTTGTTGGACCCTAATGGAATGATTTGCCGCTCCTGAAGGACATTCAATATTTTGGCCTGCATACTCATGGAGAGATTTCCGATCTCATCAAGGAACAGTGTCCCGCCTGAAGCCGTTTCAAACCGACCTATCCGGTCCTGCTTAGCATCGGTGAAGGCCCCTTTTTTGTGTCCGAACATTTCACTCTCAAAAAGGGTAAGCGGAATGGAAGCCATATCCACAGTGATCATCGCTTCGTTTAATCGGGAGGATCGCTTATGGATCTCCCGGGCAATCAACCCTTTTCCCGTCCCATTCTCACCTGTAATCAGGATATTGACATCCGTTTTGCTTACCTTTTCCACAATTTCCATCACACGACTCATCTGAGGACATTGTACTATAATCTTCGAATACTGGTGATCCAATTCAGCTGTAAGTTGGTCTTGCCGGTTGCGAAGCTTCTCAATCTCCTTGTTCGACTCCCGAAGTTTCAGTGCAGTACGCAACGTTGCCAATAGTTTATCATTATCCCATGGCTTGATAATAAAATCAACAGCTCCATTCTTCATGGCTTTTACTGCCAGCTCAACATCGCCATAAGCCGTCATCATGATGACACTAAGTGAGGGATCTACTTTGAGAATCTCTTTTAACCAGTACAGTCCCTCATTTCCTGTAACGATTCCCGCAGAGAAATTCATATCCAGCAACACCAGATCATAAGATACACCTTGTAGTGTGCTGACGATCATATTCGGAGTTTTCAATCCCGTAACAAGCGAAAATTCATCTTCCAGGAATAACTCCAGAGCTTCAAGGATTTCTTTGTTATCTTCAACGATGAGCAGATTACCTTTCTTAGCCATAGTCACGATTTTTACACTCTTTACTAAAAAGTGTCCAAATTTAATACATTTATTGTCAAATATTTGGACACTCTCAAAAATATTTTTTTAGTCATCACGCTTAATCTTCTGATTATCAGTATAATAATTTTTTGGCGTGATTTTTGATATAATATCGTTCTACACGGTCACCGCTATTTTACTACACTCAATTGGGTTTTAAATGGACATTTTTATCGACCCGACACTTAATTAAACAAGACTACCTGAAAATGACCCAACGGATTGAAGCAACTCAGAATTTAATTGAAGTTATCCCTGACATCCTTCTATGGATAGACAATGAGGGTAAATTGCTGGATTTTCATCCCAATAATCATGCCTTTTTGTTTGAACGGGAAGGTGGCCCTATCGGCCTGTCATTGGAAGAGATCTTTAACCATGATCTCAACAATCAACTATTACAGATGGCGACTAATAGCCGGGAGAAGAAGAAGCTTCAATCAGGGCAAATTATCTATCAGACCACTGAATCGGTGTCAAAATTTGAATGCAGGATCGCTCCTGTAGATGACAACTCCTATATCGCCGGATGGAGAGAGATCACTCATCTCAGTGAATCAAGGAAAGGGAATCTGATCAAAGGCAACAGCAAAGCTACTTTGATCCTGTTAACAGAGAACTCACTGGAGGAGGCAATCAGAAAATCCTTAAAGGTCCTTGGTAAGACATACCAGGCTAACAGGATCATGCTATTCAAAAACCATTTCGATCCCGATTCTGAAGAGGTATTTATGAATCTCCAGCAAGAATGGTCACACTATGATGTGGTACACAACCTTGATGGTCTGCAGTTAGTGAATATTCCTTACAACCCCGATCTTACACTTTTCTACGAAACACTGAAAAATAACACCCCGGTTATCGCTATTACACAGGATTTGACGCCTAATGCACAGAAGTTTTTGCATACATTGGATATCAGATCGGTTGTTATCATGCCAGTATATGTCAGGAACACGTTTTGGGGTTTTCTTGGCATTGGAGATTGTATCTCACCGCGAGTATGGAAAGAGGAGGAGGTTAGTGCGATTAAAGCTATATCATTAGTTCTGGGCGCAGTTATTCAAAAGCACAAGGATCAGGAGGAGCTAACCATAGCCAGACTTCATGCAGAAGAGTCTGACCGGCTAAAGAGTTCAATACTTGCCAACATCAACCATGAACTTAGAACGCCCATGACGGGAATCCTCGGCTTCTCCGAAATTTTATGCGAGCAGCTGAAAAACAAGGAGTTCCAACAGATGGCTCAGAACATACATACCAGTGGGCGCAGGCTTCTTGCAACCCTGAACAGCATGATTGAACTCTCACAGTTTGAGGCAAAAAAAGCACTCTTCAAGCTTAAGGAGACCAAACTCAATGAACTCATACTGCTAACCTGCGAACCCCATCTTGCCACGGCGAAACAAAAACACCTTGGGTTTGAGATCTATATGAATGAATCGATATTCTCTTATATCGATGAAAAACTCTTTACACAATTACTGAATCATATTCTTGAAAATGCTGTCAAGTTCACCAATTCAGGGAAGATCATCATTGAAACCGGGAATAGTTGGGATTCAGGAAAATCCTGGTCCTGTATCACAATCAAAGATACTGGCCCGGGAATCCCAGCTGAGTACCATGAGTTGATATTCGAAGAGTTCCGCCAGGTTAGCGAAGGATATAACCGGAGTTTTGAGGGCAATGGCCTTGGGCTTACCCTTTCAAAAAAGATTGTGGAATTGATGAATGGAAAGCTTACGATTAGCAGTCGGGATGGAAAAGGATCCATTTTCACTATCTGGTTGCCTTCAAGCCAACTTGGCATCTCCGAAACCCAACAACTAATCATCGAGCAGGAGTTCCTTCCTGAAGTGCCAGAATTCCCTAAACCTGTAATCCGCAACGACCTTCCTCCTATTCTCGTTGTTGAAGACAACCACTTGAACAGTGAACTGATCCTCATCTACCTTAGCTCCAGGTTTCACTGTGATATAGCCCGCAACGGTGAATTGGCTGTTGAGATGGCGAGGAGCACCCAATATGAAACCATCCTGATGGATATCAACCTCGGGTCGGGTATCGATGGCATGGAAGCCACGCGACAAATCAGGCAACTTCCTGGATACCAGCTTACACCAATAATTGCCGTGACTGGTTATACGATGGATTCCGACAAGGAAAAGATCCTGGCAGCCGGTTGCTCGCACTACTTGCCCAAACCAATCGACAGAACTGAACTTCGCAATCTTATCGACCTCCTGGTAGGCAAGAAATAACCCCAATTTTAATTCCCCGGATTATTTTCTATTTTTACATGGTAAAACAGGCACCATGAAAAAATTCCCGCTACACTGGCAAATCCTTGTTGCTCTTATCCTTGGAATTCTATATGGTACTTTCCTTGGAGACTACGTGGGTTATGTGGATTGGATGGGAGACATCTTTCTGCGTGCCCTCAAAATGATTATCATCCCCCTGATTCTCAGTTCGATAATATCGGGCGTTACAAGTATAGGAACGGCTGAAAACCTGGGCCGGCTGGGTTTAAAAACCATCATCTACTATCTCTCAACAAGCACCCTGGCCATCATCACCGGCTTATTATTTGTCAACCTGCTGCAACCAGGCGTTGGAGCCGATCTTGGATTAACCCAGGAGGTTGGAGAACTGGGGATGATGCAACAGTCGTTCGGACAGATTCTCATCAACATCATCCCAACAAATATCTTCGCTGCATTTACCCAGGCAAGTATGCTCTCTATCATCTTCTTCGCAATTCTGTTCGGGTTTTTTATCAACCTGACCAATGAGAAGTCCCGAATCTTTCTGACTACCTTTTTCGACTCAACCTTTGAAGTGATGATGAAGATCACCATGTTTATCATCCGCTTTGCCCCTTATGGCGTATTCGGGATTGTTGCATTTCAGGTCAGTCAATCCGAAAGTATTACCGTTCTTGCACAAAGTATGGGGCTCTATATGCTCACTGTCATTCTTGGGCTCTCAGTCCATGCATTGATTACCCTTCCACTGATTACGCGGTTTATTGGCAGAGTTAATCCTCTGAAACAGTTCAAGGCGGTAACTGCTCCCCTGCTTACGGCATTCTCTACCTCCTCCTCCTCTGCAACCCTCCCACTTACCATCCAGGCAGTTGAAAACAACAGCGGTGTTTCCAATAAGATTTCCTCCTTCACTCTACCCCTTGGAGCAACCATCAATATGGATGGTACTGCCCTTTACGAGTGTGTAGCCGCTATGTTTATCGCTCAGGCTTATGGGATTGAACTCACATTTATTCAACAGGTTATTGTGGTGATCACCGCTCTCC